>CAZWIM010000090.1:0-1589 GCA_964634265.1 uncultured Chitinophaga sp. | reverse complement strand
CTGCCGCCGAGAATAGAACAAAGCCTGTCAAAACCAAAAGCAATGCCACCATGTGGCGGAGCGCCGTATTCAAATGCACCTAACAAGAACCCGAATTTGTGTTGTTGCTCAGCTGCATCCATGCCCAACGCAGCAAACATTTTCTCTTGCAACTCTCTTTGGAAAATACGGATAGAACCACCGCCAATCTCGTTACCGTTTAATACCATATCATAGGCATTGGCCTTGATATTGGCATAAGGATGTTTCAGGTATTCGGTAGCATTTTCTATAACCGGGTTGTTATTGATCATCGTTTCGATCTGTGAAGGCTTGGGTGAAGTGAACGGATGATGGCGGGCCACCCAACGATTACCCTCTTCGTCATATTCAAACAAAGGGAAGTCGAGTACCCACACCAATTTGAATTCATCTTTTTTGCGCATACCCAGCCGTTCTGCCATCTCCAGTCTTAGTTCACTGATTGCTTTTCTTGTTCTTTCTTCTGCACCAGCAAGAATTAAAATAAGATCCCCTGCCTTTGCATTGGCCGCATCAGCAATGGCTTTTAATTTTTCTTCACTGTAGAATTTGTCTACACTGCTTTTATAAGTTCCGTCTGCATTACACTTAATGAAGACCAGTCCCTTCATACCAATCTGCGGCCGTTTTACCCACTCAGTCAGTTCATCTGTTTGTTTACGGCTGTATTCACTGCAACCGGGAACGGCTATCGCCAGCACTGTTTCTGCCTCATCAAAAACTTTGAAATCAGCGCTATTTATTAGTGAAGCATTATCTGCTTTATCAACATAAACAGTAGCAGGTTTTTTCAGGTTAAGCAACTTCATCCCAAAACGAATATCCGGTTTATCATTACCATAATTCCACATTGCATCTTCCCAGGTCATTCTCGGTACAGCTTCGGTATAATCAATTCCTTTTACTTCTTTAAAAATGGATTTCACCATACCATCAAACATATTCAGGATATCCTCTTGCTCTACAAAAGCCATTTCGCAGTCTATCTGGGTAAATTCAGGCTGACGGTCGGCCCGCAGGTCTTCATCACGGAAGCATTTTACAATCTGGTAGTAACGGTCATAGCCACTAACCATCAGCAGTTGCTTGAAGGTTTGGGGCGATTGAGGCAGGGCATAAAACTGGCCGGGATTCATCCTGGATGGAACAACAAAATCTCTGGCACCTTCTGGTGTGGATTTGATCAGGAAAGGTGTTTCAATATCCATGAAGCCCTGAGCATGCAGGTAGTTCCTGGCAGCCCTGTTTACTGCATACCGCAGTTCGATATTTTTCTTTACTGCATTTCTTCTCAGGTCGAGGAAACGGTATTTCATCCGCAGGTCATCGCCACCATCAGTATCGTCCTGTATGGTGAAGGGTGGCACGGCTGACTTATTCAGAATTCTAAAAGAAGAAACCAATATTTCAATATCGCCGGTGGGGATATTGGGGTTTTTATTACTTCTTTCATTGACAGTGCCGGTAGCCTGCAGCACAAATTCACGGCCCAGCGGATTTTCCTCAAGTTGTTTATTCAGTTCTTCACCAAACAATAGCTGGGTAATGCCATAGCGGTCACGAAGGTC
>CAZWIM010000089.1:0-1830 GCA_964634265.1 uncultured Chitinophaga sp. | reverse complement strand
GGTGGCAAATGGGAAGTGGATCTTCCCAAATCAGACGTGAAAGATCCCCTACTTGAAATACTCGTTGAAGGAATGGGCCATATCAACTTTGCACAATTCATGATTGATCGAAAAGGCATTACTGACCGGGTAACTTTGAATGGCATGACATTAATGAACTGGGAAACCTTTCTGCTGCCAATGGATGAAAAATTTATGACATCATTAAATCTGCAAAAAGGAAGCAGTAAGCATCAGGATAAGCTTTGCGGTTTCTACAAAGGAGAGTTTATGCTCTCAGAAACCGGTGATACATACTTTGATATGAGCCGTTATACAAAAGGGGTGTTATATATTAATGGCCATAACCTGGGTAGGTTTTGGAATATAGGTCCGCAGCAAAGGTTGTATTGTCCGGCCTCATGGCTAAAGAAAGGTGAAAATGAAGTAATTGTTTTTGATCTGCACCAGCAGTCTGCTGCAACGATTTCCGGACATCGGGCTATGCAATAAAAAGTCAACTATGCGAATATTATTTTTAGTAACAATATTGTTTTCGGTATCGAAAATTTATTCGCAAAGGGATACCGTGCATTTGAATGACAACTGGCAGTTTGTGATAGATAAACAAGCCACAGGGTTGAAAGAAAAGTGGTATGAATCCGAACTGTCTTTTTCCCGTACAGTGCAGTTGCCTCATACATGGAATGTTGAAGAAGAAAATCAGAATCATTACGGATGGGCCTGGTATCAAAGAAAAATCAAGGCGCCTTCAGCCTGGAAGAAACGTAGAGTAGTATTGCAAATAGGGGCTGTTAATCATACCAGTATTATTTATCTTAATGGAAAACAAGTTGCAGAAAATAAGGGCGATGGGTTTAGTAAAATTCTGGTTGACCTGAGTGATCATTTATTGATCGGCAGGGAAAATAGGATCACAGTTGCGGTAAATAATGAGTATAGCAAAGAAAAAGTTCCTTTTGGTAATTCTTTTGATTGGCCCAATGATGGAGGAATTATCCGGAAAACCTCTTTGATAATTTCAGAACCGCTTGCAGCAACATATATTCATCTTTCTCCAAAGTTAAACTTACAAACAGGCGAAGGAAACTTGCAAATAAAACTGGGTTTTGATATACCGGTAAAGAATGCTCGGTTTCTTATAAGAATCAGGGAAGAAAATCAGCCATCTTCTCAGGTGATTTTTGAAAAAGAATTACAGCCTGCCTGGCATAATAATACGGGAACTGTACAGGTCTTGTTGCCCAAAGTAAATCCCTGGCATTTTGATTATCCCTATCTCTACCGGGTGGATGTAACGGTTGTCGAAGGCCGGAAAAATGATGACAATATAAGTGCTGTTACCGGGTTTAGGGAAATTAAGTTTGTGGATGGCCAGACCTTTTTTAATGGAGAGCGGGTAAAGCTTATGGGGGTGGAATGGACAGCAGGATCAAATCCGGATTATGGCTTGGCAGAGCCTGATTCAGTTATTCTTCGTTATTGTAAACTAATGAAGAATGTGAATGCCATTTTCACCCGTCAGCATTTTCAGCAGGATGATTTGTTTTATGAGTTTTGCGACAGAAACGGCATACTGGTGCAGCAGGAAATTCCTTTGTGGGGGCCGGAAACACCGGTAAATGATACGATCTGTAAAATAGCAATGAAACAACTGGAAGGAATGGTGATGAATTATTACAATCATCCTTCTGTTTTTTCCTGGGGTGTGGGAAATGAATTGCGGGGCAGGGATGCTGGCATGAAACAATTTATTAAAGATATGTTGCAACGCTGCCGTCAGCTTGATCCTGGTAGGTTGACCGCTTATGTCAGCAACACATTAACAAC
>CAZWIM010000088.1:0-2189 GCA_964634265.1 uncultured Chitinophaga sp. | reverse complement strand
GGAAGGTTGATTTTGGCGGTGGATAGTTTTTTCCCGGTAGTATGATTATACACTTCCACTGTTCTGGAATAATAGATGATTACCAGTTTATCATCGTCTGCCAGCAGCGACCGGATATCATCTCCGCTTCCATACTGGCGCAGATCAGCATGCGACAGGTAATTTCTTTCTATCACCTTATTATTCCGGATGAAAAAGATCTTAGGAGCTGTGGCAGCAAAACCTGCCATCACTGCTTCACCGGCCGAACCATCTGCTGCAGCACTGTCAATGATTTTACCATTGGCAACAGACATTATTAATAACTTATCTTCTTTCCAGGCAGCTAAATATTTTCCATCCGGCGACAAATGATAATCCATGAAAGCAAAATCAGCCGCTTTTATTTCATACAATAACTGTCCCGTGGCCGTTTTCCATCCCTTCAAGGAAGAAGATCCGCCGGTGATGATATATTCACCCCCTCCGGCAAAAGCAGCATTGGCCGAATAATTATCGGCCGGTAATGTATAAACCAGCTTTCCTGTTTCGGTATGCCACAATTTTACCTGCCCGTCCCTGGCGCCGGTCAATATAAATCTATTATCAGGACTGAATTGAATACTGTTAACCAGGCTTTCATTTTCTTTTGCATCGAGGTGACCGGTTTGTAACACCAGTGTGGGTTCCTGGGCATTGATAATACCCTGGCAGAAGAAGATAAAAGAACAAACAATAACAATCGTATTGCGTAGCGGAGATGACATCATTGGTTTTTGTAATTCATAGGGTCAAAAAGCTGACCACTGCACTAAGTTCGTTAAACTAACATGAAAAAAGCTACCATGCAGAGGGTATTAGCGGACGATCACTTCATCAATAAATAAGTGACTGGGCGAACCGGCGCTTTCATGCCAGCCGGGTAGTTTACCACCGTTAACCGCCTTTACTTTTATATATCTTGCTTTGGCGGTAACTGCCCCGCCCAGTTGCTGGTGAACAGGACCTTTTGTATCTGTACCAACAGGATTGACAACAGCCAGCAGCGGCTGCCATGTTTTGCCGTCGTTGCTCATTTCGAAGATCACTTCTTTGGGATAGATGATCCATGGGCTTACTTCCTGCAATACATGCACTCCCACATACTGCAAAGGTTTTTCTTTTTGCAGATCAATGATCGCTTCAAAATCTTTTCCGTAATAACTCTGCCAGTCGCCGGTCTTCCAGTTTTCTGTTCCGGTGATGCCGTCTATCAATGCTTCTTTGCCTCCTGCTGTGTACATCGGGTGTACCTCGCTGAGTACGGTAATGCTGATGTCGGAGGGAATACGGTAAAATTTTCGGGAAGTAACAGGGCTTTTAATACCGTTTTTCAACGCATATATTTTTACTACCGTAGTGTTGCTAATTGTAAACGGTGTAGTAAAGCGGGTAATACTTCCGTCAATGCCATTAGCATTTTGAATACTGTAAAAAATAGCTGCAGCAGGATCTATATGCTTTAATCGCACATTTACATAGGTTTTAAATTTATAGCTGTCGATGTCAAAATAAGGGACGGCTACAAAATGGTTATCGTTTACTAAACTATGCGGCATATCTTTTTCTGCCGCACCCCGGGCTGTATTTGGCTTTTTATCCATTGTGAAAACAAGGCTGCCGCCATTTTCCAGGTCACTGTGCCGGATAAAAGTCGCCAGATGTTTTTTACCGTTAAGTAATACATCCTGTACATAAAAATTTTCTTTCTTTCTGTTTTTTGCTTTTATGATAAACGATTTACCATTTTCAAGCTGCAGTTTTACTTCATCAAATAATGGGGTGCCTAATGCATAATCACCGCTGCCGGGGGTAACAGGATAAAAACCCATTGCGCTGAGAACAAACCAGGCACTCATCTGGCCGCAGTCTTCATTGCCAATAAGCCCGTCGGGATTATTAGGATAAAATTCCGTGCAGATCTTATGAACCAGCTCTTGTGTGCGCCAGGGTTTGCCGGCATAGTTGAATAAATAAGCCATGTGATGACTGGGTTCATTACCATGTGCATACTGGCCGATCAGGCCGGTTACATCGGCCTGTTCCCTGCCGCTGAGTCTTGTTTGTGTGGTAAAGAGTTCTTCCAGTTTTTGTGCAAAGGCTTCATTGCCACCATAGAGTTTTTTTAAACCATCTATATCCTGCTGTGCCGTAAAAGAATAATGCCAGGC
>CAZWIM010000087.1:0-2277 GCA_964634265.1 uncultured Chitinophaga sp. | reverse complement strand
TCGGCTGGTATCCTTGCTGGATGTATCTCTCCGCTAATGATCTGGAAAGGCTTACCGTCAAGTAAAAACTCGTCTTTTTCTAAAGAAAAATAATGTCTTGTTTGCGACAGCAGGGATTCGGAAATGCAAAAAAGTATAAATATTATTACAACACGTTTCATGATTAGTTATTGAGCATTGTTAATATAATTAAATCTGACTGAGAAAAGTGCTATTTTAACTGAACACGGAGGATTGTATTTATCCCGTCGAAAGAAATATTATTAAGGTAAATGAATGTTCCTTCTTCCTGCTGTTTGAACTTTAATTTTTCCCCACTTGTAAAAAGAGCTGCTTCACTGATTTTGTCTTTAATGCCCGGAATGAAAATATAGTTTGCAGTTGGTATTTTCAGAATGTGTATGTATAGTGTCTTCTCTTTTTGTGTGATTACACCCCAATCCCTTGCAGGCATTTCAAATCCTCTCGTCCCATAAATGGTTTCGCCGTACTGCTTCATCCATTCACCGGTTGCTTTCAATGTATCAAGAAATTCTGGTTGTATTTTTCCATTAGGCATTGGGCCTACATTTAAAAGCAAATTCGTATTAAGTCCGGCAGCATTAACAAGATACTGCACAATTGTTTTTACAGATTTATAACTGTTATCTGTGATATTGTAACCCCAGGAATTATTCATCGTTTCACAGGTTTCAAGCGGTAATTCTGCTGAAGCTTCCTGGTAGCTTAACCCTGATTTATTTTGACCGGGTAAATCTTTTTCAAACATCTGGAAATCTTCACCAGGAATAGGATCCAGATGATGGTTATTACCGATCATGCACTGCGGTTGCAGGCGATGAATAAGCGAATAGAGCTCCTCATATTTCCAGTCAATCCTTGATGACATATCAGCACTTCCTTCCGGGTTGGTCTGGTCCCAATGGCCATCAAGCCATATGGACATGATGTCACCATAGTTAGTCAGTAACTCTGTCAACTGGTTTTTCATGAATTGCAAATAACTGTCGTAGTTGCTTTTGCCTGTTCTTCCTGTTCCTTTACCAGTCCTGCCGGTTTCATAAGGATAATCGGTCCTGTACCAATCTAACGTCGAGTAATAGAGCCCCAGTTTCATATCCTGCTTTTTACATTCCTCTGCCAGAGCTTTCAGCACATCTTTTCCGTATAGGGTATTGGTAATCTTCCAGTCGCTGTATTTTGTATCCCAATTGGAAAATCCGTCGTGATGACGGGTGATGAAGACAATATACTTCATTCCTGCACTTTTGGCGGCGGCCACCCATTCAATTGCATTGAATTGCTGGGGGTTGAACACATTAAGCAACCTGCTGTAATCCTTTACTTTAATGCTCCGGTTATTCATCACCCACTCTCCGGCACCCAGCACACTGGAAAGTCCCCAGTGGATAAAGAGTCCGAACTTCCTGTCCTGAAAAGATTTACGGGCAGCAAGATTTTCTGCCGATGGCTGATAAGTTTGCGCCTGCAAGACCAGCCCAGACATTATTAATAACAGCAGTACAAATATCTTTTTCATAAATTATTTTTCAAATTTTGGATCAACGAATTCCCAATCCCTGATATGCGAACATTGATGTTCCATTTTTAAGATGTTGTCAAATTTTTTCACCAGTTCAGGATAATTGACAGCTACATCATTTTGTTCCCTCTCATCTTTAGCAAGATCAAAAATCATCCACGGCGATTGAGGATCTTTTTTCAGATTTCGCTTTATTGCCTTCCAGTTATCCATCCTTATTGCCACCTGTCCGCCGTTTTCAGGATACTCAAAATACAGGTAAGCATGTTGTTCCTGCTTTTCTTTTTTACCTAACAGCTCCGGCAAAAGAGAAACACCATCTGTTGATAAAAGTTTTTGATTCGTCAGTTCTGCAAAAGTGGCTATCATGTCGTACTGTACTGATATCAAATCTGAACGAGAACCAGCAGGAATCCTTCCAGGCCAGCGGGCAATGAAAGGCATCTTGATTCCGCCTTCAAACAATTCCATTTTTAAACCCCTCAGGCCCTTTACACTGTTAAAATATTCCGGATCAGCCCCCCCTGCTGCTGCGGCTCCGTTATCACTGCTAAACATTATGATGGTGTTATTATCAAGCCCCAGTGCCTTAATCTTTTCTGTAATCAGGCCAACCTGATCATCAAGGAAAGTTATCATTGCTGCATAGGTAGACAATGGGAATTTATTTGGTACATACCCTTTGCTGCCGTAATACGGTTTTTCATCAAAAAGACCAATATACTTTTTAATAT
>CAZWIM010000086.1:0-2545 GCA_964634265.1 uncultured Chitinophaga sp. | reverse complement strand
ATCATCAACAGCGAAGTGCGGATTGTAAATGGGATGGTGGTTTACAGCAATACAGTTGCAGAACCTGAAATGCATGAGATCAGTATCCCCCGAAAAGGATTTTACGAACTGCTGTTACCCGATGGCAGTAAAGCATGGATCAATTCAAGTTCCTCCATACGTTATCCTTCCCGGTTCTCTGGAAGCGAACGGCGGGTCACGGTAACCGGCGAAACCTATTTTGAGGTGGCAAAGGACGCTGCTCATCCCTTTATTGTTTCAGTAAACGGAGTTGATATTACTGCACTCGGAACAGCCTTTAATATTAATGCTTATCCTGATGAAGATGGATTAAGGGTTACCCTAACAGAAGGAAAAGTAAATGTCAGTGCTTCCCAGCGAAACGAACAATTATTGCCAGGGCAACAAATAATAGTGCGATTGGGTGAATGGGATATCCGGACAGTTGACATTTCCCCTGTTGTTGCCTGGACAAAGAACCAATTCAAATTGAAGAATACGACCATTGAAGAAGTGATGCGAATGGCGGAACGGTGGTATGATGCAAAGATTGTTTATCAGGATAAGATAACCGATCATTTTACCGGAACCATTGACCGAAATGTACCTATTTCCCAATTGCTGAAATTACTGGAAGCAACAGGTCAGGTGCATTTTAAAATTGAAGGTGATACGATCATTGTCACTCAGTAAGGTAATCCAATAAAAAACCGGGTTGTGCGCTAACACTTCCCGGCGTGTCTGGGTTACCCCAACTATATCGCGGAAACGATTATTGATTAACCCAAACCTACCTGCCGGTAAGGCAGGCAACCCAAAGCTATGCTTTTAACCCGAAAATGGAGACACCGATTCTTGCGCAAAGTGCTGCTATTAGTTTTCTTTTTTGTGTCACTGAACGGAGTGGCACAAACATTTACGTTTTCTTTTCAACGGGCTTCCCTCGCCAGGGTGTTTGCTCAAATTGAACAGCGGAGTGATTACCGGTTTCTGTACTCTGAAGAAGTTCTGGCCCTTGGCAGCCCGGTTAGTTTTTCTGTTAACAATGCGCCTCTTGATTCTATTCTCCGTTTATGCTTTTTCCAGCAACCGCTTGGATATACCATAGAAGGGAAACATATTATTGTCAAAAAAAAGATTATTGAAAAACCAGCCCCTCTTTCAAGGGAGTTGCGTGGAAAAGTGGTAAACATGCAAAACGAACCCCTTGCAGGAATTACCATAACCATCAAACAAACCGGAATGGCTACTGCGACCGATGCGTATGGTGAATTCATTCTTTTAAGCGTACCCTTGAAAGCGACTCTACTTATAACTGGCGGTGAAATCATTTCGCAGGAGATCGAAGCCAGTGGGAATAATTACCAGTTAATAGTTGTGGAACAGCGGATTAATGTGTTGGATGAAACAATGGTAATAGCTTATGGGAAAACAACAAAACGACTTTCTACCAGTTCGCAATCCAGTATTACCCATGAAGAAATCAGTAAGCAACCCGTTTCTAACCCTATCCTTACTTTACAAGGCCGAATCAGCGGGCTTCAGATTAAACAGGCCTCGGGAGCGCCGGGTTCCCAGGTTCTCATTCAATTACGGGGTCGCAATAGTATCGCCAACGGCAATACCCCGTTGATAATACTGGACGGTGTTCCGTTTCCGTCAACGACCCTGAATAATGCACTTGGCGGAGCAGGCAGTTACAGTAGTCCGCTGGATAATATAAATCCGACCGATATTGAGCGGATTGATATACTTAAGGATGCGGATGCAACGGCCATCTATGGATCTCGTGGTGCTAATGGAGTAATTCTTATAACCACTAAAAAAGCGAATACAGAGCAAACCCGGTTTTTTGTAAAGCTGCACAGAGGAGCCGGTGCTGTTACCAGAAAAATGGAGCTTATGTCCACCGCCCAGTATCTAGCCATGCGCAGGGAAGCTTTTTCAAACGATGGAACTGCAATGACCAATTCAAATGCTCCCGATATGTTACTTTGGGATACGACCCGCTACACCGATTGGCAGGAAGAACTAATTGGCAAAACGGTTGATCAAACGAATGTCAATTTTGGAGTGTCGGGTGGCAATGCTTTTACACAATTTTTTGTCAATGGCGGATACTATAAAGAAACTACAGTTTTCCCAGGTGATTTTGGTTCAGAAAAAATTAATGGTTCTCTTTCGTTAAACCACCAATCGCAGGACAAGAGATTTACATTTTCATTGTCCGGTTCTTATCTTATAAATAATAATATACTTCCCCGTGAAGATGTATCAAGACGAATTACGCTTGCACCTAACGCCCCCAGACTATACCTCCCTTCCGGGGCCTTGAATTGGGAGAATTCGACATGGATTAACCCCATGTCTGTTCTTGAAAGATGGTTTAATAACAAGACTCATGTCTTCAATTCGACCCTCAGCATCGGATTTCAGATCACAAAAGGATTACAGGTAAAGATCAGCAACGGATATTCCCGGCAGTATCTTAAGGAGCACGGGATTATGCCCCAAAAGTCATTCAATCCTGCTAATGTATCTGCAT
>CAZWIM010000085.1:0-2639 GCA_964634265.1 uncultured Chitinophaga sp. | reverse complement strand
GATGGCAGAAAGGAAAGAACAGCAACAAAAATTTTCTTTATCAGCAAATAATGCCGGATAAGCTACATAAAACAAAAGGTATTGTATTAAGAACAGTTAAGTATGGAGAGACAAGTGTGATTGTTACCATGTTTACCGAGCTGTTTGGTATACAATCATACCTGGTGAATGGGGTAAGGGCAAGTTCCAAAAAAGGAACGGGAAAGGCCAATATGTTTCAACCCGCTTCTATTCTTGACCTGGTGGTTTACCATAATGAATTAAAACAGCTCAACCGCATTAAAGAATACAGGTGGGGTGTTATTTACCAGCACATTTTGTCTGATGTGCCTAAAAACGCAGTAGCGTTGTTCATGGTAGAACTGCTGACCAAATGTTTGAAGCAGCCGGAAAGTAATCCTGACCTGTTTCATTTTGTGGAAGACTGTTTTCTATCCCTGGATAATAGTGCAGGAACTGTAATAGCTAATCTCCCGTTGTTTTTTGCAATTCACTTGCCGGTTCATTTTGGTTTTCGCATAGCAGATAATTACAGCGAAGAAAACTGTTATCTTGATCTTCAGGAAGGGAGCTTTACTGATGTTCAACCTCGTCATCCTCATTTCCTGGAAGAAAAACAATCATCAGTCACTTCACAGCTTTTGAAAGTAATGCAACCGGGAGAGTTGGAAGATATCAAGCTGAACCATGAGTTTCGCAGGCAGCTACTGCACCGCTATGAAACATATTATGCTTTGCATATACAGGATTTTGGAACAATGAAGAGTTTGCCGGTCTTGAGGGAGGTGTTAGGATAACCTTTTTGAGTTGCAGAAATTTTTATCCAGTAAAGTAATACCTGGCTTCTTTCCCTTCTCAAAACTTCCCAGCTTATCATGCCATCCCAATGCTGTTGCTCCATTACGAGAGGCCCATTGCAAAATGGTTTCTTCTGATATATGCGGAAAATGCTTTTTTACTTCTTTCATCTCTTTAGCGATGCTTAACTGCCAGTTGCTGCTATAGCTGTCAGTACCCAAAACAATGTGGCAGTTATGTTTCATCAGCAAATCGATTGGCGGCACTTTGTTTTCAATATACAGGTTGGCGTTTATACATAAGCAATACACCAGTTTCAGTCCTTTCGTTGCTGCATACTCATTAGCCCAGATAATATCCTCTTCAGGCATAAATGTGTTGTGAATAAGAAAAATGGTTTGGCCATTATTAAAATAGGGGAGTACAGAACGAATACTGCTTTTGCCTGTTACCGGGAAGGGAGAATGCTCAATGCCAAAAATCTTAAACAGTTTCAGGTATTCACCGCCACCAGTTTTGTATAACTCATCTTCTGCAGGATGCTCCTGGTTGTGAATGGAGATGATTTGTCCGGCAGTTAACTGGTTAATCAGTCGAAAGGTTTTAGGAGAAATGCTGTAAGGCGCATGGGGCACCAGTGATGTGCGATGGTCCGTGGTCCATGGACCATGGACGGTTTCATATTGGGACGCTACTTTCTTATAATGAGTGATATTCTCTTCTGCTTTTTCATCTGTAAAACTCAGCACTTCCACAAAATTTTGCCAGCGGATATGGCTTTTTCTTTTTATTTCTGCAGTATCTGCTGTATTACCGATATCCCCGACTGCTACTATACCATTCTCATACATTTCTTTTTCAGCAAGTTCAATTGCCTTTTGTATTACTTCCGGGGAGAAATCCCGTTTTGTTACTACCGAACATAAAAACTCTATCAGGCCTGTATGTGGTGGAATTACATTTTTAAGGTGGCTGAGCTCCAGGTGGCAGTGACAATTAATAAGCCCGGGTGTCAGGATACCATCCAATTGTTGTATGCCCTCGCCGGCATTTTCTTCAGATACTATGCTTTCAAAATTTCCTTCTTCATCTGTAATCAGCACTTTATCATCTTGAAACTGGTAACCATCGAATAATTTATCCGCTTTGAATTTCCGGTAGTTCATACTCAAAATTCAAATTTCAGCACTCAAAAACCAAATCGCTAAATTTGCGCCCCGAGATTGATATTATGTTAGACAGATTAGAAGCCATAAAAGCAAGGTTTGACCAGTTAGGTATTGCACTCACCAATCCTGAGATTGTAGGAAACAATAAGAAATTTGCTGAAACCAGTAAAGAGTATCGCAGCCTGGAAAAAATCGTTGTGGCATACAATGATTACAAGAAGATACTGGACGACATAGAATTTTATAAAGAAGCGTTGGAGGGAGGCGATGAAGAAATGAGAGAACTGGCAAAAGGAGAAGCTCCTGCTCTTGAAGAAAAAAAGGAAAAGCAAGAGGCATTTATTCGCCAGTTGCTGATTCCGAAAGATCCGCAGGATGAGAAAAATGCTATCCTGGAAATAAGAGCAGGCACTGGTGGTGATGAGGCTAGCCTGTTTGCCGGAGATCTGTTGAGAATGTATATGCGCTATTGCGAAAGAAGAGGCTGGAAAACAGCTATCCTGAGTGAAAATGAAGGAACAGTTGGTGGTTATAAGGAAGTGCAATTGGAGGTTACTGGTGATGATGTGTATGGTACGCTTAAGTTTGAAAGTGGTGTACACCGGGTACAGCGGGTTCCTGATACCGAAGCTTCCGGAAGGGTACATACTTCTGCAGCTACAGTAGCGGTAA
>CAZWIM010000084.1:0-2686 GCA_964634265.1 uncultured Chitinophaga sp. | reverse complement strand
TTACCGCTACTGTAGCTGCAGAAGTATGTACCCTTCCGGAAGCTTCGGTATCAGGTACCCGCTGCACACGGTGTACACCACTTTCAAACTTCAGCGTACCATACACATCATCTCCGGTGACTTCAAGTTGAACTTCTTTGTATCCGCCTACTGTTCCTTCATTTTCACTCAGGATGGCTGTTTTCCAGCCACGTCTTTCGCAGTAGCGCATATACATTCTCAACAAATCTCCGGCGAACAGGCTTGCTTCATCACCACCAGTGCCTGCTCTTATTTCCAGGATTGCATTTTTCTCATCCTGCGGATCTTTTGGAATCAGCAACTGGCGAATAAATGCCTCCTGCCTTTCTTTTTTTTCTTCAAGAGCTGGGGCTTCCAGTTTTGCCAGTTCCCTCATTTCCTCATCACCCCCTTCCAATGCTTCTTTGTAAAATTCTATGTCGTCCAGTATCTTCTTGTAATCATTATACGCCACAACGATTTTTTCCAGGCTGCGGTATTCCTTACTGGTTTCAGCAAATTTTTTGTTGTTACCTACAATCTCAGGATTGGTAAGGGCAATACCCAACTGGTCAAACCGGGCTTTTATGGCTTCTAATCTGTCTAACATAGTGTTTATCTCGGGGCGCAAATTTAGCGATTTGGTTTTTGAGTGCTGAAATTTGAATTTTGAGTATGAACTACCGAAAATTCAAAGCGGACAGGATATTTGATGGTTACCAGTTTCACCAGGGGAAAGTATTGATCACGGATGAAGATGGGGTTTTTGACAATATCGTTCCCGAAGAAGAGGCCGGCGAGAATGTACAGGAGTTAGATGGTATTCTGGCGCCAGGGCTTATTAATTGCCATTGCCACCTGGAGCTTAGCCATCTTAAAGATGTAATACCACCTCATACAGGCCTGATTGAGTTTTTATGTTCGGTAGTAACCAAAAGGGATTTTTCCCCCGGAGTAATACAACTGGCTATTACAGCTGCTGAAAAAGAAATGTATGATAATGGCATCGTAGCCGTGGGGGATATTGGTAATACTGCCGATACTGCCGGAGTTAAAAGAAAAAGTCATATCCGCTGGCAAAACTTTGTGGAGGTGCTGAGTTTTACGGATGAAAAAGCAGAGGAGAACATAGCACATTACAGAAAAGTAGCTGCAACATTTAATACGGTTCATGGTTCATGGATCATGGACAACCGTACTTCACTGGTGCCACATGCACCCTACTCTATAAGCCCAAAAACATTTAAACTAATCAACCAGTTAACCGCCGGACAAATAATTTCTATCCACAACCAGGAACACCCCGCAGAAGACGAGTTATACAAAACGGGCGGTGGTGAATACCTCAAACTCTTTAAGATTTTTGGTATTGGGCAATCTCCCTTCCCGGTAACGGGCAAAAGCAGCATTCGCTCTGTACTCCCATATTTTAATAACGGACAAACTATTTTGCTTATTCACAACACATTTATGCCAGAAGAAGATGTGATTTGGGCCAATGAATATGCATCAACGAACGGATTAAAACTGGTGTATTGTTTATGCATAAATGCCAACCTGTATATTGAAAACAAAGTGCCTCCAATTGATATGCTGATGAAACATAACTGCCACATTGTTTTGGGGACCGACAGCTATAGCAGCAACTGGCAGTTGAGCATCGCCAAAGAAATAGAAGCAATCAGGAAACACTTTCCGCATATACCGGAGGAAACCATTTTACAATGGGCCACAATCAATGGAGCCAAAGCACTTCAATGGGAAAAAGAGTTGGGCAGTTTTGAAAAAAAGAAGAAGCCGGGCATTTCTTTAATAAACATGAGCTATTCCAGCTCAACAAAATTATCCTAACACCTCTCTCAATACAGGCAAGCTTTTCATTGTCCCAAAATCCTGTATATGCAGCGCATAATAGATTTCAAAGCGGTGCAGCAATTGCCTCCGAAACTCATGGTTCAGCTTGATGTCTTCCAGTTCTTCCGGCTGCATTACTTTCAAGAGTTGTGAAGTAACAGCTGCCTGCTTTTCTTCAAGGAAATGTGGATGATGAGGCTGAACTTCAGTAAAGCTACCCTCCAGCAGATCGAGATAGTGATTTTCTTCGCTGTAATTATCGGCTATGCGAAATCCAAAATGCACCGGCAGGTGAAGTGCAAAAAATAAGGGAAGGTTGGCCGTTACAGTTCCTGAACTGTTATCCAGGTATAAAAAACAGTCTTCCACAAAATGAAACAGGTCGGGATTGCTTTCTGGCTGCTTCAAACATTTGGTCAGCAATTCTACCATGAACAAAGCCACCGCATTCTTAGGTACGTCGGTCAATATATGCTGGTAGATTATTGACCACCTAAATTCTTTAATACGATTGAGTTGCTTTAGCTCGTTGTGATAAACCACCAGGTCAAGAATAGCAGCCGGCTGAAACATATTGGCTTTACCGGTTCCCTTTTTTGAAGATGCCCTGACCCCATTCACTAAGTAAGATTGTATGCCAAACAGTTCCGTGAATATGGTAACAATCACACTTGTCTCTCCATACTTCACTGTTCTTAAAACAATGCCCTTGGTCTTATGTAGTTTATTCGGCATTATTTACTGATAAAGAAAATTTTTGTAGCTGTTCTTTCCTTCCTGCCATCATCTGAAACCAATACCAGGTAAGCGCCGCTAGCAATTCTTTGTCCCT
>CAZWIM010000083.1:0-2790 GCA_964634265.1 uncultured Chitinophaga sp. | reverse complement strand
TAAAATGACTTGTATTGCTGCAAGATTCTAAACCCTTTCCATTAATTTTTTCCTTCCCCGACGAGTCTCCTACATCACACATTGCTAAATAACAGATTCTTGTGGAGGGATTAACGGCAGGTGCGAAAACAGTGTGGGTGGGGCGGAAAAAATCAATCGTCTCCTTTTTTGCCTCTGATTATATCAATGCAATCACTAAGGTCTGCTCTGATATTGTCATTCCATTCCCGGATGATTTCACTCCTCTCCCTCTCCCGGGTTTCACTGAATAATTCCTTAAATGCCTCCCGGCTGTGTTCACCCACTTTATCACAGCTATGTTCCACTTCTTTGTCATCATTACCTGAAGTGGCTGCCACACCGTAGTTTTTGCTTTCCCCTTTTTCTGTCAGCCCGATAAGCTCTTTTGCTTTTGGCATAAGTATATTATACAAGTCACGGAAGGAATTGATGCATTTTGCCAGTTCTTCAGCAGGTGCCATTTTATTTTGTTCTTCAAATGCAGCTAAATGCCGGGATACTTCTTCGAGGAATGCATGAATTTCATATGCCCTTCTGTTGGATGGGGTTTCTTTAATTTTTTCAGCAGTGAATATTTGATTAAGCGATTCACCAAATGACTGAAAAACCGGCTCTTGTGTTAAATTCATAACCCACTATTTAATGACTGAATATAGTTTCTAACCAATTAAACTAAATAATATTTCACGAGCCTGTACCACTGCCCGGCTGGTTGGGGGGAGCACAGACAAACAATGCAAGTACCTGCTTAAACCATTTTTATTTTTTCAGGACAATACAAGAATGGTCAGGATAGGTTTGTTCATGCGATTTTATCGTTGCACGGGCTGCTGCATCCGTTGTCCAGGGGGTTAAATACGTATTATGGTCATTACAATATGCCCTTGATTTACTGGACGCCACTGCCGCCTTTTTCCGGGCAGGTTTTTTTGTCGCTGGTTTTGCTGCTTTCTTTTTTAAGGCTTTTTTACCTGTACTTTTCTTTTTCATATTTATTGATTAAAAAGGTTCAATGGTAATGTAAACCTGACACCGATCTCATTCCTGTTCCAGAAACTGGCGCCCTTATCAAACTCTTTTAACAGATCCTGAAAATTAATATACCCTTCAGCATTGATAACAGGAGCGTCTTTCTTTACGTTTTTGAAAGAGATCACATATCCAAGGCCTAAGTTGAAAACTTTTCGATCATTATCACTGATAGTAAAAGATGTGAATGGATGAAGCCCGGAATTGCTGTTACCTGACAGCAGGTATAAGTTGGCAAAGAATTCCCAATATTGGTTTTCAGTTATCGGATCTGTAAATGAATTATATTTTTTCAACACCTGCCTTATTGTATCACCGGCCGCATTTTTGTAAATCCTTGTCTGGTTAACTTCCACCGTAGACAAGAGGCTTGTATTATTATCTCTTCCTCTTACAACTCCGACATTCCAGTACCTTATTTTTTTCTGCAAGTCATCCCGAAAGTAATTGTTATATGAAAACCCGGCTTTGAATGTAGCAAGATCATTCTTTATGATTTGCTGAGACAGTGGCAAAGTGCCATCAAAAGTGTAATATCTTTTATTGCCGATCCCGCCAATAAAAGTGAACCATTTAAAACTAAGACCTTTTGCCTTAGCCATATTATCCAGTTGTTCGATATTCTTCTTGTACTCATAAAATACCAACTCCCTTTCATAATTACGGAAATCTCCGGCACTGTCAAGTATATACCTGTAATCAGCAGAATCACGGAGAAGCCTCAGGTTAATAGAATCAGTAAACAATGCTGATTTCAGTTTATACAATGAAGCAAGACTGTCATTGAAATATTTAAGACTGTCGTACGGAATGGTAGACTTTGACAGCTGATTATTTCGTGACGTTTCAATATCTCTAATGGTTGAGTGCAGCCGACTGCTCCGGTTAGTAATCAGTAAAAGCTTTACTGAATCGATAGTTTTTAAGTCCCTGTATTCGGACCTTTTTCTCTCGAGCATAAGGTTCTTTGCCCTTCTTAATGAGTCAATCATTCTCCTTTTTAACGTCATTGCCACATCATCAGAAGCGCTATAAACAACAGGTCTTTTCCCCAGCCAAAATGAATATTCTGCCTGTACAGCAGCGTTAGTATTAAGAACAGAATTTTCAAAGAGTTTGGCATAACTGCCGGATATAAGGTCGCCATCTATCTTAATGGTCAAAAATGATATCTTCCCCCCTTTCATCGGACTGGACACAGCAGTTGCAGAATCTTTTTTATTATGTAACAAAGCGAAAGAACCTTTAAATGTAAAAGACCCGTTTAACGGATCAAGCGAGGCATAGTTCCCGATATCTGTGCTGCTGCTTTGCCCTGAAACGATGGATGAGAAAGAGCGGTTGACTATGTTATTTATTGTTCTTTGATCTGTGTAAAAACTGCTGTTTTGTGCCAAACTCTTTTTATTACCCAACAACTGCAGGATGATTAAAAATAATTGTACAGTTTTTATTACTTGCATGCTTTTCGGATGATTCATGATGTCTTTCAATTTTAGTACTTAATCAAACTATTGCTTAAGCCAACCCGAATGCAATGCTATAAGTAATATTAATACAGGTCAATAACCATTTTTAGGTATTTTTCAAACCATGGGATAATAATGCTCCATAGGCTTGAAAAGGACTCCCCTTTTAATTACTCAAAGGAAGTTGAACATTCTGCTGTTTTATCTTACTGAGATAACCTGCTGAAACCTCCCCCAACCTGCACAAACCTTTCATTACTGTCCTTATTGC
>CAZWIM010000082.1:0-3793 GCA_964634265.1 uncultured Chitinophaga sp. | reverse complement strand
CTTCGCATTTTAAATGGTTCCAATGCAAGAGTGTACAATCTTGCACTAAGCAATAATGCGGACATGATAATAATCGGGAATGATGGAGGATTATTGAGGAACCCATCTTCAGTAAAAGAAATATTGATTGCTCCCGGAGAACGTTTGGATGTACTGGTAAATTTTACCGGTAATGCTGTTGGCACAGAAATATTTTTAATCAGCAAAGAGTTTGGCAATGGTGGAGATGCACAGGGCAAGCAGCAATTTAGAATCATGAAGTTTAAAATAGCCAGCACTGTTACGGATACATTCACTGTTCCTGCAATCCTGTCAAACATAACAACTGTTCCTGCTTCATCTGTTGTAAAGATAAGAACATTTGAAATTTCAAATGCAATGGAACATCATGGCTATCCTATGAACGATGGAATGCAGATGCGTCACCGCATTAATGGAAAACTGTTCGACAGCAGTCGTATTGATGAAAATGTTGCTGCCAATGCCAACGAACTATGGGTGTTTGACAATAGCAAAGGTGATGAGCCGCATCCAATGCACCTGCATGGAGTGTTCTTCCAGGTGGCGCAACGAAGTGGAGGAAGAGGCAACCTGATTGCATCAGAAACCGGGTGGAAAGACACGGTATTGGTAATGCCGGGAGAAACAGTGAAAGTGATTGTTCCATTTGAAGGCAACACAGGCAAATTTGTTTTCCATTGTCATAATCTCGAACATGAAGACGATGGCATGATGTTACAATATCAATTGAGTTAATTAAAGAAGAAAATGAAGAAACTAGTTTTTATAAGTTGTGTGATACTGATTGTTGCTGCGGTGGCCTGCAACAATAATAAAGACCCTCATGCAGGTCATAAAGCAGAAGCAGCGAAAGAAATGTACACCTGCCCCATGCCTGAAGATTCAGTGTTCAGCGATAAGCCGGGTACATGTCCTAAGTGCGGAATGGATTTAGTGAAGATGGAACAAGACAATCATGAACATGATAAAGTGGAGTACACCTGCCCCATGCACCCCGAAATCATAAAGGATAAACCCGGCACCTGCCCAATCTGCGGAATGGATTTAGTGAAAAAAGAAACGGACAGCAAGCAAGTGAGTGATGTGGAACTGGAATCTTTATTAAAACCTACCAACGAATTTGTAATATCATCCATTCCTGTAACAACAATGGAGAAAAGAGGTGAGCAAATTGAAATTGAGGCGTTAGGAAATATTGCGTATGATACAAGACAGGTGGGAAGTATTTCGGCAAGGGTATCAGGCAGAATAGAAAAGCTGTATGTGCGATACCGTTATCAAAAGATAAACAAAGGGCAAAAGATACTGGACATTTACAGTCCTGAATTATTAACCGCACAACAGAATTTGTTATTCCTGTTAAAGAATGATGCAGAAAACTTAACCTTCATACAGGCAGCAAAAGATAAACTATTACTGCTTGGCATGAGTAATGAGCAACTGCAACAGGTTATTCAATCAGGCAAGCCATCGCTTACAATTTCTGTTTACAGCAATTACAGTGGTCATATTCACGAAGCGGCAAATGGCGGGTCAATGAACACATCAGCAGGAATCATGAAAGATATTTCGCTGATAACAGAGGAGCTTTCCTTAAAAGAAGGAATGTATATTCAGAAAGGTCAATCTGTTTTCACTGTATTTAACCCCGACAGGGCCTGGGCGATTCTCAATATTTATGGAGATAATCAGTCGTTGGTAAAAGTTGGGAATACCGTAAGAGTGGTTCCTGAAACTGCACCGGATAAAGATTTCAGGGCAAGCGTTGATTTCATTGAACCCTTTTACCGGAAAGAAAGCAAAACACTCACTGCAAGAGTTTACTTTAATAACAGCAGCCTGAAAATACCAATCGGAAGCCAGGTAAAGGCCACCATTTTTGGAAATAGCAAAGAAGCCTGGTGGTTACCAAAAGAAGCAGTGCTTTCTTTAGGTATGGATAAAGTGGTCTTCAGTAAAACAGATGGTGGATTTAAGGCAGTAAAGATTAATACCGGCATCATTCATCAGAAACACATACAAATTCTAAACGGATTAACGGTAACAGATTCGGTTGCTGCCAATGCCCAATATTTAATGGACAGTGAAAGTTTCATCAAAATAAAAAACTGATTATGCGATATACTATAATCATAGCAATAGCCTTACTCTCTTTTATTTCCTGTAAAAACAAAACGGACATACCGCAAGACCCGGATACTTATTATACCTGCTCGATGGACCCGCAGGTAGTCGAATATAAGCCGGGCAAATGCCCTATTTGTAAAATGGATTTAACTCCGGTGAAAAAAAAGAATGGTGAAAGTAAGGATGAGTTACAGTTAAGTGAACAGCAAATACAATTGGGAAATATACAAACTGATACTATCCGCAACGGTACTATCGGTGATCAGTTAGTATTGACCGCTACATTAAATTTCGACCAGATGAAAGCAAGTTCAGTAAGTTCAAGAATAATGGGCAGGATTGAAAAGCTGTATTATAAAAATTTGGGAGACTATGTAAAAAAGGGTTCGCCACTTTATGATTTGTACAGTGAAGAACTAAACAATGCCAAACAGGAATATTTGCTTGCACTTGACAAAAAGAAAACATTTACCAATGAAACCGTCATAGACTTTGACCAGTTAATACAGAGTGCAAAAAACAAACTACTACTTTGGGGTTTAAGTGAAGCACAGATAAACGAACTGGCCACAACAAAAAAGGCAACACCAATCACCACCTTTTACAGCACAGCAGGTGGTTATATTACACAATCAGACATCAGGGAAGGAGATTATGTAATGGAAGGCGGAACCATTGTAAAACTCGCCGACCTTTCAACTTTATGGGCAGAGGCGCAGGTATATACTTCACAGCTTGCTGAAGTTAACAGAAACAGTACAGCAATAGTTCAGCTACCTGATTTTGAGAATAAGGAAATCAAAGGCCGCATTGAATTCGTTAACCCGGAAATCAATCCTGATACAAGAATTAATTTAATACGGGTATCTATTCCTAATCCTGGCAATCAGTTAAAACCTGGTATGCCTGCCTATGTATTATTGAAAAGCCCACAGCGTCAATCACTCACCCTTCCCATTGATGCAGTAATAAGAGATGGCAAAGGAGCAACAGTTTGGATACAAACCGGGAAGAATACATTTAAAAGTGTGATGGTGCAAACAGGTCTTGAAAGTGATGACCGTATTGAAATAAAATCAGGATTAAAGTTCGGTGATGTGGTAGTACTTACCGGTGCTTATTTACTGCACAGTGAATATGTATTTAAAAAAGGAGCCGACCCAATGGCGGGACATAATCATTAAAGTTTTAAAGTCATGACAGAAGTTAAATATGTTTCAGCATTACGATTCAGGTGGCTCACACCGCTGTATGATTTTTTTGTGGGGATTACAATGCCTGAAGCAAGCATCAAACAGTCCTTAATCAATATTTCCTATTTAACAGACAAAGCCTCTGTTTTAGATTTTGGTTGCGGCACTGCAACACTTACTATCATGGCGAAAGAGCATCGGCCAGAAATTAAAATAACCGGGATAGATATTGATAAAGACATCCTGATTAAAGCGGAAGATAAAATCAATCAAAAGAATCTGGATATTAAATTGACTGTTTATGACGGAGAGAAACTTCCTTTTACTGACTTCAGTTTTGATCGGATATTATCTTGCCTTGTATTTCATCATTTAGAAACGCCTGTGAAAAAGAAAATACTTACGGAGCTATTCAGGGTTACAAAGAAAGGGGGACAGATATTTATTGCTGA
>CAZWIM010000081.1:0-3878 GCA_964634265.1 uncultured Chitinophaga sp. | reverse complement strand
GTTTGATGCAGCAAATTGTAGGCGGCTGCTTTTTTACCAAAACGATGAATGTATTTTCCGTTACGTGGAATGGCGTTGGCAACAGGTGTAATGAACGATGGGAGAAACGCATAGTTAGGCACACCTGAAATCCCGTCGCCGTCTGCATCCGTTGGGTCAGCCAGGGCCAGTATATCCGCATCGCTTACCAATTCTAAAAAACCCAGGCCGGTATTGGCAGGAGGGGTAAATTTTGAGAAAGTTGCCCCGGCAGGTATTGCCTCCGGCAGATAACCGGGCAGCGCCCTGTTTTGCAATTGCGGCCCTCCCAAATGGAGGAATTGATTACCTGTGCTGTCGGTCTGCCCAAACCTTGTAAGAGTCGTAAATGGATGGCCTTTGCCATCACCCGCATGGCAACTGCCGCAACTGGTGGCAACAAAGATGGAACCTAAGCCGGTTTGAGAGGTGAATACCTCATCATTAAAAGCCACATCGCCTGCAAGGAAACGCCTGTTTTGTTCATAGCTGAGGCCTTCTACAGGCCCGTCGAGCAATTCATCGTCAGGGGGCGCGAAGGGCAGCATTTTCTCACAGGCAACAAGTCCCGTAATGACCAACACAATTACCAGTATTATCTTAAACTTTTGCATATAGACGGGTAAAATTATGTATTTAGAACAATATAATAATATATTTAGACTCATCTAATTTAAAAATTATACCTATTTAGCTAACTTCGGGGGATTAAATTTTTCTATTGTGCATTCATTTACCGAAGAAAACTATCTGAAGGCTATTTATAAGTTGCAGGAAACCAATGGCGAAGTGGTGGCCACCTCTGCACTTGCCCAGGTGATGGGGGTTCATGCTCCCTCTGTGACAGATATGCTCAAGCGGATGGGTCAGAAGAAACTGGTGAGCTATCAAAAATCCAAAGGTGTTAAACTAACGGAGAAGGGAAGACAGGTGGCCATTGGCATTGTTCGCAATCACCGGCTTTGGGAAGTATTTCTGGTTGAAAAATTAGGCTACGGCTGGGATGAAGTGCATGATATTGCCGAACAACTGGAGCACATACAGGGTGAAGAGTTAATAAACAAGCTGGATGCTTACCTGGGTTTCCCAAAGACTGATCCTCATGGCGATCCTATACCCGATGCAAAAGGAGTGTTGCCAAAGTTGAAATCGGTTTTACTATCGAGTTTAAAGGAAGGGGAAGAGGCAACTTTCACTGGTGTTTCAGACCACAGCACTTCATTTCTGCATTACTTAGATAAAGCCGGTATTGCTTTGGGTGATATGCTTAAAGTAAAAAGTATTGAGCAATATGATCAGACTTATACGCTTGCTTTGAAAGGTAAAAGAGAAGTGACGGTGAGCCACAAAGTAGCGAACAGTATTCTGGTAAGCTAAATACCCCCAAATGCAGATAACTTTTTTTGCTCCTGGCAAATCAGTTTTTCGAACAGCAGGAACTGTTCATCTGAATTGGCGGGCACTTTACTGTACCATAGCTGCAAAACACACAGCAATCTCCGTGCTGAGGTTTAAGTATGGATTCGCAATTTGTGCACTTATAGAAATATTGACAAGCATCTACAGGCATGGTTTCTTCTTTCTGAAAACCACAATGAGGGCAAGTGACTGTTGATTGCAAAGTGATTGTTTTCTCCATAATGTTTACTCCTTTTTACAGCATGACTTTGTTGCATTAGTACAGGATGTATCTACTGCTGCACCGATATTGTTAGCATCGCCGATAACATCATGGCTTTTTACTTTATATCCCGTTTTATTAATAGCCGATTCGATTTCCCTTATGTCAACTTTTGATTTGTCAAAAGTTACCAGACTACTCCGGTGAGCATACGAAGTTTTATAAGCCAAAACACCATTGACTTTGGAAAGTTGACTATTTACATGTTCTTCGCAACCCTCACAAGTCATGCCCTGAATGATGAACTTTACTTGTTGCTTGTTATCAACAGTTGCGATAGAGGTCGCCTGAACTTTTGGCGCTGGATAAAACATCTTTGCGTACAAAGGAAAGGCCATCATCAAAATTGAAAATATTGTAACAATGCCTAAAAATGTTCTGGATTGTAAGAATGATGGCTTCTTCGTTGTTTCGCAATCGCAATTCAAATCATTTGGCTTCGCAGGACTCAATTTCAGGTACCATGCTAATGCCAGTACGGCAACAGATAAACCGATTAAATAAGGTCTTGCCGGTTCAATCCATGAGAAGTTTGCGGCTATGCTGCTGCTACCCGCAAGTAAAGCAATCACTGGTGTAATACAACAAAGCGAAGCTGCAATAGCGGTAAATAACCCTGCACCTGAATAAGCGCCTGATGACTTTAAGTTTATCATATCGTTTCCAGTATTTGAGTTTGCTGGTTGATGTGTTTAAAGAAGGGCCTTAAAATTTTCAGGTTCTCCTGAGTCAGGGTATAATAAATGGTTTGGCCTTCTTTTCTTGTTTCAACGATATTGCTATCCTTTAATTTTCTAAGATGCTGTGATACCGCCGGAATGGTCATGCCTAAAATGTCTGCAAGGTCGCAGGGACATAGCTCACTTTCTTCTTCCAATAAATAAATAATTTTTAGCCTTACTTCATTGCCTGTTAAGGCCAAAATGTTTGACAGGCTGGCAAAAGACTTTTGTGCAGTTTTCAACTTTCTTTTACAATTCTTTATTTGCACAGGGTCTGCAAATAACCTGATACAAGAATTATTTTCCATGAAGCAAAGATAGCCTAAATAAGTATTTAAGCAAATACTTAAATAATGAGAATGGTGTGCATCGCCTATCTTTTTTAAACCTTCATCCTTTGGATTCTTACCGCATTCATTATCGCCAGCAAAGCTACCCCCACATCCGCAATCACCGCTTCCCATAAAGTAGCCACACCACCGGCACCTAAAACCAGTACGAACACTTTTACTGCCATTGCCAGGATGATGTTTTGCCAGACGATATTTCTTGTGATTTTTCCTATTCTAATTGCCGAAACAATTTTATGCGGCTGGTCATTCTGAATGACCACATCTGCTGTTTCGATAGTGGCATCACTACCTAAGCCACCCATTGCGATACCAGCATCTGCTAATGCAACTACCGGGGCATCATTTACACCATCGCCAACAAAAGCAATATGTCTTCCTTCATTTTTCAACTGTTGCACTTTTTCTACTTTCCCTTCCGGCAATAAATCCCCATAAGCATCATCTATGCCTACTTTGCTTGCAACCACATCTACTACTGATTGCTTATCGCCTGAGAGCATTACCGTTTTTATATTGAGGCCATGCATGTCTTTTACAGCTTGCACAGCATCTTCCTTTATTTCATCGGCAATGGTGATGTAACCAGCATACTCATTGTTGACAGCAGTTACTACAATCGTGTCAACGATAGTTTCAATTTCTGCCGGATAACTGACATTGAATTTCTTCATCAACTTCACATTGCCTGCAAATATTTGTTTTCCTTCCACATTTCCTTTCAATCCATGCCCTGAAATTTCTTCTACTTGTTCTGCTTTTATTTCATTATTTATATTGCCTGCATAATCTGTAACCGCTTTTGCAATCGGATGGGTTGAGTTTTTCTCTAATGCCGCTGTCAGTTTAACCAACTCCTTTTCATCTATGCCATTTGCCATTACCTGCTGCACTTTAAACACACCCTTGGTGAGTGTTCCGGTTTTGTCCATTACCACTGTATTCACTTTCGTCATAACGTCCAGGAAATTCCCTCCTTTAAAAAGGATTCCATTTCTGGAAGCAAGCCCAATACCACCAAAATATCCCAACGGAATCGAAACCACCAATGCACAAGGACAACTGATTACCAGGAAAACCAATGCCCTGTAAAACCATGTTTCAAAA
>CAZWIM010000080.1:0-4156 GCA_964634265.1 uncultured Chitinophaga sp. | reverse complement strand
CTTTTCGTTGATGCACATTCATATACTGATTATCCAATGAATCCCACCGATCGTTTTCCCATAAATGAGTTGGATAATAATTATGTGCCTGTTTCTGATCGAGAAAACCATAATAATAATCAAACCCATGTTTCAGGGGTGAACCTCCGGCTGAGGGCATACCCAATCCCCATTTGCCACAAAGTGCTGTACTATAGCCGGCAACTTTCAGCATTTGGGGGAGTGTGTAAATTCCCCCAGGTAAAGGCATCTGCCCCCCTTCCTTGTCATCAGCAAATGTTCCCAACTCGTAATTACCTCTTATATAAGAATGGCCTCCATGTTTTCCGGTTAGTAACATACAACGGGCAGGGGCGCAAACTGGGGCACTTGTATAATGCTGTGTAAACAACATCCCTTCATTTGCCAATTTATCAATATGCGGCGTCTTTATTTTTTCCTGCCCATAACAGCCCAATTCTCCGTAGCCCATATCATCTGCATATATGTAAATAATATTGGGATGATTGCTTTTTTCCTTTTGTGCATTTCCAGTGTAAAAACAGACAACTGACATCAAAATGAACAAAAATGCAGGAATTCGCATAGCAACTTTATTTAGCTAAAGAAATTTAATGCAATACAAATGTGAACATCCATTTCACCGGGTTTTGCCAGTCCTTTGCTTTAAACGATGTAATGGGTGCCTTTACCAGGATTTTATTCCATCCTTTATTAAGATGAACTTTTACAGGCTGTCTGTATTCGTATCCTTCATCGATAAGAGGGATTTCTGAATTTCCTCTTTGTCCAGCCCTTCTCCAAAGTGGTGGACTAATTATCTCACCGTTTATCCAGATAGTGCTCCCTTTATTGTCCCAGGCCCCGGCAGGCGGGGAATCAGTTGCAGGGGAACGGGAAAGATTGTTAAATCCAATCCAGCAATCCTTTTTACCTGCTTCATCACTCCATATAGTAGTGGTTGCATACCATGTTGTATTTTCTTTTGGAATATCAATAGCGGCTTTAATCAACGGTGCCCACCAATGACGCAATACAATTGTACCTCCTGTAACTTCTTTGTAAATTTCAGTATCCTTGTCATTCCAGTCTTTTGTTTCGGGCAGAAATATTTTTGTCGCATCTCCTTTATTATCAAAAGGGCCAAACAGTTTCCACCTTAACCCTGTTTGCTTTATGTAAGCAAAAGGCTTCCCTCTAAAGTATAAATGCTTATTCTCAAGCAACCTGCTTTCAAACTCAATGAAGCCCTCTTGATCACCATCGCTAATATTAGCAATCCAGCCCTGCTTGCCACCACCCTGCCAGCTCCTTTCAGCAAATGCCAGCATACCCGGATAAACCGGGTTCATTTTTAGAATATCTTCCTCCTTAGCAACTGCCCTGTCATGCCACATACAAAGAGTAGCGCCGATAGCAGAAGCATCTCCTTTTTCTTTATCACAGATTCTCCTGTGGAAAATCGTAGTGACCGATTCCAGCGGATCCATATGATTGAGGTAAAGATGTCTTGAATCAATGTACCGGATGGTTGTACCGGGTGTAAGATGGGCATTATCATCCATCCATAATTGCCGGATAGTGTTTTCAGTAAAATTTCCGCCAGGCTGCCAGCCTATCACTTTTTTCCCGAATCCTTCTATATATTTCGTTATTTCAGGAATGAAATTTTTATTGGTAATTTTCACTTCATCAGCACCAATATGAATATATGGAAGATCGTACGTTATAAAGAACTCTTTCAGAATGTTTTTTACATACTGTAATCCTGAATCACTCTGCATGTCTGTTTTCATGGCCCTTTTAAAGGCAGCACTATGACCCGGCATATCTATTTCCGGAACAAAAGTGATATGCCTTTCCCGGCAATAATTTATCAATTCTTTTATTTCAGCTTCTGTATAATACTGCCCTTTGTTACGCAGCATATTTTCAGGTGCCGTTAACTGTGGATACTGTTTAATTGCAATACGCCAAGCAATATCTTCTGTAGCATGAAAATGAAAAATATTCAATTTATACATGGCCATCACATCAATCTGCTGTTTCAGCAATGGCAGAGACATATAATTTCGCCCCACATCAATCATATATCCCCGCCAGGAAAAAGCAGGCCAGTCAGTTATTTCACAGGCATCTACCATCATCCTGTCCCGCATAAGCTGACGAAGCGTTTGTATACCATTGAAAATGCCATTACCGGTATTGGCAATTATCCGAATACTCTTCTCTGAAACCTCAAGCCTGTATGCTTCCTGCGCCTGTGCAGGAGCCTCTATTTTTGCCAACCTGAGTTCAATATAAACTTCATCTTTCTTTGCTTTAGTCTTTATTTCAGGATTCCAGCCAAAGTATTGAAGCATTGACTTCAATTGTGCTGATTCATTTCCCAGCCCTTCCTGCGGAACTATAATTAAATTACAATTATAAAGCGGAAAATACCCGGCTTTCCAACTCAATTGCTGAGGCAATGGTAATAATGAAGGCTGCGGCTGCAAATCATAAACATAAGGAAACACTAAGTGCTGCCATAGAAGATAGCCTTGCCCTGTGAGGTGCAAACCATCATTACTAAATTTCGTATCAAGCTTTCCTGAACTGTTACAGAAAGAAGCAAAAAGATCGATATAGCTGTAATAATGTGCTGCAGCTTCCTGCTGAAGTCTATGATTCACCTGTCTTACCTGCTCCATTTTTGAAGTATGAGTTGGAAATTTTCCAAATACCGCATTTACAGGCAAAATGCTTTGTACAAACAGTTTTGTAGCAGGTATTTCGTGATTCAGAAAATCAGCAATTAATAAAATATTACTGACTACACTGTCCGGAGTTATTCCTCTTGCTAAATCATTAATTCCAATCATCAGGAAAACTTTGGCTGGCTTCCTCCTGACTAATTCATCTATCCGTTTTATCACTCCTGCCGAGATATCGCCGCTGATGCCACGGTTTTTTATACGCAAATCGCTGAATATTTCACTCCACTCATTACCGTCGGTAATACTGTTGCCAATAAAAACTATATCACCCTTGGTTTGTGGTAAAGATTCAAAAAGAGTGTTACGCTGATGATAGTAAGCAGAAAATAATGAATCGGGATAGTATGGCAGCTGCAGCTGAGCCTGTAGCTTAAGTGCAAAAAGAAATAGCAAAGCCAGAATACTCTTTTTCACTTTACTTTAAGTTTAAACGTTGAAGCAGGAAGATTATCGCTGTTCACCAGGTTACCATCACTAAATGGTTTCCATCCATAATAAACAAACGCTGTTCTTTTTTCTGCTGGAATAACAATCTCATTATTACCAAACGAAGCTTCTGCATCAGATATGCCATCCAGTGAAAATCCCTTTAGGTTGCCCCCATCGGAGGTATTCAAACCCTTGTATACATATTGAAATGAAACAATAACTTGCCCGTTTACATATACAGCTTTCAAAGGCAGTGGCCCGGATGCACATATATCCTGCTGATATGTCTTATTCAAGGCCCATTTAGCCAGTCTGTACCCCACTACTTTTTTATTGGTTGGATGAACATCGTCTTTTGCCCCAATATCACTGCAAACAGCCATACCGGAATAAGAAATAAGTTTTATCATTTTTCTTTGTTCATTCCTGAACAAGGGCCATAACTGGCCTTTGTATTTCACCGTATCAACAGATGATAACTGAACAAAGTAAAAAGGCAGCTTCGGCTGTTTCCATTTTTTCCGGTAATCTTCCACCATCAGTTTTGATAAAGCGCCATATTCATTTACTCTGTCAATTTCCTGGGCATTACTTTCTCCCTGATAACAAAGAATTCCCTTTACATGCATCGGCAGCAGTGGTTCAATACCGGCGGTGTAAGCGAATCCTGGCTTGAACGCATGGTTTTTCCCATATTTGTCCGACGGCACATTGCTTATTTTACCAATATTTTGCCTGCCTCTTTCCCTTATCCATACGGGTAAAGCCTCATTTTCAAGCCAGTTATTTTTAACTTTTTCGGAAAAGAGTTTACTGTTCAGTAAGGCATTATTATCAATAAAAGTTTCCAGCGGCGCACCACCAATAGACAGATTAATCATTCCAACAGGAACCTTGATTTTTTCTGACACCTCTTTTCCAAAAAAATATGCAACGGCGCTCATGGTTTTGAAGCTATTACTATCAGA
>CAZWIM010000079.1:0-4420 GCA_964634265.1 uncultured Chitinophaga sp. | reverse complement strand
CGATGAACAAGTATCCGACGATAAAGATCAGTGAGCTGAAAAAAATTGTAGGTGAGAAAGTGGAGCAACTGACGAATGGCCTGCAAAAGCCTACTTCAAGGAATGAGAATATAGCTGTGGACTGGAGTTTGTGGTGAGGTGTCAGTTAGGAGCCGGAAGTTGAGAGTCTTGAGTAGGGGTCGATAGTTGATATTGTTAAAAGTTCACCCTTCGACAATCCCGATAGCTATCGGGACAGGATGACATTATTTTTAATATTGATCAGGATAGATATGTTAATGGAGCCCATGCTTACAATAAAAAGAGAGCCTGGCGCTTAGATTCGCCAGGCCCTTTCTTTTTCTATGAGCTGATGCGGTTATTCACCACTCAGTTCTTCGTTGTTTTTCTTTTTCCAGCTCTTGTGAGCCGCACCATCCATCTTTACAATCTTCGGGGTAAACTTTCCGACAATATCCACCAATGCTTTTTGTGATTGCATCACTACTTCAATGTCTTTGTACGCAAATGGGGATTCATCTTTTCCTCCACCTAACAATTTTACTCCATGCCTGGCCACTTCCTCTTTGAATTGTTTATCCGTCACTGATTCCATTGCTTTGGTACGGCTCATCTTTCTTCCTGCGCCGTGTGATGCTGAGTTGACAGCTGCTGACTCGCCTTTGCCTTTTACAATAAAACCCGGTGCAGTCATCGATCCCGGAATAATTCCCAATACATCTTTACCGGCAGGTGTTGCCCCTTTACGGTGAACGATCACCTCTTTCCCTTCCCATTTTTCTTTCCAGGCAAAGTTGTGATGGTTTTCTACCATCTTTATTGGCTTACGTCCTAATTGCTTTGCGATCTTATCATGAATTACATGATGACAGGCCGAAGCATAATCACCAGCTAAGTTCATGGCCTTCCAGTATTCAATTCCTTCCTCTTCATCCAAATTCAACCATGCCAGGTTTTTTGCATCAGCAGGTAAACGTCTTTTGCTGATCGCAATTTTTGTATAGTGATTAGCGATGTTTGCCCCCAATGCCCTTGAACCGGAGTGAGACAGTAAACCAATGTAATTTCCGGGCTCAACACCCAGCATATTATCCCTGCCTACCGGCGAGGCAGGATTTTCACCGATCTCCACAATACCAAATTCAACAAAATGATTACCTGAGCCTGAAGTACCTAACTGTTTCCATGCTCTTCCATGTAATCCCTTCAGCAATGGTAATTGGTGGAATAATTCATTCTCCATTACTTCATGATCAGCGGCCCGGTCAAACTGAGCACCACTGCCAAACAAGGTGGCTTCGCCCAGTTCTCTTACGAAGAATGATTCCCTGTTTGTCAGTTCTTTTGGGTTGATATCAAAAATGCTCAGGCACATTCTGCAGCCAATGTCAACCCCAACGCCATAAGGAATGACAGCATTTTCAGTAGCCAATACGCCACCAATAGGCAATCCATAACCGCTGTGTGCATCGGGCATTAATGCTCCCGCCACACTGATTGGCAATTTAGCCGCCTGGTACATCTGGTGCATAGCTCCTTCTTCAATATGTTCCTGTCCGAATACATTGAATTGAATTCCATTTTGATTCAGCGAAATTTCCGATCCCTCCGCATTCTTTTTTGGCAACAATTGCGTTGCAATCAAACCCAGCACCGCATCATTTTCATATTCCACCGGTGCTGCCAGTATCTTCTTCAATAATTCCATCACTTCCTCCTTGCCGTGATGCTTGTAGTTCTTTTGCATCACATTCATGGCTAGGCTGATCACCGGTCCTTCCGGGTAACCGATAGCTCTTAGTTCTTTTCCTGTTATTCTTAATTTGTTCATCATTATCCCATACGGGTGTTTAAAGTTCATCAATTTTAGTCAGCCGGATAAGAAACCGGCTGACGTTTTGTTTATCTCAGTTCATATTCTGCCGGGTGAAACACTTTGCTGCTGGTTCCGGCAGTTGTTACAGTATCAGTTATTTTATCTTTTCTGAATACCAGCTCCGCTACAAAGCGGATCAGTAATACAGCGAGTAAAAATTTCATAGTTACCTCCTTTTTGACCGACTATTAACCGCCGTCAGGGCTTGCAACCGCTGACGGGGTTGGGGTATAAAAAAACCCGGTCGTTTAGAGCGACCGGGTTTTCCTTCACAGGAGTAGTTACTCCTATGTATGGACATGATCCGGCCGCGGATACCTGTTATCTTTTTCATTGCCAATGGGGGCTGTACCTAGTGGTAACTGCGCATACCCATAGCACCTGCGTGATAAACATGTATCATTCATACTCTTTGTAAATCGTTTATGTTTTTCTTGTTTCAGCATTTTATTTTTCGTTATTCTTAGATTCAATAAGCATCTTATTACACAAAGTCCTTTTGTTTTTTTCTTTTAGCCGCCGCCAGGGCTTGCAGCCGCTGACGGGGTGCAATAAAAAACCCCGGCGATATTGCCGGGGCCTGTATGGATTGAATTCGTTATTACACTTATTCAGCAGCACTACATGCCCCGCAACCAGCATAGTCTCCTTTGGGACTAAACCTGTTCATTGATTCAATATGTATATTTCTGCGAAGCATTTTTTGTTTTTTGCGAATGCAAAGGTGAAACTATTTTTTTGATGTTGCCAAATTTTTATCAATTATTTTTTTTGTTTGTCATGCAGGTTGCAGGTTGATGATTGCTATTTCATGGAATGATCTGATGATTTAGTGTGCCAGCCGGCAGGCAGGGTTGAATATGGAGGAAGGTTGTTGTCCTTCAACCCTTCGAAAGGATCAGGGCTAAAGTGTCTTGATAACTTGTCTTTCGACAACCCGGATAATTACCGGGACAGGGTAGCGGGGCTGTAAAAAACATTACCGCATAGCCCGGATGAGTTTTCTCATTCTCATCCGCCGCGGTACGGCGTAACTTCATGCAACAATCTTCACTTAAAGCAATTGACATGAAACCTCAAACTGGTATGTTGCTCAAGGCTACTGCAGCATTGAACGATACTAATTTTGATAATGCAGTTATACTGATCACAGAATATAATGAGAAAGGGGCGGTTGGATTTATTGTCAATAAACCTTTTAGCCGCCAACTGAATGAGCTGGAAGAATTTAAACACAGTCCTGCTTTTCCGTTGTATGAAGGAGGCCCGGTAGATACAGAGCATTTGTTTTTTATTCACCAAAGACCTGAAATAATACAGGATGGAAAGGCTATTGGCGATGGAGTTTATTATGGCGGCAATTTTAAACAGGCCATTACGGCAATCAATAATAAAAGCCTCACCGTATCGGGTATTAAGATCTTTATCGGCTACTGTGGCTGGAATGCCGGGGAGCTCGAAGCAGAAATGGCTGAAGGGAGCTGGGAGCCGGCAGAAGAAGAAGTGTTTACATAAAGGCTGAGCTAAAAAAGTTATTGACAATTTTATTTTTTCCAGTTGGAATTGCAGGTAAAAAAGTTAAGTTTGGTTAATAACCATCACACCTTTCTTTATGAAAAAACCTGGCAGCCCAACTGCAAGTGGTCCCATTTCCAACGGACCACAAAGTAAATCCCGCCGTAAGCTTTTGAAATTGCTGGGAATTGGCACCGGTCTCAGTGCTACTCCTGTTTTTGCGGGCAGCACAGAAGAGTGGGCTGATTCGTTATTCAGTACCGCTGATTTTCTCAATGACAAAACCGAGCTGGTACTCTTTCGTCCGCAGGACCTGCTGGAACTGAAGATGACTTTTACAGGGTATAAAAAATCACCCGACAATAAATCATTGATCAAAACAGCGGCGCCATACCTGCTGCTGGTGGAGTTTCATCCGCAAAGTCTTGCAGAACAGGCGTGGGAAGAAGCGGGTGGTGAAGATGGCCAGGCTAACTTAGACGCAGCTGCCAAAAAGGACCTGAAGTGGAACAAGCCCAACGAACCTGTGATCACTTCAATGATCATTGGCAATCCCACTATCAATCCCGGGCTGAAGAATATAATACCCCCGGCTAAAACATATATAGCCGGTAAAACAAGATTAGTGTTTGATACGAAAGGAAAAGACAATATTGTACTTTCTCCTTCATCATTACTGGACTGGAGCGGTTTTCAGTTAGTGGTCAACAAAAGAGCTACCTGCTCACCGGTGTTTACAGCAGCTGACATTAATACAGCGCCTTACAATAATATCAATATCAAAGCACCGCAGAAAGTTGATGTAATAAAAACAGAACCAGTAAAAACGGAACCGGTGAAGCAACCGCCGGTCAATAATAATAATCCCGGACGCAGGATAATACAACCTGCTACAAAAGATACATTACGCCGCCAGGTGGAAGTAAACCGTAATATCCGTGCAGCAGGCAAAGATGAAGCCACGCAGATACAAAAGAACGAGTTACCTGTAACAGCTATCAAACAGGATGATGGAATACTGGCCAATAT
>CAZWIM010000078.1:1343-4450 GCA_964634265.1 uncultured Chitinophaga sp. | reverse complement strand
GATGGCGGCCATACCATGCGGCAGCAGATCGTTTCCTTTGAAAACCTGTTTTCAAAAGTAAAAGAAGGCGGTCTTTACATTGTAGAAGACACCCACACCTCCTACTGGCACGAATACCACGGCGGATTGAAAAAGCCCGGCAGCTTCATTGAATACGCCAAAAATCTCATCGACTCTTTGTACGAAGGACATATCGCTGATAAAAGAAAACTACTGATCAGCGAAATAACCACACATATCAATGGAATCTCCTTTTACGACAGTATTGTTGTTTTCGAAAAACAAAAACGCAATACTCCCTTCCATATCCGTAAAGGAACCGAATCAATAGAACCCTATATACAGGTAGAACTCAAAAAGCCAACCCTGTGGATGCAGGTAAAGCAAAAGCTGTTTGGCAAACAGGACACCTATAAAAGCAACGACAAGGGGAAATTATAAACTATGCTCTGCAGGATTTGCAGTCCTGTTCTATAGCCTCCGTCTATTGTCACACCGGGTAAACATTGAAATGCGAGTCCTTTAAAACCAAGCTCTGCGAGACTTGCAGTCTCGCAGTCCTCTGCTATAGCCTTTGGCTATCCTTCCCGAGCCAAGCCGGATATACGTTGAAAAAGCAAGCCTTTTAAAACTACGTTTACAATTACATCACTGATTTCGATAAACATTATCTTTAATACATATGAAAGCATACCCTGTTTTATTCGTATTAACTGTTACTATCTTTTCTGTTACTTCTTCTTACGGGCAGAGCAAGCATCATTACCAGTCAGATTTTACCAAAGAAGAACTGGCAGCAAGAAGAAATACCATCTTTAATGCCATCGGCAATAAAGCCATTGCGGTAATGCAGGGCGCCGCCGCCGTACAGGGGTTTAGCGTTTTCCGCCAGTCAAATAATTTCTACTACCTCACCGGCATTGAAACACCCAATGCTTACCTGCTGATGAATGGCAAAAACCGGACATCCATACTTTATTTACCACACCGGGATGAAGCCACCGAAAAAAATGAAGGCGGCGTATTGTCCGCAGAAGATGGCGAACTGATAAAACAGCTGACAGGTATTGAACAGGTAAAGGGAACAGAGTTTCTATCCACCGACCTTGTTGGTGCCGGTTTAATAAGACCTCCGGCACCTAAACTGTACACAGAGTTCAGCCCTGCAGAAATTGGTAACGACAGCCGGGACGAAATACTTTTTGGCCAGGCAAGGAATGCAGCAGATCCCTGGGATGGAAGACCCACAAGAGAAGCATCATTCATTCAAAAAATAAAGGAGCGGTTTCCGCAGTTTGAAATAAATGATCTTACTCCCATACTGGATACCATGCGGCTTATTAAAAGCCCGGCAGAAATTGCACTTATACGTAAAGCTACACAGATATCGGGGCTGGGTCTTATGGAAGCCATGCGCAGCACACAGCTGGGTATGTATGAATACCAGTTAGATGCTGCGGCCAAATATATTTTTTACATGCATGGTGCAAGGGGTGATGCATATCCCTCCATCATTGGAGGAGGCACCAATGCATATATCGGGCATTATTTTCATAAAACAGACCTGCTGAAGGATGGCGACCTGGTGCTGATGGATTATGCACCCGACTACCGGTATTATTGCAGCGATGTTACCCGCATCTGGCCGGTGAACGGAAAATTTAGTCCGGAACAAAAAGAGTTATACAATTTCATCGTGGCGTACCGGGATGCGTTATTCCGGTATATAAAACCCGGTGTAACTTCTGGTGAAGTGCTGGACAAAGCCGCTGCTGACATGAAGCAATACCTGGCAGGTAAAAAATTTGTAAAGCCCGAACACTTAAAAGCCGTGGAAGATGGATTGAAGTTCAGGGGACATTTTCAGCATCCTGTAGGTATGGCAGTGCATGATGTAGGTATTGTACATAATGTAAAGCTCAGACCAGGTATGGTGTTTACCATTGACCCGATGATATGGATACACCCGGAAAGGCTGTATATAAGGATTGAAGATATGGCGCTGGTAACCGAAGATGGTGTGGAGAACCTGAGCAGCTTTGTTCCCTCGAAACTGGAAGAAGTAGAAGCACTGATTAAAGAAAAAGGATTGACCGAGTTTCGTCCCGCACTTACTTTACCATTAAAAAAATAAGAATGCACCGCTTACTGTTTTCGTTGCTGGCCGGGTTGATTATTTCTTTCCATTCTTTTGCTGACACCTATCCAAAAGATCCCCGCATTGATATATTGAACTATGCTTTCAGAATAAATTTATCTGACAGCTCGGATATTATCCGCTGTGAAGCTGATATTGATGTGAGATACCTGGCAGATGGGGTACAAATACTAAGGCTTGATCTTGTAAAAGCATCTGCTGCATTAAACAACAAAGGCATGACGGTGCTTTTTGTCCGGGCAAACGGAAATCCATTGCCTTTTAAACATGAAAACACTTCATTGTACATTACACTGCCTGCCCCCACTCAAAAAAACCAGCGAAACGTTTATACCATTTCTTATTACGGTATTCCTGCTTCGGGCCTGAAGATTGGTAACAATAAATACGGCGACCGTACTTTTTTTAGCGATAACTGGCCGGACAAAGGCCGCCACTGGCTTCCCATGATTGATCATCCGTATGATAAAGCCACCTCTGAATTTATTGTAACAGCCCCATCACATTACCAGGTAGTGTCAAATGGCTTGCAAACAGAAGAAACCGATCTTAAAAATGGGAACCGGCTTACACACTGGAAACAATCGGTGCCCATTGCTTCCTGGTTGTATGTATTGGGCGCTGCCCGTTTTGCCATGCAGCATGTCGATCAGTTTGATGGTAAGGCGATACAAACCTGGGTCTATTACCAGGATCGGGATGCCGGGTTTTATGATTTTGCAGAACCAACCAAAAAAGTTTTGGAATACTATAGCGACCGCATCGGCCCCTTTGTTTATGAAAAGCTCGCCAACATACAATCCAACAGTGTGAGTGGTGGAATGGAAGCCGCTTCAGCCATTCTTTACAGTGAAAACTGCGTAGTGGGTGACCGCAACGAACGTTGGCGCAATGTGGTGATTCATGAAATAGCCCATCAGTGGTTTGGCAATGCAGTAACCGAATATGA
>CAZWIM010000078.1:0-1243 GCA_964634265.1 uncultured Chitinophaga sp. | reverse complement strand
ATATGAATGGCAGTGTTACGACTGCAGATTTCAGAAATGCTATGGAAGAAGCATCGGGCAAAAACCTGGAAGATTTTTTTAATCAATGGCTTTACAAACCGGGTACACTTCGCATAAAAGGTAACTGGCAATACAATGAAGCAAAGAAAGAAATTACCATTCAGCTGAACCAGGTGCAGGATGACGGCAGTATTTTTAAAATGCCCCTGCAGGTAGCCATACAACTACCGGGAAAAACAAACACCCTGGTTAAGACAATTATGCTTACTGAAAAGATGAACTCATATACCCTGCCTGTTGAAGCGATGCCATCAGCGGTAATATTAGACCCGGATACATGGGTGCTGATGGATGCAGAATTGGTAAAACAACCTTGAACTTTAAACATCGAACCTTAAACCCCAAACCCTGCCACATTTATCCATTCTTTAACCAAAGTCATTTTCAAACCTATCCCCTTCACTCTATCTTTATTCCCGTATAAAATACAGCCACACAACATGGAAACCTCAACCCCCGACGAACCGGAACCCAAACAAACAAGTCATTTCTTTATCCGCCTGCTTTCTGTTGCACTTCTCCTTACAGCATTTGCTGCCTGCGAAAACCGCAAATGGCAAAAACCTGAACACCCGGTAGCTGTCATTGACAGCGCCGTCATCAAACAACAGGAAAAACTGCGGCAGGATTCACTGCAACAGATCAGCCTTTCCAAAAAGAAGATCTATCTCACCTTTGATGATGGGCCCAACAAAGGCACCCGTAATGTATTACAGGCGGTGAAAGAAGAAAATATTCCTGCCAGCTTCTTCATTGTCGGCGAACATGTTTTCGACAGTCCCAAACAAACACAAACATGGGAAATGCTGAAAGCAGACTCAACCATTGAACTTTGCAATCACAGTTACACTCATGCACACAACCGCTACACTTCTTTTTACAACAATCCCTCAGGGGTGGTTGAAGATTTCAACCGTTCGCAAAACAAATTGCAGTTCAAAAACAATATAGCCAGGATGCCCGGCCGTAATGCCTGGCGCATTGATACCATTGATCATACAGATATTTATCAAAGCAGCGCTGCCATTGACTCATTACATGCTGCCGGTTTCAATATCATGGGCTGGGATATTGAGTGGATGTTCGATCACAAAACTCTGGCGCCGGATACAGCCATTGATTTAATGCTACGGCGAATAGAGAACATGCTGGAAGCAAAGCGAACAAAAACACCCGGCCACCT
>CAZWIM010000077.1:0-4459 GCA_964634265.1 uncultured Chitinophaga sp. | reverse complement strand
TTCATTCTTTCCACCTCAAATTCTCTCTCCGGATCTCCCGGCACCAACACTTTTTCTTCTCCCGGAATGGTTCTGCAATTACGGAATCCCTGTATCCAGTGATCCATATCTTTTTTAAAATCTTTAGCAGGCCTGAAAGCATCAATGCGCATAGCGCCGAGGAAATGACCGATACCTTTTCCTGGTTGTTGGGCCGGCATGGGCACATAGGCAGGAAACGGCGGCACCCATGGTGCATAATTAGCTCCGCTCAATAAAGCTGAAAAAATATCTACAATAGCACCAAGGGCATACCCTTTGTGAGAACCATGCTCCCTGTCGCCACCCAGCGGTAATAATGCTCCGCCTTTCTTTAAAATGTTTGCATCCGTGGATGGATTTCCTTCCGCATCCTGGACCCATCCAAAGGGTGTATCTGCATTTTTCCGCTGCAAAATTTCCAGTTTGCCATTGGCTGCAGTGGTGGTGGCAAGGTCAGCAACAAACGGGGGTTCATCACCGGCAGGCGCTGCCACACAAATAGGATTTGTGCCGAGCATTTTATCAATAGAGAAAGTAGGGGCTACCAGCGGACTGGCATTGGTCATCGCCATACCGATCATATCATGCTCCAGTGCCATCATCGCATGATACCCGGCGATACCAAAATGATTACTGTTCTGCACACTCACCCAACCTGTACCCACCTGTTTTGCCTTTTCAATGGCGATCTGCATAGCAAATGGTGCAACGACCAATCCCAATCCGCTGTCACCATCCACTACGGCAGTGGAAGGTGTTTCATGTATGACCTTTATATCAGGAGTTGCATTGACTCTTTTAACTTCCCACAATCTTACATAACCGCTAAGGCGGGCAATACCATGTGAGTCTATGCCGCGGAGATCGGCGGAGAGTAAAGTTCTGGTAGCTGTTTCTGCATGTTCTGGTGAGCAGCCGATTTTTTGAAATACAGCTTTTGCAAAATCGAATAATTGCTGGTAGGAAAACAGTTGTTCTGGCATTGGGCAAAGATAACCCCCAACCCACTAAAGGGGGCTTTCGAATCTCAAAAATCAAAGAAGTTTCATATTAACCGGATCCCAGTTAATAACTTTTTTTTGAAAGTAACTTTCATTACAAGCTAAACAAGGCGCTGCTGCACGGAAACCAAAGGCAGCGTCTTCAACAACCGGTTTTCCATTTCGAACCGACTCAAAGAAATTTACAAAATGATCGAAGCGATCATCATAGCCTTCAGGTGCCATAAAGCGTATCGGTTCGGCATCTGCCTGCAAACTTTCTGACTGCGGGTATTTTTGTTTGTAGCTTTTCATTATTTCCCGCTGCATAGCTTCGGGGAAAGTGTCTAATGCATCCCAGCCGCCGATATTAGGAAAGGAGGAAAATTTGTTCCGGTAAATCGTAAAATCATTCCACCCGAAATCAATCATACCTTCTGTACCATAAAATTTTACTTTGCCGCTTTCTACCTTTTCAGCGCCACTGGCAAGGTTTACTTTTAACAACACCTGGAAGGCCGGATGCTCTTTGGTGGCCTTATATTCCATCACACCCGTCATCACATCCGGCACATTGCGGCCATCTTTCCAGTAGCTGAGATCGCCGGTGGCGAAAATTCTCGATGGCCCTTTTGAATCGGTCAAAAAATGAATACCGGATAACAAATGAACAAACAAGTCACCTGCCACACCGGTTCCGTATTCTTTATAATTGCGCCACCAGAAAAAACGTTTGGCATCAAAAGGCAAATTGGAGGGAGATTTAAAATATTTATTCCATGCTACCGTATCTGCTGATGCATCAGGTGGCATGGTATATTGCCAGGCACCTAAAGCTGTATGCCTGTCAAATGATGCTTCGATACAATTGAGCTGACCTATCTCTCCTGCCTTATAAAACTTTTTTGCTTCTGCATACGCAATACTGCTCACTCTCTGACTACCCACCTGGAGCACCACACCTGTTTGCTTTTGTACATTTATCACTTCCCAACCCTGGTTCAACTGGTGTACCATCGGTTTTTCACAATACACTGCTTTGCGTTTGCGCATAGCATCAATGGAAATCCTATCATGCCATTGGTCGCTGGTACAAATGATGACTGCATCAATATCACTTCTGGTCAAAATATCCTGGTATGACTGTGTGACGTAAAGATCATTGCCATATAACTCCTTTGCTCTTTCCAGTCTGCCTTTATATAAATCGCAAACGGCTTTTAGTTTTATTCCCGGTATCTGCAAGATCGTTTTGGCATTCCGGCTGCCCATAATTCCAAAGCCAATGATGGCAACATGAATATCGTCGTAGGTTGAATATCTTTTCTCATATGGTATAATGCGCTTCTCCATCTCTTCCGGGTTGATTGAAGCGTAAGAAGCCAACGGTGCAACCAATGATACGGCCGCAGCCTGTTTCAGAAATTTTCTCCGGTTACTCATAATCGGGCAACTTAAATAGAGGTAAAAGTTTTTATTGTTTGAGTTGCAGCTTATGCAAAAGTTGTCTTAATAAGCTATCAATAAAGTTCTTGTTGTACCGCATATCTTCCATGTTATTATCCTCATTTGCTTCGTACTCCATGGAAAGCACACCCCTGAAATTCATCTGTTGCAATTGAACCATTACAGAAGGGATATCACAAACTCCTTTTCCAAATAACACATCCGGAGCTTTTACATTATCAAACGCCTCCACATCCTTCAGGTGTATGCCCCATAATTTTGTTTTCACTTTCGTCAACGCTTCCTTTACATCAACTCCGTTTCTTGTCCAATGACCAATGTCTGGCCAGGCGCCGATATGTCTTCTTCCTTTCATCGCTTTCATCGTTGAATCGGGGTGCCAGTAGTGACTGGATGGTTTGGGATGACAATGCAAAGCCACTTTCACTTTATACTTTGCAGCAAGGCGATTGAATTCATCAAGGTCTTCCCATTCTGGTTCTGCCGTTATGAATGGAATATTCATATACTTTGCAAACTCAAAGAATTTTTCCAGGTTATCTCTGTTGTAATACTCTTTGTCAACCACTCCCAAAGCCACTACTTTAATACCCCTGTATTCTAGAAACTGTTTCAGTTTATCTCTTGAATCTTTATCAAGTGTATAACTAAAAGCACCTTGTATATCACCACCCACTTTCTGACCGGGATAAACTTCCAGGAATTTCACGCCAAGGCTGTCCGCTTTCTCTACAGATTGTAAAAAGGAATACTTATGAAAAGTCCAGGTCTGTATGGAAAGTTTCCAGTTGTTTTTATTCCCGTATTGGGAAAACACATAGTTATGCACCAATAAAAACAACACCCCAATAAAATATTTTTTCATCTTTATTATTTACCTGTTAATGTAATTAGCTTCCCCCTGATCAAAAAAGGATCGAGTAAAGAATCAAGCACCGCAGCCAGCTCATATCTTTTTATCAGCCGGTTCGGTTGATATTCTTTCAACCCGATATTATTCCAGATTGTATTAAAATCGCCGGTATTGAAAATATCACCAATAACAGAGGGGTATTTCGCATAAGTGCGGTTGACAATTCTGTAAAGCCGTTCCATTATATGGAAAGCGGAGGAGATCGTCAATAGTGAATCCCGGATCAATGAACCTGCATGAACTTCTTCATAAGCCGGCAGATAGTCCTTGATATTAGCCTCTAATTCTCTAATGACAATAGTGCTATCCGGGTAAAAAAACATTTTATTCCCCCAGCCTTCCGCTTTACCCGTACCTCTTAGTATACCAGTGACACCTATCTTTTGTATTTGTTCCCAGTAAGGGTGATCTGGTTTTACATCTGTGAATGGAAGCAGATAAGCTTTTGCCTTCACTAATTTTTCCTGTACCCATCTTACACCCAACTGCCTGATTTCTGTTTTCTTTGTCCGGGGCAAGATCGCCACCATAGCGGCCATCACCCCGGCCGCCTGTCCTGTTAACAATACTACAGGTTGCAATCTTGTAGTTCCATTTACAATATTGGTAACTGAAATTCCTTTTTCACAAACAATGAGACCGTCAATTGTTTCCGGTATCAATGCTCCCATCGGAATTGTATAAGCAGGTATGGGAGGAAATTCTATCTCAGGCACTTTGCCCGGGTAGCGGGCATGATGATGATCGACCGGGTAATCACCCACCGATATACCAGTTCTGTACAAAGTATAATCGTATGGATTTTTAATATGATTAATATTCATCCGCACCACTCCTTTCACTCTCCTCCCCTCCCGGTTATAAGGAATCAATGCCATACCGCCATCCAGTTCGTCATCCGCCAGTCCGATATTTTTCATTCCCAATTCCGTTTGCATAAAGTAAATAAAACCCAGCGTATGCTGTTTCGCCAATTCATACTTCTTACTTCGTACTTCGTAGCTATCCTCCACTACATTCAGGTAAATATCATTGCCAAACGGTGGCCAGTTGAGCATGTATTTATCCTGCTTTGCGC
>CAZWIM010000076.1:0-4468 GCA_964634265.1 uncultured Chitinophaga sp. | reverse complement strand
GCAAACCCCATTACATGACTTTCAATGGAGGCATCAATGGTGGAAGTAAGTAAAGCGGGGTTTTGTTGATCTACAGCTTGTATCCAGTCGGCCACCAGCCGCCAGTCGCCACCGCCATGTCCATCGCTTTCTTGTTTCCATTCAGTTTTTTTTCCAGAACGGAAATCGGTAAGGACAAAAGAATTCATATCACCCACAATATCGCCCATACTGCCCATCACCCTTGTTCTTCTTCCTTCATAAGAAGTAAAGGCTTCCATGGAAAAACTGGCTGTGATATTATCTGCAAACTGGATGTTGCAGATATAATGATCGGGTTGATCGTTTTCCATACGGTACACACAACGACCGTAGTTGGTGGTTTTTAGTTTCTCCAAAATATGATCACTGTGTTTGTTTTTATCTTCCGGCATATCAAAAACATGCAACCAGGCTCTGTTGCGGTGATAGATGCGTAGTGCCGAATAAGGACATTCTCCTTCAACCTTACATCCATCCGCACATCGTTCGCTGCTTCCTTCCGGGGCATTTTCTTTACGAAACCATTTCAGGTCACCAAAAGCCTGTATTTTCTGAGAAGGCTTGTTGATCATCCATTTCAGTATATCAAGATCATGACAGGATTTTGCCAATATGATTGGAGTGGTTTGTTTACTGTTATGCCAGTTACCCCGTACATAAGAGTGGCTCATGTGTACATGGCCGATAGGTTCAAGATGCTGCACACTGATTACTTCTCCGATAGCACCGCTGTTCATCAGCTCTTTCAGCTTGATAAAATAGGGAGCATAACGTAATACATGGCAAACAGCAACAATCCGATTATTCTTTTTCGCCAACTGTAAAATATCACGGCACTCTTTTTCGCTGGGAGAGATGGGTTTTTCCAGCAATACATCGTAGTCCATTTTTAAGGCTTCCATGCAAGGGCCATAGTGAAGATTGTCAGGTGTTGATATAATAACTGCATCTGCGAATTTGGGTCGCTTGAAAACATCTTCCCAGGTGTTAAACCTGTTTTCTTCAGGTATGTTGTGCTTCTTTGTGTAACGGTCATTGCGGATTTGAATTGGCTCTGCAACACCAACAATATCCAACTGGTCGGGATATTGCACGGCATAATTACCATACACATTTCCCCTTGCACCTGCACCACAGGTAATGGCGGTTACAGGTTTTTTTAGTTTTTTGTGCTGGGGATTATCTGGGAGAATGATCCTTTCCCCCTTTTCATTCATGGCCCATGAAGAAAGAGGAAAAGAAACTGCTGCAAAACTCATTGCTTTTAACACATCACGGCGGGAAAGATTAGATGGCATAATAAAAATTTTTTAGTGCTCAGTCATTTTCAGGATATCAATGGCAAATTTTTCACATTCTGCCAATACGGTCTGATGGTCTTTTGATTTGATATAAGAACCAATCACATGATCACCGGCATTGGGCACAGCCACTTCTCTTTTCATATTTTCAGGTGTACCTAACTGGCGGAACATTCGTTTCATGGCTGACACTTTTACCACAGGGTCCTGGTGTTCCTCATCTTTAAAATAATACAAGAGTAAAACAGGTTGGGTAACTTTTTTGAAGGTGGATTCTTTCATGGTTGTTTCCAGTAATTCTTCCAGTTGCACTAATGATTTTGTTACATAACGGTTGTTCCAGTATTGGGCATAAATGGCGGTAGTATCTTCCACTGTTCTGTATTTGCCTGTTACCAGGTGGGCAATCTGCAAACCCCAATGATTGTTAAGTAACCATGCATTCGGATCATTGATGGCGATATTCGGAGAAAGTAAAACAAGTCCGGCTATTTCAGGAAATTCTGCTGCCAGTTTAAGTGCTAATGTGCCGCCGGTGGAGGTTGACATAATTATAACTTTATTGCCTAGTTGTTTGGCAATAGCAAAGGCTTCTTTAGCAGAGTTCCAAACTCCTTCGGCCTTGAAGCTGGCCAGCGGGGCAGACGTATCAATACCATGTGCATCCAACCGGCTCAGGTATAAATTGCAACCAAATTTTTGGGCAAATTCATAATGCACCGGGTCACCTTCTTCCTGTGAGGCAGAAAATCCGTGCAGGTAGACAATAGCATATTCTGTTTTTTGTTTAACGGAATCATTTAACCAAACAATTCTTGCTTCATTATCGGGTTTTAGTTTGTGTTTTGCTTCTTCCTTTTTAATGAACTCTTCAAGAGCAGTAGCGTCTGCAGGTACAGAAGGCAGTTCTTTTTGATACTTAGGTGTGGATGGTTTGGGCCCTAAAAAATAAACAACAATAAGGAGTAAAAGGAAGATACCCAACCCTTTGAGAAATTTCATAGCCTTGATTTTCCTAAAACTACGCCAAATCCATGTTTAAAGAGGCATTAAGCCTTTATTAAATGCCTGTTTCGTTTGCTGCCCCCGCTTTATTAGCGTACCTTTGCCGCTCTTTTGAAAATACGTTTATGGAAATAAGAAATATTGCGATAATAGCCCACGTTGACCACGGAAAGACCACATTGGTTGACAAGATTTTACATGCCACCAAAGTATTCCGTGAAAACCAGGAAACCGGGGAGCTGATCATGGACAGCAATGACCTGGAAAGGGAACGGGGCATCACCATTTTTAGTAAGAACGCTGCGGTGGTGTATAAAGACGTAAAGATCAATGTAATTGATACACCCGGCCACGCCGATTTTGGCGGAGAGGTGGAAAGGGTATTGAAAATGGCCGATGGGGTGATTTTGCTGGTGGATGCTTTTGAAGGACCCATGCCACAAACAAGATTTGTACTGCAAAAGGCTTTGCATCTCAACCTACATCCGATTGTGGTGATCAATAAGGTTGATAAACCAAATTGTCGCCCGGATGAGGTACATGATGCAGTGTTTGAACTGTTCTTTAACCTGGATGCCACAGAAGAGCAGCTTCATTTTCCTACTTATTACGGTAGCGGAAAAAATGGCTGGTTCAATGATTCATTGGAGCAGATAGATAATATTAACCCTTTACTGGATGGTATACTGAAATATGTACCCCCGCCAAAGATTAATGAAGGTCCGCTGCAAATGCAGATCACTTCGCTGGATTACTCTTCATTTCTTGGCCGCATAGCCGTAGGTAAAGTAAGCCGTGGTTCCATAAAAGAAAATCAGCCGGTAGCATTGATGCAGGCTGATGGCAGCATAAAAAAATCCAGAGTAAAGGAACTGTATGTGTTTGAAGGAATGGGGAAGAAGAAAGTGTCTGAAGTAATTGCCGGAGACCTTTGTGCTGTAGTGGGAATTGAAGATTTTAATATCGGCGATACGATTGCTGATGTAGAAAACCCTGAAGCATTACCCGTTATCAGTGTGGATGAACCAACGATGAACATGCTATTCTCGATCAATAACTCTCCTTTTTATGGTAAAGATGGAAAGTTTGTTACTTCCAGGCATCTGCGTGACAGGCTGATGAAAGAAACCGAGAAGAACCTGGCCTTAAGAGTAGAAGATACAGACAGCGGTGATAGCTTTTTAGTGTACGGCCGTGGTATACTTCACCTAGGTATTCTGATTGAAACTATGAGGAGGGAAGGATATGAATTGACGATTGGTCAGCCTCAGGTAATAGTTAAGGAGATCAATGGAGTTAAATGCGAGCCTTATGAGAATTTAGTAGTGGATGTTCCGCAGGAATATGCCAGTAAAGTAATTGACCTGGTAACAAGACGTAAAGGGGAAATGCATGTAATGGAAACAAAAGGAGAAATGCAGCACCTGGAATTTGAAATACCTTCTAGAGGACTGATTGGTCTCCGTTCACAAATGCTTACCAACACAGCGGGTGAAGCGGTAATGGCACACCGGTTTGTGGAATATAAACCATGGAAAGGACCGATTCCCGGAAGGAATAACGGAGTACTTATCTCAAAATTCCAGGATAAAACAACCGGGTATTCTATTGACAAGCTACAGGACAGGGGAACTTTCTTTGTGGATCCAGGAGAGGATGTTTATGCCGGACAAATTATTGCGGAAAACATTAAGCCTGGTGATTTGGTGGTGAATGCAACAGAAGGAAAGAAATTGACCAACCACCGTGCCAGCGGCAGTGACGATGCCACCCGCATTGCTCCCAAAACGCTGATGACACTGGAAGAGTGTATGGAATATATCCAGCAGGATGAGTGCATTGAAGTGACACCGAACTTTATCCGTATGCGAAAAGTGATATTGAACGAAGAGGATAGAAAGAAAGTGCAGAAACGGATGGAGGCAGATGCAGTATAATTAGTCGAGTACTTAATTTATTTATTTATTACAGCAAATACTTTTAAGTATTTGCTGTTTTTTTACATTTGCCTTCATGCCAGGCATCGCTTCTGAAACCAACGATCTTTTACATCAATACTTCGACAAAGTACTGGTGATGACAGTTGCCCGTTTTACCGAAAGACATGAAAGAGTTAAAGAAAGACTGGCAGGAATAGATTT
>CAZWIM010000075.1:0-4673 GCA_964634265.1 uncultured Chitinophaga sp. | reverse complement strand
TCCCTGATGGATGTAATGAATAAAGTGAAAGCGAATAACAATGATGTGGGCGGCAGAAAATTTGAAATGGCAGACATGGCTTATATCATCCGTGGCCTGGGATATATCAAAAGCAAAGAAGATGTTGAAAATATTGCGCTGAGTAATTACAATGGCATACCGGTAAGGGTAAAAGATATTGGCTCTGTACAAATGGGTGGCGACTTGCGCCTCGGTATTTTCGATATGGATGGAAAAGGTGAAGTGGTGGGAGGAATTGTAGTGATGCGTTATAATGAAAATGCCAATAAAGTCATAGAAGCTGTAAAAGCAAAGATGAAAGAAGTGGAAAAGGGTTTGCCGGAAGGAGTAACATTCAAAACATCCTATGACCGCAGCACATTGATTCAGGAGGCCATTGATTCAGTAAAGGGTACATTGATTGAAGAAATGATCGCTGTTTCCCTGGTGGTACTCATCTTTTTGTTTCACTGGCGCAGCGCTGTAATTATTCTTATCCAGTTACCCATTTCTGTTGCAGCGGGTTTCATTTTCCTGGAAATGTTTGGCATCTCTTCCAATATCATGTCATTAACAGGTATTGCACTGGCCATTGGGGTGGTGGTGGATGATGGCATCGTAATGGTGGAAAATGCTTACCGGCACATCAGCGAAGCACAATCAGCAAAAATTAACTCATCTGACAAAGCATAAACATGGCAAACTGGTTCAAAAGAAAAAAAGACCCGCTGACAGCAGAAGAAAGGAATACAATTATTGAAAAGTCATCGAAACAGGTTGGCCCCGGTGTTTTCTATTCCACCATCATTGTAGTTACCTCTTTTCTTCCTGTTTTTTTATTAACTGGAATGGAAGGAAAACTCTTTCATCCGTTAGCCTGGACAAAAACATTCATCCTGCTTATTGATGCTTTTTTAGCTATTACATTAACGCCGGTATTGATCTCCTTTTTTCTGAAGGGAAGATTAAAACCGGAAAGTGCCAATCCGATTACAAGAACATTGGAGAAAATCTATACTCCTGTCTTAAAATGGTGTTTGAAATGGCGCAAGACCACCATTGCAGTTAACATTATTGCGTTGGCTACCGGCATCATTATGATGACCCGCCTCGGTTCTGAATTTATGCCGCCACTGGATGAAGGCTCATTATTGTTTATGCCTGTTACACTGCCTGATGTTTCTAACTCGGAAGCAAAGCGATTGCTGCAGGTGCAGGATAAAATCATTCGTACTGTTCCGGAAGTGTCGCATGTATTGGGCAAGGCGGGCAGGGCAAATACGGCTACTGATAATTCCCCAATCAGCATGATAGAGACCATCATTTTGCTCAAACCTAAATCAGAATGGCGGGAGGGCATGACAAAGGATGGAATCATCAATGAGCTTAATTCAAAAATGCAGATACCCGGTGTTACGAATGGATGGACACAGCCCATCATTAACAGGATTAATATGCTTTCAACGGGCATCCGTACGGATGTGGGCTTAAAAGTGTACGGGCAAAACCTTGACAGCATTTATGCCTTTGCGCAAACAATAAAAAAACAGTTGGAAGGAATTGACGGTGTAAAAGATTTGTATGTAGAACCAATCACCGGCGGAAAATATGTTGACATTGCTGTAAAGCGGGAAGAAATAGGCCGCTATGGTTTAAGTGTGGATGATGTGAACACCGTTATTGAAAGTGCATTGGGAGGGATGAAACTTACTACTACTATTGAAGGCCGTCAGCGTTTTTCAGTGAATGCACGGTACGGACAGGATTTCCGTAACAATCTCGAAGCGTTAAAGCGATTACAGGTGCAGACAATGAATTTCGGGCCTGTTCCATTGGAAGCAGTGGCGGATATAAAACTGAGTGATGGCCCGCCGATGATTAACTCAGAAAATGCAATGCTGAGAGGAACGGTGTTGTTTAATGTAAGAGAAAGAGATTTGGGAAGCACAGTAAAAGAAGCACAGGAAAGATTGAACCAGATGATTACCAAGCTACCCAAAGGTTATTTCCTGGAATGGAGCGGGCAATGGGAAAACCAGATAAGAGCAAACCGTACATTGAAAATGATTTTACCCATCGTGATTATTATCATCTTCATGGTGCTCTACTTCACTTATCATTCTTTTAAAGAGGCTACTGTTACAATGATTACTGTTCCGTTTGCGTTGATTGGCGGCGTATTCATGGTTTACTTCTATGGTATCAATTTATCAGTTGCAGTAGCTGTTGGATTTATTGCACTTTTCGGGATGGCGATAGAAACTGCCATGCTGATGACCATTTACCTCAATGAAGCAATGAACAATATGGTTGCCAAACATGGCAATTCAAAAGCAACTCTTACTCCTGCTATCATCAGGGAATTTGTTATTGAAGGTTCTGCAAAAAGGTTACGGCCAAAACTGATGACGGTTTCAGTAGGTCTGTTTGGATTAATACCCATTCTCTGGGCAACCGGTGTAGGCAGTGATATTATGCGGCCCATTACCATTCCACTTATCGGGGGAACTATTTCATCAACCATTTATGTATTACTGATTACACCTGTAATATTTGAAATGATCAAGGAAAGAGAATTAAAACGTAAAGGCAAAATTGAATTAATAGATGTTAAAGAATAAACTACTTCCGACATTGTTTGCAGTAATGGTTGCTTTCAGCAGCCGTTCTCAGACGTTAAAGCTCGATGCTGTTATTGACAGCATCAAAGCATCACACCCGGTAGTGAAGATGTATGACAATGAAATCCGCTCAATGGATGAAGCCGCGAAAGGTGCAAGAAGCTGGATGCCTCCGCAGGTTGGCATCGGTCAGTTTATGACGCCGTATGATGTGAGGCTTTGGCACAGGGAAGGTGATATTCCGGGCATGGGTTCCGTGATGGTTTCCGGTGAACAGATGTTTCCCAACAGGAAAAAACTGGATGCAGATGAAAACTATATGAAGGCAATGTCATCAGTGGAGAAAGAAAAGAAAAACGCAACGCTGAACGAATTAATCAATGATGCAAAGCAATTCTATTATGAATGGATAATCCTGGAAAAGAAACTGGTGATACTGGCAGAAAATGAAAAGATTCTGGACTTCATGATTAAGAATGCGGAGATACGTTATAAAAACGGTTTGGAGAAAATCAGCGCTTATTACAAAGCGAAGGCTGCGTTGGGCGATGTGAAAAATATGCAACTCATGTTTGAGAACGACATCCGGGAAAAAAGAATCCGGCTGAATGCACTGATGGGAAGAAATGCTATGATTGCTTTTGATATTGATACCACTTATCAGTTGAATGATTATTCAGGTATTGTCTTCGACAGCACTCTTTTTTACAATAACCGGAGTGATTTAAAATCACTCGACCAGGAAATTAATCTTACCCGGCTGAAGCAGGAAACAGAAAAAGCAGCACTCAAACCTCAATTCGGAATCCGTTACGACAATATGTTTGGTTTTGGCGGCCAGCCTGTGCAATACACGATCATGGGTATGGTGCGGATTCCATTGGCAAAATGGTCATCAAAGATGAATAAGGCCAATATCGAAAGCCTGAAATGGAAAAGCTACGCCATTCAGTCCCAAAAAGAAATGATGGTGAACGAATATAGCGGCATGGCCTATGGTATGAGAAATGAACTGGAACTGAAGAAAAGGCAATTGAAGCTGTATGAAGAAAATATTATTCCTGCTTTGAAGAATAATTATAAAACAATGCAGTTGGGTTATGAGCAAAATACGGAGGAATTATTCATGCTCTATGATGCATGGGAAAGGTTGAACATGAAACAACTTGAATACATAGAGTTGCTGAATCAATCGCTTCGGTTGCAGGTAACAATTGAACGAATTATGGAGAAAAAATAAAACCAGTTGTATGGAAAGAAGAACCTTTTTAAAGATGTCCGGGCTTAGTGCCGGAACAGTTATCACCGGTGGAACAGTTGCTAGTTTATTTGCCACTTGCTCCGGATGCAAGAAAGAACATCACAGGGGGTTAATGACAGAGCCGGTAATGGTGTTGGAGGGAGATTTTTCAAAGCTGCTTTCTTTTCCGTCGCAGGCAGGAGTAAATCATACACTTACGGCACAGTCAACGACCGCTAATCTCAAAGGAACTACTATTCCTGTATTGGGTTATCAGCCCAATAGTTTACTGGGTCCTTCATTCAGAGTTAACAGAGGCGATACAGCAAATATTTTACTACAGAATAATTTAGCAGAGCATACCAATATCCACTGGCATGGATTAAAAATTCCTGCATTGATGGACGGTCATCCCGACCAGCTTGCAAATGCAGGCGGAATATTCCGTTATCAGTTTACCGTAAACCAGCGGGCCGGTTTAAGCTGGTATCATCCGCATCCGCATGAAATGACAGGTAAGCAGGTGTTTCAGGGTCTTGCTGGTTTGTTCATTATTAATGATGCGGAAGAAGCAGCACTCAATCTTCCATCGGGTCAGTTTGAACTTCCATTAGTGATACAGGATAAACGTATTACATCAAATGGCATCACTTATAATCCTTCAATGGAAGAAGTGATGGCAGGTAACATGGGCGAATCAATTATCGTAAACGGTGTTTATTCACCCTATACGGATGTTACCACCCGGTTCTATCGTCTTCGCATTTTAAATGGTTCCAATGCAAGAGTGTACAATCTTGCACTAAGCAATA
>CAZWIM010000074.1:0-4793 GCA_964634265.1 uncultured Chitinophaga sp. | reverse complement strand
CTGTGATCACCGTTTGAACGGATGAAATAACTCATCATAAACCAAACGCTGAGCATTCAGCATTTCTATTGCATGAAAATTTGATTTTTTAATTAAAAACCTTGAGGCATGAAAAAGATTTTACTTTCGATTTGTTTGGTAGTAATTATAGGAATTACCACCAAAAGCTACAGCCAGGTCAATGGTTGTGCAAATGGTACCGGTGCTTGCGATTTGATTATATAAGGAGTCGAAGTATCTATTGTTAATAAAAACTGTAATTACAATGGCAACCCCAACCAAATAGAAGTCATTTTTGATTTGAAATTTAAATTGCAAGCAAACTCAGGTAACAAATGGGTCTTTTTTCATAGTTATCTGCAAGAAAACTATCCTACAGTCCAGCCACCAACAAGTGTAAGTGGATATTTCCCCTGTACCGGATCAGCACAAAATCCTCCAACAAGTAGTAACGGAGGTAATTTGGCAACTTCATATGGACAAGCAGGCAAATCGTTTTTAAATATTGGCTTAGATAATTCAGCTGTTTCTGGTCCAACTCCAGTGGCAGTAACAATACTCCCGAGTAATGGCTATACCCCGGATCCTACTGTAGTATTAAATAGCCCAACTGGTCCTGCAGCAAATTCCCCGGGAATGACTGCGGTTAAAACTAATTTGCCTGCTCAGTCAGTTGACAGTTTTTCAATTAAAAACATCCGTGTAATTATTAATAAACCTTGTTTCATTCAGCCGGCAAATGTGATTCCTACTCCATTAATAGTAAAGTCAGATGTATGGTCTACTAATGGACAAAGTGTATCTAAAGCTCATTGTTGGGTTGGCGGTATAACTCAGGGTTACAATGATCCGTTAATCACTGCTAGGAAGCCTTGCAGCAGCCCGAGAACATATACATTGAATATTTCAACTACAAGTACTACACCAACAACTTTGACTTACAGTATATATATTGATGTGGATGGAAATAACGCAATCAACAATGTTGGACAACCTGGTGGCGATATTGAAATAGTTCCACCCACACAGTTTGCAAATTTCTCAAGCAGTAATCCATACTTTACACCAGTGCCACAAGCTTATCCTCCCTATTCCAATACTCCTGGAATAGCTGATAAGAAACTAATTTTTAGGGCAAGTACTCCATTAATTGCAAATGAAATTGTTACTCAAGGTATTGCTACAGATGAGGGCTGTATTCCTCTACCAGTAGACTTCAAATCCTTCACTGCTACCCGCAACCGTTCCAGCGTATTGCTGAAATGGGAAACATCTTCAGAAATAAACAACAGCGGTTTTGCAGTTGAACGCAATGTGAACGGCACATGGGAGCAGATCGCTTTTGTAAACTCTCAGGCGGCTAATGGTAATAGCGATGCACTGCTTACGTATACATACAGCGACATGAATAATGCAAAAGGTATCACACAATACCGCATCAAACAGGTAGATTTTGACAATAAATCAAAATACACAGAGATCCGTTCTGTAAGAGGCCTGGATCAGATCGGTAAGGTTACGGTTTATCCTAACCCCACCAGCAATGGTACCGTAAATGTAGTGTTTGATGATGCTTCTGTTGCCCGTACCATCTCTGTAATGGATATGAGCGGCCGCACTCTAAAACAGATCAATAATGTAACCAATAATAATATTACGATTGATAACCTGCAGCCGGGTATGTACACCCTGAGGATACTGGTTCCGGAGACCGGCGAACAGACTGTGCAGAAGATCGTGGTGAACAAGCGTTAATTGCTCAAGGTTTGAATTAACGAAAGGGGGGATAGCTTCGGCTATCTCCCTTTTTTATTGTTACGAACGACAAGGATCACTTTTTGTGTAAAGCTGTTTCTTTATTTTTATAGCAAACCCTCTCACTTGAAGCAATCCACCTACCGGTTAGTTCAGCCTTTTATTCTCCTGCACCTTATCGTTATCATAGGTGTTGCCGGTTATATGCTGATTGAGCATTGTTCCATGCTGGATGCCCTTTTCATGACAACTATATCCATTACAACCGTTGGTTATGGAGAAGTGGTGCCATTAAGCGAGGCGGGAAAGATGTTCACCATATTTCTGCTCATAACCAGCTGGGGCACTTTTGCATTTGCCATTACCCGGATAACCCAGTTTGTGGTAAGCGGGGAGATCAATCAATACTTCAAAACCAGGAAACTCATGAAAGATATTAGCCATTTGCACAACCATGTCATCCTATGCGGGTATGGCAGAAACGGACACCAGGCGGCCCGCATACTGGAAGCCCACCAGGTTCCTTTTGTAGTGATTGAAAAGGACGAACACCTGATGCAGAAAATGGTGGCCGATGGCGAAAAGATCCTTCACCTGGAAGGCGACAGTACAGACGATGAGCTGCTCAGGCTGGCCGGCATTGAACGAGCAAAGGCATTAATTACCACTTTGCCGGTGGATGCGCAGAATGTATTTATTGTTTTATCGGCCCGGGCATTAAATCCAAAAATTCAGATCATCAGCCGGGCTTCCGAAGCCAGCTCTGTTAGTAAATTAAAAAAGGCCGGTGCAGATAATGTTATCATGCCTGATCATATCGGGGGCACCCATATGGCTACACTTATTTCAAAGCCGGATGTAGTGGAGTTTATTGATTTTCTTTCCGGCGAAGAAGGCCATTCCATTTATATGGAATCCGTTTCATTTGACCACCTGCCGTCGGTATTGAAAGGCAAACCCCTCAGGGATGTGATGCAGTGGAATAAAACAGGTGTGAATTGTATCGGGATCAAAGATGCTGAAGGAAGGTTCATTATTAACCCTCCGGAAGAAACAACCATAACACCGGGAATGAAAGTAATTGTGCTGGGTACCCGCCAGCAGATCAGGGATATGAAAGGCAATTTGTCCTGATCAGGATTCAAGAAATTTTTTGAGATCAACCAGTACTTTGGGCCATGCTTCTCTCACGGCTTCATAATACCAGTCCCAGTCTTTGCCTTCCTGGTAGCCGCCCTGTACGAGATGAACAGATGTTATACCGTTTTCTTCCCGAAATTTTATGTCAAGATAAGCAGGTCCCAGTATGGGTTTATCCGGGTTGAAGTAAACGAGATGATCAATGAGCAATTCTTTGCCGGGAATAAATACAGTTATTACACCGGTAGAAATATATTGTATTCCTTTCTTGCTGATGTTCCATGCCAAAGACCAGAGGCCGCCCTGTTTGTGCTCCACCAGGCATCTTTCCACTCCCCACCACTTTTGCAATGATACAGGGCTGGTGAACGCATCAAAAACTACTGATGCCGGCTGGTGAATATCAATGGCAGCCTCTGCCTTCCGCATGGATAAATAAATTATTGCTGTTTCTTTATCACATTCAGCAGTTCTACTTCAAAGATGAGCAATGAACCGCCGGGAATCGGGCCATAATCAAATGCGCCATATCCCAATGTGTAAGGAACATAAAGTTTGTATTTGGAACCAACGGACATCAATTGCAACCCTTCTGTCCAGCCGGGTATTACACCGCCCAGGCTGAATGTGATAGGCTGACCACGGTCGTAAGAATTATCGAATACGGTACCATCAAGCAATGTGCCTTTGTAGTGGCAGGTTACACTGTCGGCAGCAGTTGGTTTATCGCCGGTACCTTCTGTAATTACTTCATATTGTAAACCGCTGGCTGTCATTTTTACACCAGGTTTGTTTTTATTCTTTGCCAGGAAATCATTACCAGCATCAATCCTTGGTTTAGATTTTTCAGACTGCATCTTGCTCATGTAAGTGTTCATTACATTATTGCAGGCGGCATCGTCCAGCAAAGCTTTTTTATTGCCCAGGATATCATTGATACCTTTTGAAACAAGGGTGGTATTCAGTTTATTAATGCCCTGTTGTTTGTAAAAATTGGCCACACTTACACCGATGGCATAGCTGGCGGAGTCGCTCAATGTTTTAAGTGTAAAAACAGGTTCAACCTTTGCTACTGGTTTTTTAGTCTGCGCAAAGGCAACACTAAATGTTGCGATCAGAATAGCAGAAACTACAAATTTCTTCATATGATAATTTTATTAAGTGGTAAAAATACAGGTTGTAAAGCTAATTCGCATGGCGGTAAAGGGTTAATTTCGGCCTCAAACCTTTAATTGTCTATGGAACTGTTTTCACTGCCCGTGCAGGTGCGCTGGGCCGACCTTGATCCGAATTTTCACCTGCGCCATTCGGTATATTACGACTGGGGTGCTATGTGCCGGGTGGAGTTTTTGAATAAATACGGTCTGACGGCTCAACTGATGCAGCAGCTGCAGTTTGGCCCTATCATTTTTAGAGAAGAATGTGTTTTCAGAAAAGAGGTGCGACAGGGTGACCTGGTAACAATTGATTTAATCCTTGTAAAAGCAAAAAAAGATTTTTCCCGCTGGACGATACAACATCACATAACAAAAGGGGAGGGAGAGTTGTCAGCCATTCTTACTATTGACGGCGCCTGGTTAGATACGGCTAAAAGAAAACTGGCTGTTCCGCCGGAGCAGGCGGTGGATGTGTTCAGTCAAATGCCGGTTGGTAAGGAATTTCAGTGGAATGATTAATCAACCTTCTTAAACTTTAATGGCTATCGGAAGCAATTACATATGTATTTGCATCTTGCAACATTGATAGCAGATGATTTTATGTAATTAAAACTCTATGTGCGATCTATGTTTCTATGTGGTAAAAAATAGCTTAACCCTGCCTAGCGGCAGGCAGGTACATAGATAATATAGGAACATAGTGAGGATCACATAGATGCTATAAGTATTAATTAGTTTCTG
>CAZWIM010000073.1:0-4979 GCA_964634265.1 uncultured Chitinophaga sp. | reverse complement strand
GCATCAGTTTGTCTTCTATTTCCTCCACCCGGTAGCCGCAGATGACGCCGGTGATTTTTGCTGCATTGGGGTTGAACTTTGGCGCTTTGGCAAAAAAGGTTTCAAAATCAGTTTTGTCAGCCAGGATTTTCTGTAATGCTTTTTGATCGTAACCAGTGAGCCAGTAAATGATCTCATCAAGTTCTGCTTTGCTGCGGCCTTTTTTCTCCGCTTTGTTTATATAATGCGGGTACACCGAGGCAAATGACATTTTATATACTCTTGTGTTATCCATTTCTGGTAATGAAATTCAGTGTTTAAAAATTTACAGTAATAAATATTTTTTTTACATGCCTTTGCATTACAAGATTACTGCAACTGTCTTTTATACAACTGTATCGCATTTTCAAAACCCAGGTACAAAGCATCGCAGATAAGGGCATGGCCGATGCTTACTTCATCCATAAAAGGAATATGCTGCTTCAGGTATTGCAGGTTGTGCCGGTCAAGGTCGTGGCCGGCATTAATACCGAGACCTAGTTCTTTTGCTTTTTTTGCAGCAGCCACATAGGGAGCCACTGCTGACTCACGGTTTCCTTCTTCGAATTGTTTTGCGTAGCCTTCGGTATAGAGTTCAATCCTGTCTGTACCGGTGGCGGCAGCGCCTTCCACCATTTCCAGCACCGGGTCTACAAAAATGCTCACACGGATGCCGGCATTTTTAAATACAGCGATGGTTTTTGTTAGATAGTCTTTGTGTTTGATCGTATCCCAGCCATGGTCGCTGGTAAGCTGGCCGAGTTCATCCGGTACGAGGGTTACCTGTGTGGGTTTTGTTTCCAGCACCAGGTCAATGAATTTTTGTTCCCGGCAATTGCCTTCAATATTGAATTCGGTGGTGATTGTTTTTTTTATCTGCCGGACATCATCGTAGCGGATATGCCGTTCATCAGGCCGGGGATGCACGGTAACACCATCGGCACCGAAACGCTGTGCATCAATGGCTGCTTTTACCACATCGGGGTTATTGCCGCCGCGGGAATTGCGCAGGGTAGCAAATTTGTTGATGTTGACGGAGAGCTTTGTCATACTGTAAAATTAACGCCTTGCAGCATAAAAGCAGAAACAATGATAAACAGAATGTGTGACGCTGCTCATGTTGCTGCTATTTTTTACCACATAGTAGCATAGTTACATAGGCAAGCACATAGGAATAATAAATGCAGGCTTGAAAACTTATAATTCCTTCCAGGTGTGATCGGCGAGTAATTGTACGGCGGCTACGAATTTTTTGAAAGGGCCACTGTTTCCCCATTCTTTGGGAGAAACCAACGAAAGCATGAAACTGTCGTCCTGTTTTTCATAGAGATAATACACCTGCCCGATATTCGGTTTGAAGGAAAGTTTTGCATTGTAGATCATCATGGATAATTCTTTCCGCTTTTGAATTTCATGCGCCTGCAGGGCCAGCAGTTCAATCTGTTTGCGTATCTGGTCGAGCTGCATATTGGTCTGCTCTTCCATAGCAGTAAGGGCTTTGTGCTTAATGATGCCTTCTTCATTGGGCTTTATCACTGCTCCTGCTACGGAAGCAGAGTAGGGCAGTACACTCAGCTGCTTGTGATAAACTTCTGTGTTGGTATAAGCAGTGCCGTCTTCCTTATGGCCCTGCTGTGTTATTTTTAAATAGCCGTTGGGCATGATCTCATGCACCACATGCAGTATCACTTCACCCTTTTTGTAAAAATGAATTTCGAAAGTGATACCATCGGGGATTACAGCCTGCACTTTATCCGCCAGCTGGTGGTCGCTGAAGTCATTCAACCCGCCATCAACTATTATTTTGTAATTGGCGGCAAAAGCCTGGTTTTCTAAGGTGACCCAATTGTGGTAGATGGCCAGTTCTTTAGCATCAGGCACAGCTTCGATCTTGTAAATACCGCTTTTGGGGCGGTCGCCGTTTTCATAGGTTCCTTTTTCGGGAAACAGTTGCCAGGACGCTAGGAAATTGTAAGCTTGTACCATAATGGGGTTTGCTGAGAAAAAGCCGATTCAGCACTACAAAGATTTTGTTTTCTATGCACTTAACAAAGTAAAAGCTGCTTTGTTGAACGATACTTTAACACCAAAGAACTTTTTTAATCGAGTATATTTACAGGTCAGTAATAAATTGTACAATGAAAAGCTATTTCGGTTCTTACTACCAGCATCTCGGCACTGAAGCTGCAGAGGCCACGGTGCTGATATTTGACAAGAACCTGAGCATTGGCTACCGTAATCCCGATGGTACGACAACCACGGTGAACTGGTTGTTGAAGGAAACGGAAGCTTCTTTTGAATTTGGCAGGCAACAGACAAGGTTACGGCACACCGGTGCATCTGGTGGGGAATTGTGGATCGAGGGAAATGATGCAGTCAACTTCGTAAAAGAAAGACAGGAGGAACAAAAAAAGGTTTGGTATAAAAAAAGCAGCGGCAAAGAGTGGATACGAAACAGTGTATTGTTACTCGGATTGGCCGGGCTGCTTGTTTTATTGTATATCCTGATAGTGCCCTGGTTATCGGAAAAGCTGGCAACGAAAGTCTCTGCTGATACGGAACAACAGATCGGTGATGCGGTATATGATGCGATGGGTATGCGGAGTATGGAAGACTCAACCGCCACACTAATACTCAATGATTTTTTTGCAGCGATGGAGGTTCCCACGGCTTATAAAGTGCGGATATCGGTGGTGAATGATAATGTGGTGAACGCCTTTGCCCTGCCGGGAGGCCGTATCGTTGTATACAAAGCTTTATTGCAACAGATCAATTCTTACCCGGAGCTGGCGGCTTTGCTGGCACATGAATTTACCCATGTCAACAATAAACATTCTACCAAACGGATATTCCGCACCATGGGCTCTAAAATATTCCTTGGTTTATTGTTCGGCCGCTTTGGTAAAGTGACATCGGTGGTGGTGGATCATGCAGATGACCTTAAGTCGCTGCACTATTCCCGCAGCCTGGAAAAAGAAGCGGATATGGATGGGCTGCAGTTGCTGACGCAGCGTAAGATCGATCCCCAGGGCTTTGCTGATTTGTTTACACACCTGAAGCAATCAGTTTCTGGTTCAATGATGCCGGAGTTTTTGGCGAGCCATCCCGATATTGACAAACGCATTGCCTATATTAAAGAAGCGTCAAAAAATGCGGAGGTGGCTGAAGATGTAAGGCTAAAAGCTATTTTTGAAGAATTGAAATAAAACCACAATTATATGCTGATCACAACAACCAGTGCCGTAGACGGCAGACCTGTACAAGAGTATCTCGGTGTAATTAATGCACAAAGCATCATCGGCGCCAATATTTTCAAAGATATTTTTGCCGGGTTGAGAGATGTATTTGGCGGTCGTAGTAAAACCTATGAAAAAGTATTAGAGCAAGCCAAAGAAGATGCCCTTCGTGAATTATCACAGAAAGCACAGGCGATGGGCGCCAATGGTATTTTAGGTGTTGACCTCGATTTTGAAACAATCGGCAGTGGTGGCAGTATGCTGATGGTGATTGCCACAGGTACCGCTGTTCGTTTATAAGGAATGAATATGAATAAATTCCTGTTTGCTGTACTGGCAACAGTATTCATCTCATCAGCCGCAGTTGGTCAACATACACCGGCTGCGGCCAAAGATGTTTTGCAGGAAGCCACACAGTTAGCAGCTAAGGAAAACAAGAATGTGTTGCTCCTGTTCACCGCATCCTGGTGTGGCTGGTGCCATAAGATGGATAAGAGCCTGGCAGATTCTTCCTGCAAAACTTTCTTTGATGACAATTATGTAATCCGCCACATTGTGGTAGATGAAACCAAAGAGAAAAAGCATTTGGAAAATCCCGGTGGCGGAGAGATGAAGAAAAAATATCATGGTGAGGGATTAGGAATTCCTTTCTGGCTGGTGTTTGATAAAAATGGTAAGCTACTGGCTGATTCCAAACTGCGTAAGGAAGGAGAGGGGCCGGAGAAAGGAGAGAATACCGGTTGCCCGGCTACGGCTGAAGAGGTGGAACATTTTATAAGTGTGCTAAAGAAAACATCCCGGATGACTGATGCACAGTTAGACATTGTAAAGAAAAGATTCCGGAGAAACGAATAGCAACCCTGTGGCGGCAGTGTTTCGTCCGATAGTAAATCTGAATTGTATGAAGTACATTTTTTCTCTTTTACTTTTTGTGTCCATAGCAACTGCAGGTCAGGATTGCAAACTTTTAAGGGAAACAGATCCGTTTACCAAAGAAGTGAAAATATCCACCGGTTTTATTTTTGTGGAGGGCGGTTCGGTAACAGTGGATGCAGACAGCAAAGAGATCGTTGTACTTTTTTCTATTGAAGGCGCTGATAAATGTTTTGATAATAATTCTACTGCCAGCATAATTTTTGAAGGAATTAAATCCAAATCTGCCTCCCGTAATGGCGGCACCATGAATTGTGAAGGGCTGTTCCAGTTTGTTTTCCGCAATACGGCCAGCACCACTACGCTTTTACAAAAACTAATGACCCAAAAATTGGCTTCCATTGTGTTTACCGGCAACAATAAAAAAGAGTCTAAGCTGACGGTTGGCCCGCAGGAGCAGGAAGCTATCATGCGGTTAACTACCTGCGTGGTTAACGAAGCAAAAACCCTTATTAAATAGAAGGGATTCTACGGCCTTACAGCAGAAACACTTACCTGCACTATTAGGATTTACATTTCTTGTGGCAGGGCTACTACAAAACAATCCAAAAGAATACTATTTGCAGCGGCCTGATTCTGTCGTTACTTAGTGTTCCGATTTTGATAATGTTCAAACGTCCAGAATGTCCAATCACAAATCCATCCTTTGAAAAACCAAACTACCATGATCCTTGAAAAGACCCAAAATCCCAACCTTATGGAAAGACAACTAAACACTGGCTACGCCGGACGGATTCAACTCCGGCAACTGGTAAACGACTTGCTGAATAACTCCCTCTCCACTGCGATTCA
>CAZWIM010000072.1:0-5289 GCA_964634265.1 uncultured Chitinophaga sp. | reverse complement strand
ATCACCGCCTGGCTTTACGATAATATCATATTTGAGATAGCCATTGCTGGTATAATAACGGACATCCACATTTGGATAAACATCCTTCAGCGTCAATGCCTGGAAAATCCTGCATCCCCCTGCCCATTTGGATGGATCATTACCGATGAAATAGTTGTTATGGGTACTGATCATTTTATCCGCAACGATTGTACTTCCGGGTGATGCCCCTACAAAGTCCACATTCCATGCATGTGATCGTAATACAATCTTATCATTGACTGTTACCGGTGTATTATCCGGATTTTGACCATGCAGAAATTTGGCCACATTTTGGTAATCAGTGGGATTATGTTGTACAATGGTAAAACCTCCGCCTTGACGGATAAAAATATCACCATTACTTACCGCACCCCGGTACTGCACACTGGCATCCCACTGGCCTTTGTTCTCAATAAATTCTATATTTCCCTGCGCACCTGTAAAAAGCGCTGAAAGAAGGAGTACAGTTAACGTAATGGTCTGTTTCAGGGTCAAATTATTTTTCTTAAAATAACTAATTTTTGCCAGAGTTGGTTTGAAAGTTTGTGTTAAGAAATGTCTTTTCATGGTAAAATTTCCCAATCAGGTAAATTCATCTATCAGTAAATTACGAAATCCTGCTCCAAACCACATTGCCCTTTTGGTAATGAAGGAATTCTTTTAACCGCAAATTTTCTGCCGAAACGAGGTCAGGGTCATCATCCAGCAGTTTTGCAGCCATATTTCTGGCTAATTCCAGCAAAGGCCTGTCTTGGACTATACTTGCCAGGCGGAAGTTTAAGGCACCGCTTTGCCTTGTTCCTTCTATATCGCCCGGCCCTCTTAGCTCAAGGTCTTTTTCAGCTATTTCAAACCCATTATTGGTTTCTGTCATTATCCTGATGCGTTCCCTTGCATCATTACCCAGTTTTGAACCCGTAAGCAAAATACAGTAGCTCTTTTCAGCCCCCCTGCCCACCCTTCCCCGCAGCTGGTGTAACTGGGATAGTCCAAATTTCTCCGCACTTTCAATTACCATAACAGAGGCGTTAGGCACATTTACTCCTACCTCAATAACGGTAGTTGAAACCATTATCTGGGTATCATGCTCTACAAACCGTTTCATGTTTAGTTCTTTTTGTGCTGCCGGTTGCCGGCCATGCACCATACTGATCCAGAATTTGGGTTCCGGGAAGTATGCCTTTACGTTTTCATAGCCCTTCATCAGGTTTTCATAATCCAGTTTGGAGCTTTCTTCAATCAAAGGAAAAATGATATATACCTGCCGGCCTTTTTCAATCTCGGTCCGGATAAAATCCATCACTTTGCTTCTGTGTGACTCATAACGGTGAACTGTAGTGATCGGTTGCCGTCCTGGTGGTATCTCATCAATCACACTATAATCAAGATCTCCGTAAGCAGTCATGGCCAGAGTGCGGGGAATGGGTGTGGCAGTCATTACAAGAATATGCGGAGGAACAGCAGCTTTTTGCCACAACTTAGCCCTTTGTGCTACGCCAAAACGATGCTGTTCATCAATAATCACAATACCGAGGTTATTGAACAGAACGGCATCTTCGATCAATGCATGAGTGCCAATCAGGATTTTTAAGGTACCCTCCTGCAATTCATTTAATATTTTTTTCCTTGCAGCCGATTTGGTAGATCCGGTGAGTAATGCCGCCTGCACATTAACCCCCTTGAGCAGTGCACTGATAGTTTGAAAATGTTGCTGTGCCAGTATTTCTGTAGGAGCCATCAGGCAGGCCTGGTAATTATTGTCAACTGCCAGCAGCATAATCAATACAGCTACAATCGTTTTACCGCTGCCAACGTCACCTTGCAACAACCGGTTCATTTGCCTGCCCCTTGCCGTATCTGTACGAATTTCCTTAATTACTCTTTTTTGAGCACCGGTGAGTCCGAAGGGAAGATGATTCTTGTAAAAATCATTAAAGAGATTACCCACTTTATCAAATACCACACCTTTTGAAAACCGGTGCCGGCTTGACCGCAGCAGGTTCATCCGAAGCTGTGCTAAAAAAAGTTCTTCAAATTTTATACGCTTTACCGCATCATCATACTCCGCTTGTGATTGAGGAAAATGTATTTGACGAAATGCCCTGAAGCGACTGATTAATTGTAGCTGTCTCAATAAAGGTTCTGGTAAATTTTCTGGGACATCCTTTTCATGCAACATGCCCATCAGTAATTGTGTGAGTTTACCTATTTGTCTCCCTCCAAGTCCTTTTGATTTTAATTTTTCTGTGGTGGAATAAATCGGTTCCAGGAACTCTTTTGCAGTCGGACTGCCGGGAACAAGCAGCTCTAATTCCGGATGGATAATTTGAGGATGCCCATTAAAAAAACTCGTTCTGCCAAAAGCCAGGTAAGATTGTCCTTCTTGTAAAGTTTTTTGAATCCAGTTAATTCCCTGGAACCAGGTTAGTTCGATCACTCCTGTTTTATCTTTTAACTGGGCAACTAACCTTTTACCAGAACGCTGGCCGATCAGTTCAATACTTGTTAATACACCGGCCACCTGCGCAAAATCAGTTGTAAAGTTTATGTCACTAACCAAATTCAGCTTTGTTCTGTCAACATGCCGGAAAGGAAAATGATTCAGCAGATCACCAAAAGTGAATATGCTCAATTCCTTTTTCAAAAGGTCAGCTCTCTGCGGGCCAACTCCTTTCAGGTATTCAATCGGACTCTTTAATATTTGTGAAGGAGAATTAATAATACTTATTTAGGCAAAATTAATTGATGTGTACCTAAATTACCTTGGCACTAAAACCATATTAGTAAGGCTAAGCTATCTGCCTGACCGATTTTTCCCAAAGTACCGATTGTTTTCCGCTGATGTGTCTCGCAAATCCCTTCACAAGGCAATAATTCATAAATACAAAATAAAAAGGAATAGTAAACAAGCCTGCTCTTTTACCTGACCGGACAAATAACCAGCCGAATAATGCAAAAAGATAAAAAATCACCTGTCCCAGTAACAGTGCCTCATATAAACCATAGTCAGAACCAAGCAAGACAAGCCAGCTATTTGACACAATCAGTACCAATAATAATATCGGGCAAACTACCCAGCGTAAAAATCTTCTTGAGACAAACTGAAAACTCAATAATGGATGACGAAACGGATTCATTATTCCTTTTAAATAGCGGAGCGACTGATACGCTCCGGCTGAAATTCTTACTTTTCTTTTTTCTTCTTCTTTCAATGAGGCAGAAGGCAATTCTGTTGCAAATGCATCCGGCTCGTACCGGATCTTATAGCCCCGTAGACAAATCTGCATAGAGATCACAAAGTCGTCCAGAATAATATTCTCATCTATTGCATTAAACAACGAGCTTCTTATTGAAAAAAGCTCTCCTGCAGCACCAACAACTGTATATAACTCTGCATCCTGACGCTTCATAAAAGATTCATATTGCCAGTATAATCCTTCAGCTTCACCCACTGCAGATGCAAAACTGTTCCTCATGATTTTTTTTTCACCAGCTACACCCCCTACTTTCGGATTAGCATAATGTGATACGATACGGTTAATACATTCCGGGTTCAACATCGTGTTCGCATCGCTGAAAACAACAATCGGGGTTTTGACCTGCTGCATGGCCCTTTTTACAGCTGCAGACTTTCCTCTGCGTTCCGGCAGGTGCATTAGTTGTATAGAAGGAAACTTGCTTATCAATTCAGCCGAATTGTCTGATGAACCATCCGTAACAAATATGATAGTAAGTTTATCAGCCGGGTAATCAATAGCCAGGGTATTACTGATCTTTTGTTGTAACAAGTTTGCCTCATTATAAGCTGATATAACCATTGTTACCGGCGGCTTTTCCGTTTGCGATGGCTTTAGCGTTCCTGAAAACAGTACCCGGATATTGTTCAATAAAAAGATGATCAGCCCATAACCGATATAGCTATAGAACAAAACGATAAGACTTATCCAAAAAACCGCTTCCATTATCTCTATCTTTGCCGAACCGGAAAATTACGGTACCGTAACAGCAAATATCCGCTGCTTTACCGGAATACTGCAGAATCTTAGGCTTAAAGTGTAATTTTCAAAGAGATATAAGTTCACCACTTGCTTTTTTCTATGGTCTTTTTTACTTTAGAGTTACCAATATCCATTCGAATCCTTTGTTATGAAAAGCCACAATTACCTGCTACAGATCGACCTGTTACTTAGCAATTATAAATTTGCGTTGCTCTGTCTCCTCTCAGCATTTGTTGTTACACTTATCACTATTCCGCCAATAATAAATCTGATAAAGAAATACAGGTTATATGACTTACCAAATGCCCGTAAAGAACACTCTGCTCCAATACCCACCCTGGGCGGCGTGGCAATTGTTGCCGGTATGATGTCAGCTTTATTTTTATGGTTTCCGTTTAGTAACCAACCGGGACAGATAAGTTTCTTTTTCTCGGTTATTGTACTACTGGCATTGGGTATTATGGACGACCTGAAGGACCTTTCAGCCAGGTATAAGTTTGTAGTACAATTTGCCCTTGCCAGCCTGGTAGCAGTCGCAGGTATCCGCATCACTTCTTTCGATGGTCTCTTAGGCATTTATGAACTGCCATTAACAGCTCAATACACCTTCACAATTATAGCCATCGTTGGTATTACTAATGCTTTTAACTTAATTGATGGTATTGATGGCCTTGCTGGTGGATTAGGCTTTATGAGCCTCGTTATCCTGGGGTTTTTCCTGACAATGAGTGGAGATGTAAATACAGCATTAATCGCATTTTCACTAGCCGGTGGGATGCTGGCCTTTCTTTATTTCAACTTTAATCCTGCCCGTATTTTTATGGGTGATACAGGTTCCCTGGTGCTTGGATTTGTAGCTGCGGTACTTTGTATCAGGTTAATGGAAATAAATCTTGTATCCGCTTCTCCTGTTTTACCACATGCACCTGTATTTGTTCTTAGTATTGTGCTGATACCTGTATTTGATACATTAAGGGTCTTTACCGTGAGAATATGGAATGGAAAATCACCTTTCAGTCCTGATAAAACTCATATTCACCATATGCTGACCAACCAGGGATTTAGTCATGCGTTTGCGGCCAAGCTAATTTGTTTTGTACATGCTTTTATACTTATGGAAGCATTTTGGTTAAGAAACCTGCGACAGGAGTTCCTATTGCTCATACTGACTGCATTTATGCTTTTGGCAACTGTCATAATAAAAAATATCAGCTTATTGCTTCCCCGGAAAGAACCGGGCAGAGAAAAAGCAAGGGTATAGTTATTTTCC
>CAZWIM010000071.1:0-5600 GCA_964634265.1 uncultured Chitinophaga sp. | reverse complement strand
GAACCATAGAGCCTGATAAAGTCTTTCTGATTCTTTTCGCCTATTATTTGCTCCCCTACCGGGAATTTGCTGGTGAGGTCATTAATTAAAGTAACATATCCCGGAACTGTTTTTTCTCCGTCCTTATAGCCATTGTAATATTCTTCAAAGGTTTTCAGCAATACAATACCACCTGCCTCCTTATCGCCAAAGAGTGCAATGCTTTCATTGGTGGCTTTCTCCAAGTTTCGGAAGCATATAATATTTCCAAAGTTTTTGACTGAATTTAAAATCCTGTTAGTCCTTGAAAATGCCTGCAGCAAACCGTGCAGTCGCAAATTCTTATCCACCCAAAGGGTATTCAGGGTAGTGGCATCAAAACCGGTGAGGAACATATTGACCACAATAAGCAAATCAATCTCCCGGTTTTTCATCCGTAACGATACATCTTTGTAATAGTTTTGAAATTTATCAGCAGATGTATCGTAGTTGGTTTTAAATAACTGGTTGTAGTCTTTGATGGCCGCATCGAGGAAATCCCTGTCCGTAGCACTCAGCTGTTCCGTGCTTTCTGAGTTTTCGTCTATTACGCCATCCCCTCCATCATCTTCATCATTCACACCGAAGCTGAAAATGGTAGCCACTTTGAGGCGGGAAATTTCCGGCAGGGTTTGCTGCTGGGTTTTAAACTCATTATAGTACAATTTGGCAACATCAATAGAGCTTACTGCAAACAGGGAATTAAAGCCAGTGAGCCGGATCTTTTGTTTTACCTCTTCTATTTTGCTGCGGTCTTTTGCCGACACCACTTCGTACACATTTTTAAGCGAAGTGAAAATATACGGCTTGTGGTTACGCATTGTCTTCTGATGAAAATGCTCTAAAATATATTTTACATTGTTGTGTATCCGCTCCGGTGCTGCCAATGCCTTTTCTCGGTCAATATCCCAGACCTTTTCATCCTTAATGCCATCCTTCTCTTTCATGGTCCGGATATAATCAATGCGGAAGGGCAGGACGTTTTTATCATTGATGGCATCTACTATGGTGTAGGTATGCATAGCCGTCTGATGCGATGCCTTGGTGCAGTTTTGGGGATCACCATGTACATAACATCCAAATGCCTGTACCGTGGTTTGTAAATCAGGCTTGTTGCTGTTGCTGGCATTGATGGCAAAAATGGGAGTGCCGGTAAATCCGAACAGAAAGTATTTTTTAAACGCTTTGGTAATGGCTTTGTGCATGTCGCCAAACTGCGACCGGTGGCATTCATCAAAAATGATAACAATCGGCTGACTGAATGCCAGGTGGTTCTTTTCTTTCTTAATCAGGATGGAAAGCTTCTGAATGGTAGTGATGATGATATTGGCTTTTGGGTCATTCAGTTGCTTTTTTAAAACAGACGTATTGGTGTTACTGTTGGCGGCGCCTTTTTCAAACTTGTCGTATTCCTTCATGGTTTGATAGTCCAGGTCTTTCCTGTCTACCACAAACAACACTTTATTGATATACTCCAGCTTACTGGCTAACTGTGCTGTTTTAAAAGAAGTGAGTGTTTTGCCGCTGCCGGTGGTGTGCCATATATAACCGCCTGCTTCAAGGGTTCCATAGCTTTTATAATTATTGGCAGCGTTGATCTTATTTAAAATACGTTCGGTGGCCACGATCTGGTAAGGCCGCATAGCCAGCAGCAGCTTATCGGAAGTAAATACGCAGTATTTGGTGAGAATGTTTAACAGCGTATGCTTTGCAAAAAAGGTACAGCCAAAATCCACCAGGTCGGTAATAGGCTTATTGTTTGCGTCAGCCCACCAGGAGGTAAATTCAAAACTGTGGCTGGTAATTTTTCCTTTCTTTTTACGGGCATTAGTTTGTTCCTTTATATGTTCCAGCCTTGTGGTATTGCTATAATACTTGGTGTAAGTTCCATTGGATATTATAAACAGTTGCATATACTCATACAAACCTGAACCCGCCCAAAACGATTCTCTTTGATAACGATCAATCTGCCGGAAAGCCTCCCTGATATCCGCCCCTCTCTTCTTTAGCTCAATATGCACAAGCGGCAGGCCATTTACCAATATGGTAACATCGTAGCGATTGGGACGCTGGCCATCGGACACTTCGTACTGATTGATGACCTGAAGGTGATTGTTGTGGATATTTGCTTTATCCAGCAGGTAAATATTCTTTACCGTGCCATCATCACGGGTAAGTAACTGTACATGGTCTTCCTGGATGATGGCCGTTTTTTCTTCGATGCCGCTATTCTGATTGGCAATTTTGGTTTTAAAGAAATGATCCCACTCGTTATCGGTGAAGTTGTAATTATTTAATTTTTGTAACTGCTGCCGGAGATTGCTGATAAGCGCCTCCTCGCTGGTAAGGGATAAATATTCGTAAGCCTGGCTTTGCAGTTGCTGAATAAATGCTTTCTCCAACTGATTTTCTGACTGAAAGGCAGTTTCTCTCTTGTACAATGGCTCGTATTCCGCAACAACAGTGCTTTCGGGATTTTCGGCTACGATATTGTATTTATCCATTGTTGACATTTTTAAAAGTCAGCAATTTGTTACGGTAGTATTCATATTGTTTGCGACGGGTTTCTATTTCAGCGGGTAAACCAATTGAAATGTCGTTTACCAAAGCATCGAATTTATCTAAAATGGCTACAATTCTTTCCTGTTCTGAAAGTGAGGGAATAGGTATCTGAAACTTAGTAAATTCCTCTTTAGTTATTGTTTTTAAAGTACTACCCCTTGCATACTCTTTTTCATATTCAAATTTCTTTGACAATTGATACGCAAAGTATCTCTTATTAATTTCTATTTGAAAACTTTCAAAAATTGCAAGTGTCCTATCAACATAAGAATCATAATCAGTAATTGCAACCCTACCAATGCTTCCTTGCAATGTAACAATTACTGTTCCTTTTGGAACAAAAACACTTTTCGGTTGAGCGAGTTTAGAAATTTTTTGCTTTGTATTTTGAACTAATCGAAGATTACTCCCAACATCAGCAACTTGTACAAAAGGCATTGCCTCATCACCATCATACCATTCTTTATTTCCATATGGCTGTGGAAAGGATCCTCTTCTAAATTTCGCTATCTCCCCCAACGTTTTCCACTCCACATCTTTTCCTTCAAAACTCAATAGAGCATCCCGATAGTAAGTATATTGCGTTTTTCTAGCTTCCAATTCAGCTTCCAATTCAGCTTTCAATTCAGTGAACAGGTCGAGGGTTTTTACAATTTCGTTTTGTATTTCGAGGGGTGGGATAGGGATTTTGTAAGATTTAATCTTTTGCCCATTAATGTTAGATTGAGAACCTTCTCCCAATGACCTCAAATGATTGTATGAATTACAAAGCCAGTAATAGACATATCTGTAGTTTGCTATTTTTTCATCTATTTCCAAATTACAACAAGCCTGATTAGTGCATAATGGAATTTTATTAACTGCAACCTTAGCAGCAGTTGCTCCATACATTGCTACAATTACACAATTTTCAGGAATCAGTTTTGCCGAAGAATTTTTTAGTCCTGCTTCAGTTATTTTTATACCTGTATCATGAATATCTATCCAATCCACCTCCTGAGTTCTGAGCCAAGGAATACTCCCATTATAGTATTCGGTTCTTGAAGTGAGAGGAGTTCCCCCTGAAACAATATTCTTGCAAACATCTTCTATTGTTTTCCATTCCACACCATCAGGGCAAAGTTTTTCTATCAGTTCATCAATCCTGCTCATAAGCCGCTGCCCTCCAGGTCAGCAACAATTTCATCAATGGCTGTTCGCAGTTTGTTTTGCTTAATCACTATCTCGGCTATTTGTGCATTCAGTTTTTCTATATTCACTTCTTCGGTAGTGTCTTCCTGCTCCACATAACTGCTTACGGCAATATTGTAGTCGTTGTCAGCAATATCCTTGTTCAATACCAGTTTGGCAAAATGGTCCTGGTCTTTTCGTTCTATGTAAGCGTTCAGTATTTTCTTGCGGTTGGCATCCGTCAGCTTGTTTTTATTGCCACCCCGTACAAACTCGGCAGATGCATCAATAAATAAGGTGGCATTATCTTTCTTGCTTTTTCTTAATACCACAATACAGGTGCCGATGGTGGTTCCGAAAAACAGGTCGGGCGGCAACTGTATCACCGCATCTATGTAGTTGTTGTCAATTAAATATTTTCTGATCTTCTGTTCGGCGCCACCCCGGTACAGCACACCGGGAAACTCAACAATTGCCGCCGTACCCGAAGTAGAAAGCCAGTGCAGCATGTGCAGGGTAAAGGCCAGATCTGCTTTACTCTTTGGCGCTAACACACCTGCCGGAGAAAAACGGGGATCGTTTATCAGCAGCGGGTTGGCATCGCCATCCCATCTTATAGAATAAGGCGGATTGGAAACTATGGCATCAAAGGGTTCATCATCCCAATGCTTAGGGTCTGTCAAGGTATCCCCATGTGCAATATCAAACTTCTCATAGTTGATGTCGTGCAAAAACATGTTGATGCGGCAAAGGTTATAGGTGGTAATGTTTACCTCCTGCCCGAAAAAGCCTTGCCTTACATTTTCCTTACCCAATACTTTGGCAAACTTCAACAACAATGAACCGGAGCCGCAAGCAGGGTCGTAGACTTTGTTTACCTGCTTTTTACCAACTACGGTTATTTCAGCCAACAACTCAGATACTTCCTGCGGTGTAAAAAATTCACCACCCGATTTTCCGGCATTGCTGGCATACATGGTCATGAGGAACTCATACGCATCACCAAACGCATCAATGGTATTTTCCTGGAAGTCGCCCAGTTTTAAATCGCCAATGGCATCCAGTATTTTTCTTAGCTGCTCATTTCTTCTTTGCACCGAGCCGCCGAGTTTGTTGCTGTTTACATCAAGGTCGTCAAAGAGGCCTTTCAGGTCGTCTTCGCTGTCGGTTCCTTTTGCGGAGTTTTCAATATTCTTGAAAACACAGCTGAGGGTTTCGTTGAGGTTTTCATCTGTCTTTGCCTTTTTGCGGACATTTACAAACAACTCTGAAGGCAGAATGTAGAAGCCTTTTTCTTTTACGGTATCGGTACGTCCCAGTTCAGCGTCTTTATCCGAAATATCTGCATAGTTGAAATTTTTATTTCCGGTTCGCTGTTCTTCTTTGTTGATATACGAAGTAAGATTTTCTGAAATGAACCGGTAAAACAACATGCCGAGGACATAGGATTTAAAATCCCAGCCATCCACACTGCCGCGAAGGTCGTTTGCTATTTGCCATATTGCCCGGTGGAGTTCGTCTCTTTCCTGTTCTCTTGCCATTGATTGCGGTTGGTTTTGGAAGTAAATTTTGATTGGCCTTTGACAGGCAAAATAAGCAAAGAAGCTGATAACGACGACTGCAGAGGATTGCCATTTAGTGCTGCTCATTTATGTTATGCTGTTGAAAAGCTGCCGGATGGAAGCGGAAAGCCCGCAGCCCCGTTTTGAGATGCTTCGACAATGCTTCGACAAGCTCACCCTTCGACAGGCTCAGGGTGACAATTGGTGACAAAACGGGGCGAGGACTTGCAGCGAACAGCCGGGACTGCAGCTGAGTAAAGAGATGGACGATGAGAGCCCATCATAAAA
>CAZWIM010000070.1:0-6152 GCA_964634265.1 uncultured Chitinophaga sp. | reverse complement strand
GCATCTTTAAATTTCCCTGTGCCGGGCTGCAGGGTTTCTTCTTCAAAGCTTGCGCCGCTCCAGAACATCAGCCGTATACCGGCTTTTTGTTTGCTGTAGCCTACGATAGGATTGCCTTCTAAAAACCAGACAGGGTGTGCATGCCATATTTTGTTTTCCGCCTCCGGCAAACCGGCGCTGATCTCAGTGGCGAGGATGTTGCAGATTTTTTTATCGCCGGCCGCCTGTGTGCTGTTGTAAGCTTTTACATCTTTGTTCATGCAAACTTATTTTGAAGTTTATACTTTAATGTTTTATGCTAAAAGCCCTATCTGTTTCTCCTATGTACCGATGCTCATATGTGGTAAAACATATTGAACCACATAGGCACATAGAGTATATCTTAGTAAACAATCCAATTAGAAATAAGTCATTTTAAATAATAAATGCCGTTATACTTTAAGCATTCCGCGGAAGCCCCTTGCAGCATAGTATGACTCTGCACCGTTGTGATAAGTGAAGACGGTTGCATAACGCCTGTCACAAAAAAGTGCGCCGCCAAGTTTGCGGATGTTATCGGGTGTTTTTATCCAGCTGGAGGTTTTGAGATCGAATTCACCGAGTTGCTGCAAAGCCCTGTATTCTTCTTCGTTCATCAATTCGATGCCCATCTCTGCTGCCATACCCATGGCGCTGTGTTTGGGTTTGTTTTCTTTGCGGGAGGCTAATGCTGCGGCATCATAGCAACTGCTTCTGCGGCCGGCAGGACTTTCTGCACTGCAATCACAGAAAATAAATTCGCCGGTCTTTTTCTCCTGGCCAATCACATCCGGTTCGCCACCGGTGGTTTCCATTTGATATAGTGACCAGCATTTGTCCGGCTTCGATTCCAATCTTGCCTGCACTTTACTCCACTCCATGCCTTTGTGCCGGTTCCTGTTTTTTTCGAAACGGGTTTGCAATGTGTGGAGCAGCTCTTTTGCCTGGAGAGCTGATAGTTTTTTAGTTGCAGCCATGGTTCTTAATTAGAGTGAGATAAATATAATTAAAGCCTTTTAGCTTACAGCTGGGTTTTTGATAAGAATGGTCACAATGTTGCTGAATGGCATTGAACGATTGCAGTTATGCTCTGAACAACTGCAGACTGACGTTGAATCAATGCAGTCCGGCGCTGAATGACTGAAGAATAGCAATGAACGATTGCAAACTGGCGCTGAATGACTGCAGATGCGCTTTGAACGACTGCAGCCTGACATTGAAGCAGTGTAACCTGACATTGAATCAGTGTAAGACGGCTCTGAAAGACTGCAGGATGCCGCTGAACGATTGCAAGTTGTCTCTGAATGACTGCAAGATGCCTCTGAACGGCTGCAGCCTGACATTGAAGCAGTGTAACCTGACATTGAATCAGTGTAAGATGGCGCTGAACGACTGCAAGATGCCGCTGAATGAGTGCAGGAAGGCTCTGAATAAACTGAGAATGCTTGTGTTAGACCGTAAAATGCTGTTTTGAAGGAGTTTTTATTCTTTGTGCAGTTATAGCGAATTGCTAACCACCAGCGAAATGAGGGTACCTAAGCGGAAGCTTGCCTGTGCCTGCCTGCCGATAGGAAGGGAAGTATGTTTTGCGGGAGGGGAAAATGAAAGGTTATGGCTTTTTTTGCTCCTGTATAAAATGCGCCGGGTTCCTTCCGGGGAGAGCTGATAAACAGTTGTTGCCTACGCATTGCTTAAGACTATTAACCTTGCAACTAATGCCGCCACAACCGTATGACATGAAGAAGCAGCACCAGAATGAACAGGCTAAAAGAAATATAAGGACTGACGTAGGCAAGCGGTATGCTGGCAACAGTGAGCAGGATGCCGGTAAAAATGATACCGTTTTCCCTTTTTGTAGATAACTGCTTCTGTGCCGTTTCGGAAATCATTTGATGCTTCAATGCATATACCCAGATGGATGTAAAGGCAAGGTTCATGAGTAAATAGTTTGTGGCCACTATTGCTACCGCATAGGAACTCTGTATATTCTTACCTGCCAGTGAAGTTGTGAATGGAGTAGCCGACAGGAAAATGATAAACAGGAAATTCAGAAATACCATCGGGACATCCACTTTCTTCAGCAGGCGGAACAGGTTATGATGATCCATCCACAATATCACGATGGTGGAAAAGGAGATGAAGTAACTGAAGAAAGAGGGGAACAGGTGTTGCAAAAACGATTGGATATCTCTATTGGAATGGAAAGGCTCTTCGGGAACTTTAAACTCCAGTACGAGTATGGTCATGATGATGGCGAGGATAGCATCCACAAAAGTCTCAAAGCGGTTCTTTTCGGCTTCCTGGGAGAATTGTTTGAACATCTGGTGGTGTATATACGTTAGCTGTGCTTCTCAATCCCTCTTTTTCAAATGTAAGAATAAGGCCAGAAATTTTCGCTGCTAATACAATAACCGGGTTATTAGTATGGAAAAGAGAGCCCCTTTTCAATTAGATTTGTCCGACTAAACATAAAGATCAATGAAGAAAAAATGGCTGTACCCGTTTTTATGGACATTGTTAGTACTGGCTGCCTGTACTGGTTCTAAAAAAATCGTCAGGCAAAACGGCGATGATACAATTGCTATTAACATTGTGCAGATAAATGATGTGTATGAAATAGCCCCGCTGGATGGAGGCAGATCGGGTGGCATGGCCAGAGTGGCCACGATCAAAAAAGAACAGCAAAGCAACAACCCCAATACCATGCTGGTGATGGCCGGTGATTTTTTAAGTCCCTCGGTGTACAACAGTTTAAAGTTTGAAGGCAACCGCATACGGGGCCGGCAGATGGTGGATGCCATGAACAGCGCCGGGGTGGACCTGGCTGTATTTGGCAACCATGAGTTTGATATACCGGAAGCGGATGTGCAAAGCCGTATCAACGAATCGGCTTTTCAATGGGTGTCGTCCAATACATTTCAGAAGAAAGGAAATGATGTAGTGCCTTTTGTAAAGAACGGCGTTCCTTTTCCCTCTACTTACATAAAAACATTTACCGATGCAGATGGCACTACGGCCCGGATTGGTTTTATCGGGCTGACGTTGCCATTCAATAAAGCCGGTTTTGTAAGCTATACAGATGTTTTTACTTCGGCACAAAAATATTATGACCAGCTGAAGGACTCCTGCGATGCGGTTATCGCTGTTACCCACCAGGCAATGGAAGATGATATCAAACTTGCGAAGCAACTGCCAGGGCTGGCCCTCATCATCGGCGGGCATGAACATGAACGGCATTATGCCAAAATCGGGAATGTGTATATCACTAAGGCCGATGCGAATGCAAAGTCGGCTTATCTCATAAAGCTGAACCTTGATACCAAAGCAAAGACGACGAAAATAGAAGCAACGATAAAGGAGGTGAACGATAAAATTGCGACAGACCCTGCCACCGATGCGGTGGTGAAGAAGTGGACGGATATTGCCAACAGCAGTTATGCCTCGCTGGGGTTTAATGCCACGAAAGTGTGTATGCAAAAAGGTGAGCCGCTGGATGGGAGGGAAGCGTATATCCGGGCCACAACTACCAATTTTACCAAACTGATCGTTGCGGCCATTGAAAAAGCCTCTCCCACGGCGGAAGTGGCGATAGTGAACTCCGGCTCCATACGGGTGGATGATATAGTACCGATGCCCGTTACACAATATGATGTGATACGCAGCCTGCCTTTTGGCGGCAGCATACTGGAAGTGGAGATGAAGGGCAGTTTGCTGACAAAAATTTTAACCATCAGCCTGCAAAAAAATGTGGGCAGTGGTGGTTTCCTTCAATACTCTGCTGCATTAAAAAACGAAAACGGCAACTGGACACTGAAAGGCACAGCTGTGGAAGCGAATAAAGTTTATAAAGTAGCCCTTACCGATTTCTTACTGACCGGTGGTGAAGCCAATCTTGATTTTTTGACCAAAGACAACCCGGATATAGTAAAAGTATATCCCGTATTTACCAGCCTGGATGATTCCCGTTCGGATGTGCGCAGGGCGATTATCCGGTATATGGAGGGGTTGTGAGGGGTGTATGCTCAAACAAATAAGCGATAGCAAACAGGGTTTCTTCGTTCCCGTAACTTCATTACATGGATAGCAAGAACAGCAATCATTTTTATAATAAGAACCTTCAGCCGTATGCCAACCAGTTGCGAAATGAAGGTACTAAAGCAGAAGCCTGCTTGTGGAAGTATGTGCTGCGGGCAAGTAAGCTAAAGGGTTATGCATTCAGGCGGCAGCGGCCTGTGCTGAACTATATTGCTGATTTTATGTGCAAGGAGTTAATGCTGATTATTGAAGTGGATGGAAGTATTCATGAACTGGAAGATGTAAGGAAATATGATGAGGAACGACAGAAAACATTGGAAGAAGCCGGATTTACTGTGCTTCGATTTACAAATGAAGAAGTGCTGACGAATATACAATGGGTACATAGCTGCCTGGAAGAGTGGATTGAAAAAAAGACAGGCTCTCGGCCGTAGAGCTTACAAAATGCAGGCTCTACGTTGTCCCCCGCAGGCGGGGGAAGTGTTAGGATTACAGTGCGTCTCCGAGCTGGGGTGGAGATAACGCTGCCCGTAGTTTGCTCTCCACCCCGGTTTGGGAATGCATGCTCTCAGGCAATCCGGCCCCCGCCAGCGGGGGACAGGGCAGACTCCGCTATGCGGGGGCACGCCACACACATGCCTTCGCTTCCGACAAGTCGGGACAAGTTTTGAGACATTTGGCGGGGAAAGGGTGAGTAAGGAGAGACACGGGGTAAAGAAACACTACTAACAAAGGTGTTGTGAAAGGCTGACCTATGATGATATATGCAATGCTGATGCTGAGACGAAGCCTATAAGAACTTTATCTTTTTCATTTGTATTATCCTTTTCATACGGGCAGGTCAACAATGATTCTCCGTTTGCAGGGCATAAATCACATTGCCGGAAACAAATAAACTGAACATCTTCCCTTGTTCAGCAGCAAGTACCAGTTTCCATGTTTTTCCCTTGTCTGATGTCATGTAAACGCCATCAGTATGACCACAAAAGAATTTTTCACCCAACTGGACAATGGAAGTTTTGTACTCTTCTGTATCAGTGGCATTTTCTTTTGCATGCATGGTTGAGTCATTGTTGCGTGGTACTGCATTGCCGGTATTAATGGGCCGCAAGGGTGAGTTAACAAAAGCCGGCCCCGGGAATCCTGCATCAATGGGCTGCCAGGTTTTTCCGCCGTCGTAGGATAATCGTATTCTCCTGGTTTTGGCTGCTGCACTGTAATTGATAGCAGCGAACCCACCTTTGATACATGCTACATCAATGCCTACACCACCCTCACTGATCACTAACTCCCAGTTTTTTCCACCATCGGTTGACCGTATTATACCGCTATTGCTTGTTGATAATAGTACACCGTTAGACTCTACCTGTTTAGTTCCACCCCCGGTATAAATTTGTTTCCAGGTTTTTCCAACCTCTTTGGTCCAGGAAGGAGCTTTGGCATTTGGTTCACAGTGATAAATCCCGTTTCCGTCAGTCAGCCAGAGCCCAATATCAGTTGCAATAAATCCATTTCTGCCAATATCATAGTCATGCCGCAAGTCTGCGGGCAGCCCTTCGCTGATGTTCTGCCAGGTTTCCCCTCCATCAGCAGATTTAAAAACAACGTTTGCAGTTCCTGCTGTGCCTGTTTTTTGTGTTTGCGGATTATCCACAAGAGGGGATGCCTTTGAATCATTTATCGCCTGGTTGCAGGAAAAAGGGAATGGGAAAAGAAGGAAAAAAGCAAGGGTGTAAAAATTCATGGCTATACTTTTATTGGGTGAAAGAATAAAGTAAATATATGGCTCGTCAATTATCCCGTAAGTTTTTAGCCGTAAAAACTGGTAAAAGAAGCGTAAAAAGTTGTAAATCCTCCTGAAACTGAACCCTAATGAACTATTTTGCACAAATGAAGCCTTTTACGTTGATTGGATCTTCCATCCTTGTACTTGTAATTTTGATTGCTGCCGTTGCGTTCATCAATAAAAACAATGAGGTGCCTGAGAAACATGTGGAAGTTGTATTGCGTAATATAGGGGACCAGCTTTTGGTGTCAGCAAAAGATTTCACCTCCCGGGTACTGCCGGTTAAGAAATTAAAAGAAAACAGCTACCAGCT
>CAZWIM010000069.1:0-6408 GCA_964634265.1 uncultured Chitinophaga sp. | reverse complement strand
CCTGGGTGCAGCGGATGAAATACTGGCTTGATAAAGGAATGGAGGAATTGTATTTCATAGTTCATAGTGGTAATGATGAAAAATCTCCGGAAATAACAATTTATTTAGCAGAAAAAATTAAAAATGAAGTTGATGAAAATATTTTAGTTCCTAAACTAATTACTGGTAATATTTCTGATCAGTAATGTCTATTTTTCTAATTACAGATTCATCATCAACTTTTGAAGTTCTGATTGTATTTACAGGCCATGCGTCGAGATTTGAATCAGGAAATTCAAAATCAAGTATCTTTTTCATTTCATTATCGCTCATATTAACATTCAGCCATTTTTTAGCCAGATCATGAGTCAATAGTAATGGCATACGATGGCTGTTGGGTCCGGAATTGTGAATTTTTGCCATCAATGCATTAGCAGGCCTTGTAATTATGGCAAATGTGCCAATAACTTCCCCTGTTTCAGGGTCTGGTTGAGAAGAATAATTATACAAACCGGCAAAGCAAAATATCTTTTCGTCTTTAACTTTGATAAAGTAAGGAAGTTTCTTTTTAGCTTTTATATCCCTGTGCTCAAAAAAGCCCGTTGTAAACACAAGGCATCTCTGGTGCCTTATACGGTTCCAGACAGAACGATTATTGTTAAGCACTTTTTCACTTCTAGCATTAGCCATACTGCTGCGGTATTCCTTTATTTTTTCCGGGCTGTTCATATAGTCCGCTATTACACCCCATTCAAATAATTTGATTTTATATCCGGCCTCATTAATAACAACCGGCCATTTACCAAATGCTTGTGCCACCTGGTGATAGGTCGGTTCGAAATGAATAGTGTCGGAAGAAGGGATCTGCAGGTAATCGCTTATCAGTTTAATGTTGCTGAAGAAACTCATGTCGTAACACATAAGCTGAAATTTTCAATGTCATCCAAAAGTACTTCAGTTTGCTGACCCCGCCAGAGTAAGGCGATAAATAATTCGCCGTACCGTTCCTTCAACGTTACTTTCAGTTTATCGGCTGGCGAATAATTCCACCATGGCAGCCGTTCCTTTACATACTTGCTGATCTTCATTTTCAGGATGTCATTTGCTTTCCATTCTTTGGGAAGTAAATTGATAAATATCCGGTAACCTTGCGGTTGTGAAGCAGCTTTATATAGTTTTTCAAGGTGTAAAGTTTCATTGCTGTCATACATAAACCTGTATGCGTCTTTGCATAACAAACGCATATGACGTTCCGCTCTTTCCCTGTCTGTTTCATTATGAGCATAATGTGTCAGCAACAGCGGGATATTTTTTTCATGAAAGATGTCTGTACCCCTGCTGTACTTTTGCCGTACAAAATACATTGGTTGCTTAAGCATTGCGGTTAGTATTTCTGGTGTCAGAATTGAGTATGGGTTCAGCATAATTATGTTATTTCAAAAAGTTCATCCCATCTTGTTGTATAGCGTTTGCTGCGCATTTCCTGGCGCATTTTCCAATTTCGTTTTAATCCGGAGGCGACATATTTGACTATGTCATCACGGTGGCTGAAATTGATGTTATCGACTGCATCCATTAGGAACCTTTTTTTATTATCCTCATCCCGGATAAAAAGGCTGGACTGTATTGAATTGTCGGGTACAAGACTGCTGAGAATGACACCTGCCTTCAGGTATTTAAGACCGGGCTGATAAAGTTTATCAGCAAGCGGTAATGCATAGCGGATCAGTTCACTTGTATCGGCAGTAGCTTTTGGAAAAGTAGTGTACTGGTATCGTGACTGCGGGTTGTATTCATACTTCTCATTCCTGTTGCCATTTGTTACCACAAATACCTGCAACATACCTGCAGCACAATATTGGCGGCGTAGTTTTTCTGCTGCACGGGAAGTATAAGTGGCTACCGCCTCTTTTATGTCTTTCAGCTCAAATACCGGCTTGCCAAACATCCGGGTGGTAGCAATCATTTTCTTAGTTTCCAGCGGATCTTTCATTGGGATGCAGGGAATAGAATTTAGTTCTTTGATGAGGCGAAGTCCCACCACACCGCCCAGGTTTTTGCGGGCCCATTCTTCGGGCATTCTGCTCAATTGCCAGCCGTTGTCAATTCCCAGTTGATGGAGTTTGTTGGCATATTGGCGGCCCACTCCCCAGATATCATCCACGGCTGTTTTTTCAAGGGCTTCTTTAATAGTAGGAGGTTCGTTTAACACTAAAACACCTTTGGTGCCCCGTTTATCTTTTTTTGCAAGACGATTGGCCACTTTGGAAAGTACTTTGCTGGGTGCCACCCCCACTGAAACAGCAATACCCGTCCATCTTTCAACGGTTTTTTTTATCAGGGCAGCCGTTTCTTTTAATTGTGTGGCCGGTACTGCACTCAGATCTAGAAAAGCTTCATCAACTGAGTACACTTCCACGTTTTCTTCTCCTGCCAACCAGCGCAATGTATCCATTACTCTCATACTCAGATCGCCATAGAGGTTATAGTTACTCGAAAAAACAGCCACATCGTTTTTTTCAATAATTTCTTTGTTCTGGTAGTAGGGGGCTGCCATTCCCACACCGAGCTTTTTGGCTTCATCAGTACGGGATACAATACAACCATCATTGTTGCTGAGTACCACAACGGGTTTATCCTTCAGCTCCGGTTTAAATAACCGTTCGCAGGAGCAATAGAAACTGTTACAATCTACAATGGCTTTCATCGGTTTAATATATCCCCGACGGCGGTTGAAGACCCCGTCGGTGGATTTTAAATTATAGTATTATATAACCGCCGAGGTCTTCAGCCGCTGACGGGATTTTAGTATTCGATTATATATTTTTTTATTTCTTCTCGAATGCTAACTATTTTATGGGTTTCTTCAAAGTGGCTTATATTTCCGAATCGTTTTATCACCTCGGAAGCAGTTACAATACTGTTGTCATTTTCCATTATTGGGTGATAGGAGGAAAATTTCCACTCCCGTAAATCGCTTACAAAACCATGATGTACCGGGTTTCGATGGCAGTAATAAATCATAGATACCAGGTATGTTTCATCGTCTACCAGCTTTCTTTCAAAAGGTGATTCAAACAAAGGCCCCGTACGGTTATATGTTTTGTTTACAGACTGGGCGTAGGAGTTAAAAAAATGTCCCAGTTGCTTAGACGCATTCAGCCGATAGGTTCCCTCTTTGCCATCGGTTCGTGGTATTTCTATATTTTTTTTGACACGGACCAGCAGATGGAAATGATTTTTTAGCAGGCAATATGCAAGGGTTTCCAGTATGTCAGCGCAATAATATCTGTACTGTTCAAGAAAATAGTAGTAGTTCTTTTCTTCTCTAAAAAGATTTTCACCATTTACACCGCGGTTGTAGATGTGGAAGTATTGACCTTCGATTATTGACTGAATGTTCATATATTTTATTTATTTAGCCGCCGTCAGGGCTTTTAGCCGCTGACGGGGTGTATCGTATACGTTACTACTCCCCATACCTGGAAATTGTTAAACTCTGCCAGGTTGATATTTTTGTACCGTTCATTTTCGGCAATCAAGAAGGCAGACGAAAAGTTTTTATGAAATCGCCGTACCAGTAACTCCCCGTTGAGTATGGCCACTATTATTTTCCCGTTTACCAGTTTGAGTGACCGGTCTACTATTAATATATCACCATCGAAGATGCCGGCGTTCTTCATAGCATCGCCTTTCATCCGGAAAAAGAATGTAGCAGGTTTGTTACGTATCAGTTGTTCATTCAGGTCAATACCCCGTTCGGCGTAATCGTCTGCTGCGGCGCCAAAGCCGGTGGCGTTGGCTGTCTTAACTTCCTGTTGTGTGAATTGTTTTGAGCCTTTGTAGGCTGCCCCAAAAAACAGATCCTCTCCATCCATGATTAGTCATTTTGTCCCTCCCGGAGCGGCCGGTGGGAAGTGATAAAATTTATTTCAAAAATTTAATGGGGTTATTATTTTGTAAAGCTAAATAATTTAGTAAATTAGTACTAAGAAAATGGGTAAATATTTTTTGAGTTTTTAAATGGATGGGTTATGGAAACAATTATCAACAGCATCCCGGGCTACCGTGTGTATGAGTATTTGCTGGTACTCAGTCCGCATGAAGAATTGTGGAACCGGATCATGAAAACAAAGCAGGAATTTGCGGAAAAATATAAAACTGATAATGCAGGGAGGGGTAACCCCTATATTACTTTAGTTACTTTTTCGCAGTACGCCATGATGGAAGAAAGAATTATCAGCCGGCTGCAGAATATAGCTATGGGCTTTCCTCCTTACAAAGTGGAGTTAAAAGATTTTGGAAGCTTCCCTTCGCATACCATATATATTAATGTAACCAGTAAGCTGCCGGTACAGAACCTGGTAAAAACTATCCGCACAGAAAGCCAGCGGCTGATGAAACTGGATAATGATAATAAGCCCCACTTTATCCTGGAGCCGCACCTGACCATTGCCCGGAAATTAAAACCCTGGCAATATGAAAAGGGATGGCTGGAATACAGCAGCAAGCATTTCACCGGCCGGTTTATTGCCAATGGAATGACCTTGCTGAAAAGATTGAATGTGGAATCGCCGGAAGGCCACAAAATGAAATACCAAACAGCCGCAACATTTGAATTTCAAAACCTGCCAGTGGCAACGAAGCAAGGAGAATTATTTGGATAGTAATTATTTCGTTTACAGTAACAAAACAGTGTGATGGATCAGTGGGTAAGGAGAATAAGGAGTAAGAAATGTGAGTATGAATAGGAGGAGAAAACTCTTTATTCTCCTTTTTTATTGATCTAGCTGAAACCAACAATATGTATGCCCGATAAATTAAAGCAGGACCACTTTAAAGTGGCTGCAAAGAAACAAGAAGAACAAAACTATTTGACCGGCAGAGGCGCCCAGTTCAATACTAAAAATCGTTTCTTAAAGAACGAAACAACAAAAGAGCATATCGAAGGTATTGACGTCCCGATAGGTATCGGGAGGGAAGAAAGTAATGTGCCTACGCTATATATGGAGCAAGAAAGTAAAACAATTGTAAACAAAGTGGAAAGCCCGGATGTGGGCATGAGTTACAGCATGAATCCTTATGCCGGCTGCGAACATGGCTGTATTTATTGCTATGCCCGAAATGTACATGAGTACTGGGGATACAGTGCCGGACTTGATTTTGAGCGAAAGATTATTGTAAAAAAGAATGCACCACAACTGCTGAGAAAATTTTTAATGAATAAGAAATGGGATGCCACACCCATAATGCTGAGCGGCAATACCGATTGCTACCAGCCTGCCGAACAGAAATACCGGTTGACGAGGGGATTACTGGAAGTGTGCAATGAATTCAATCAACCGGTTGGCATACTTACCAAAAATTCCTGGATATTGAAAGATAAAGATGTGCTGCAGGAAATGGCTAAGAAAAATATTGTTTCGGCTATGGTTTCTATTACTTCTTTTAATGAAGACCTGCGAAGAATAATGGAGCCGAGAACGACAACTGCAAGACAAAAGCTGAAAGTAATTAATGAACTAAGCAAAGCCGGTGTGCGGATGGGCATCATGATGGGCCCCATGATACCGGGGCTGAACGAACATGAGATGCAGCGTATTATGAAAGAAGCAAGAGATAACGGGGCTACTTTTACGGCGTACACTTTTATACGGCTAAACGGAGCGATCAAGTTTCTCTTTCATGACTGGTTGTATAAAAATTTTCCTGACAGAGCAGATAAAGTATGGCACCTGGTAGAACAAAGCCATGATGGAAAAGTGAATGACAGCCGCTGGGGTGTGCGGATGCGTGGTGAAGGAAATATTGCTGCCATGGTGGCGCAGCAATATAAAAAGTATGGTAAACTATATGGGATGAATGCAGAGGAGTGGAGCCTGGACCGAAAGCTTTTCAGAAGACCGGGAGAACAAGGCAGGCTATTCTGACTGGAACTCCAGCAGCACTTCATCATCCCTGAGCAGCAACAAGGTTTTATCTTTTATTTCAAACCGGTTTATTTTATTCAGTTGCTGAAAGAATTTGTCTTCAATCTGCTGTACCCCTTCACAATACATTTTAGTGGAAAAAATATCCTTAAAGCTGATTTTGTCTCCATTAACAGTTAGGCTGCTGCCAAATGTATTGCAACTGCCATTGCCACCGGCACTTTGTCTTTGCTGGTTGAATTTAATGAACGCCTTTGTATTTACTTCCTCTGTTTCCTGCTTTGTATATATCTTTTTCAAAGACCATTTGGTTTCGTAGAGTGACTGGTGCTGCAAGTTGTCTTTCTTCATGATAAAGGCAGATAATAGCATAAATAATCCTGTGCTCATATAAGTTATCAGTTTCATTTTTCCTGTTTTGAACAACATAATGATGCAGCCCCTTGTTTCTTACACAGATAAAAATAATTTATGCAATTCTTTAACATTTGGCATCCTG
>CAZWIM010000068.1:0-7063 GCA_964634265.1 uncultured Chitinophaga sp. | reverse complement strand
AACCGCCGACACAAGGATTTTCAGTCCTTTGCTCTACCGACTGAGCTACCGCACCTTCCGATTTAAGATTTACCGATTGCAGATTTTAGATTGTAAAACCGTTACGGGGCAGCAAAAATAAGGCTAACACCCCAAAATCTGAAATCTAAAATATTAAATCTAAAATACTGGTTTACATACCATATTCCGTCAGGAACTTGATCCGCATGATCTTCAGCTGCTCCCAGTTGAAATTATAATCTGCCAGCTCTTCCTGCGCCACCTGCAACGAAGAGGTTTCGCAGCTCTTGAAGTATTCCATGATCTCATCCTGGTCATCTTCATCCAGCATTTCATCAATGGCATAATCAAGGTTCAGCTTGGTGCCACTGGCTGCAATGGTTTCCATTTCTTCCAGCATTTCATCCATGCGCCAGCCCTTGTTCTTGGCAATGGTTTCCAGCGAAACCTTTTTATCGGTGTTTTGAATGATGTACACTTTGTTGCCGCTCTTGTTCACCACACTCTTCATCACAAAATCATCCGGCCGTTCAATATTATTCTCTTCTACGTATTTGGCGATGAGGTCCACAAAAGGTCTTCCGTATTTCAGTGCCTTGCCCTTGCTCACTCCCTGGCATTTTTCCAGTCCTTCCATGGTAATGGGATAGAATGTGGCCATATCCTGCAGGGAGGATTCAAGGAAAATAACAAAGGGCGGCAATCCTTTTTTCTTTGCTTCCTTCTGGCGAAGTTCTTTCAGCATTTCAAAAAGACGTTCATCAGATGCTGCGCCGTTGGTGGTTTCTGTTCCTTCCTCATCATCGGCATTGGCATCGTCATATAGTTTGTTCAGTACGATCTGGAATGATTTCGGCTTTTTCAAAAAGGCTTCACCTTTCTTGGTAAACTTCAGCACACCATATTCTTCAATGTCTTTTGATAAAAGACCTTCCAGCAGCATTTGCCGTATCAGTGAATTCCAGAAATGTGCATCCCTGTCGTTGCCGCTGGCAAACGAATTCAAACCATCATGGCGGAACATCTGTATCTGCGGCGTTAGTTTTCCGCTGATGATCTGCACCACATAATCGGTAGCAAAACGTTCATCCAGTTCTTTGATGGCTTTCAATACGATCACTGTTTCCTCTTTCGCCTCTACCCTTTCTTTCGGATGCTTGCAGTTATCACACTGTCCGCAGTTTTCCTTTTCATACTCTTCGCCGAAATAACTCATCAAAATTTTCCGGCGGCAAACACCAGTTTCAGCAAAAGCCACTGTTTCGTTGATGAGCTGCGCCCCCACTTCTCTTTCACTCAGCGGCTTGTCACGCATCAGGTGCTCCAGCTTGCTTACATCTTTATGTGAGTAGTAAAGAATACATTTTCCTTCCAGTCCATCACGACCGGCACGGCCGGTTTCCTGGTAATAGTTTTCAATGGACTTTGGAATGTTGTAGTGAATAACAAAGCGGATATCCGGTTTGTCGATACCCATACCAAAGGCAATGGTGGCACAGATCACCTGCACATCTTCATTCAGGAACTGATCCTGCCTGTCGGCCCGCAGCTTGCTGTCAAGCCCGGCGTGGTAGGCAACAGCCTTGATGCCATTGGCCATTAAAATGTCCGCCAGCTCTTCTGTCGTTTTTCTATTCAGTGTATAAATGATACCGCTTTTACCTTTTGTGCCTTTGATAAAGCGAACGATATGTTCATCCGTTTGCGCCTTCTTTATTTTCGGTAATACTTCGTAATAAAGATTCGGCCGGTTGAAGGAAGAAATAAAAATATTCGGATTGCGCAGGTCAAGGTTCTTGATGATATCACTCTGCACTTTGGGAGTAGCGGTTGCTGTCAGGGCAATCACCGGTGCATCGGGATTTATCTGGATCATCATTTCCCGCAGGCGGCGGTATTCCGGGCGGAAGTCATGTCCCCATTCGGAGATACAGTGTGCCTCATCCACGGCGAAGAAAGAAATGGTGAGATCGCTGAAGAACTCGAGGTTTTCCTGCTTTGTGAGTGTTTCAGGCGCCACATAGAGCATTTTGGTTTTGCCGGTAAGCAAATCATCATGCACTTCTTTTATTTCTTTTTTGTTTAATGTTGAATTGAGGAAATGCGCCACTTCATCATTGCTGCTGTAACCACGGACAAGGTCCACCTGGTTTTTCATCAGGGCGATAAGCGGAGAAACGATGATGGCCACTCCCTCACTTACCATGGCCGGCAACTGGTAGCAGAGGCTTTTGCCCCCGCCGGTAGGCATGATGACAAATGTATCATGACCGGCCAGCAGCGATTCGATCGCTTTTTCCTGTGTGCCTTTGAATTTGTCGAAACCAAAATATTCCTGCAACGACTTGTGCAGATCAAACTTGTTTTTGACCGTTCCGTTTTTAGCTGTTTTTGTCTTGGTTTCCTTAACCGTGGCCGCTTTTCCATTTGCTGCTTTGGTGGTTTTGGCAGCGGCTCTTTTCAATGTTGTTCCCATTTTTCAAGTTTTTCTTCATAGGAGTCCTTGCGGACTATGGATACCAATATTGGTAATACGTCAGTTGTTTAAGATAATCAATTTTAGCGTTATGCCGGGCCGGGGCTGTTTTATTTTTTGCACAGCCAGCCTTTAAATTGATTCAAGGCAAACAACGTTGTTTAGTAACTACTCAGCCTATAACCGGGGATTCAGCGGGTTATTCTCTTAAACCGGGCCCCGCAGCAGCGGGATCACACAACTTCTTTCCCCTTTTTAGTTGTTGAGGTGTTTCCGTTTTCGACGGAAGGGTTGCGAATTTACGACTGATTCGCCTGTTTTTCGGGGCAAAACCGTTAAAATTCAACAGCCGGTCAATCACATGATTATTCCATAGTAAAAAGTCTAAATTTGCGGCCTTAAAGCCGGGTTGTTGAAAGCGGTAATTTAATCATGCCAGTTGATGTTAAAAACATAGCCCTCAGAACCATAGAGATAGAAGCCCGGTCAATAGCCGGTATTGCAGCATCTGTTAATGAGGATTTTGAAAAGGCGGTGCAGGTTATTGCGGCCTGCACTGGCCGGGTAGTGGTGAGCGGCATTGGCAAGAGTGCCATCATTGCACAAAAGATTGTGGCCACTTTCAATTCAACGGGTACCCCTTCCCTGTTTATGCATGCAGCCGATGCCATTCATGGCGACTTAGGCATGGTGCAGCAGGATGATGTTGTAATGGTGATCAGCAAGAGCGGCGAAAGCCCCGAGATAAAAGTGCTGGTTCCATTGATCAAAAACTTTGGCAATACGCTTATCAGTATCAGCGGTAACAAAGGTTCTTACCTGGCCAAAAACTCACACATTAATTTAGATACCACAGTAGACCAGGAAGCTTGTCCTAATAACCTGGCTCCTACCACCAGCACTACGGCTCAATTAGTAATGGGTGATGCGCTGGCCGTTTGCCTGATGGAGGTGAGAGGATTCCAGGCGGATGATTTTGCAAAGTTTCACCCGGGAGGTATGCTGGGTAAAAAGCTATACCTCCGGGTATCGGATCTGTCAGAGGGTAATGAGAAGCCAAGGGTGCTGTCAACACAATCATTAAAAGAAGTGATTGTTGAAATGACAAAGAAGAGATTGGGAATAACAGCCGTGACGGATGAAGAAAATAATTTACTGGGCATCATCACCGACGGAGACCTTAGGCGGATGCTGGAAAATAATGTTTCGATTGATGCCGTGAAGGCCGGAGATATTATGACGAAGCATCCAAAAACAATAGGCCCGGATGAACTGGCGATAGAAGCATTGGATATGCTGCGCAGGAATGAGATTTCACAACTGGCGGTAGTGCATGATAAGAAGTATGCAGGAATAATTCATTTACACGATTTGATAAGGGAAGGATTAATATAACCGGTGAAAGCATCTGCTTCTGAAAACAGTTTGCTTATCACTATTCACTATTCACAATGAACAAACATCAATACGTTGCGATAATGGCCGGGGGGATTGGCAGCCGTTTCTGGCCGATGAGCCGTACCAACTTTCCGAAACAATTCCTTGATATACTGGGAACCGGCCGCACACTGATACAGCAGACATGGGACCGCTACAGCAAACTGGTGCATAAAGAAAATATCTTCATCATCACTGCACAAGAATATGTCAGTATTGTAAAAAAGCAGGTGCCCGATATCCCGGAGGAAAATATCCTGGCAGAACCTTCCCGAAAGAATACAGCGCCTTGCATTGCCTACATGGCATTCAAGCTGATAAAAAAAGACCCTAAGGCGGTGATGGTTGCGGCTCCGGCTGATAACCTGATACTGGAAACCGATGAGTTTTTAAAGACGGCAAAAAAAGCTTTCAGTTTTGTTGATCATATCAACGCATTACTTACTATCGGTGTAAAACCAACTTATCCCAACACAGGTTACGGTTATATTCAGCATGATACAACAGAGGCAGCGCCGGATATTTTTAAAGTAAAAACATTTACGGAAAAGCCTAACCTTGAGCTTGCCAAAGCATTTATTGCCAGCGGAGATTTTTTGTGGAATGCCGGCATATTTACCTGGAAGGTGAAGAATATTATTACAGCGCTGGAAAAACATGAGCCGGAATTGTATGAACTGTTTGCAGCGGAGAAAGACAAATTCAATACTGAAGAGGAATGGGATGCGGTTGAAAATATTTACCCGCAGTGCACCAATATTTCCATTGACTTTGCGGTGATGGAAAAAGCGGATAATGTATTTGTGATACCTGCCTCATTTGGCTGGAGTGACCTTGGCACCTGGAACAGCGCCTGGGAAAATAAAGACAAGGATTATTTTGGCAACGCCGTAGTAGGCAAACATGTGATGGTGGTAGATGCCAATAATTGTATGGTGCATGTACCGGATAATAAACTGGTTTTGCTGCAGGGATTAAAAGATTATATCATCGTTGATACCAAAGACGTATTGCTGATCTGCAAAAAAGATAAAGAGCAGGAAATAAAACAATATGTGGCAGAAGTGAAACGAAATATGGGCGACAAATACCTGTAAAAGAATTACCGGAAAGTGGTAGTCCCGCTACGGCGGGATTTTTTATTTTTATATATAAACATCAACCATGGCAAGTTACCCGGTAAATAATATCCTGTTCCTGGACATTGAAACTGCACCACAGTATCCCGATTATAATGATTTACCGGAAGAGTGGAAACAACTGTGGGATACAAAATCAGCATCGTTATTAAAGTATCACGAAGGACAAACAAACGAAACACTATATCCCCGTGCAGGTATTTATGCAGAGTTTGGAAAAATCATTTGCATCAGTTGTGGTGTCTTGCAAGGAGCAGATGGCCATAAAAAAATTGTTTTAAAAAGCTTTTACGGCGATGATGAGAAACTGCTGTTACATCAGTTCAGCGAAATGCTGAATAAATGGTCGGGAGGCGAACAGAAGTATTTATGTGCACACAATGGAAAAGAGTTTGACTTTCCTTACCTCTGCCGGAGAATGATAATCAACAGCCTGCCTATTCCTTCTTTACTGAATATTGCTGGAAAAAAGCCCTGGGAGGTTACACACCTGGATACACTGGAGCTTTGGAAGTTTGGAGATTTTAAAAGTTTCACTTCATTGAACCTGTTAGCCCATACGCTGGGCATCGCAACGCCCAAAGATGATATTGACGGCAGCATGGTGTGGGCCGTTTACTGGAAGGAGAAAAACCTTGAGCGGATTGTTACCTATTGCCAGAAAGATGTAGTGACAGTGGCGCAGATATATCTGCGGATGAATGGCGAGCCGCTGATCAAGCCAGAGAATATTGAAATAAAAAACTGATATGAGCAGAACCAATTATTCATCCGGCGCCAAATGGGAAGATATTGTTGGCTACAGCCGTGCTGTCCGGATTGGCAATATTATCGAAGTGACCGGTACAGTAGCAGTGGATGAGAACAACCAGCTTGTGGGAAAAGACGATGCTTATGCCCAAACAAAATTCATTATTGAAAAAATTGAAAGGGTTTTAAAAAGCGCCGGTTCCTCTTTAAAAGATATTGTGCGGACAAGAATGTTTGTCACCGATATTTCCCGCTGGGAAGAATATGGCAAAGCACATGGCGAATTCTTTGGCGAAATTAAACCCTGTACTTCCATGATAGAGGTAAAGGGACTGATTGCCCCGGAATATCTTATCGAAATTGAGGCAACCGCTATTATTAGTGAGTAACTTTATGCTGTAAAATTTTTGTTATGAAAAAGTTGATTGTCGTTCTGCCGGCTTTGATATTCCTTTTTAGTTGCCAAAGCAAGAATGAAACAAAGAAAAAAGATGACAGCACTGTTGACAGCGCTGCCAATACAGATATTCACTATTACAAGATTGATCTTATCCAGGTGACAGACTCCACCTGGGGTTCGGTCACAAGGAATACCAACTTCAAAGACCTGCAGGCCATCTATGGAGAAGAAAATGTAAAAGATGAACGTATCTGTGGGCCGGAGTGTATTGACTCACTGGATGTGACGCAGGTATATCCCGGCACCAATAAAGCATTTACGGTTTACTGGAAGGAAAAACAATATCACCAGAAGATCGAAATGATTGAATGCTATACCGAAGAAGCGCCTTACAGAACTGCTTCGGATATTGGTATAGGCACCTCTTTACAATACCTGCTGGAGCTGAATGGTAAGAAAATTACTTTCTATGGCTTTGGCTGGGATTATGGCGGTGCTATCGCCTCTTATAATGGTGGTAAACTGGAAAAGTCAAAACTACATTACCGGCTTGGTATGGCGTATGATTCTACAATAAATTCAATTACGGGTGATGCAGAATTTAATACTGATATGCCGGAAGTACAGAAGCATATCGGAAAAATTTTTGTGGACAGGATCGTTTTATCTTTTGAATGATGTTTAGTAAATGAATATTGAATCACTCCGGGAATATTGTCTCTCCAAACCGGGAGCAGAAGAAACACTTCCTTTTGGTCCGGATACACTGGTGTACAAAGTCGGAGGCAAAGCATTTTTACTTACCGGGCTCGATAGTGAAGACCTTCGTTTCAATGTAAAATGCGATCCCGATAAAGCCAT
>CAZWIM010000067.1:0-7698 GCA_964634265.1 uncultured Chitinophaga sp. | reverse complement strand
TGCTCAGCGTTTGGTTTATGATGAGTTATTTCATCCGTTCAAACGGTGATCACAGTATTGGATAGCGAGGCATTCAGAAAGGATGGACTTCAGTTAATGGCTTAACAGGAGAGGATTTGAAATAGTGCTAATAAACAACCTTAAAAATGGTAATTCGGGGTAATTTGGATTGAATAAGGCTTTGTCGAAGGAGTGTTGGAAGAAGCGGATTGGTCAAATCCGGCTGCTAAAGTAAAATCCGTTGGGGAATTTTGCAAGCTTTTGTAGTAATATTTCTACAACTTTTTTTTTCGGGCCCATTCCAGGGCCTTTTCAAAGGTCTGTTTAGCTGTAAGATCGGTATTATCCAGCACCAGGGCATCTTTGGCCTGCTTCAGGGGGCTTACTTCCCGGTGAGAGTCTATATAATCCCGCATTTCCAGGTTGTTTTTCACCTCTTCAATGGTCACATTAGGGTTCTTTTCAAACAATTCTTTAAAGCGTCTTTCCACCCTCACGGCACTATCAGCGGTCAGAAATATCTTTAATTCGGCTTTGGGAAATACCACCGTACCGATATCCCGGCCATCCATCACAATGCCTTTTTTGGCACCCATTTTCTGCTGCTGGGCTACCGCAAACTCCCTGACCTCTTTTATTGCTGCCACATCACTCACCTTTTCAGCAATGATAAGGTCCCGGATCAGGTATTCTACATTTTCCCCGTTCAGGAATATCTCACTTTTACCGCTTTGGTTGTTGTAAGCAAACTCTAGAGTGATATTCTTAAGTGCCTCTTTTACCTCTTTTTTTTCAGCAAGATCAATATTGTTGCGTATGAAATAAAGGGTAATAGCCCTGTACATGGCCCCGCTGTCCACATAGATATAGCCCAGTTCCTTTGCCAGTTGCTTGGCCAGGGTGCTTTTACCACAGCTGGACCAGCCATCTATCGTAATGATGATTTTCTTCGCCATAACAGGAAGGCAAAAATACGGCGTTTTGATTGTCCTCCTTCGACAGGTTCAGGAGGACAATCAGAACAGCTGACATAGTCAGGCTGAGTTTACCGAAGACTACATACCATGTCGATAAGCTCACCCTTCGACAAGCTCTGGGTGACAGCTCGTTTGAAAGTTCCGGGTAATAAAAGACCCCGGCTCAAGGCCGGGGTGACAATTCACTGTAATATGATAATAGAAATTAAGCCTTCGAAGGCTCTTCTGCCCTGCTCTTGAAGGTGAATGCCAGTTTGGTATTATCAGCATCCACATCGGCCAGTAGCACATCGCCTGCTTTTACATTCAGGTTCAGTATTTCTTCAGCCAGCGGGTCTTCCAGGTACTTCTGAATAGCCCTGTGCAAAGGCCTTGCGCCAAACTGTGAATCATACCCTTTGTCTGCCAGAAAGGTTTTAGCGGCTTCGGTCAACTCTAAACTGAACCCGAGATTGGCCAGACGCTTCAATACACCTTTCATCAGGATATCAATGATGCTGAAGATATTCTCCTTGGTCAGGCTATTGAAGATGATCACATCATCTATCCTGTTCAAAAATTCAGGTGAGAATGTTTTCTTCAGCGCCTTTTCAATAACTGCTTTATTGGCTTCATCCTCATTTTCTATCCTTGCCGCAGTAGCAAAACCTACACCTGCACCAAAGTCTTTCAACTGGCGAACACCGATATTCGATGTCATGATGATAAGTGTATTTTTGAAATCAACTTTTCTTCCCAAACCATCGGTCAACTGACCATCATCCAATACCTGTAATAGAATATTATAAATATCCGGGTGTGCTTTTTCAATTTCATCCAGCAGGATAACGCTGTACGGTTTGCGGCGAACTCTTTCTGTTAACTGACCACCCTCTTCATAACCTACATAGCCGGGAGGTGCCCCGATCAAACGGCTCACGGTGAATTTTTCCATGTATTCACTCATGTCAATACGGATGAGTGCATCTTCGGAATCGAACATGTGTCTTGCCAAAGCCCTGGCTAACTCTGTTTTACCAACACCCGTAGGTCCAAGGAAAATGAACGTACCAATCGGTTTCTTAGGATCTTTCAATCCCACCCTGTTACGTTGAATAGCTTTAACCACTTTCAAAATGGCTTCGTCCTGGCCAATCACCATTCCCCTCATATCATCAGACATCTTGCGGAGCTTTTCTGTTTCAGCCTGTACCATCCGCTTCACCGGTATCCCTGTCATCATACTCACCACTTCAGCAATATCTTCCTCCCCGATCGGGTAACGTTTATGCTTGCTTTCTTCTTCCCAGTCAGCTTTTGCTTTTTCCAGTTCTTCCTGTAAACGTTTTTCGGTATCACGCAAAGAAGCAGCCTCTTCAAACTTCTGGCTTTTCACCACTTTGTTCTTTTCGTTCTTTACGTCTTCGATCTTCTTTTCCAGGTCAACGATGTTTTGCGGCACATTAATATTTTTCAGATGCACCCTGGCTCCTACTTCATCCATCACATCAATGGCCTTATCTGGCAACAACCTGTCGGTAACATAACGGTCACTCAGCTTCACACAGGCATCAATCGCTTCCTGGTCGTAATTCACATTGTGATACTCTTCATATTTCGACTTGATATTGTTCAGAATTTGAATGGTATCATCCACACTTGGCGGGTCTACCATTACTTTTTGGAAACGCCTATCCAGTGCACCATCTTTTTCTATATACATCCTGTATTCATCCAATGTAGACGCACCGATGCACTGCAGTTCTCCTCTTGCCAATGCCGGCTTAAAGATGTTACTGGCATCCAAAGAGCCACTGGCGCCGCCTGCACCAACAATGGTGTGCAACTCATCAATGAAGAGGATCACATCCCTGTTCTTCTCAAGTTCATTCATAATCGCCTTCATCCTTTCTTCAAACTGACCACGGTACTTGGTACCTGCCACCAATGCAGCAAGGTCTAATGAGATAACTCTTTTATCGAACAACACCCTTGATACTTTGCGCTGCACGATACGCAGTGCCAATCCTTCTACGATGGCAGTTTTACCAACACCGGGTTCACCAATGAGAATGGGGTTATTCTTTTTACGGCGGGAAAGTATCTGCGATACCCTTTCTATTTCGGATTCACGGCCAACGATCGGGTCTAATGCACCCAATTCAGCCATTTTGGTGATGTCACGGCCAAAATTATCCAGTACCGGTGTTTTGCTCTTGGCGCCACCGGCTGCCTTACTGCCTCCCTTAGGTTGGGAATATTTTTTCTCTTCATCAAAATCATCTTCGTTCTCGTCCTGGAATTCGGCACGGGGATCGTTTGACTTAACGATGCCCAGCTCCTGCCTGAAAAGATCGTAGTCCACGTCAAACTGATTTAAGATTTGTGTAGCAATATTTTCTTTGTTCTTTAAAATGGATAGCATCAGGTGCTCTGTTTCTACTGTTGCGCTTTTCAATGCTTTGGCTTCTAAAACAGTTACCCTGATAACCTTTTCTGCCTGCTTGGTCAATGGCAGGCTGTTGATATTAGCAATGTTCTTCCCGGTTTTATCCTTTACGGCCAATTCTATTTCCTTTCGCAATTCATAAAGATCCACATTAAAACTCTTTAGGATACGGACCGCAGTATTATCTCCTTCCCTGATCAGGCCCAACAATAAATGCTCAGTACCGATAAAATCATTACCAAGCCTCAAAGCCTCCTCCCTGCTGAACGAGATTATCTCTTTAACCTGTGCTGAAAAATTATTATCCATTTTTAGATAATTAGTTGTGATACAATATTAACGAATAAATTTGGTTCTTGTTTTCCCGTATTTATAAACGGATTGTTGATAATTTAAGTTGTTTAAAGCCCGGCATTTTACCACTTTACCATCTGTTCAGATTGCGAAGAAATTAGGCCGGGAAAAAGGCTGAAGCTTCAACAAATTAAAAGATCCAGATATGCAGGTCAAAACCGATACCAAAGAAAGATTTCATGCCATCACCGTACTGGAACCAGCATTGACTGCTACAATGACAGACGACCTGGGTGAATGTTTGCTTCCTTTCCTCCAAAATGACGTTAAAAACCTGGTGCTGATTTTAAAGGATACTACTTCCATTGATATTGCTGTAGCAGAAAAACTGGTTCAGCTTCAGCAGCGTTTTTACGAAAACGGGGCCTCTTTTGTTATTTGTGAGTTGCAAAAACAGGTGGAAGATTTCCTGGACCAGCAGGAATTGCTGGAAATGATGAACGTAACACCTACTGAAAGTGAAGCATGGGACATAGTACAAATGGAAGAAATAGAACGGGACCTGATGGACGATATATGACCATGCAGCATTAGTACCCTGATATTAGTCTAAAGGAAAACCATTACACACCCAATCACTAACCTGTTCATGTTTGCAGTTACGATCCTCGGCAACAATTCAGCTGTACCGGCTTTTGACCGTCATCCTACCAGCCAGGTAGTGACACTTGATGGCACCAATTACCTCGTTGATTGCGGAGAAGGCACCCAGATACAACTGATCAATTATAAAATCCGCCGGAGCAAGATCTCTCATATTTTCATTTCTCACCTGCATGGTGATCATTATTTCGGGCTCATTGGATTAATAAATACCCTTAGCCTGTTAAGCCATCAGCAGGAAATGCATCTTTTTGGCCCTGCACCTTTGAAAGAGATCATCGAACTGCAATTGAAAGTTGCCGATACGCAATTGTGTTTCCCCTTGCATATTCACCCTATCACTGAAGCAGCAACATTAGTAGATAATGAAAAGCTGACCGTTAAATGTTTCCGCACTAACCATCGAATTGAATGCTATGGATTTTCTTTTACCCAAAAGAAACAACCCCGTAAACTAAATCCGGAAAAGGCCAAAGAATTTGAGATACCCTCCTCTTTCTATGAAAGGTTGACACAGGGAGAAGATTATACCCGTAAGGATGGTACGGTTATAAAAAATGAATTAGTAACAGATGCAGGTACAGCCGGAAAACGATATGCTTTTTGCGCAGATACAAAGTATGATGAATCCCTGATTCCACATATTGAAGGATTTGACGTTATCTATCATGAAACCACATACCTGGATAACCTGCGGGAAAGAGCAGAAGCAAGGTTTCACTCTACCAGCAAACAGGCAGCCATGATCGCTAAAAAGGCTGGTGTACAAAAATTGCTGATAGGGCATTTCAGCAGCAAGTATGATACGTTAGATGAGTTTGAAAAAGAGGCAAGGGAGGTTTTTCCCAATACAGAACTGGCACTGGAAGGTGTGGCCTATACTATCTGATCAGCGAAATATCCATTCATAAAACAAGGGAAATTCTTTTCGCCATGTTGCTTCATTATGTTTCCCTTCATCCCTGATCACTGTTTCCAGCTTAGCATGTGAAACAGCCGCCAGTTCACCAAATGCTTTCATCATAAGCGGCACCATTGTTTCACCTTCTTTTTTACCAGCATAAAAGAATAATCTTCCTTTTACCTTATTTCCTTTTGATCTGATCTCATCATAAATACCTGGAGCCACCCAAAATGCCGGTGAGAAAATTCCAGCACCACCAAAGACTTTGGGGTACCTGAGGATAGCATACATGGAAATAAGACCTCCCATAGAACTGCCTGCAATGAAAGTATTATCCCTATTTTTTAAAGTCCTGAATTTTCTGTCAATGTATTTCTTGAGCTTCTTTGTTAAAAACTCTGTATATAATTTACCCTCACCCCTGCCATATTTTTCCATATCAAATGGCGAATATTCATTTAAACGCTTATCCCCGCCATGGTCAATCGCTACAACTATGCATTTCCTGGTCTTGCTAGTATCCAAAAACTCATCTACCCCCCACTCTCCCGAATAAGCTGTGGTATCCTCAAATACATTTTGTCCGTCATGCATATACAAAACAGGGTATCGCTGTCTTGAAGCTGCATAATCAGATGGTAAGTAAACCCATACCCTTCTGGTTCGTTTCAGTTGCGGGATATAGAAAGAAGTAGTGACAATACGAACATTTGAACTGGCTGTACTTTTCTTTTCTTTCACGGCAGACTTGTCTTGCCAGGCTTCTATGTCAATGGTAAAAGAGGTATCACTTTCCAATTTAAAAAAACGGTTGGCAATATTGTCTCCGCTTTTTTTGCATTCTACTTTATCCCAGCCACCCCTGGTAATCTTAAACTCATACATACCGGCAGGTAAATCAAGACTGAGCAAATAGTTACCTTTCTGATCCATACTGAATCTTGCCCTTTCGTCTTTAGGATTCCACCCATTAAAATTACCGGCCAGGTAAATGCTTTCGGTTTGTTTATTTCCTTCAGGTAATGACTGGATAAAAAAACGAACTTTATGTTGTGCAGCAAGCAGCTGCACAAGCAACAAGAAAACAAATAAAGAAATACTATTACGCATTACTAATCCCGGAAAATTATTTTTCCGCCAGTTTCATAAGTTCCCTTACTTTATCAAGGTGCTTTGCACTTACAGATACTACCGGCAAGCGAAATGTGTTTTTACAAAGTCCCATTTCCGATAGATATGCTTTCACCCCGCTGGGACTTCCCTCGGTAAACATTGAAACGATAATATCTGTATATTTAAAATGAAGGGACTTCGCCTTTTCATAATCACCTTTCAAACAAAGGCGTACCATCTCTGAAAACTCATATGGATACGCATTGGCCACCACTGAAATCACTCCTTCAGCGCCTAATGCAATCATGGGTAAAGTAATCGGATCGTCGCCGCTGATGACCATAAAATCAGCCGGTTTATATTTTAATAACTGGTTGATCTGGTCAAAATTGCCACTGGCTTCTTTAGTAGCAAAAATATGTTTGCATTCATGAGCTATCCTTAACTGTGTATCTGCTGTAACATTCATTCCTGTGCGACCCGGTACATTGTACATAATAATCGGAAGCGGTGTTACTGCATCCAGAGCTTTATAATGCTGTAAAATACCTTCCTGGTTGGGTTTATTGTAATAAGGAGAAACAGAAAGTATAGCATCATACCCCTTCAGGTCAAATTTTTTGAATGCATCTATGACCTCCTGAGTATCATTACCGCCAATGCCAGCCACTAGTGGCACACGGCCTGCTACCTGCTTTGCCACAAAAGAAAAAACCTCCTGCTTTTCTGAACCATGTACCGTAGCACTTTCCCCGGTGGTACCTAATACCACCAGGTATTCAATCTTTCCTTTAATCCAGTATTCGATTAAACGGGAAAAACTTTCCCAATCAATTTTCCCATCTTCCCTGAAAGGAGTAACAATAGCGATTCCCGTTCCGGTGAACTTCTCTCGTAGTGACATTATCTGTTGTTATTGTAAAGTGAAATACGAAACTTTAAAATTCCTCCCAAAAGCCCATCTTACCGAATTTTTCAATCCTGTTGTTTACTCTTTGTTCAGCCGGAATTTGCTTCAACTCCTGTAATACCGGTTTCAAATAATTCTTGAGTATTTGGCCAGATTCATTGTAATCCCAATGTGCTCCGCCCGGAGGTTCTGGAATAATGCCATCAATAAGACCAAAGCCCAGCATTTTATCAGCGGTCAACTTTAGTTGCTCGGCAGCCACTTCTTTCTTATCCCAGCTTCGCCAAAGTATAGATGAACAACTTTCAGGACTAATAACAGTATACCAGGTATTTTCCATCATAAACACTTTATCCCCTACACCAATACCTAAAGCTCCGCCACTGGCCCCTTCACCAATTATGACGCA
>CAZWIM010000066.1:3382-7739 GCA_964634265.1 uncultured Chitinophaga sp. | reverse complement strand
AACCTGTTACTTTTTGTGAGAATTATGTACCCTGGCTGAATAAGCTAAAACCGCTTGCAGAAGTGGTTGATTTCATTTCCATACACACATACCCGGTGTGGGAGTACAAGCATATACACGAGGCTATTGAATATACTAAGGAAAATTATAAAGCGGTTTCAGCCATGCATCCCAACAAACCCATTGTAATAACCGAAGCCGGCTGGGCCACCAATTCCAATGGCAGGGGCATAAACCCGGAGAGTGTAAGCGAGGATAACCAGAAGATCTACTATGAAGATTTAATGCATTGGTCTCAAAAAAATAAAGTGCTTACATTTTTCTTTGAAGCTTTTGATGAAAACTGGAAAGGTTCACCCGATCCCAACGAGCCGGAAAAACACTGGGGATTATTTTATACGGACAGAAGGCCCAAAAAAGCAATGAGCAGTTAAAAGGAGGAATTGTATTAAAGGAACATTTATTCAGGCTTTTTTGAGTTTAACACAGGTTGGAGTTTTAGAAATCTGGGAAAAAGTGTCAGTTTTTTTACATTCTGTCGTCTTAAACTCCCAAATGTGTAACAGGTCAGAGATTATTCCTCCGTATAAACATCAGGTATGAGATTATCAAAACTGCTTCTCCCCCTTTTATTATTAAATGCAGCTTTACAGGCTCAGAATTTACCTCAAAATGATAGGCTCAAGAAAGAACAAAAAGAAAACAAGGCAAGTCATAAAAGGGAAGGCGGCAGCAACAAAAAAAGCGATGCTACTGTAAATACCGGCAATATAGTTTTAGGAACCCCGACCGACAATTCAGTAACAGCAAGTATCATCCTGGAAAAAGATTGTGAAGGGTATATTGAATATTCCGTCAATAGCCGAAACTACAAAAACAAGACTGATATTTTTAAGGCCTCAAACAGCGACCCGATTGAAGTAACATTGAAAGGTCTTTTGCCCAATACACAATATTATTACCGGCTCAGCTACCGCAAACCAGGCGAAGAAAAATTTACAACAACCAATGAATCATGGTTTGCCACACAAAGAAATGCTCATACATCCTTTTCCTTTGGTGTGCAGGGAGATTCGCACCCTGAAAGGGAAGGAAAAATGTTTCACCCTGATTTGTACCGGCAAACAATCAGTTATGTGGCAGAAAGAAAACCTGATTTTTATTTTTTAATGGGGGATGATTTTAATATCGACAGGCTGGTTGCCGGTAATAATGCAACCAAAGAAAATACGGAGAGGGTTTATAAAATTCAACGGCATTATCTCGGTAATGCCGGCTATAATCTGCCATTATTTTTGGTAAACGGAAATCATGAACAAGGCGCCAGGTATTTATTGAATGGCACTCCAAATAATGCGGCTGTGCAGGCCGGTCTTGCAAGAAAAAAATTTTTCCCTTTGCCAGAACCTGGAAATTTTTACAGTGGTGATAAAGACACCGTTCAATACGTTGGCCTGTTAAAAGATTATTATGCTTTTGAATGGGGCAATGCACTTTTTGTTGTGATTGACCCTTACTGGCATTCAGTTGTTGCAGTAGACAACCAGCCATCCAATGATGGCGAAGAAAAAAGAAAAAAAGACCCCTGGAACGCTACATTAGGGAAGGTGCAATATGAATGGCTGAAGAAAACACTGGAAACATCAAAAGCAAAATTCAAATTTGTTTTTGCGCATCATGTGAATGGTACAGGCCGTGGCGGTGTGGAAAGGGCAAAATATTTTGAGTGGGGTGGTTACGGGCAAAACGGCCAATGGCAATTTGACCGATTCCGTTCCGGATGGGCAATGCCCATTCACCAGTTGTTTGTAAAGAATAAAGTGACTATATTTTTCCAGGGCCATGACCACATATTCGCAAAGCAGGATCTGGATGGGGTTATTTACCAAACGGTACCTAATCCTGCCGATGATACGCATACTGCCTTTAATAAAGAAGCCTATACTTCCGGTGACATATTGCCCAATTCGGGATTTTTAAACATTACTGTCAACTCCAACGATGTGAAAGTGGAATATGTACGTTCATATTTTGCCAATAAAGCATCACTTAATGAAAATGCCACAAAACCTTATTCCTATATCATAAAAAATAAAGATTAAATTTTGGTAACAACCGGTTAATGGATGACGAGCAATTACTTTTAAGAGTCAGACAGAACGATTCAAAAGCATATTTTGAATTAGTTTCGTTATATAAAGACAAAGTATTAAATACCTGTTACCGTTTTTTACTGAATAAAGAAGATGCAGAGGACACTGCGCAGGAAGTGTTTATTGAAGTATTTCAGTCAATAAAAATGTTTCGTGGTGATTCAAAACTTTCTACATGGATCTACCGTATCACGGTTACCAAATGCCTGGATGAAATAAAGAAAAGAAAAAGAAAGAAGAGAATCAGTTCTATAGGTCGTGTATTACACCTGGATGACGTATCCAACTGGCTTACTGGAGGAAAAAAAGCCGATACTATATTATATGAAAAAGAAAGCCAGAAATCCGTTTATGAGGCGCTTGAGCATTTACCCGATAACCAGCGGGTGGCATTTACATTGAGTAAGATAGAGGGTTACAATAACAGTGAAATAGCGGCTATATTAAAAACTACTAATGTGGCTGTTGAATCACTATTGTCACGGGCCAAAAAGAAAGTAACTGCCAGGCTGGAAAAAATTCTTAAAAATAATATTTAGCAGGTGCAAGAAGTATCAAAATTCATCTTCAAAATAAATGTGTATGATAAATGCAGAAAACCAGAAAGTAAACAATCTCATAAAGGATTATGAAAACCTGGAGTCTATTCATGCCAGCGATGAATGGGAGCAGCAGTTATTTACCCGTATAACTGTATCGCAAAGCAACTATGCCAGTAAAAAGGAACTGATTCAGTTTGCAACGTTCATTATTGTATTCATTATACTGAATGTATCTATTTTCTTCCGGGCTGGCAAAGAAACTGATACCCTGCGAGATGAAAGAATACAACTGCTGAATACAGTTTCTGACCAGTTATTAATCAACACCACTGCTTTAAAATAATTCTAATGGATATTATTTCTCAGAATAAATTTTTGATGAGGCTGGTAATACTGCTCGCCTTTCTCAATCTGGCATTACTTGTTTTTTTTGGATGGAGATACTTTAACCGTAAACAGAAGAAAGAGGATAAACGGGTTAATAATATAGAACTGGCCTCTCTTTTGAAAAAGGAACTTGGTTTCACCAATACACAGGCTGATAGTTTAAATAAAATCAGGACAGCTTTTTTTGAGAAGGAGAAATTATTGACTGAAGAGACCCGTGCAAAAAGAGACTCCATGAACCAGTTAATGTTTTCAACCGGCAATAATGACGAAGTATTAAAAAGACTTGCGGCCGGTGTGGCAGAAAACGAACAGAAGATGGAACTATTGCGCATTGAGCAGGCTTCCCAAGTGAGGAATATGTGTAATGCTGAACAATTACGAAAGCTTGAAGAACTTGTCAGGGAAATACGGGATTATTTAAAACCGGATGAAAAACAATCAGAAAGAAAGAAATAATTATTTTATGAAGTGCCGGACTTTTATAAGGATCTTTTCAATATTAATTTTGTTAATGACCGTTGTAGGGGTATCAGCGCATGACGGTGGTCATTATCATAAAAGTGATCATGCAAGTTTAAATAGCTGGGCGCTGAAGGATGGCACTATTATCAAAGGCAATTTTTCATCCGGCGATGAAAATAATGTGATGCTGGAGCAATATGAAGGTAAACTTATCCGTATCCCGATTATTCAATTATCGGAACAAGAACAGAAATTTGTATGGTTTAAAATAAAAAAATATAACCGGCTTAATCAACCACTAATCGGCGTTCCATATTCTTATCAATCAACCGGAAATATTTTCAATACTGAGTGGCTGCTGCTTACTTTAATTTTTACTGGCGTTACCTTTTTTCTTTTCTGGAAAGTGATACTGTTTCAGAAGTATCATCAACGGAAGCTAAACCCGTTGATAACAGTTTTATACATTGTATTAATGTCCGTGTCTGTTTTTACCTGTAAAAAAAGCGTTGATAATATTGTAACACCTGGAACAACTATTATTCCGAAAACAAGAACGGGTTTTATTGATTCGGCATTTGCTCCGTACAAGCCTTCAATATCTACTAACTGGGATACTACTAATTTTTATGTAGCGTCAACTGGATTTCCTCAGCACAATATGATGGTGGGTATCACCAGTTGGCAGCAACAGGTACCTATTCCTCAATTTTATACAGGAGGAAACAGCTGGTCTATTCCTTTACAGCCGGAATATGCTGCGGTACCGCTCAGCACCAAAACAAATCTGATGAAAGGCGCTATTGCAAT
>CAZWIM010000066.1:0-3372 GCA_964634265.1 uncultured Chitinophaga sp. | reverse complement strand
GCTGTAAATGGTATTCCCATTTTTAATGCTTACAATAACCGGGGTGTTGACTCTTACCTCACCGGTGAACTGGATAATTGGGGAGGACATTGCGGTCGTGCTGATGACTATCATTATCATGCTGCGCCACTGCATCTGTCTGCTACTTCAGGTCTTAAACCCATTGCATTTGCATTGGATGGATTTCCAGTCTATGGTGCAAATGAACCAGATGGTTCACCCATGCAACCATTAGATACTTGTCATGGCCATGTTACAAATAATGGTGCGTACCATTACCACGGTACTACAAACTATCCTTATGTAGTCGGCGCCATGAGGGGGAAAGTCAATTTAGACCCGAATACACCGGCTCCCGAAAACCAGATTCTGCCACAGGCATTTGCTTCACCGGTACGTCCTGCTTTAACCCCGTTGAATGGCGCCACTATCACCGATTTTCGTTCTACAGGAGCCAATGCCTATAAACTCACTTACCAGCAGGGAACTAAGTTTGGATATGTGGAATACAGCTGGGATGCTACTAATAAATACACTTACAAATTAACAGATACTTCAGGAGCAGTTACTATTAATGTTTATCAGCGATAATGATCTGATCTATGAAAGCAATGATTTATAAATTATTTTATCTACTTCTGTTTTTTCCTGCCGTTTTAATTGCACAAAAAGGTAACCGTGCAGGAAATGAGGGTAGTAATACAACAGGTTTTTTTCATAATGAGACACCTGAACATCTTTATGATATTATAATATCACGACCCACCTCTTCTTCAGTTACCATCAGCCTGATGAGCAGTGAAGGTTTGGATGGTTATTTTATGTATGGCAAAAGCATGGATTTGCTAAGTAACAAAACAAAAATGGTTCATTATGAAAAAGGCAAACCATCACTTAATGAATTGAACAACCTGGAATCAGGAATGCGTTATTACTACCGCTTTGTTTTTACAAAGCCCGGCGAGAAAACAGAACAGCAATCAGCCATTGGTTTTTTTCATACACAAAGGGCAAAAGATGAAAAATTTGTTTTTACAATACAGGCCGATTCGCACCTGGATGAAAACAGCAGTACGGATATATATAAACAAACATTGCATAATATGGCTGCTGATTCGGCTGACTTCCTGGTTGATTTAGGTGATACCTGGATGACCGATAAATACAGGAGTGATTTCCGGGAATCTCTTAAGCAATATATTGCCCAGCGATATTATTTTGGTTTGTTGTGTCATTCATCTCCTTTGTTTCTCACACTCGGCAATCATGATGGTGAATCAGGCCATGGTAATAACAGGTCCGGAGAAGAAAATATGACTATATGGGCTACAGCTACCCGAAAAAACTATTATGCCAATCCGCAACCCAATGAATTTTATTCAGGAAGTGAAGATGAAAACTATTATGCATGGGAATGGGGCAACGCTTTGTTCATTGTTCTTGACCCGTTCCGTTATACAAAAGACCAGCGCAATCCCTGGCAGCGGACTTTAGGTGATAAACAATACAACTGGCTGAAAGAAACATTGCAAAAGAGTAAAGCTGCAATGCGGTTTGTTTTTATACATAACCTTGTTGGCGGCGCCGATAATAAAGGCATTGCCCGGGGCGGGGTGGAAGCGGCAAAATACTATGAATGGGGAGGATTGAATGCAGATAATACAAACGGTTTTACTGCCAATCGTCCGGGATGGGAAAGACCTATACATGATTTGCTGGTACAATACAAAGTCAATGCAGTTTTCCATGGGCATGATCATTTATTTGTTAAACAGGAACTGGATGGCATAGTATATCAAACTCTGCCCCAGCCCGGCGCAATGCGGTATGGAAATATTAACCCTGCTAAAGAGTATGGATATAGCAGCGGCACCATCTTAAATGCTCCTGGCTATTTACGACTTACAGTAGAAAAACAAAAGGCCACAGTTGAGTATATCCAAACCAGCATAGAAGGGAAAAAAAAGAACGGTGAAAACCTTTTTACTTATTTTTTAAATACCAAATAAAATGAAAGCACGGATAAAACATACCTGCATTTTTCTTTTCTCACTTTTTTTATCTTTTCCCGGGTTTTCACAGAAAGAAAAAAGAGATGACAGAAAAAAACAAGGAAAACTATATACAATAGAGCAGGCCACTTCCGACAGGGCACAACTCCATACCATCGCATTTAATGGGCTGGCTTTTTTGACAGGCAGTTTTGGGGCTGATTGTTTTTTTCCTCCGGGTAAGGTGGCTGATTTTTTCGGGTTTCAGTATATGCGGGATAATGACAGCAATAGCCTGGGTCATAATACTGACTTTCTCACCCGTATTGCAAGTAATGTACTTTCCATACTCAACCTGCAGCAGCTTGATAAGTTTATCTCATTGGCCAAAGAGCAGGAAACCCTGTACAATGATTTCGCCAATAAAAGAATTGTATTGATAAAGGGTTTCAGGGAATCAATGGAACAAAACAAATCATTAAATAAAGAATCGGTTATTCAGTATTGCCGTGAACTGTATGCTATAGATGGAGAGCTAAGCTACCGGAGAGCGGAAGTAATGGGTGAAGTGATTCGTTCTTTTACAAATGAGCAAGTAGGAGCATTGGAGAAACTGAGTTTTGGAAATTCAGCGACCTGGCCTGATACAAGGGAGCGGTTAGATAAACGTTCCCTAACACACCGTGCCCATGTAGGTGTAATGACTTATGCCAGCGAGTTGTTTAGCTGGTATAAAGGCTCAGTAAAAGCCGATGTTTATTTCTGTCCTGAGCGGCATGGTACTTATTTCGGGGGATTTTATTTAAAAGATTACCCGGCTATGGGTAATAAAGGATATTCTATTTCCACTTCTTTAACCGGTGAATCAGGAAAAGAGTTCCTGGATATTTTAACCCCGGAACAAAGAAAGCAGGTTGAGGAATTACCGGCAAAGCAAAAAAAGAACATGGATGAGATTGTAAAACTTCGGGAAGAAGTATCAGTAAGCCTGCGTGGTTTTATTAAGGGTGAAAACCCTTCAAAGACACAAGTGATGGAAAAAGTTTTAAAATATGGTGAGCAGGATGGTGAACTTTCGTTTTACTATATCACTGCTTTTACTTCGGTAAATAAAACGCTTACAGATGAACAAAGAAAACAACTAAAGAATTTAAGAGGCCTTGATGTTTATCCTCAGGGCATTTATATCTATTCTGATCCGGAGCCGATGCCAAAGCAAATTGATTGCAGCTTTTTATTTAACGTGCCATCAAAAGAAAAAAAAGCATTTTAGAGCTTCACATTCTGATCTCCACTACCTTATCCTCTTTCCGGCTTTTCTCTGCTGCAAACCCCATTACATGACTTTCAATGGAGGCATCAATGGTGGAAGTAAGTAAAG
>CAZWIM010000065.1:0-7770 GCA_964634265.1 uncultured Chitinophaga sp. | reverse complement strand
AATACATTCATCGTTTTGGTAAAAAAGCAGCCGCCTACAATTTGCTGCATCAAACGGTAAATGCCTATAACCAGGACATAGGCATCACTTCTACTTTTGAACCAAAAGATGTTTATACCGGGCAAAATATTGACCCCGAAATTTCTGACCTCACAGTACAAAACGTAGTATTCTACCTGCAAACATTAAAAGCACCGGTTCAGCGTAAACAGAATGATGCAGATGTAATAGCAGGTAAAAGTATATTTATTCAATCAGGTTGCGAAAGTTGCCATAAGCAATCTTTGAAAACAGGTTTTTCTTCAATCACTCCTTTATCCAACAAAACATTTCATCCTTACACTGATTTATTGCTACATGATATGGGGCCGGGCTTAGATGATGGGTACACAGAAGGAAGTGCTAAAACAGCAGAATGGAGAACGCCCCCGCTTTGGGGTTTGGGGCTTTCACCTAATTCACAGGGAGGCCAATACTTTCTGATGCATGATGGCCGTGCAAACAGTATTGAAGAAGCCATTATCCTGCATGGTGGAGAAGGTCAGCGTAGTAAAGATATTTTTCAACAATTATCATCCGCAGAAAAACAAAAACTGATTAAATTTTTAGAATCGCTGTAAAAATTATGATGGGCCGGGCTTATGTACTGCTATGAAACTCCTGTTGCAATCGAAGATTTGTTCGCAACATAATCTTCCGGTGGAAGATTATGTGAGAGCCACTCTTGTACTGTATCAAGTCTGCTGATCTTTTTTTAAGTAGTATGAATTAAAAAATTATCCTGGCACATTTGGTCAAATCATCTTGATGTCAATAAAGAAATGAATAGAAAAGAATTTATAGTAAAAACCTGTGGTGCCTGTTTAGGTGCAGCGGCAATCTCGGGGCTGCTCAGTTCTTGTGCTACTACGCAGTTTACAACAGGCCGGCTTACCAAAGATGGCCTGCTCATAGATACAAAGGAATTTGAAACAAAGGAAAAAGGAAAATATCGCCTGTACATTGTTGTTCGTAACGATGAACTGCTTTATCCTGTATGTGTTTACCGCTTTAGCGAAAATGACTACGCTGCATTATGGATGCAATGTGCTCACCAGGGTGCAGAATTAAATGTTGCTGGCGAATACCTGCAATGCCCCGCACACGGAAGTGAATATAACAACAGGGGAAAGGTGACAAATGGGCCTGCCGACCGTGATTTAAGAACTTTTCCTGTAACAGTAATGAATCACCAATTATTTATTGACTTGCGAAAAGTATGAGAAAAATATTCACCACCTTACTCTTAGCTTTTTTAACTACTGCAAGCTATTCGCAGATAGACCCGGTTTTGCTGCGAAAAACGGTAAGCGATACATCTGGTATGATCATGAATATGGATGCTGTTTATAACAGGCCCTTTCTGCAGTTAGGAAAACTGCCGGTAGCCTTAGGCGGTTATGCAGAAGCAAATTATCAATACTTACAGGAAGACGGTATTACAGAAGGCCATCAGTTCCAGATACGGCGGTTAACCTTGTTTGTATCATCCTCCATTGCCAAACGTATTAAGTTTTTAAGTGAAATTGAGTTTGAAGATGGCACAAAGGAAATTAATATTGAATTTGCTTCTGTTGACTTTGAATTTGCTCCATTGCTCAACCTCCGTGCCGGTGTTGTCATGAATCCTATTGGTGCTTTTAATCAAAATCATGATGGTCCGAAATGGGAGTTTGTTGACAGGCCCATATCCGCTACACAAATGCTGCCGGCCACCTGGAGCAATGTTGGGTTTGGCATCTTTGGGAAAAAATATACAAAGGATTGGGTATATGCTTATGAAGCATACCTGACCAATGGCTTTGACGATAAGATTATTGACAATGCGGAAAACAAAACCTTTCTGCCTGCCAGTAAAGAAAACAAAGACAGATTTGAAGAAAGCTTTAACGGAAGTCCTTTATTCACCGGCAAAGTGGCTGTAAGAAACAGGAATGTTGGTGAGTTGGGATTGTCTTATATGGGCGGTATCTACAACAAATATCAGGAAGATGGTTTGCAGCTTGATGAAAAGCGGAAAGTGAATGTATATGCTGTGGATTTTAATACTACGCTGCCAAAACTCAATACTTATATCAACGCAGAATGGGCATGGGTAAATGTAAATGTGCCGGATACTTATACCGAACAGTTTGGCAGGAAACAGCAAGGAGGATTTATTGATTTTGTTCAACCTGTTTTCAAAAAACCATTATTTGGTTTTGATAAATCAGTCATTAATGCAGCACTCCGGTTAGAATATGTTGACTGGAATAAGGGAACATTCAAATCAACAGGCGGTAATATTTCAGATGAGTTGTTCTCCATTGTTCCTGCCGTTAGCTGGCGGCCAACAGCACAAACGGTAATCCGGCTCAATTATCGTTACAACTGGCAGAAAGATATATTGGGTAACCCACCGGCTAAACTGGCGGGGTTTCAATTTGGAGTGAGCACCTATTTTTAAATGTCAGCATTAATTACAATAGCATCTTTTTTTGAATGCTGCGCTCAAAATCTCCAAAGGCACTTTATCGGGGCAATACCTTTTTGTTTCTATAAGGTAAACAACGCTGAAGTTCGTAAGTGGCTTTAACCATTTAAGATACTCCCGCAGATGTTCTGCATTCCTTATACTCATTTCCAACAATACTGGATATCGTTATTATACTGATTATTCAATTTCAATTTTATATCCCGATATTTTCAAATGCTCAATATTTGTTCATTTTTTGCTTCTTAACATATTCTGTAACTATTTTAATTTTGCCCTCAGGCGACTGGTAGCTGCCAGCTCATATTTTGTGATTTAGGAAAACTATTTTATCACTTTGAAAAACAAATACTACGGCCAAAGACCGAAATTTCATATGATGCAAGAATGATCTATGATTCGAATAAGCCTGTCCTCCGGTGAGCCGCTCCACCTAAAGCCATCACCGAACCGAAAATTCACGGGGCTCCGGATTCCCGGCAGCAATTTATATAGCTCAGAAAGGGCCGGGCAATCAATACACCTGCATATTTACCAGCACCGATTATATACCATTACGCTCCGCCAATTTCATTTTGCAAAAACTACCCAGATCATCACAACTGAACCCGACAAATGGTTACGTCTTGAAGTACCGTTAAGCGGAAGATTTTCAATGAATTATAAAAATGGTCCGGGCTTTCATTTAAATCCCGGTACCTACCATTTAACAGACCAGCCTGTTTTTGTCTGTGACTATGCAGAAAATGTGCCCTGTAGCTACTTTACCATCCATTTTTCACCCGAACTGCTTGGGGCTATTGGTAGTGAACAAACTCTTGGCACCCGGCAGCCCGGGCCGGTTCCAAAGGATCTGCTGGAAATGCTGTATGAAATCATGAAATGCCCCTTCGAGGAATCACTCAGAGACTTCTACTATGCTAATAAAGTCCGGGAGATCCTGTTTACCCACACGGTATCGCTGCCTGTTGTTTTACCCGGGGAATTAAGCCCCGAACAAATCGGTCAGATGCATGAGGCCGACCGGATCATGGCCAATAACCTGGATGGCAAGATCACCATCCCGGAACTGGCCCGCCAGTTGGGAACTAATTTTGTGACGCTAAAGAAAAACTATGAACGGGTATTTGGCATTGGCCTGTTTCCCCGGTTGATGCAGCGGAAAATGGAACATATCAAATTGTTGCTGGAAAAAACCGACAAGCCACTGAAAGAGATCGCTGACCTGGCGGGCTATCAAACATTGCCGGGTTTTATTAATGCATTCCGGAAGCGGTTTAAGATTACCCCGAATGACTGGAGAAAACAAAGAAGAGGCTTTTAGAAAAAGTTGGGTATGGCTGAAAAGTTTATAATTTTAGATCTGAATTTTCATAGGATAAGGTTTAATGGTTAATGGTTTTTGATTAGCAATCCCCGCACTTGTGCGGGGATTGATCTAAAAAAAAGTGTGAACGCATTTTGGTAATTTATCCCGTCCCAATCTGCTCCTTCCCGGAATAAATTTGATACGAAATGATACGATAATATTCGATAATAATACGCTCATCTCCCTTTTTTCCCGCCTGCCTTAGGATTCATTTGTTGTCCCCTGTTTCCCTGGTTTTGGGAAAATTGTTTGTTGGTACCCCTGGTGCCTTTGTTAGCGTTCTGCTGATTGGCACTGTTATCAGCAGGCTTAATTGCTTTTGACATTGTTTAATTTTTTTGTAAAACTATTAAGCCCGTTAATGATAAAGTTTAAAATGTAATGAAGCTGATCTTTTTGTAACGAACTGATATGTTGGTAAGCGTTCTTTTTTGCAATGAAATCTGCGAGATGCCTTCTTGAAACCTCAATGAGGGAATATTTGTCGAATAAGCTATTTGCGATTTTATTGGTAGCAACCTCGTTATTGACTAAGTTATAGTGCCTGAGATTTACATAACAGCTTCGGTTGATCTGGCAAAAATGAAGTCCGCTCCGATCTAACTGATTTGATAATTCGGGGAAGCCCATTTCAGTATAAATCACATCCGTTATAATTTCATTGCTACCAATATTCGGAATTGGCTTAGTTAACAAAATAGCCTTTGTTCTTGCTTTTGAAAACAACCCAACAATCTGTCCCACTTCAACCTGAAAGGAATAGCCCTGATTCTTATAGGATCCTTTGATAATAAGCGGCGGCGGTTTAAGTAAAATGGAGTACTCGTTCAGAATTGTTTGGAGATCATCAAAAAGCTTTAATGCCCAATCCCTTTCATAGCTCAGGAGTAATTGATTCTTCTCCTTTATTTTTTTTCTAAGGAGTTTGACTGTTTCCTTTAATTTCTGTATTTCCGCATTTTTTGATTGAGGGGAGCTTTTCATTGCCTGGAATATGATGGTATTATTAAATGACCAGCATAACAGTTTTATATAATAAAAACCTACAATGCTTTTAATACAGCAATATCTGAATCATAAGGGTGAGCAACAAGGTAATTAATGATAGTAGAAAGCAGTTCTAAGTCTGCAAGATTATGCCTTATTAGTTCCCGAAAAAGTTGTTTAAATCTTTCATCTTTTTTACTATTAACGGTTTTAGTTGTTTTTCTAAATCGGTCAAAATCTGAAGGAAGCCCGAAATCTTCTATATTAACCCCTGCCTTATTAGCATTGTGTAATATAAATCGCTCCATTGCTGGAACCACCCTGATGATGAAATGATTTCGGACTTTATGCTTATGTAATTCCAAACTACCCTTGGCGAGGACCAGATCAAACTCTTTTAGATAATCCAACTCCTTCTTATCCTTATCTACTATTCCAAGTGCAAAATTATCTGCAAAATGTTCTTTCATCACTTTAGTGACAGTACCACATCCTTTTTGATGGTTATAACCCCTGTGGGGAGGCACCAGCGTTTCCACCAAGTTAGTATCAACGTAACATTCCGGGATGACAGACAAATCCATATCAAATATAACTTTCGCTGTTCGTAAATAAATCCACCCCGTGCTGGTATATTTCGTGAAGTTGGTCTGCGGTCAGATGATTCACCACCGTCTGGCGATTCTTATAATCCACCATATAAACACTTAGCTCTTCCCGTGCATTTTCAAGGAGATCATTCAGAATAAACGGACTATGCGTAGCAATAAAAAACTGATTATCCCTCTTGCTGATGATTTCCTCCGTTAAGTGGGTCATATACGGTGGGAAGGAATGGGCTTCGGGTTCTTCAAACAAAAGAATACTGTTGTTCGTAGAAATAATTGATGCCTTGTAAAAAATAATCCGCTGCAGTGTATCGGCCACTGAATTATAGGGGATTAAAAACAAGCCATCCTGTTTGTCCTGTATCACCTTAATCGTCTGGCTGGCTTTATCAAATGCAATATCCAGATTATACTCCCGGAAAAGCGAAATTACCTGCTGTTTCAGTTCTTCATAATTCTCAATGATTGATAATAAATTGCTTCCAAAAGGAGGGATCAGGTACTTTGAATGCCCCTTCCTGTAAATGATATTATGCTTGTACTGGTATTTTTTAACCGGGGGTTCAAAATAGGGGTGATTCGAAATTCCCTTTACAATTAATTTGTCATCGATCTTCAGATTTTCCCAGGAATCGCTGAAGAAATTAATGCTGGCTCTTAGGCCATCTTTTGGATTGAAACCTATTCTGCAAACTCCCTCCGGGGTTTCAATAATTGCATCTTCATTCGTATTACCATTATAGAATAACTCCGCCTCATTCTCCAGCCTGATCAAATGCGAGAGTTTCCGGGAGGAATTTTCCCTGAGAAAGGGGATAGAAAACGTTGAAAGCGCCTCCAGGATATTTGATTTGCCCACATTGGGTTTACCGATAAAAAGATTTATCCGTGCACAATCCTTAATCAGCAGATCCCTGATTGATTTAAAATTCCTGATGGAAAGTGTGTGAATTTTGTTTGTCATAATTGTTTTTTGGCCAATGGGAACTGTGTTCTTTAATTGGTTTTGGGTAATCTAATCAAACCCTTCAGAAAAAAATTCCTTTGGTGTCATGCCAAGGCCATCGATAATTTTCAAAAGAGTACGCATTCTTATGTCATCATAATTTCCCGATTCGTATTTTGACATACCCACTCTTGATACTTCTATATCATAAGAAAAAAGTTCGGCAGAGTTAAAGCCATTTTTCTTTCTGAGAACCTTGATTCTTTTTCCAATTCTATTCAAGAATTCATCATGATTAAAATGTCCTAATGTAGCCTTCTTTCTTTCTGGTCTTTTCTTTTTAGCCATCCCGCAAATAACACAATGCGGTATGCATAAATAACTTAATATAAATACCTTATAATATTAAACATAATAAAGTGAGGTAAATTTATGATTAATTTCTATATTCGTATCTGAAGGTAAATTTGCGAATTCTTCATAAATGAATTTGAAGCTTTCGCTTTGAGTCTCGTCTTGGAAACCTCACGAATTTTCAATTGGACACGAGATGATAAGCAAGGGCTCACGTTTCGGCGTGGGCTCCCTTATTGTGTCCAAGGGCCTCGTGAGGGCCTCCAAGCCGATTTGTGGAGTTCCACGTCATTTTTATTTATTTAACTCCACTAAAAGACTCCCCCGAAATGTCAACATTGCATTGCTATATTGCTTCGGCTAAACGGCACACAGGACCCTTTATTTGCTGACTCCTTCCGGCGGGGAGAGGAGGCCGCTTTTGACTGCCTGTTCCGTGAATTCTTCCCTTCGCTTACCTATTTTGCCAACCGCATTCTCTCCAACCTCACTACCGCTGAGGATATTGTCCAGGATTGCTTTGTGCAGTTGTGGCAACGCCGTGGCCGGTTAAGTCATATCAAGGCTATTAAAAGCTATCTCTATGGTTCTGTACGAAACCAGTGCCTGAAATACCTGGAAAGGCAAAAAAGACAGGTTGAGTTCAATGAGCCGGAGCTAGCCGAGCCCAGTATAGAACAAGCCGTTATTGCGGCTGAAACAGCCCGGGAACTGTACCAGTTTATTGAAACCCTTTCACCTGCCCTGCAGCAGATTATCCGGCTTTATTATTTAGAAGGTAAGTCCAACCGGGAAATCGCCCAACAACTCCAGATTGAGCCCGATACGGTGATCCGGCAGCGGCTACGGGCTATCATGGCACTTAGGAAAACTAAAATTTCACTTTGATTAATTAATTGTCAGAAAAAAAAGCGGGATTCGTATGTCCGGCTTTTTCTCCTTTCCGGATCATATACTTAAGGCGCCTAATTAATAAATTTATTGTATGAAAGCT
>CAZWIM010000064.1:0-8245 GCA_964634265.1 uncultured Chitinophaga sp. | reverse complement strand
TAGGATGGAGATTCTGATAAAATAGTTGAAGAAATATAAACCTGGCCGGGCTGCAGATGCAGCCCGGCTTTTTTATGCTCAGTCAGCAATGATTGATGTTTTTTTTAACAGGGATATTTAAACTGCTGTCTATACCGATTGTATTTTTAAACCAATTATTTATTTGAACACGGATGAAACAGATTCAAATGTTCTTCACTTTTTATAGTGAGTAATCAAAGGTTACATGAGTGCTGCTATTTCAGCCTGAAATATTAGATGATCTTTTTGAATCCTGTTCTATAAAGTTTTGATGGTTTATTATTCAGCGTAAAAATTGTTTTCAGGTGGCTGCATTTTTTCAATTACCCATATCAGTTTATCTCAAACTACTGATTGCCACCATTGCAGTAATTATTTTTTGCAGATGGTTAGCAAAAAAGCTGATTAAAATGGCAAGTCAAAGGCGTATAGTATTAATGCAAAAAGACTGATATATGCGGGATTTTCTTATTTAGCTTTTGCCTGGCTTGTCTATAAAGTGATTACGTATGAAAGGCAATCAAAAATCAACCGGGATAAATGGATGACTGAAAAATATAGAAGGTATGAAATGGCAGCGGACCTCATTCAATCTGGCATAATTGCCGGAAAAGACTCCAATGAAGTAAAAACAATAATAGGGGAACCCGATGATAGAAATGATGCTTTGCAAACATGGAATTATTATATGGGCCAGGGAGGCGGAGGACCAGTTTTTACAGTCCACTACCTTGTAGTTAAATTTTCAGCAAACAGCGTCAGCACTATATGGCATCAAAAGATTGTTGATTGAATTCCTGTAATGCATTATTTATATGTACACAAAACTGGCAATGCCTGGCAATAAAAAAACCCCTTCAGCGAAGGGGTTTTTTGTAAGATTAAGTCTTTGTATTAGTAGCCGGGGTTTTGTGTAACAACCGGGTTCTGAATAATCTCTTCTGCAGGAACCGGCCACAGGAAGCGGAAATCGCTATAAGCGATACCGGCTTGTCCCGGTGTATACGCACCACCGCAGTTATATATAGCTGCACCCTGTGCACCGTTGATTGCTTTGGCAGGTATACCGTTGGTAGTGAAAGCAGCATCCTGGCTCAAACGGTGAATATCACCCCATCTTTTACCTTCCAGCAAGAATTCAATTCTTCTTTCAAGTAAGATAGCGCTGATCAACGCATTCGGTGTGGCAAAGTTGCCGATCACATATTGCTGGGTAGCTGGTGAAGCCAGTGAACGGTTTCTTACGGTGTTCAGCAGGTCCAATGCCCTTGCAGAAACAGTACCTGAATTTCTTTGCTCAGCTTCAGCCTGCATCAATAGAACTTCTGCATAACGGATCTGTGGAGCAAAGTCACCACGGTTTACATAATCACGGTATTTGGTAGTGAAGATACTTACACCATTATTGGCGTTAGTACCGCTGACATACAGCAAACTTCTTCTCAGGTCATCGCAAAGCCAGCCGCTATTATTCCAGATGATAGGAGATACTGCCATCAGGCCACGACCTCCCAAATTGGCAGCACCTAACATAGCAGGTAAGGCACCGTTAACACCGGTATTATCGATAGAACTGTTTCTGACTGAGAAAATACTCTCAGAAGAAGAGTTGTTGGCAAACGGACCATCAGGTAATGGAGTCAACGCCCATGCGCCGATCGGACTTACAACAGAGGAAGGGCTTAAAGGGTTGATGGTAGCAGGAATCAGCTTATTACCTTCTGCAATCACACCGGCCCAGTCGCCTTTATGCAACTTAATTCTCATTTTAAGTGCAATGGCTGCTGCACGGGATGCTCTCACAGTTCTGTCATTACCAGTAAGTGTAGCTGGCAGATTGGTTTCAGCATAATCAAGATCTCTCAGCATCCTAGCATAAACTGTATCTGCAATGGCACGGGGTAATGTACGAACCAGTTCCACTGTAGCAGGAATGTTTACAGCAAAATCACGGTAAGGAACACCGATGCCATTAGGGTTCTCCCTGTAAGGGCGGGCCCACATGATCATCAATTCATGGTGAGACAATGCACGGAGAAAACGGCATTCAGCTTCATATTGGGCAGCGACAGCAGGAGACAATACGCCGGAACCACCAGCCTGCCTGAAACCATCAATACTTACATTGGCTTTATTGATCAGGGCATATAAAGAGTTCCAGTGACCCACGCAGTTGGCGCTGTTGGCGTTATAAGTAGCCTGGTAAGTAATCTGGAAGAAGGCAGCGATATTGATCACATCTTCTCCTCTCGCATCTCCCTGCTCAATATTAGCAGCACCAAATGGATAACCACGAACCGTTCCATCAATATAAGCACCACTTTGGGCGGCATCATACACACCGAACAAAGAAGTAAGACATTTGGCAGCAGTACTGAATGCCTCATCACTAGCTACCGAGTTATAAGGGGCAACGTCAAGTGCTTTTTTGCACCCGGTAAAACCAAGGGCAAAAAGCGGTAACAAAGCCAGGTATTTTTTTATTTGTTTCATGTCAAATAATTTTTGATAAGTCATTTAATTAAAATCCTACTGAAAGGCCAAATGAAATGGTTCTGATCTGCGGTGCAACAGCTGCATCTATACCGCCGGCTGTAATATTATCCGGATCGGCACCGCTGTAATCAGTCCATACATGCAAGTTTTGACCCTGCAGGTAGAACTTAACATTGTCTACATATCCTTTAAATACCCTGCTGATCAGGTTTTTGTCGAAAGTGTAACTCAGTACCACATTTTGCAGCCTTAAATAATCACCGCTTTCCACGAATCTGGAAATGGCCAAACCATTCTGATTGATGTTATTGCTCTGTCCCCAGCGGAGTCTTGGTACGTTGGTCACATCACCAGGCTTCTGCCAGCGCTGCAATATCTCTCTTCCGTTGTTGTGGAAACTGTTACTCATCAATGCCTCCTGGCGGGTTACGTTCATGATCTGGTTACCACCTGAGTAACGGAACATTACTTCCAGCTCAAATTGCTTGTAGCGGAAATTGTTGGTAAATGCACCAAAATAAACAGGGATACCTTGTCCCAGGTTCTGCCTGTCGCCAAATGTCATGGTAGTGGCATTGGCAGGAGTTGTAGAACCATCATTAGGACCGGTGATATAGTAGAAAGTGTTGTTGGCGATATTATGCTGTACTAAACGACCATCAGCTTTATAATACATCGGGTTACCATTAGCTGTGTTAACACCAGCTGATCTGTAACCATAGATGATATTAATAGGATCACCCACACGGATCAGGTTGTAAGCACCGTTCTGAATAAACGGTACTGGTACGCCGTTGATATCGTATAGTTTGGTAATCTTATTCTTTACGTTGGAATAGTTGAAGTTGAAATCCCAGTTGAAATCTTTCTTTCTGAAGATGGAAACATCAATGGAGAATTCAATACCCTTGTTTTCTAACTGGCCAATGTTCTGGGAAATAGAGTTACCAGGAATACCAGCACTGGCAGGAGTAGGAACAGCTAATACCAGGTTGTCAACATCATTCTTGAACCAGTCAAATGTCATGTTGATCCTGTTGTTCAGCATGCTGATTTCAGCACCCACATCGATCTTGGCACTGGTTTCCCACTGCAAAGCAGGGTTTCCAATAAAGTTCAGTGTAATACCATTCAAACCACCATACAAAGCAGGTCCGAATGTCGCAGACAGGTAAGGGAAACCTCCCAGTGTATTACCCACTTTAGCATAAGAGTATTTCAGTTTTACTTCAGGGAACCACTTGCTCAGGAATTTATTGTCTTTCCATGCTCCTTCTTCAGATATTCTCCAACCAAAAGAGTAGCCGGGGAAATTACCATAACGTTTATCCTTTGCCAGTGAACTCTGACCATCACGGCGGATAGAAGCCTGGAAGAAATATTTGTTTTTGAAATCGTAATTGATCCTTCCAAATAGTGACTCAAAACTAGCTTTTGAATATCCTCCACCAACTGTCTGAGTAGAAGCAGAACCAGAGATCAGGTTTTCTTTCAGGAAGAAGAAATCAGCTACACTGGCACCCTGTGCTTGCAGGAATTTATTGGTCTGGCTTTGAACCTCATGACCAGCTGTCAGATATAAACTGTGTTTTCTGCCTGTCAGGTTATAGTTGAAATAGTTTTGCCAAACATAGCGAAGCTGATTCTGGTTTGAGTTAAAGGCTATACCACCGGAGCTGAAACCATCACCATGGCGGGGGTCAAGGCTCTGGAAGCTATAATCATCAAAGAAATCAGCAGATCCTACTGAGCGGAATTTTAATCTCTTTGTAAATGAAAGCTCGATAAACGCATTGTTGATGATCCTATACTTGTCGGAAGTGAATTTGTTATTAGCCAATGTAAATGCCACATTGGTAAAGTTGTCATCCACACTGGCTGAATTAGGACCAACAGGAATTGAGTTAGCTGCAGGGAAACTGATGTTGAAACCAGTTGGGTGCAGCGGGTTATAAGCAGCCACATTAGGGAGAAGCCTTAATGCTGAGGCAATTGAACCACTCAGTGCATTAGAACCATTATTTTGGTCCCTGTCAACCTGGCGGCTAACTGTAAGATTGTTTCCAATCTTGATAAAGTTGTTCAACTCATGCTCCAGGTTCATTCTGATCCTGTAAGCAATATTCTGGTTGGTCTTAACCACACCCTGCTGCTTGGTGTAGTTTGCAGAAAAGTAGAAAGTTGTCTTGGCACTTCCCCCCTGGAAACTCAGGTTATGGTTTTGTACCAGGGCATTATCAATCAGTGATTCACTTTGCCAGTCAGTATTTACACCACCGGGATTCACACCGGCACGGGGAGCTACACCGGCATTGGCAAATTTTTCATTAGAGATCACTACAAACTCTTCTGCATTCAGCAGGTCAAATCTTTTCAGCACATTGCTGAAACCGAGTGACATATCGTAAGTAACTTTTGCCCTGCCTTTTGTACCTTTTTTGGTAGTGATCAATACCACACCGGCAGCAGCTCTTGATCCGTAGATCGCTGTGGCAGAACCGTCTTTCAGTACCTCAATGTTCTCAATATCTGCAGGGTTGATATCACCGAGTGCATTTGAATTGGTGGTAGCTGCAAGGTTACCGCTAATGATGGGTACTCCATCTACTACAAATAATGGCTGTGTGTTCTGGCTTATTGAGTTAATACCGCGGATAAATATCCTTGCAGGAGTGTTAACCAGGCCACCCTGGTTGGTTACCTGCACACCTGCGGCACGACCTGCCAGCTGCTTATCAATTGAAGGAGTGATAAGGTTTGCAAATTCCTTAGCATCAACCTTTGAGGCAGAACCGGTGAAGGCCTTTTTTTGCTGGGTACCATAACCCACCACTACTACTTCCTGCATCACTTTGTCCTCGCCTTTCAGCACAACATCAAATGAAGATTGGGAACCGATATTCAGTTCCTGGGTGAGCATGTCTACGGATGAAATGACTAATACTCTTGCATTGGCAGGTATGGAAAGGCTGAATGTTCCGTCGGCCTTGCTTGTGGTACCAGTAGTAGTACCTTTTACGATGACCGATGCGTTGGCAACCGCAGCACCTTTTTCATCAGTAACCTTACCTGTGATGGTTCGTTGTGCTAATGCCGAAGCAGCAAAAAACACAACGCCAAAGAGCAGTAAAAACAGTTTTCTCATGTGCGTTTAGTTTTAGTATATAAAAGAGATCGAAAACCCTCCAAAAGGGGGCTTGAAATTAATTAACCTTCAACGAAAAATTCAAAAAAATGTTCAGTTTTTAAAACCACCCTCTTTCAGGTGATTATCAGCCTTAACCACAATAAAAACACTCAAAATCAACAGACAATTTGCCTCCGTCCAACGCTGCTTAACAAATGTACTGTAAAAGGCATTATTTCCTCATTTTGATAAAGGAAATAAGAATGGCAGGCAGCAGTACCAGGTTGGTGAATGTGGCGGTAACTAATGTAAGTGAGGTAAGCCATCCAAGCGCCTTGGTACCGTCAAAGCCACTGAAGCAGAAAATAACAAAACCCGCAATCAGTACAAGGGAGGTATAAATGATGCTGATGCCTGTGCTGTGAATGGTTTCAATTACCGTTTGCTTCATATCGAAATTATTCAGGGGCAGTTCCTGTTTATAGTTTACCAGGAAGCGGATAGTAATATCAATGGCTATACCCAGCGCCACGCTGAAAACCAATACAGTAGAGGGTTTCAGCGGAATATTGACCCAGCCCATAATACCGGCAGTGATAAGCAGTGGGATGATATTAGGGATAAGAGAACAAAGCAGGATCCGGGCCGACCGGAACAGGTATAGCATACAAAGGGCTATCAGTACAAATGCCCAAATGATGCTGTCTTTAAGGCCGTTGATGATGTAACCGCTGCCTTCCAGGAAGGTGACACTGGTGCCAGTCATTTTGACCTCATATTTTTCTTTGTCAAACAGTTGATTGACCCTGTTTTCGATACTATCCAGTATTTGAGGCAGCCTTTTGCTTCCTACATCAGCCATACTTACACTGATCCGGGCCTGCTGGCGGGCCGAATCCATAAAAGTGGCTACCAGTTTGGAAAAGGAGTTCTTGTTTCCGGCGCTATCTCCTTTCGGGCTCAGGTATCCGGAAAGGGCTGGCAGAGCATACTCACTCGGCATACTGTAGTAACTGGTATCGCCGTCATTGAACACCTGGTTGGCAAATTTCAATCCGTCTGTGATACTCAACGGACGGCCGATATCGGACATCCCCGACAGGAACTGGGAGAGGGAATCAATGCGTTGCAGGTTGTTCAGGTTGCGGGTCACCCCATACTTCTTTTTGGTGTCCACCAGTATTTCCAATGGCATCACCCCCTTGAAATTTTTTTCAAAGAAACGCAGGTCGGTATAGAGTTTATCTTCTTTCGGCAGGTCATCTACAATAAAACCAAGGGTTTTTAACTGGAAAATGCCGGCAACGGATACGGCCACCACCGCCATGGATATGCCATAGATCAGTTTTCGATGATTCAAAGACCATCTTTCCAGCCTGTCCAGCCAGCGGTTGAGCCTTGGGTTTGTCAGGTATTTGGTATGACGGCTTTTGGGTGCCGGCAGATAGCTGAGCACAGCCGGAATAAATATCAGTGAAATAAAGAAAAGTGCCAGTATGTTGATTCCGGCCACCACACCAAACTCTTTCAGTATCTGGCTTTGGGTTAATGCAAAAACAGCAAAGCCGATAGCAGCAGCCAGGTTACAAAAAAGGGTAACCACACCCATCCGGTCCACCATCATCACCAACGAGGTTTTTTTATCGCCTGTTTCGTTGTAAGAAGTATGAAACTTATTGAGAAAATAAATACAGTTAGGGATGCCGATTACCACAATTAAGGGCGGAATAAGTGCATTCAGCACACTGATCTTATAGCCGAATAACTGTATGGTGGCAAAACTCCATATCACCCCAATGAAAACCACTATCAGCGACAGCCACATAGCGCTAAAAGAGCGGAAGAACAACAAAAGGATAACAGCTGATAAAATAAGTGACGCAAAAATGAACAACCGCATTTCTTTGGTGATGCGTTCTGTCAATTCTGTACGTATTTGTGGTAATCCACTTTTGTAAACCGTAATATTATTGGCTTTACCAAAATCATCTGCTATTTGCCGGATGGTATGTACAATACTCAATCGTTCTTTGGAAGCCATCAGGTCTTTATTGATGCGGATACCCATCAGCCATGCATTTGTGGCCGGATTGTATAGCAGTTGACGATAAAAAGGGAGGTTTAAAAAAGTAGCTGATGCGCTGTCAATTTCAGCCTGTGTAAGAGTTTTGTCGGGAAAAATACTTTCCGCTTTCAGCTTTTCTGTTTCCGGTATTTTAACCAGCTTAATAGCGGTAGGAACAGATATGATATCATCCACTCCTTTTACTGATTTCAGTTTGCGTTGCAGACCAGCATAAGCGTTAAACATTTTTTCTTCAAACAGTTTATCTGTTTGAATGCCCAGCACCAGCAGGTTGCCATCCTCGCCAAATTTTTTCTTGAATTCCTGGTAAACCTTGTACTTAGGATTATTAATAGGAATGGCCCTTGCAAAATCATAACTCAGCTGCACTTTGCTGGCATGATAACCCATGAATGCTGTAACAGCTGCCAGTATAAGGAGAAGCGGCAACCTGTAACGTAAAATAAATCGACCTAAACTCTGCCACATAAAACAATCTGTATCAGTAAGGCTGCAAAGAAAGGTAAAAAAGCTTA
>CAZWIM010000063.1:0-8392 GCA_964634265.1 uncultured Chitinophaga sp. | reverse complement strand
AAATCATCCGCTTCATAAATCTTAATTTTTATTGATTAAATAATGAGTAATGGCTTTTTCAATATCTCCGTCAAACTGCTCGGCCAACTGCATTAATTTGACTTTTTCTGTTTCCTCCGTAGTATAAGCCAGGTACTCTTCGGCCGATACCTCCACTCTGTACACTTTGGAAAGCATACCCCCCAGTGAAATAAAAACCTCCTTATACTTCTTACCAGGATCGTTGGCCTTGTTAATAGAAAGCACCTGGGCCCTTTCTTTTTCTGTCAGGCCTAATAGTTCCTGTATCTGGTCAAACTTATTCTGGTACTTAGATTGATCGAGGAGTATCTTGCAATCGGAATTATTGATGATGGCCTGCTTCACCACCGGAGAGGAAATAATATCTTCCACTTCCTGGGTAACCACAATGGCTTCACCATAGAACTTTCGGACTGTTTTAAAGAGGTATTTAATATACTCTGCCATACCCTCCCTGGCAATCGCCTTCCAGGCTTCCTCGATCAGGATCATCTTGCGAATTCCTTTCAACTTCCGCATTTTGGAAATAAACACTTCCATAATGATGATCGTAACGACCGGGAACAGTATCGGGTGGTCTTTGATATTATCAAGTTCAAAAACAATAAATCGTTCTTTTAACAGTTCCAGGTTCTCTGTGGCATTAAGCAGGTAATCAAACTCACCGCCTTTATAGTATGGCCGGAGTACATAGAGGAAATTAGAAATATCAAAATCTTTTTCCTTGACTTCATCTCTTTTCAATACTTCTACAAAATCCCTTTGTAAGAACTCATAGAATGTATTAAAGCATCGAAAGATTCCTTCTCCTTCCCCTTCAGGGGAAGGCCGGGAGGGGGCTTCATAGTAAAGCTGCAACGCATTGGAAAGGGCAACATATTCGCTTCGGTTAAAGGTTTCATTATCTTTTTTCCATAGCGCTAGTAATAATGTCTTGATACTTTCCTTTTTTTCTGTATCCAGTACATCGCCTTCCCCGATATGAAAAGGATTGAATCGGATCGGGTTCTTTTCTTCATAGGTGAAATAATACCCCTTCACCATCTGGCAAAGCCCTTTATAACTGTGTCCCACATCTACCAGCACAATATGAGTCCCCTGTTCGTAGTAGGAACGCACCATGTGATTGGTAAAAAAACTCTTTCCGCTTCCTGAAGGACCAAGAATGAATTTATTCCGGTTGGTGATAAGACCTTTCTTCATGGGTTCATCACTGATGTCCACATGCACCGGCTTTCCATACTGTCGGTCACCTAACCTGATCCCGCAGGGAGAAATCGAGGACCGGTAATTGGTCTCCAGGTTCAGGAAACAACAGGCTTGCTCAGCAAATGTGTCGAAGGTATCGTTCATGGGAAAGTCTGCCTCATTACCCGGTATGCCTGCCCAAAATATCTGCGGCGCCCCCGACAGCTCCTGCTTCGGTACCGCATCCATCTGGGACAGGGCTGATGATACCAGGTTTCTTGTGTCCTTCAACTCATCTTTACTATCCGTCCACACTAACACATTGAAATGGGATTTCACAGGCAGTCGTTGCTGGCTAATCGCCTCGTTCAAAAAATCATTAGTGGCATCCCGGCTGATGGAATTCTCCCTGGAATAAGCGCTCAGGGAATGCAACCTTAGCCTTTTGCTCTCCAGTTTCTGAATCGTTTTCTGCGGATCTTCTATAAAAATGTACTGGTTATAAATATGATTGCAGGAAAGCAACTGTCCTAACGGTGAGGCAAAGCCTACACTGAATTTTGATTTATCCGTCGAGTACTTATCATAGTTGATCCGGGAACCGCAATAAGAGGGCAGGTCAACTGCATCCGCCAGTGTAAATAACTGGCAATGATTCGGACCCACCTTAAGACCATCCTCAAAGGAAATATCATGGAGAATAAATGATTTTTCGTTAGGCTGCAGGTTCAGGTATCGTTCTACCAGCCCGCAGTATTGTTGTTCTCCGCTCAGTTCTTCATTAATAAGTCTTTTCAGCTTCATTAATCCGCTGTCATTGATAATTCTTTCAAACTGTCCAGCATTATCGAGAAAATCCTGTAAGAGTTGTGGTTTCAGTGTTTGTTCCGGAACAATGGAACGCCTCAGTAAATTGGAGAAAAGAGAAGAACCCGCTTTTCTTCCGGCAGGCTTTTTGGTCAGCATGATATAGCACTGGTGATCCAGGTAGGGCCGTTCATTAAAAAATCGTTCACTGGCACGGGATAAAAAACTCACACCGATAGCGCTGAAATCAGCCGCATGTTTGGATTGTGTAAACCAGTCCTGTTTGTGAAAAACGGTTCCTGCAGGGAGTACCTTGATGGCACGGATCAGTGACTGGTGAAGTACCTCATACTCCTGGTCTGATAAAGTGAAAAGTTCGGGCAATTCCACTTCATAAACGATGGTAACATCTCCTTGCTTGGATAAGATACAATCATGCTCTACTCCAAAAAGGGGCAATATGTCTTTTATTTGTTTTTCCACAGTTCAGTAAATACTTTTCTTGAATATATTTTTACCACTGATGGTATAGACCTTTTGGCCAGGGTCTTCATCATTCCATGCTCGCCATATTGACGGCTTAGTTTATAAACATGCATGAATAAACCTGTTCCTGCAAGGAGTATGATCAGCAAACAAACAAATGTGTTCACCCCGCATATATACAGGATGGCAAAAAGGATCAACAGTGCCAATAAGCCGCCACCCAGGTACCAGATATATTGTGCCTTTATTCCCTTGAATTCTATCGGGCGGTTGATCCCCTTATTGATGGAATAGATACTAGTTGACATAGACGATTCTTTGAGTGAATTTTTTGTCGGAACTGCGCAGCAGAACCTGGTAGATTCCGGACGGCATGCCTGACATATCAATTTGCCTTACCAGGTCAACGGAGTTATGCTGGATCATCTTTTGCCGGACAGGATTTCCTTCCGAATTAATAACAGAACAGATATACCTGCCAGCGGGAGCATTTGCCAACCGGATAGTAAACTCCCCTGCGGTGACAGGATTAGGATAAGTACTGAAAGATTGATCCGACAGTACTACCGGAATAGTTCTCCTTACAACAAGTATAGTAGAGTACAATACATTACCTGTAAATTCAGTTGCCTTTATCCGGTAGTAACCTGTTGCAGCTGTCTGGCTAGTGGAATAGGTATAGTCGGCCCTTTCGCCATTATTACCAGTTGGCAATACAGTTCCGGTTGGCTGAAATAAAACACCGTCAACAGAACTTTCAACAGTATAGTTTTGAATTTCTGATTCAGTCATATTGGACCAGGAGATGGTTACCCGATCTTCAGCACTAATCTCAGCCCGGACGTTAGCAAAACGAACGGGTAGTACCACACTGCCACTAGTGTCATAAGAAAGCAATCCTCTTCGTACTAATTGCAGCGGTCCGCCACAATGAAAATTGTACAGGTTATAAGGAGGTCCGGGGAAAATGGTTCCTTCGCTAAAGTTTACATTCCCCGGATTCCAATAATAGGGGTGCATAAAATCATAATAAGGCAAGCAGATATTCGGGGCAGGAAAACATTCAATGGGCTGCATTGTGCCATAATCAATATCCCAGTACGAAACGGTGATGAATCCACAATCCAGTTCATGTCCGTTCACTACATAATGTGTCGCAACATTAGGGTTACAATCAATATAATTCAGCCCAAGTGTATTGTAATAGGAAACGGCCTTGGGAGCCGGCCAGGCATAGCCGGGATAATTATTACCGGTGGAATCAAGTACCCCGCCCATTACATTGCCATATTGCAAACCTTGCTTTTCTATCCAGATTTCATAATTGGATAATACTACCGGCGTAAAAACATTCTCGGTACCGTTAAAGGTTACAGTGTAAAAAGAAAGAATAAGCCGGTTTTCCCTTTTGGGAGGATTGGGTGCATCATCGACCAGTCTGGTTTCCGTATACCGGGCCCTTACACCGATATACTGTGCGAAGGCCGAATAACAAATAACAGAAAACAGTAAGCATAAAATAAATTTCATTTTCATAAGTATTGATTTAGAGTTTTAAGAATAGTGTTAATATGCCCCTCCTTTCAGGGAGGGGTTTGTCGAGGGCTACACGCCAAAGAAGCTTCGGATCACAGTGGCCACAACCACAAGGAACACGCAGGACCCGAACCAGGCGGCAGCAACTTTACCCGTATCCGGGTCACCGCTGTTCCATTTAGAGTAAACCTTGACGGCGCCGATCAATCCCAAAACTGCTCCAACAGCATACATCAGGTTGGTACCGGCGGCGAAATAACTTCTGACCTTGGTATTGGCTTCGTTGATACCGGCATTGCCATCCTGCGCAAGAGCAACAGCAGTCAGGATCATTACGAGAAAGAACAAACTCACTTTTTTCATACACACAGTTTTTAGTTTTCCTTTATAATAGTTCCCTTTTAGGGAGATAGGGTTCGGTGCTCCATCACGTCATTTCCATAGGGTCCTCAGATCATCCTCATCCAGACGGATGGAGCATTTAGTTTGGCTTTCGGAAAGAATGAACCGGTTAATGGAGTCACGGAAACCGGGATCATCTATCTCCTGGTAGGATTGGATTTTCCTCTTTAAAGCCAGAATGAGTTCGCTTTTATTTTGCCTGTCCTCAAACGTTCGCTCCAGGTCACGAAGGATAACATTTATATCCTCCCCGTCCGTTCCGGAACTGAATACAGCATTTGAAATGCGGGGTTTGAAAGGAGGCAATGAAAATTTAGCCTTATAGATAATGATCCAGATAAGGAGATAATAGATTAAACTTGTCAGGATAATTACCAGCCAGAATTGCGACCAGGAAATATTTTGTAACATGTCGTTTCGTTTGTAATGCAAATATGGACTGACGGGAAAGCGATCTTTCAATAGATGTTCCCGAGTCGGGAGAAATAAAGTTTCAGAAAAGAGGGAAATAATCAGAATACCTGAATAACTGAGAGATGACTACTTATAAGAATGGAGATTAGTCATAACAATATAAATACATATAAAAGGGGGAGACCAGTGACCAGGCAACCTTTCTAATAACCTTCATCCGCTTCATCCATCCGCTGAATCAACCGTTCTTTCAATTGATCCAAAAAACTACTCCTGTTTTTCTTACGGATACGCATTTCCTGGAAAACATTGTAAACGTTTCCCAGATCAACCTGGAAGGTTCGTTCAAAGAAATTGGTCAGGAGTTTAATATCGGCGGTGCCATTATTGATCACCCCTGCTGTTTGAAGGGAATAGATCAATTCGATCAGGGAAACTTTAGCGCCTGTCCACTGCAGTTTCTTCTCAATGGTTTTGGGTTCCGGAGGATCTGTCAGTTGAATAGACGAAATTGCTGTATTAAGATATATGCGAAGTAATTCATAGGCAAACAGTTTTGAGACCTTATAACTTTGCGTCGTGGAGAAACTGTGATCAATGCTCAACGTAAGATCATCCGGTAAAAGCCGTACATCTTCCTGCCCCCTTATAAAATAGACTTCATCAAAATGGGTGGCACCGCTTCTGTAGTATTGATAGAAATCGAGGTTATTATCAAAAAAATGTTTGATGCGGCTCAGGTGCGATTCCAGATAAGCAATCTGCACTTTGTCGCTGGCTGCGGGCCGGTTAATCTCGATATGAAATACTTTGACATGGTAAATAAACTGAGAATAGAATTTGGGCTTGATTTCTTTGAAGAACTCAATTTCCTCTTTGCTGTCCTTCAGCGGGGTTTTTTCTACCATTTTTCTTAATTCCTGAAGTGTTTCCTGGCAGACATTAATGCATTGCGAAGTCTCCTTCAGCAAAGGGAAGGACTCAGCCTGGATTTCCCGTAAACGGTCTTCCATCTTCTCATATAATCGTAGCATGACGGCTCGCATATTGTTCAAATGAGAAGTGAAATATATAAAGTCAGGATATTCTTCTAGTTGCTCAAACCGATACAAGAGCTTTTCAAAGTGAAATTCTATGCTTTCAAATAGAGCAACTTTATTTTCACTTTGAATAACCGCTATACTGATGCAATACTGGAGATTTAGCACATGAAAAGATTGCCGCCAAGACAACTGTACATTGAAATTGTCGTAGCCCTCTATGTGCTGCTCTTTTTATATACAGCAATTATGAAATTCAGGGATATTCCCTTCTTTTTCGGATCCATGTCGCATACCCCTTTACTGCGTCCATTTGCAGGTATCCTGGCAGGAATGATTCCCACAATGGAAATCGCAATAGCCATTCTATTGATAATTCCCCGTACAAGGCATTATGGGTTATTAAGCGGTACAGGCTTAATGGGAATTTTCACTTTGTATGTGGCTTTTATATTTACTACGATGAAGGAACTCCCTTGCACCTGCGGGGGTGTTCTCCAGCAGATGAACTGGACCGAGCATCTGATCTTCAACAGTGGGTTCCTGGTGGCAGGAATTCTCGCATGTAACTGGAATAAAGGATTTATTGCAATAAACAGGAGAAGCCGAATACCTGAAATATAGTAGGCATTATTGTTCATAAAAACCAAGAAGTATGAAAAAGATGTATTTGGTGCTGATCGCAGTTGTAATGGCTGTGGGTTTCAGCGCATTCACTCCATCTGTGAATAAAAAAGCCACAAACGTGGTCACCTACCAGGATGATAATATGGACTGGCATATCTTCACCGGTGATCCATGTATTGGAGACGAGATTCCGGAATGTTTTAGAATAACACCCCACGGTACTCGTAAATTATACTATAACTATGACCTGAACGATCCTGTAAAAAGGAATGCGCCTTAAACCCTAAATCAAAGTAGCCTTTATGATGTATTAATCATTATAAAGGCTACTTTCAATTTTTTGAAATTATCTTTTTTGAAGCAACAGGACCTGCATTGGCTGCTCACTTAATACCAGGTCCAGGCCGATACTACGTAAAGCATTTATAACTGATTCCCGATCATATATAACAGTTTCCAGGGATAGGTCAACCGGATAATCAATTCCCGTAGCATCAATATAGGGATAATTATCCTGTTTTGACAATAACAGTAAATCTAATACAGTAGAGATATTCACACACTGAAAATTGATGCTTGTATAACTTCCGGAATATTTTGTTTGTTGATACCTGCTTTTCAATCTTTCCTTTGCATTGGGCATAGCAATAATTTTCCAGCATGGCATCAATCGGTTAACAACCATTGCTTCGTATCCGAAGTAGGTTGCCAAATCGTTCCGTAAGGCCTTTCGTAATAATGCATTTCCTGAATCAAGAAGTGTAGTACTAAAACTGTAATTATACCGTGGCAATTTGTCCAAATATGTTTCCCTGCCCAAGACAATTGGAACAGGGTAAATTTTTCCGTAAGCAGTATCCCTGGTGTCCCACCATGCCCACTCTAAGAATGCATACATATAAAGATCAGCAACTGTTACACTAAGGGCCTGGAAAAAATTACCTTTCGCGGAATACTGCAAATGCTTTGGATAGCTTGTAGATTGGGTTTTGTCCCAGCGACTGAGTACCGACCTGAATAAAAATCCTGTATCTGGTCCCCCATTCCCGTTGACCAAAAAAAGTTTAGAATCATCAAATTTTTGTTTAGTTATCTCCCTTTTAGTTATTATGGGTAAACCGGCGATAAACCTTTCAAAATTCGTGGGATTCAGTTCGTCAGTGCCTGTTGTTGCTTGTGTTACCCCGTTTTCATCAAGCCAGATATAATGGGGAAGGAAAGGTATACTATACGTATCAAAAAATGCAGAATCATAGACCGGGTCGAAGTTTAGTGACATTTTGGATTTGAATTTATCAAATACCTTTCTTATATCCAGATCCTCTTTGCCAAGTAAAACAACAAGTATTGAATCACTATACTTATCTTGAATTTCCTGCATCTTGGGCATCATCCTGAAACAAACGACGCAAGAACTCCCAAACAAGTCAATTATAATTTTACGACCTTTCCCCTTTCGTTCAAGTGCTAACAACTCATTAAGGTTTTTGTTAGTCTTATATGGGAAATCAGTTCCCAACTCAAGGGGTATTTTTTTTTGTGCGGGCAAAGCGATTCCTGTTAGCAGTGTGGCTGCTATTAGTAAAATATATTTCATAAGTTTCAAATGGGTAAGATCAATACCCTGGATTTTGTGATAAATTGGGGTTGCGAAGGCGCTCTGTTTGAGGAATGGGAAATAACTGGTCTGTCTCATTCCAATTACTTCCCTTAATTGGTGTCATTACTCCATCAATCGTTTGTGTTCGTTTCAGGTTTATCCAACGGTCTCCTGTCTCAAACATTAATTCATATTTTCGCTCTGTCTGAATACTGTCTAGAAGGGCATCCTGACTCAAGCCATTGATAGCAGAAAGACCGGCACGCAGGCG
>CAZWIM010000062.1:0-9497 GCA_964634265.1 uncultured Chitinophaga sp. | reverse complement strand
TGATTTTCACCGTCAACTCTTCGTCCGCCCGGCTTGGTTTTAAACTACCTGAAGGATGGTTGTGAGAAAGGACAATTCCTACTGCATTGGCTTTTATTGCAGCAGTCAAGATGATTCTTGGGTCTGCCACAGTCCCGGTAATGCCACCTGAAGAAGCATCCAAAACGCCAAGCACTTTGTTGCTTCGGTTTAACAGCAGCACTTTAAATTCTTCCACCAGTTCGATCTTGTCACGGTTCCAGATTTTTTGCAGGATTTCGTAAGCATCCACAGAGGTGGTGATTTTTGGCCTTTGGGATGGTTTTACTTTGGTTTTGTAAACCAGTTCCACTTCTGCTACCTGGCACCATTCGGGTTTCATCATTTCCTGTTCCATAATAATCAGTTTAGAGGTTCAAAAAATTTATTATGGAACCATCCCCGGTTTTGTGCGATAAAGTCCAAGATGGCAACGGAATAAATGATGGCTGTGTGTGCAGGCCCTGTGTTTATGCCGGAAGCTCTTGGACGCTTCAGTAGCACAAAACCGAACTTTGTGTAATGATGAATAAAACACAATAACTAATAGCTACATAATTATTTCTATCACCTAAAAAACCCAAGCTGCCCCGCCATTTTGAATCAACTGTATCCTTTAGCGGGGCAGCTTTTTGACGCCTGAAAGCAAGGGTAACCTATCGTTGCCCATGCGTATGAATTTCTATTGTTATTTCAGCAGCGCGGATTTTCCAGCGGGTCGCAAAGGGCCACTTTATTTCCCGCCTTCACCAGTTTGTGCAGGATGCTGTCAATTTCACCAAAAGCAAAGCCACAAGTATTGCCCATTCCTGGTAAATGGGTGATTTGATTACCTGTCAGTAGTTGAATAAGTTCCGCATCTTCCTGAAAGGCGGCATATTCACCAGCAATCCTTAATAATACCACGGCACCGGGGTACTTGTTCCGGATGGCCTGATAACTTTTAAAATGTTCTTTTCTAATGATTGTCTTTTTCATGTCTTAGAAGTTGAGTAAATAAAGAGGGGCGGCAGGGCCGCCCCGTTTTATGATCAGTTCACCAAGCCGGCCAGTTCACCCTGCAAAAATTCAGTACAGAGATGAAAGGCTTTCTGTGTACGTAGTTGCGCCGTACCGCCGTATAACAGGGATTTCAGTTTGCTTTCTTCGTCTTTGTAGTTTCGTACATTCTGAAAATAGCCCGTCACGGCATTATATGCCCCAAACAAAGTGCCTTTAGTGGTTTCCGTTTGTTGGGTCGGGCTGGTCATGGCATACTCAAAAACAGAGTTGCACATGTTGTTAAAGCATGTGGACAGTTCATCCCATTTACCGGTATTGATATTGTCTAATACTTCTTTATTCGGCACCATGGCCAATTGTATAAGCCTGTGCAGTTCGGGGTCGGTTACTTTTACCGTTGTCCAGCGGTTAAAGATGGTTTCCAACTGGCTGGAAAGCTGATTAGAAATTCCCATTACTTTATGGGCCTGTTCCAGCCTTTCTTTGGCGTTGGCGGTATGCCTTATTTTGATACTGTTGGAATGATTACGAAGGGCTGCATTGAGTGTATTGTTACAAACAATACGAACCGGTGTAAAAGCGGCGGTAATACTTCCGTACCCATCATGGGAAGTAGTCAGAAATAAATACTGTTCGATTAAATCCTCCCGGCCAACTTTGATATAGCCCGGTAACTTAGCTGTAATAAAAATCCGTTCTCCTTTGCCGAGTGCCCCGGCGGTTTCATACTGGATGCCATCGCCCCCGACAATGGAATCAAAAAAACTGAATGCATCCCGGTTCTGGATAATTTCATAATCCTTGCCCACTATGCCGAGGACTTCACCGGTATCGGGCCGCATGGTGGCAATATGGGTTTTAATCCGGTTGGTAAAGTCCATTGGCTGGCCGTCTGCATTATAGCAGGTAGTATAGATGTCCTGTTTTACGACCTCATAATCCAGACCGGCGAACTTGATTGCTTCGGCACTGGTTGGGTAGTCCTGAACGATTTGCCCGAGGCCGTGCCAGGCTTTTTCTTTCACGGAGAAAAAACTGTGTTGCTGTGTTTGTTCGTTAAAATTTAAGTTGTGCGCCATAATGAATTACCCAGCTTTCCTGCCTCGGCAGGCAGGAATTTATATCCCGCAGGCGGTACTGCTGCGGTTTGTTACCCCTTCCCCCTAAAAGAGTAGTATAAAAATGGTTAAAGAAGTTTCAGCGTGGGGAACGCTGAAACTTTAGAAGGTCAGAATGGTAAATCCTCCACCGGTTCGGTAATATCAGCCGGGGCGGGTACTGCTTCGGTAGTACCCTTGCCATGCAGTTTGATACCGTTCACATGAAAATCCAATGAACCTTTTGGCTCGCCGTCCTTATTCAGCCATGCACTGACAGCAATACGACCCTGCACTTCCACCAGCGTTCCTTTGGTGAGATACCTGGCGATACCTTCCCGCATCCAGTAGGAACAGTTCACATAGGTGGTGAGTTTTTTCACCTCCTGCGAATCTTTGGGTTTGTAACTGTCATTGATGGCGATACTGAACCGTACCACTTTGCGGTCACCTTTCACCGTGTTCACGGTTGCGTTTGCTGTGATTCTTCCTGTTAGTTCCATAACATTTGAGTTTTAATGAAAAAAAATTGTTTTGTAAAAGAAAAAGGGAAAAAAGAAAGCATCAGAATTATGCGGTAGCCATGGGGGCAAAAAGGAAACGGAATAAAGGAGGGGTGTGTGCGAAGGGTGTGTGTTTATGCCGTAGTCTTTTTGCAGCCTTACCCAATTCTATAAACCGCATAACTTCGCTTTCGCATTGGGCCCCTTTTCTTACAAAACAAGCTGCTAAAAAAAGTCGCTTTGCAATATCACTGATGCCCAATGAATGGAACGATTAAAGGAGCGTCGCAAGGGACGATGCCCAATGAACAAGACGATGGCAGCACCATAACCACTACTGCAAACCCAAAAATGCGGGTTAAAAAGCGTGAATTATGCCAATATGAAAATCAGCATAATCTCATTTATGAAAGGGGAGATAAAACTTTTACCACCTGAATTAATTCAAAATGTTGTGCATAAATGTTTAAAGAAGCCACCTATTCACGATATAACGCAATCAGCAATCATAACATGAGAAATATTCTTTATTGTTAATTTACTCATCTATACGACTGTACTTTTATTAAGCTTAGTGAATCAAGCAGTAGATATAGTTCGCAACCTAATTAGTAGTCAAGTAAAAGAAAACTGGTTGTTACAACTGTCAATCATCATCCATGCTTTAAATGCCAAAATGTTACGGGTGAAACATCAAATCAGTACGCTAATGATCATTCTTTGATCTTTGGAGTGTCTGTCTTTGCAGTTTCCTGGTATTTGATTCCCGTTCCGCAGTTACATCAAACTGCATCCTGTTGGCAAGCGGAACGGGAATGAAATACCCATAAACCCTTGAAGGCATTGTATCGGAAGGATGAGGATAGAATGCCGGAAATTTCAAGCATACCTGATGACCAGAAAATAAATGGAGAATAAAACGAGTTGCAGGTATGATTATTTTTCCCAAATCACACTGAGTGTATAATTAAACGATCCGGCATATAAACAGTATTCGAAAAACCTGGTATCTTTTTCGTTATCATCTTTCATGCGAAACCAATCCGACTTCCAGATATCCTGTTTGGCTTCATCACCCACATAGGATTTTTTGCCAGCGAAGATCTCATTAGCAACGGTCCCTGGGGGCGGGGGAGCATCGCGTTGAAATATTTCACAAAAATGATAGAAGTCGTCAGACTTTTTCCACCATTTCATTTTATTGTCCTTGCAAAAAACAACAAACACCGGATGATTACCTCTTTTTACGAATCGTAAAATAGCTGCCGTCTTGCTGACCAAGAAGCGGTTGGCCAGGTGGTCAATGACCTTAGGTTCAAATTTTTTTCGTTCACATTCTTTGTGAAATATTTCCGAGGGCATTAAAAACTCTGCAGCAAATTCATTGGCCTGCATTTCCTGCGGCCCCGCCTGGTACCAATTCATCAAGTCTTCTTCCGTGTCCGAAAAAATGGGTCTCAAGTCACGGTGCATTTCGTAATGACCGAGTTCATGGGCGCCCGCAAATCTTTTTTTTGTCTCGAACTGAATATTTGAATTAATAGTTATTATTGATCTTCCTCCAACAGATACGATTTCACCTTCCTTGCCCACCAGGGGTGCCTCTTCGTAAAAAGCTTTCCGGCCCATAATTATCTTATAAAGCGGAAATCCAACAGGATCACTAAGTCCGCAGTCATCCAGGACTTTTTTTGCTTTTACTTCTGCTTCTGAAAACCTGAAATTCATTGTTGATTATCCTTCTGTTGGTTTAGGAACTTCAATGTAAAGTGACGGATAAGAATGACCCTTATATCTTCCTGGCTTAAGTGCTCTACATTGCGAAAGCTTACTGTAAGTTCTTCTTTCCTTACCAACTCTGGCAAGGAAAAATCAACTTTGCTTAATAACTCATCTACCCATTGGGTCGCCTGGGCTTTTATTTTTTCGGATGCAAACATTTCCTGCTCCGTTTTTTTTGCTTCGGCAATCATTTGCATTTGTTTAATCCTTTTCAGCCCATCTGATACCATGCGGTCTACATTTACTCCTTCGGATGCAAGAAATTCTCGGGCCATTCCTTTATCACTGCTTTCGTTGTCCGCTGCCTGCAAAAAAAGATTTACAAAATCAGATTTGCTTTGACTTTTTTTCCTGCTCATGCGTTTGTTTGTTTGGATTGAATTGAGAAGCGGCGCGGCTTATCACTGTGTCAAGCCGCCGCACACCGTTGTTGTAATCATTCACACTCATCTTGAACTCTTCAATTATCTTCTCCCTTTTCATGCCATAGTGGTATAAACCCAGGAAGATATCCTCGACGACGGCATCGCCCCGGATTTGATTCTCGATATATTCTTTAACAGCTTCATAGTCTATTTCATCGCTGAACAATGGCAGTACAGCAGGAAGCAGGCGTTCTTTATAGGACGATTGCTCACTATCTGGCTCATCATTGCCATTGCCGCCATAAATAACATCTGTGAGATGATTCTCTCCGCTTCGGACGTCATTGGAAACAAGAGAACGAAGAATGTTCCATTTTAAATAACTAACCAGGTCTCCTTTCGTAGGATCAAATTTCTCAGGGTTTTCGAGATACCGGCCGATTGTTTCGTAGACATAGTCATCTATTTCTTTCCCGGATAGAAAAGAAACAGGGTTGCTGCCTCTGAACCAGACTCCTTTATGGGTCAGGTAGCGGGCGAAGGCTTGTAGTTCTACAATTATATCCTCCCAGACAATCTCCATTGGTATGGCTTCATAAATTGTATATGTTGGTAAAGTATTGGTTTTTGCAGGTAGTTGCTCAAAAAACTATAGAAAATTTTTTTCGATGACCTGCAAAAAAGGAAATACCATCAACAGTCTATAGGTATAAACAAAAAAGTAAAAGATGGAAAACGAATTAATCATTGATTTAGAAGCATTTACAAAAGAGGATAAAAAACCTCCTCATGGAAAAAAATACAAAGTGAAGGTTGGAGATCACTACTTCGTATTTGATCACCACATCGTTACCGGCAAAGAAATTCTCGAAAAAGCCGGTATTGCGCCTGTTGAATGCTACTGGTTGTACCAGAAGTTAAAAGGCTGTGATTTTGAGAAAATAGACCTTGCCGAACAAGTTGACCTTGCCAAAGGCGGGATTGAACAGTTTGTGATCAGGCCAACGGAAGTTTTTCACTATTTCGTGGATGGTGAACCTGAAACCACTGACCAAAAGGAATTGACCCCAAACCAGATACTCGAAAATGCCGGTATTACCCCCGTGAAAGACTACTATCTGGTAAGGATTAACCCAGACGGCAGCCAGGATTCTTTCAAAGACACGCCTGATAAGCCAATTAAAATGGTCTGTCCTGCTGTAAAGTTTGTATCCGCATTCAGGGGAGAAACACCCGTATCATAAACATTTCTGTATGGCTAAATCAGATTTCATTGACCAGTTAAAGGCTCTTGGGTATGGTGTCCAGGAGCCTAAACCTGGTTTTTTGACATTTGCATATGAAATCCCAGTTGGAAAATTTGCCGGGCAGGTTGTTCAAATGGGCTTACAGGTACACGATAACTTCCCAATGGCCCCACCACCGGGCCCTCATTTTAATCCCCACCTGCTACCTGTAACCGGAGGTGGTGGTTCACATCCTTGTGGAGCTATTCACAATAGCCCGTTGGGTGCGGAATGGCAGTATTGGAGCAGACCCTTTGCTGCTGAGTGGAACAGAACAGACCGTACTGTGAAAACCTATCTGGCTCATATCAGAAACTTATTCGCTACCATTTTATGAAAAGCTATAGTGTCATAATGACCGATGACGTTCACCGTGAACTTGTCAATCATCTCGTCAGAGCAGATAAACAGGAAGATTTGTGCTTTGCCACTTATGTACCCGGTACAGGCAGCAGCCGGTCAACAGCGATTATTTCGCAGGTTATTCTGCCGGTAAAAGGTGACAGAGAAGTACATGGGAATGTAGGGTTCCTGCCACAATATTTTGAAAGAGTTTTAAAAATTGCAGGCAACAGAAAAGAAGGTATTGCCTTCCTACACTCACATCCAGCGAAAGGCTGGCAGGGAATGAGTGAAGACGATATTGTTGCTGAAACAAGAATGTCGCCAACGGTAATGGGAGTAACCGGTATACCACTGGTGGGGCTTACGTTGGGAACGGATGGTGCCTGGAGTGGCAGGTTTTGGGTGAAGGATGAGACCCAAAAGAGAAAGTATGACCGACGCTGGTGTGAGAATGTCCGGGTGATCGGAAAAGGGCTTTCTATTACTTATAATGACAACTTGGTGGCCCCTGTGTTTGATAGTTCTAAACAATTACGCACAATATCGGCATGGGGTAGCCGGACACAAGAGGACTTATCAAGGCTGAGGATATGCATTGCTGGACTCGGAAGTGTAGGAAGCATTGTTGCAGAGATATTGGCCCGCTCAGGAATTTCAAAGTTTACCCTGATTGACTTTGACAGTGTTGAAGAAAAGAACCTGGACCGCCTTACCAATGTTTTTGTATCAGATACCGGTAGGGCAAAGGTACTAGCAGTAGCCGATGGCATCCGGCGCAGTGCTACTGCCCCCAATGTAGAAATAGATTGCTGTGAGTACAGTATTTGTGAACCGCAGGGTTTCCAGGCTGCTTTGAATTGTGATATCATTTTTAGTTGCGTAGACCGTCCCTGGCCAAGACAGGTTCTTAATTTTATTTCCTATGCTCACTTAATCCCTGTTATTGATGGTGGTATCCTGGTGCGTACTAATAAAGCTAATACGAAGATCATTGGAGCAGACTGGAAGGCGCAAACAGTAGGTTATAAAAGAGCCTGTCTTGAATGTCTTGGCCAGTATAAAACGGAGAATGCCGTCCTTGAAATGGATGGAAAGTTCGATGACCCCGAATACATCAAGGGGCTGGATAAACAAATATTTGAAGATGCCCATGAAAATGTATTTGTATTCAGCAGCCATCTCGCATCAATGGAAGTTCTACAAATGCTCAGTCTATTTATATCGCCCTCAGGTGTGAATGATGTGGGCCAGCAATTGCATCATTTTGTATTAGGAACTATGGATGTTGATACCAGCCATCAATGCCACGAAAATTGTTATTTCCAATCTATAATTGGATGTGGTGATTTTTCCGGTGTTAAGGTCACTCATTGGCATCCGATAGCGGAGAAAGCTAGGAACCAGCGGGCTGCTTCAAAACAAGGTAGCAAACGGGAAAATTATTTTATCAGGATATTCAAAAAGTATTTTCATACTATTATTAGAAAATGAGACATGAAGCAGCTAAATAAAAGGGCAACTTTTATGAAAATTCAGCAAAATATTCTTCAGCAGAAACTTTCTTATAAAGAACTGAAAGCCATGTAAATGTATGACAACTGTAAAAATAATTTGATTCTTTCCATTAAAATAGCTTTACTTTTGATGTAGGCGAATTCATGAAAAAGATTCTGGCAGTCATATTAGCGGTCATATACCTTGGTACTTCTACCGGGGCTACAGTTCATATGCATTACTGCATGGGCAAACTGGCCGATTGGGGGCTTGGACATAATAAGTCCAAAACCTGTGGTGAATGCGGGATGGAGAAAACCGAGGAAAAAGATAATGGCTGCTGTAAGGACGAACACAAATTTGTAAAGAACGATGGCGACCAAAAAATCGCTGAAGCCGGGTTCCAGATGATGCAGTTAGCATCGGTCGCTCTTCCGGTATCTTTTGTTGAAATACCTGATAATAACATCCCTTCCGTTACTGAGGAAAATCCAATCAGCCATGCACCTCCCCGAAGTACTGGCGTTGCCGTTTATATCCTCCATCGCAGTTTCCTGATTTAAAGATTACTCCCTTTTTGAAGCCGGACAAATCATTTGTCGGGCTATTGGCATTTCCTTATGCCACGGAAAATAGTTTCTCAACATACTAAAACCATAAATATGAATGCAATTAAAATGCTGATGATGGCAGTTTTAACCATCCTCTCTGTAACGGTATTTGCCCAAAGTAAAACGGAATCTTTCAAAGTATTTGGCAACTGTGGCATGTGTAAAAAGAGAATTGAAAAAGCAGCACTAACCGAAGGAGTATCCAGTGCAGCGTGGGATAAGGATACTAAAATAATGACGGTTGTTTATGATAGCGCCAAAATTTCAAATGATCAGATTCAGAAAAATATAGCAACAGTAGGACACGACACTGAAAAAATGAGTGCAGATGATAAAGTGTATAATAAGCTGCCCGGCTGCTGCCTCTATGAAAGAAAAAAAGCAGGTACGCATCAACCCGCAAATCACAAACATTAATCTCAACTAAACTACAATTCAATGAAAAAGATTTTCTTCAGCCTTTTAGTCATCAGTGCCATTGTGTTTGCAGCCTGCAATAGTGGTGGCAGCAAAAATGAACACGAAGGGCATGATATGAGTAAAGACACTACACAACACATTACCACTACAGATGACAATGATGTAAAAGCTATTGCAGTGGTTTATACAAATGTGGGTGCAACTGCTGCTGCCTCCATCAAAGCAATTGTTGACCATTACCTGCATATCAAAAATGCACTGGCAAATGATAATGCCGGTGAAGCAGCCAGCGGCGCAAAAGCAATGGAAGATGCGATAGGCAAACTGGATAAATCATTGTTAACCGCAGAACAAAAAACTGCATACGACGCAAACGAAGAAGAAATGAAAGAACATGCTGACCATATTGCCAAAAATGCTGATAACATAAAACATCAGCGTTCACATTTTGTACAGATGAGTGAAGTAGTGTATGAGTTAGTGAAAAACTTCGGAGCTGGCCGCCCGGTTTATCATGACCATTGCCCGATGGCAAGAGACAACCAGGGTGCTATGTGGATTAGCGAAGTAAAGG
>CAZWIM010000061.1:5340-9549 GCA_964634265.1 uncultured Chitinophaga sp. | reverse complement strand
TACTTACGGAGCTATTCAGGGTTACAAAGAAAGGGGGACAGATATTTATTGCTGAGTTCGGAAGGTCAGATTCTTGGTTTCAGCGATTATTATTTAATACGATTCGTGGACTAGATGGATATAAACCCACAAGCGCCAATGCAAGAGGTTTGATGCCATTACTGATCGCTGAAGCAGGGTTTAAGAATACTTCTATCAGGAAGAAATTCAAAACAATTTTTGGAGAAGTTCAGATATTGAAAGCAGTAAAACAATAGCCTGATTATTCTGCTGTATAATATAATATGACAATTCTGAAACACATAACAAGGATTTTTCGAAAAATATTCAATGTCCTATTTGGAAGGAAAAAGGATTGCTGTAAATAATATAATAAAATATTCTAAAACTGGAAAAATGAATAAACTACTAATTGTATTGCTTATTCTCAGCATTCATTCATCAGCGCAGAACAAAATAAACTTTCCAACTCCCCCGGCAAGTCCCGTTGCGTCTTTTATGCAGGAATTAGGGAATACAGAAATCACAATATCGTATGGCCGTCCTTTTGCAAGAGGGCGAAAAATATTCGGTGGTTTAGTTCCTTATGATTCAGTCTGGAGAACAGGTGCAGGGGAAAGTACTCAATTAGTATGCAATGATGAAATTATATTGGGAGATAAATTAATTCCACCAGGGCGTTATTCCTTTTACACCATCCCGTCTCCGGCCAACTGGATAATTATTTTTAATACTGATACGACCATACATGGGGCTTTTGGCTATAGCCAGGCTAAAGACCTTGTAAGGATAACTGTGCCTTCTCAGCAGCTAACAGCATTTCAGGAAGTGTTTACTATTGATATCAGTGATATTGATAACCGGGGCGGAGGTACACTTCAGTTAAGATGGGAAAATACAAGCGTAAAAATTCCGGTCCGAAGCACAGCGGATGAGAAGGTGTGCAGACAAATTGAAGAAATAGTTTTACGACAGCAGAATCAGACCCCTGATGTACTATTCCAGGCGGCAGCGTATTATTATGCAACAAGCAGGGATCTTTCACTTGCGGCAGAATGGGTAGAGAAAGCAGAGCAAACAGACGGTAACAATTTTAGCTACCCCAACCTGCTGCAAAAAATAGCAGGCGATTTAAAACAATATCAAAAAGCTATTGCAGCTGCAAAAAGAGCACTTGTAATAGCGGAGAAAACTAAAATGAGCAACCAGGTATCTCAGTTAAGAAAGAGAATTGAAGAACTGGAAAATAAATATTCTGGTAGGAACTAATTTCAAAATCATCCTGTCACGGATTATAATGTAATATAGTTATGGAACATACACCAGGTAGCACCGAAATTCTGCAATACACCTGTCCGATGCACCCTGAAGTTATTCGGGATAAGCCGGGTGATTGTCCAAAATGCGGAATGAAACTTATTCCTGTTAAAGGGGAATCAGATAACAGCCACTCACATCATCACCATGCAGAACATAAAACAGAAAAGCAGGAAGCCCATGTGCAGCGACCTGCGCCTGTTGTAAACATCAATACGGCACAACAGGGATTCACCAGATACACCTGCCCCATGCACCCGCAAATTGTTCAGGATGGGCCGGGTAAATGTCCTTTGTGCGGAATGACTTTAGTTCCTTTGAAAAAACCGGGGGCACATGGCGGACATGAAGATCACACATCGGGCATCGCTGATTTCAAAAAGAGATTTTATGTGGTATTAATTCTCACTGTACCTATTATGTTGTTATCGGAAATGATACAACATTGGTTAAATATTCGTCTCAGTTTCGCCGGTTCAAAATATGTGCTGTTCTTTTTATCATCTGTTGTTTTCTTTTATGGAGGTTGGCCTTTCCTTAAAGGATTGGTTGGTGAAATGAGGGCAAAAAATCCCGGCATGATGACTCTCGTGGGGTTTGCCATTTCAGTGGCGTATATCTACAGCGTGGCAACCGTCTTTGGATTGCAGGGGATGGATTTTTTCTGGGAGTTAGCAACACTTATCCTTATCATGCTATTGGGGCATTGGATAGAGATGAAATCCGTAGCTGGTGCTTCGAGGGAACTGGAATTACTGGTTCAGTTGATGCCTGATGATGCACATTTAGTGAATGGAGATAAAGTAACGGATGTAAAAACAGAATCGCTTAAAGAAGGCGATATGATTCTGATAAAGCCCGGCGAGAAAATAGCAGCAGATGGTATCATCGCAGACGGGGAAAGTTATCTCAATGAAAGTATGCTAACCGGTGAATCGAAACCTGTTGGAAAAAGCAAGGGAGATAAAGTAATTGCCGGTTCTATCAACGGAAATGGTGCCATAAAAGTGACGGTTGCTCATGGAGCAAAGGATTCTTATCTATCCCAGGTGATAAAACTGGTGCAGGATGCACAGAAATCAAAATCCAAAACGCAACTGATTGCAGATACAGCAGCAAGATGGTTGACGCTGATAGCTATTGTGGCAGGCATCACTACATTTCTTGTATGGTATTTATCAGGCAAGGATTTGGCATTCTCCATTGAAAGAATGGTAACCGTCATTGTTATTTGTTGTCCTCATGCCTTAGGATTGGCAGTGCCGCTGGTTGTTGCAAAATCCACTGCACTTTCAGCACAGCATGGGTTACTGATTAAGAACAGGACAGCATTTGAAAATTCAAGAAAGATTACCACACTGGTATTTGATAAAACTGGAACATTGACCGTAGGAAAATTTGAAGTGTCAAATATTGTTTCATTAATAGAAGGGCTTTCCAACAATGAATTACTGAAATATGCCGCTGCGTTGGAACAAAATTCAGAGCATCCGATTGCAACGGGTATTATACAAAAAGCAAAAGATTTATCGGTTCAAATTCCGTCAGCCGGAAATTTCAATGCTATTACCGGGAAGGGTGTTGAAGCAACTGTTGATAACAATGACGTTAAGGTTGTAAGTCCTGGCTATCTGAAGGAAAAAAATATTTCACTTCCGGCTAATTACAATACTGATGCAACAGAAACAGTAGTGTTTGTTTTGGTAGATGATAAACTGGCAGGATATATTTCTTTATCTGACAGTATTCGACCTGAATCAGCAGAAGCTATTAAAACACTGCATAGTAATAATATCAAATCTGTTTTACTTACAGGTGACAACAAACAGGTTGCTGAAACGGTTGCCAAAAAATTAGGCATGAGCAGTTTCTTCGCTGAAGTATTACCACACCAGAAATTGGAGAAAATAAAGGAATTGCAGGATAAAGGCGAATATGTAGCCATGACAGGCGATGGTGTAAATGATGCACCTGCATTAGCACAGGCCAATGTAGGTATAGCAGTGGGTTCAGGTTCTGATATAGCCGCTGAAACAGCCGGAATAGTTCTTGTGAACAGTAATCCAAAAGATGTTGTTGCATTAATTCAATTTGGTAAAGCCACTTACAGAAAGATGATTCAGAATTTAATTTGGGCAACAGGTTATAATGTAGTGGCTTTGCCATTGGCGGCAGGTGTATTGTACAAAATGGGAATATTGTTAAGTCCTGCTGCCGGTGCTGTACTTATGAGTGTAAGTACAGTGGTGGTAGCCATTAACGCAAGCCTGTTAAAATTAAAATAATCCAACAAGCAAAACTGTTTATGGCAAAAAGCAAACATTATTATATCCGCAAATCGCATCGGTGGCTTGGTGTTTTGTTAGGCATTCAATTTCTGATGTGGACAATCGGTGGTCTTTATTTCAGTTGGAGTAATATGGATGAAGTGCATGGTGATTTTCAAAAGAAAAACGCACCACTGCTTTCTTCCAATATTTCGTTGGTAAGTCCAACAGTAGTATTAGACACAATTAAGAAAGTTCACCGGATTGATTCAGTAGTATCCATCCAGTTGATTGAAATATTGGGCAAACCATATTACCAGGTGCGTTTTGTAAATACCATTCACAAAGCGGACAATCATGAGCATAACGGGGAGTCAATGAATCATCTTGCTGATGCCGAAACAGGTCAGTTGAGAGGTCCTTTGTCAAAAGAAGAAGCCCTTGAAATAGCCAAAATACGGTTTAATGGTGAGCCGAAAGTAAAGTCTGTTGAGTATCTCACTCATACGAACAATCATCATGAGTACCGTGAAAATCCTTTACCTGCTTATGCAGTAACCTTTGAGCATCCAACCAAAACAACCGTGTATATTTCAAGTGAATTGGGAACTGTTCAAAAATTCAG
>CAZWIM010000061.1:2576-5240 GCA_964634265.1 uncultured Chitinophaga sp. | reverse complement strand
TTTCAGGAAGATAACATAACAGATACCCACAACAGCATCTGGCAGCCTCCCAAAATAGCTGCTTAATCCTTTTCTCTTCGTTTGCATGCACAGATAGTGCATTGCCTGTTCCTTTTATTATTTCGGTTATCGTAGGTTATGGCCAAAAACAAAAAGTCATCAACCCGTAAGAAACCGGTTTACAGCAAAATCAAAGACCCTGTAAAGCCCTTGTGGATGCGGGTTGTTAAATTAGTCACTATGATACTGCTTGGGGCTATCCTGCTAGCAGCAATAGCCGGGTACATGATCAGGTACTATCATCATATTTCAAATCATAAATAAAATCATGCTAAATAAAATTATTCACTTCAGCATAAAACATAAGCTCATTATCGGGTTAATGACGCTTGCACTCATTTTTTGGGGAGTGTGGAGTGCAGGTAAGCTGCCGGTTGATGCGGTGCCTGATATTACCAATAACCAGGTGCAGATTATTACACTCACCCCAACCCTGGCAGCGCAGGAAACTGAACAACTGGTAACCTATCCTATTGAACAAAGCCTTGCTAATCTGCCCGATTTGGAGGAAATGCGTTCCATTTCACGATTTGGTTTATCAGTTATTACTGTGGTTTTCCATGATGACATTGACATCTATTTTGCCCGCCAGTTGATTAATGAAAAGCTCAAAGAGGCAGAAGAGAAAATTCCTAAAGGATTAGGTACGCCAGAGCTGGCTCCGGTGAGTACCGGATTAGGAGAGATTTATCAATATGTAATTCACCCAAAGAAAGGGGCAGAAGATAAATATTCGGCCATGGATCTGCGGACCATGCAGGACTGGATTGTTGCTAGACAGCTTTACGGCACACCTGGGGTAGCGGAAGTAAATAGTTTTGGCGGGTTATTAAAACAGTATGAAGTAGCTGTAAATCCTTATCGCCTTAAAGCTATGAATGTGACCATTGCTGAAATATTTTCGGCACTGGAAAAGAATAATGAAAATACCGGCGGTGCCTACATAGATAAAAAACCCAATGCTTATTTTATCAGAGGTATTGGCCTGGTTAGTTCTATGGATGATATAAAGAATACGGTCATTAAAAAGGTAAACAACATTCCGGTACTGGTAAAGGATGTAGCGGATGTAAAGTTGGGTAATGCAGTAAGATACGGTTCGGTTACCTATAATGGAGAAAAGGAAGTGGTTGGTGGCATAGTGATGATGTTAAAAGGATCAAACAGTGCAGCCGTAGTAAGCAGGGTAAAGGATAAAATGGCATCCATTAAAAAGGCTTTACCTGAAGATGTGGAAATAGAAGCGTATATAGACAGAACGAGTTTAGTTGACCGTGCCGTTGGTACAGTAAAAACTAACCTCATTGAAGGCGCATTGATTGTAATACTTGTGCTGATTCTGTTTTTGGGGAATATCCGTGCCGGACTGATTGTTGCATCCGCTATTCCTCTTTCTATGCTGTTTGCATTAGGCATGATGCGTTTATTTGGAGTAAGTGCCAACCTCATGAGTTTAGGTGCTATTGATTTTGGGTTAATTGTGGATGGGGCTGTTATTATCGTGGAAGCCACCCTTCATTTTTTAGTGGTTAAGCATGTAGCCGGAAAACTTACGCAAAAACAAATGGACGAGGCGGTAGAAGGGAGCGCCAAAAAAATGATGAGTTCAGCAGCTTTCGGGCAAATCATCATTTTAATAGTTTACCTGCCCATTCTTTCTTTAGAAGGTATCGAAGGTAAAATGTTCCGCCCAATGGCGCAAACAGTTGGGTTCGCCATATTGGGAGCATTGATACTTTCTCTCACCTACATCCCAATGATGTCTGCCCTTTTTCTTTCCAAAAAAGTATCCCATAAAAAGAATTTCGCTGATAAGATGATGGATTTTTTCCAACGATTATATTCTCCTCTTATCCGTTGGGCTATCAAAGTGAAGTATGCGGTAGTTACCGGGGCAGTTGCCTTGCTGGTGGTCGCTGTCTTTCTGTTTAGCAGGATGGGCGGTGAATTCATCCCACAGTTGCAGGAAGGAGACTATGCTTTTCACTGCATATTGCCACAGGGAACATCATTAACACAAAGTGTGGAGACATCCATGCAGGCCAGCCGGATTATAAAATCATTCCCGGAAGTAAAAATGGTGGTAGGAAAAACCGGGAGTGCAGAAGTGCCAACAGACCCAATGCCACCGGAAGCATCTGATCTTATCATTATGCTGAAACCAAAAAGTGAATGGACAACAACAAAGGATTATAATGAACTGGCCGCAATGATGATTGAAAAATTAAAAGTGATACCCGGCGTTTTTTTCGAAGCATCACAACCCATTCAGATGCGTTTTAATGAACTGATGACCGGGGTAAGGCAGGATGTGGCCATAAAAATATTCGGCGAGAATATTGATACGTTAGCTGTATTAGCTCCCCAGGTAGCCAAAATCGTGCAATCCGTAAATGGAGCTACAGAGCCACAGGTAGAAAGAACAACGGGTTTACCACAAATCACCATTCAATATGACCGGGCAAAAATTGCGGGTTATGGATTGAACATTGAAGACATTAATCACACTATAAGTACAGCATTTGCCGGTGAAGCAGCCGGGGTGGTTTTTGAGAATGAAAGAAAATTTGACCTGGTTGTTCGGTTGGACAGTGCAAACAGAAC
>CAZWIM010000061.1:0-2476 GCA_964634265.1 uncultured Chitinophaga sp. | reverse complement strand
TGCTCTACTTCACTTTTGGTTCCATGAAAGAAGCATTGCTGATTTATACGGCTATACCCATGAGTGCAATCGGGGGTGTGTTCGCCTTGTTAATAAGGGGAATGCCTTTCAGTATTTCAGCGGGTGTAGGCTTTATTGCCTTGTTTGGTGTAGCTGTACTTAATGGCATTGTTTTGATCAGCACTTTCAATCAATTGGATAAAGATGGGATGAAAGATATTTTTCAGCGTGTAATAGAGGGGACAAAAATCCGGTTACGTCCTGTATTGATGACAGCATCCGTAGCGGCATTGGGTTTTATCCCAATGGCATTATCAACAGGAGCCGGTGCTGAAGTTCAAAAGCCATTGGCTACCGTTGTAATTGGGGGGTTAATAACTGCCACCTTTCTTACGTTGGTAGTGTTACCGCTGCTCTACATTATTTTTTCATCTAAAAGGAAAATGCAAGTGAAACCAGCCCTTGTAGTATTAGGTTTATTGTTATTAGGCACTGCCAACAATATACAAGCCCAGCAACCTGTGCCAAAGCGAATATCAATAGCTGATGCAGTAAGTCTTGCAAAAAACAACTTACTATACGAGGTAAACAATCAGCAAATAAATAAAGGCAAAGCACAAGTAAAAACAGCAACAGCTTTACCAAAAACAGGTGTATTTGCAGAAAATGAGGATATGCGGCCAAGTGATAATACCGGAATTTTAAAAATCGGTTTATCCCAAAGTATTGCGTGGCCCGGATTATACAAGGCACAGAAAAATCTTTACAACGAACAATTGAAGTATTATAACCTGAATTCATCTGCTATCGAAGTTCAGTTGAAGCGGGATGTGCGGTCGGTATATTATCAGCTTTGGTTTTTACAGGATAAACAACAGCTATACCGAAGGCTGGATAGCATTTACCGCTCATTATCCGATGCAGCTATATTAAAAGTCAAGACCGGTGATAGTCCCGGCCTTGACAGTATTGCAGCCAATGTGAGAATGCGTGAACTCCAGGCTTTGCTTCAGCAGATCGGGAGGGAAATACAAATTCAGCAGCAAGCATTTACTCAACTGTTTAATACTTCTGACCTCATATTACCCGTTGAGCAGCCTTTAGAGAAGATCGCAATTCCCGCTTTGGTCACTGATAGCCTGCATCCCGTTTTGGCATTGCAATCGCAAAACATAAATATTGCCACTGCCGGCATTGGAGTAATCAGGAATGAAAATAAGCCAGAGTTTTCCGGCCGCTTTTTTTCTCAGCGGTTGTGGGGAGCGAAAGATCCCTTTACGGGATTTTCTGTTACTGCAGCTTTCCCCTTATTTGGTGCAGGTGCTTATAAAAATAAAGTAAAGACAGCACAGGCAGAGATGGCAGTTCAGCAAAAACAGTTTGACTACGAAAGCCAGGTGTTGACAACACAGAAATTGCAACTACAGCAAGAGGTAGAAAAGAATAACAGCATGTTGTCCTTTTATGAAACAACTGGTTTAAAACAAGCTGAAGAAGTTATAAAAGCAGCATCGCTGGCTTACCGCTCTGGTGAAATCAGTTTTGCAGAACTGTCACAGTTTTTAACGCAGGCTATTGAAATACAAAAGAACTATCTGGATAATCTCAATGCTTTCAATCAGTCAGTAATTCAATACAATTATTACATCAACCAATAAAAATCATAAGATGAAGCGTTTAGTAATAGCAACAATTATGTTTACCTGCCTTGCCTTTATAACGGCTTGCGGTGGTAAAAGCAACTCAAACACCGAACCGGCAGCTAAAGAAGAAAAGCATGAAGATGAACATGAAAACCCCGGCACAACCACACTTACCGAAGAACAAATGAATACCATTGGTGTGGAACTGGGAAGGATTGAAGAAAAGGAGTTAACCTCATCTCTAAAAGCAGTTGGCGTATTACGGGTTCCCAATCAAAACAAAGCAAGTGTAAACACAATTTACAACGGCGTTGTAAAATCGCTGTTGGTACAGCCAGGCAGCAGAGTTTCAAAAGGGCAAACCATTGCTACTATCAGCAATCCTGATTTCATACAGGCACAAAGTGAATATCTGAATGTAAATACTAAAATTACATTAGCCGAACTGGAAGTAAAACGCCAACGGGAGCTTAATGCCGGTAATGCAGGGGCATTAAAAAATCTGCAGGCAGCAGAAACAGAATTAAAAACATTGAGAAACCTGAAATCAACCCTGGCACAACAAATACAATTAATGGGTATTAACCCGGCAATTCTAGCCAACGGAAAACTAATATCGGTACTGGCGGTTATGAGTCCTATTAATGGTGTAGTGAGTGATGTAAAAGTAAAAATGGGCAGCTATGTGGATCTTACCACACCTGTGGCGGAAATTGTAGATAACAGCCAATTGCACCTTGACCTTTCAGTGTATGAAAAGGATCTTCCAAATTTGAAGAACAACCAGTTGATACATTTCACTCTTACCAATAATCCCGGTAAAGAATATGATG
>CAZWIM010000060.1:0-10674 GCA_964634265.1 uncultured Chitinophaga sp. | reverse complement strand
ATTATATTCGCTGAATAATTTCACCGGATGAAGAGATATTATTTCCTGTTATTCGTTTTGATACTTGAATTGCCTGTTTTTGCGCAAGCACCGCAAAGCTGGACTTCTGCTGATATGTACCTGGCGCTTCGAAAGCTGAATGTTCTGGGGTCAGTGTTATATGTAGCTGCCCACCCCGATGATGAAAACACCAGGCTGATCACTTATTTATCAAAAGATAAACTTTACAGGACCGGGTATCTGTCTATTACAAGAGGTGACGGTGGGCAAAATCTTATTGGCGAAGAACAGGGTATTGAACTGGGATTGATCAGAACACAAGAACTATTATCAGCCCGTCGAATAGATGGTGGTGAGCAGTTTTTTACAAGAGCTTATGATTTTGGTTATTCTAAAAATCCTGAAGAAACGTTTACTAAATGGGATAAAGAAAAAATATTGAGTGATGTTGTATGGGTGATACGTAAGTTTCAGCCGGATGTGATCATTACCCGGTTTCCCACTACCGGCGAGGGGGGGCATGGACATCACACTGCCTCTGCTATACTGGCCAATGAAGCATTTGAAGCTGCTGCTAATCCCAATCGTTTCCCGGAGCAATTAAAATATGTTTCAACCTGGCAGGCCAAAAGAGTACTATGGAATACGTTCAATTTTGGAGGAAATAATACAACAAGAGAAGACCAGTTCAAGATTGATGTCGGGGGCTATAATCCCCTGCTTGGAAAAAGTTATGGCGAAATAGCTGCGGAGAGCCGCAGCCAGCATAAAAGCCAGGGCTTTGGTGTTCCTGCTGCCAGGGGAGAGGCCTTTGAGTATTTTACGGCAACCAGGGGAAATCAGCCTTCCAGTGATCTTATGGAAGGAAGCGAACTTTCATGGAAAAGAATAAAAGGGGGTGAAGCGATTGAGAAAATGGTTAATGAGCTAATAGCCTCTTTTGATTTGCTGCACCCGGAATATTCAGTGGAAGGACTGGTTAACGTTTATAAAGCCATAAAAAGTATGGAAGATGGATATTGGAGAGAACAGAAGCTTAGAGAAGTACAGGCCCTTATTGGCCAATGCAGCGGTTTGTTTTTAGATATAACCACTTCGGAGCAATTTGCCGTGCAGACAGATTCCATCAGGCTGAATTTCTCTTTTAATAACCGCCTCGGTACGGATGCATCATTACAAAAAGTTGTTGTTGACAAATTGGATACATCATTTCTCAGGGTATTGGAGAGAAACAAAAATTTCAATTTTTCAAAAACCATTTATGTCCCTGCTGAGAAGCCTGTTACACAACCATATTGGCTGGCTAACAAAATGTCTGAAGGTTATTTTAATGTGACTGATCAGTTGCTGATCGGCTATCCTGATGTTGAGCCGGCCTACAATGCTTTTATTCAAGTGAGGATATTTGGTGAAAGCTTTTTCTTTATGCGGCCGGTCCGTTATAAGTTTACTGACCCTGTAAGAGGCGAGCTATACCAGCCGCTGGTGGTAGTGCCACCGGTTTTGATCACTCCGGCCGAAGATCTGCAGATTGTAATCAATGAAAAAGAAGGCATTAATGGTAGTCTTTTACTGAAAGGAATGAAAAAGGGCTTTTCAGGTATGCTCAGTGTTTCAGATGCTGTTACTAAGCAACCAGCAGAAAATGTTACATTCAGTCAGCAGGAGATTAGTTTCAATACCAGGAACCAGGTTTCAGATATTACTTATAAAAGCGGCCCGATAAAGAACGATCAGGAATTATTGATGGCTGTAAAAGACAAATCAGCGGTTATGGCGGTACTCGACAAGCATGAAGTGAAATATGATCATATTCCCTGGATAAATTATTTTCACGATGCTGATGTAACGATCAAAAAAATAGACCTTAAAACGTACAACAAAAAAGTTGGTTATATAATAGGGGCCGGCGATAAAGTTCCGGAAGCACTTGAACAAATGGGGTATGAGGTGACCCTACTTACCGATAAAGAGCTTGCCAAAAACAACCTGGAAAAGTTTGATGCAATTATCACCGGTGTCCGGGCCTATAATACCAATGAATGGCTGAACAAATATTATAATAAGCTAATGAAGTATGTAAACGATGGCGGTAACCTCATTGTTCAGTACAATACCAGTAACCAGATTGGCCCGGTAAGGGCAAAAATTGGTCCTTATGAATTTAATATTACCCGTACAAGGGTAACAGATGAGAATGCAGCCGTTTCTTTCCTGAAACCTGAGCACACGGTTTTCAACTTTCCTAACAAGCTCACAGGCGATGATTTTAAAGGGTGGAAGCAGGAAAGAAGTATCTATCATGGCAGTGATACTTCTGGTAAAATTGAAAAGCTGATTGGCATGGCTGATCCGGGTGAAAAATCGGATGACGGCAGTTTACTGGTAGCTAAATACGGCAAAGGATATTTCACTTACACCGGTATTGTGTTCTTCCGCCAGTTACCAGCCGGTGTACCCGGCGCCTATCGTTTGCTGGCTAACCTGATTGCATTAAATAAGAAGAAAGGATTTTAATGAGTAATAATAAACCCAATGTGAAAAGGGGAGAGATGGCGTTTATTTTTGCCATCATTCTCGGATTGGTCTTAGGAGTATTGATAAAGAAGGTACGAATCGGGATACTGATCGGACTGATTTTAGGGATTGTAATACTGATGACAGGCTGGCTCAGAACGAACCGTAAGTAATTATAATATGACGCAGCAAGAAAACGATAAGGCACCGTTTTTTAAGAGCTGGACAAGCTGGTACATACTTGTGCTGTTATTTCTTGTCGTACTGATTATTATTTTTTATCTCATCACCAAACGATTTGCATGAGCCAGCTGGATTGGATAGTACTGGTTGTTACCCTGCTGGCTATTGTGGCTTATGGATTGTATAAAAGCCGTACCACTCATAACCTGGATGGATATTTTCTTTCAAACAGGAGTTTGCCTTGGGGATTGGTCCTCCTGAGCATCATGGGAACACAGGCCAGTGCCATTACTTTTTTATCAGCACCAGGCCAGGCGTATACTGACGGTATGCGGTTTGTACAATATTATTTTGGCATACCGCTGGCAATGGTGGTCATTAGTATATTTTTTGTACCCATTTTTAGAAACCTGAAAGTTTATACAGCATATGAGTACTTAGAAAACAGGTTTGACGGAAAAACAAGAACACTTACTTCCTTTCTTTTCCTTTTACAAAGAGGTCTGTCAACAGGTATCAGTGTATTTGCACCTTCCATTATACTTTCTTCTTTGTTAGGCTGGGATATTATCTGGACAAATTTATTCATGGGGGGCCTGCTGATCATATACACCATGACAGGAGGGGCAAAAGCAGTTGCGTACACACAACAACTTCAATTAATCGTTGTTTTCACCGGGATGTTTCTGGCCGGGTATATGGTGGTGAATATGTTACCGGAAAATGTTGGTTTTACTGATGCCCTGGAAGTGGGAGGCAAGATGGGGAAACTGAATGTTATCACTACTGGTATTACGGAAAAGGGGTTTAACTGGAGCGATCAATACAATTTGCTAAGCGGCATCGTTGGTGGTTTTTTCCTCGCTTTATCCTATTTCGGAACGGACCAGAGCCAGGTAGGCCGATACCTAACGGCAAAATCGTTGAGAGAAAGCCGTATGGGATTACTTATGAATGGTATTGTGAAAGTGCCAATGCAATTCTTGATTCTGCTGATTGGGGTGTTGGTTTTTACCTTTTACCAGTTCAATAAGGCTCCGATCTTTTTTAATGATGTGCAGGTTAAAAAAATTGAGCAATCAGTCTACCGGGATTCTTTTTACCTGGTGCAACAGCAATATGATTCAATTGGTGCATTGAAGCAAAGTGCCGTTGTTGCCTATGCTGATGCCAGGCATAGCAGTAATGAAGGCCTTGCTGACCAGTCTTTGCTTACGTTGAAGGAGTTGCAAAAGAATTCAGAGGGATTGCGCAATAAAGTAAAGGGATGGTTGAATGAAAAAATACCCGGTGGTGATGGCAATGATACAAATTATATCTTCCTGCGTTTTGTTGTAGATAACTTACCAGTCGGTCTGGTAGGGCTGCTGATCGCTATTATTTTTCTTGCTTCGTGGGGAAGTATTGCAGCCGCTATCAATTCGCTGGCTTCCTGTTCAATGGTTGATTTTCACCGCAGGTTTACTAAAAGGAAAGAAACTGGTGAAGATGAATATCGGTTATCCAAATGGTATACTTTGGGCTGGGGTATTTTTTGCATAGTAGTGGCTATGTTTACTTACAACATTGGTAACAGCCTGATTGAAGCAGTGAATGTTTTGGGTTCTCTGTTCTATGGCGTAATTCTTGGGGTTTTTCTTGTTGCTTTTTTCATTAAGAGAATTTCCAGTGGTAATGTCGTTTTTTGGGCGGCAGTATTGGCAGAGATGCTGGTGTTGACAGTTTTTATTTTGACTAAAGTTGGTATTTTCAAAATGGGATTTTTGTGGCTAAACCCAATTGGTGCATTTGGAGTAGTGGCTTTCAGTTTATTATTGCAATCAATGTTTAGCAAAAAAGAAACCCCGTCAGTAAACTGACGAGGTTTCAGCAGCAATTTTTTTGCTGTGATTATTTCTCCAGCTCGGCCAATAATTTTTCGTTCAGCTTAACATAGTCATCGTTTTTAGCAGCAGCGGCCAGTTCTTTTGATTTTTCAGCAGCAGCTTTTGCTTCAGCTTTCTTACCCAGTTTTGCCAGGCAATTGGCTCTTTGGTGATGAATCCAGAAAGCAGATGGGTTCATTTCAACGGCTTTGTCGAACCATGAGAGGGCCTGGTTCAGGTCTTTACCATTTTCCATATAGTACATGGCGGCGTTGAAATAAGGACGGTTGTCTTTATTCATCAGCTGTTCTATCTGTGCCATTACTTTCTTTTCTACGTCAACCGTAATGGGAAGGGCTACTGCCGTCTTCTCCCACATAATATGGAGCTCACAACTGGTTGGTTTTACATCTGCGAATTGCATAGTAAACGACTCCATAGCACTGTTCATCTCCATTGTTTTTGCTTCTACTCTTACAACATCCTGGTCTTGCTTATAAGCAGCGGGGCTGGTTACATCTGTTTGTTTAGAAATGATAATTGTCCAGCTTTTTTTATCAGGAATAGTCAACAGGCCATATTTACCTGCGGGCACCTTTGTGCCACCGATGGTAACTTCCTCGCCAAAAGTGAGGGTAGTGGCGCTATTGGCTCCTGTACGCCATACTTTACCAAAAGGAACCAGGTCTCCAAAGATCTTTCTGCCCTTCATAGCCGGACGGGAATAGGATAACTCTACAGAAGAGAGACCAAAATCCTGCTTAATGGTTTGAGTGGGGCTTGGAGCAGGTGTTCTTAACTGTGCTTCACTAATAATTAATGATAATACCGCAATGGCGGTGAAAAGTATTTTCTTCATACTGCAAGTTTTTGAGAAGGCAAAGGTAGGGGAAAGGGAGAAGTCGGGAGTCAGGAATCGTTAGTCATTAGTCGGTAGTCAATAGTCGTGAGTCAGGTACAACCCGTCCAATTTAAAAAGTAATCGTTACAGTAGTGCGGCCATGTTTGGCTTTTCGCCTCCATTTTGGGCCTTCTTTGATCAGCCGTATGGCTTCCTGGTCACATTTTTTGCAAAGGGATTTTTCAATCTTGAAATTTACTGGTTCCCCGTTTTTATCCACTTCAAAAGAAACCTGTACTTCACCACTGCTTTGTTGTTTGGTAACATATTCATCCGGCAGTTTTACATTATTAGCAAGGTAAGAGTCATAATTATCCCATCCATCGGCAGGTTCCGGTTCTTCCAGTTTCATATTAGCATCTCTTGAACGGGCCATGGAATTGGGTTTTTTATTGCTGATCACTACCTCAGACAAGCTACGGTCATCCTGCAAGGTCACCTGGTTGTTAGGAACATAATTCCGAAGCTGGACATTGCTGTTTTCAAAACCAATGGAGCGAACCTGAACCGTTAGCACCGTATCGGGATAAGTAAGGATAAAATTACCTTTTGCATCAGTATATGTTCCTGCTTCATTATCATCGAGGTTGGTTACATTGGCAAATGGTACGCCTACATTGTTTTGATCGGTAACACGGCCACGGAATACATTGGCTTGCTGGTTACGGTAATTTTGTTCTTCTGCTTTACGGTTAGCTGTAACAGCCCTGTTATTTCTTGTTTCATCAGCTTGCCTTTTAGCTGCTGCATCTTTCAAGCCATCAGCATCGGTTTCTTGTCTTACTTGTCCGGCTGCTTTTGGTTTTACCTCTTCTTTAGCCAGGTTTCTGTTTTCAGCAGGTGCTTCTGTGGTTTTTGCAGGTGCGGGAGGAGGAGTGATGGCAGTGGTTTCTGTCATCACTTTTTCTCCTGCTGCATCTTCTTTTATAATAGTAGTGCTGCCAGGTCTTGTTGGGGCCGGGGCAGGTTGATTAGTGGTAGTTCCAGGGGTTGTTGCATTAATATCTTTTGACTGGTTTTTCACTTTGTCTTCAGCCTCAACTGAACCAATGGTGCCTGGTGAAGCTGCATTGTCTTTTGCCGGTTGTTCTACTTTTTTCACCGGGTCTGCCTGTACGATTTCTTGCTTTTTACTTTTGAAGCCAAACTGGTAAACCAATAAGCCGGCTCCGGCAATAAAAGCAATAACAACAGCAGCCCTTAATAAACGGAAATTATTCCGGCCACTGTTAATGGGGATTACTTTACTCTTTTCCTCCGTTTTTTCAGCTAATCGTTTTCTGAGCTCTGCTATGTCTGCCACTGCATTTACACCGGCAACAGTATATCCTTCCATTGCATCTGCAAGGAATGGATCATCCAATGCTGCTTTTTCCAAGTCATGCATTTCTTTAGGCGAAAGCAGACCCTTGTGATATTTTTCAATATCCGCAGCTGTAAAGTTTTGTATGTTGTTATTCGTTGCCATACGGCATTACAAAGTTCATATTTTTAAAATACCATTCATCTTTCGCCTGCTTCTGCGACTGTTTTTTCCATACAGAGTTTCAGGTTTCTGCGGCCGTTCTGTATAAAACTCCTGACCTGGTTCCAGTCTTTACCGGTTAATTCCACTATTTCATTATAACACTTTCCATCCAGGTAAAATAGTTTTACGGCTTCCCGCTGCTCATCTGTCAGTGTGCCGAGACAGTATTCCAATTTTTTGAAATTCTCCTCTTTTTCCAGCACACCATTCAGATGCACTTCTTCTCCGGATTGCATAACTTCTGTTTTAAACTCAACGGTTTTCAGATTTTTGGGGGTCCGAAGCTGCATCAGGCAGTGGTTTTTGGCCACCTGGTGCAACCAGGCCCTGAAATTCTCCACCTCATGCTTTTTCAATTTTGATACCAGTTCCTCAAAAATTTGCATCACACTGTCTTTGGCAGTTTCTGGTTCCTTATAATATTTAAGGCATACACCATATACCAATTCCATGTACCGCTGGTAAAGCTCTCCCAGTACGGCCATGTCGCCCGATTCCTTGTACAGAGCCACCAGCTCTTTGTCGGTTAGTGAGTTGTGAGATATGTTACGGATAAAAGCCAACGGCTAAAATTAGCGAATAAAATTTTTATAGAAGGTTTATGCAATCGTCAAAATACCGGCATCAGGGTATGAAAACTTATTTTATGAAGCGAATATTAATAATGCTTGCGCCGGTTTTATTCATATTACTGGCCTTCCGTCCTGTAAAATCCCATACTGTAACAGGAAAAGTAGTTGATGAAACAGGCTCCACCATTGCCGGGGTCTCCATCCGGGTAAAAGGTACCAATACGGGAGTCAGTTCAGATATGAATGGCTCATTCCGGATTACAGCGCCGGGTTCCAACTCTACACTGGTTTTTTCAGCAGCAGGGTATGAAACGGTGGAAGTAAAAATAAATGGCCGTACCAATATTACTATAACACTAAAAGCAGCTTCACAGCAAATGCAGGAAGTAGTAGTGGTTGGATTAGCACAAAAACAACGGAAAGCGATGACAGGCAGTGTGACTACCCTGTATGGTGCACCTCCATCTTCAGCTTATTATCAGCCGGTATATGATGAGATAAGCCAATACCGTACTGATAGAGACGGCATCAAAGAAGATTTTAACCGGGAAGGTTATGATAAAATAACCGAAAACCGGTTCCTTAAAGTAACAGATAATCCACTTTCTACTTTCTCTATTGACGTAGATGCTGCTTCATACAGTAATATCCGCCGTTTTCTGAACCAGGGGCAACTGCCACCTGCCGGGGCGGTCCGTATAGAAGAAATGGTCAACTATTTCACTTACCAATATCCACAGCCAGTAAAGAACGAACCCTTTTCCATCAATACTGAAATTTCAGATGCACCCTGGAATAAAGACCATAAACTGGTCCTGATCGGCTTGCAGGGAAAGAAAATACCTACGGAAAACCTGCCCGCTTCCAACCTGGTTTTCCTGATTGATGTTTCCGGGTCCATGCAAGACCCTTTGAAACTTCCATTGGTAAAAGCGTCTATGAAAATGCTGGTGGATCAGTTAAGGGAAGAAGATAAGATATCAATGGTGGTGTATGCCGGTGCGGCGGGATTGGTGTTAGAACCAACCAGCGGCGATGAAAAAACTAAAATTAAAGACGCTATTGATAAACTGGAAGCCGGTGGTTCTACCGCCGGTGGAGCCGGTATCAAACTGGCGTATAAGACTGCCCGGGAAAATTTTGTGAAAGGTGGTAACAACAGGGTTATCCTTTGTACCGATGGTGATTTTAATGTGGGGGAAAGCAGCGATGATGCCATGGAAAGATTAATTGAGCAGGAAAGAAAGAGCGGAGTTTTCCTGACGGTACTCGGCTATGGCATGGGTAACTACCAGGATGCTAAAATGCAAAAGCTAGCTGATAAAGGAAATGGGAACCATGCCTATATAGATGGCATCAGCGAAGCCAAAAAAGTATTGGTAAATGAGTTTGGCGGCACATTGTTTACCATTGCCAAAGATGTAAAACTGCAGGTGGAATTTAACCCCGCCAAAGTGCAGGGCTACCGCCTGATCGGTTATGAAAACCGCATGCTGGCCAAAGAAGATTTTAATGATGATAAAAAAGATGCCGGTGAGCTGGGCAGCGGTCATACAGTAACCGCATTGTATGAAGTAATACCGGTCAGTGTCAAAAGTGATTTCCTGCAAAAAGTGGATTCACTGAAGTACCAGAAAAATACAGCGCCACTTAGTTCATCGTCACAGACAGACGAAATTCTTACGGTGAAGTTCCGCTATAAAGCTCCTGATGGCGATGTAAGTAAACTGATCGAACACCCGGTGCTGGATAAGCAACTTGCGATTACAAAAACATCAGAGAATTTCCGCTTTGCAGCCGCGGTGGCCCAGTTTGGCCTGCTGCTCCGCAATTCTGAGTATAAATCAGCTGCCTCCTTTGATAATGTGCTGAGCCTTGCCCGTAAGGCAAAAGGAAATGATGAGGAAGGTTACCGGTCAGAATTTGTAAGGCTGGTAGAAAGTGCCCAATTACTGGCAAAAGCCAAACCTGAACCAAAGAGTGAAGGCGGAACTGATGATGACTCCGAAGAAATGCCTGTTAATAAAAACCGAAAATAATTTGTGTAATCAGCGCCATAACGTCATCCTGTTGAAAATAACTAATCATTTAACAGCCGGTTAGTGATAACGGGGCTGGTTTCTACCAGCCCTCTTTTTTTTACGGTGATTTGCATTGTATTGATTGATTAATAGAATTAAAAATTTTGCTTATGAGAATAATTTTTACACTTAGTATTTGCCTGTTTATTTTGACTTTTTCCCAAACGGCCAGTAGCCAGGAGGAAGTGGTAGCAATAACAAGATGTGCTTTAAGACCCGTAAATGAAATTCCAGTAGATATTTCTGTCAAGGATAATGTTGACAATGCCCCTGTAAAAAAGGCCACGATTTCAATCATACCGCCATATAGAAACGATACATTACACTTTGTAGCCGACGATAGTGGAGTAGTAAGGGCAAAGTTTTCGGGCATACAGAATTCATATGTAATTAAAATTACTGCTATAGGGTATCAGGATACTTGCTTTAGGATTGTGAGTACTGGAAAACAATCTGTGTTACTCGAACGAAAATCGGTGGAAATGCCTGAGGTTGTCATTGTGCCCGGTATTTACATTGCTTGTGAAAGAAGAATTAACATCTGCCGAATTAGTAAAATAAAAGCTTCCAGGTCTATTCCAGATTCAAGTGAAGTTTTTAATTCTATGCAGGTTAAACATTGTAAAATATTCCCTAATCCGGCAATAAAGGGTAATGTAGTTAATCTGGCGATTAACTCACCAGAAAAGGATAGAGTTGTCATAAAAATCTTCTCCATGGAAGGTAGATTACTTCAATCAACTTTTGCCTCTGTTGAAAAGGGACAAAATTTATTACCAATTAAAACAGATACCCGTTGGTCCACGGGTACATATTTTTTTCAGGTTTTTTATGCAAAGGGCAGCGTGGCGGCATCTGGTAAGGTAATAATTCAATAAACGGACTTTTATGAGTAACAAAATTAACCTGACAATCCCCACACCCTGCCACGAGAATTGGGAAAAAATGACCCCTGTAGAAAAAGGCCGCTATTGCGGCTCCTGCCAGACCCAGGTAGTTGATTTCAGCATTATGACTGATCATGAAT
>CAZWIM010000059.1:0-11264 GCA_964634265.1 uncultured Chitinophaga sp. | reverse complement strand
TGGTAGGCCACGGTAAACAGGTATGATTTGCTTTTGGCCGCATCCACCTCATCCCTGTTTCGCCACATTTTTTCAAAGGCTGTCTGCACCACATCTCTCGCATCCTCCTCATGGCGGAGGTTTTTAAAGATGAAGCGGTACACATTATCTGCATACAGGTTCACACATTCGTTATATTCTCGTTCAGTCATTACAGCCGGTTTCGTAAAACAGGAATGGTAAGTTCCTGGGTTTTGGGGTGATAAATCAGCTTTCCGGGCTTCTTTATCTGGTTTTATAAAGGTAAAACGGGAGTGGGGCTAAAAGGTTACAGTTACGGCAAATTAATTTTTGGAAATAAATGCCTGATAACTAAAGAATTAATCCCTTTCACGTTACTAACATAGCGAAAGGGCTAATAATAAATTCATCCGTTAATGGCCCGGCCTTTTGCTCAGGCTTGTAGTTTTTATTACAGGTTCCGGCTGCCAGAGATTGAGAAAACAGGCAAAAAAATGCCAGCAGCATGGAGACTATGAAGACAGTTGGAGAACTCTTTTTAGCCATAATCTTTCAGTTGGTGTGTATATGGCAAACGCACCAATGCTGAAAAGGTTACATTTTTTCAATTCTTTGTATCCCCTTGCGGCTGATTGTGATGCGGTACCTCAACAATTCATTTTGTTCATCACTTACCTTTTGCAGAACGAGGTTTATGTAGTAAAGTTTGTCTCCATATATTACCCTGAAATCGTCTTCCTCATCCGGGCAAAAAAGAGGAAATTCTGCATTATCCATATTTTTCATAAGCCTCATAACATTAAACCGGATAATTGAGTTGACACCGGAAATGGAGTATTCGCTTGTGGCATCCAGTTTTTCCCTGTCTATAAACATGTGGGTGCGATACAATAAAACTTTTTCGTTGTTGGCCGGATTATTTGCTTCAATAAAAGCAGTCTTCGCCCTTGTTTTAAGAATTTCGGCAGGTACCTTTTTGTCTGCAATAAAATCCATGCTTTCTTTTGCCCAGCCAATATTTTTTTCGTTAATACTCATGGATATCTTATGGTCGAAGTACCGGGAGTCCATTTTATGGGCGAAATAATACCTGGCAAAATCCTTAATCCGGTCTTTTAGCATATAGCTTACAACAAGTGCTACAAAAAGAGGCATGGTAAAATTGCCATAGGTCTGCTGTACTGAAAAAGCAATAACAGTGGCAAACACCATAGAGATGCCTGCTGCCAGGCTGAAAAGCAGTTGTTCTACCACAGCACCGTCTTTTCTTTTGTCAATATTCAAAAACAGGTGGCTTTCTGCATACTTTTTCAGCATACTTAAGCGATAGACCAGCTCATTGTTTCCTTTCCTGTTTTCTTTTTGTGCAACCGGAAAGTTTTTCTCTTGCTTGTATTTTATTTCATCACCAACGATGTCGCTCAGCATTTCTTTATGCTGTTTGTAAGTAGCAGCACCGGTTTTCTTGAGCCCCTGCATGAGCCTGAATGTGTGAAATTCGATTGTGTTGCTCATGAACTCATCTCCGTATTTGAAATATTCCATCAGCTCCTTATTGATGGTGGGTACATTGATGATTTTGTAAAGGCTCCTGTATTTCTCAGTAATTAATTGTGTTTGACTTTTGTAATTGTAAATAAGGTAATCAAGGTCTTCTTCCGGGGATGCTGTTATGTGTTCTACCTCTTCCCGCAAAGAACTTTTAAGGATAGACAGGAACATTTTTATCTGGTACTCATACTGCGACTTATGGGTTCGGGTTGGTTGTGATGCCAGGTTATGAAAAGACTTTTCGAGATAAATAAAAGGCGAATGTTCACTTTCTGCAACATCCCTCAGTATATAAACCGGTGTAATCAACCGGATATTCGATTTCATATCACGGTAAAAAGCAGCTTTGCTGTAAGTAAAGCGGTTAATATCCAGGCTGTTTGGGATGAACATCCAGATATTCATGGAGAAGTTATTCAGCTTCTGTTTTTTTCTCGCAACAAATCCAACTTTTATCTCAGCCGAATTTTTGTCGTGTATTTTTACATTCTCATCAATCATGTTTCTGTAATTAAGTTTCCTTAAAAGAATACACCATTTGCAGTATATCCCAGCCACCTGAGTACCGTTTCGCCCCATATTATTATCATAAACCAGCTTATCACCATCATAGTGAAACCATACTTAAAGGAATCACTCATGCTGTAATGATTAGTGGTGTATAAAAGCGCCGAAGGCTTGCTGTTGAACGGGAGCACATATACATGTTCTATGAGCAACGCAACAGGAAATGAGAGGCTCATGACCGGGTAGCCAAACTTTTGGGCAATTCCAATTGCCATCGGTACAAAAATTAATGCCCTCATGGTTTTCGACTGAAAAAGTATTCCTGAGAAAAGCATAATAAACGTCATGCCGAGGTATAGTACCCAAAACGGGGTTTCTTTTGTTATGCCCATATGTGTAAATAAGGCATCAATCATACTGGCAGGTAAATCAGTTGCTTCAAGACCTGCTCCAAGGGTGTATGCACCAGCAGAGAACAGCATCAGGTGCCAGGGAATATCCACGTCATTCCATTTAACCACTCCAATACGGGGAAGCAACGCAACAACTGCACCAAGAAACGCTACGGCTGTTTGCGAAATACCATGTTGTTTATCAGTAGCCCATAATATCAGCACTATTACAAAGATGCCAATGGATTTGTACTCGTTGAAAGTCATTTTGCCCAATGCTTCATACTCTTTTTTCAACCGCTGCATGCCTCCTTCAATTTGCGGAACCTGTTCTTCCTTTTTCATAGGAAAGATAATTTTTGTTCCTACGAACCAGCCAATCATGATTAGAATAACACAAAGGGGAAATGCTGCAAAAAACCAGTCCTGAAAACCAAACATGGACTGACCCAATGCTCCGGCGATAAGAGAGCCAGCCAAAAGATTAGCACCGGAGCCTGTAATAAAACCACTGGCTCCGATGTTTATCTGAAACAGGTTTTGCAATACAATATTGCGGCCAAAGTTATTCCGGCGATCGGATGTTGCCCCGTATATAGCTGCAATGACCATGAAAATTGGCAATAGAATAGTTGCTTTAGCAGTTGTGGCAGATATGAAGATGGATAAAACAATGTTGATGACAATAAAACTGAAAAATATCCAGGTAGCGTTTTTCCCAAAGCGAAGTACAAACCATAGCGCAAATCGTTTTGCTGCCTTTGTTGTTACCAGCATACTGGCTAAAACAAAAGAAAGAATATTCAGCCACATTACAGGATGCCCTAATTGAGCATATGCATTTTTCTCGGTTGTGACTCCGGTTAACACCATTGCTATTACTACAATAAGTGAGGTAAGATAGTTGGGGATTGCTTCTGTAATCCACAAAATAATCGAGGCAACAAAGATGCCCAGCATGGCATAATTGATACGGGAGAAATGTTCAGCTCCAAGATCTTTCAGCCGTTTGGCAGCATCATCTTTCAGGATTTCAGGATTGATATTATTGAGATGAGAAATATCGGCGAAATAATAAATGAGGATAAAACTCAGAATTGCCAACGGACCTCCCCAGATTTCCATTTGCCTTTCAAAGCCGGCTTTCTTAATTTTTTTTAATTTTTCAACCCGGTAATTACTCATGTCCAGCGGGTCGAATACTTCTGCAGTTTTATTTATATCGTTTTCATTTGTTGCCATACTCGCTTTTTTTGAAAGGCATTATATTTTGAGTTTTATCTTATAAAGCTTTGAGGTTTGGTCGCAACCTATCCAGGCTGTGTTTGTTGGCCGGTCAACAACTATTGCTTCTGCCTTTTGTACATAGTTTATTTCCTGGGAAGCGATTACATCTCCGTTTAATGTGCAATGAAAAATCATTTTCTGCTGACTGTCGCAGAACCATAGGGTGTTATCAGTGTTATCGAAAAAAACATCAGATAAATAATATGCGAAGTTTACCTGTCTGCGACTGATTTCGGATTGAGATGATAAAGAGTATTTGATGAGTAAAGTTGGTGATTTCTGGTTGGCTATGTAAAGAGTATCTGAGCCATAACAGAGACCTTCAATTCCTTTATTGCTTACACCTCCTGAAACAGCTATATGTGATACGAGAGTTAACGATTGCTCATCTGCAGAAAGCAAATAAATATTCATCAATGATTCATCAGCCAGGTATAATTTTCCTGAAGCAGGGTTTATGGCAATCGCCTCAAAATCGTTGGTGCCGGTGTATGGGAGTTTTCGCTTTGTCGTTCCATCGGTTAATAGTTCATAAATGCCGCTGTTATCACTTACTGCAAAAAAACTTGTTCTGTCTGCACTGTAGCATAAACCCGAAAACCCCGGAACCAGTGTAGAAAATTCCTCGTATTCTTTTTCGGGTGCAGGCCCATCATTACCACTTTTGCCGCATGACAGTAAAAGAACAGGCAGGGCCAAAAAAAATATTTTGTTTACAAGCTGCATCGTCAGAAAAGCAGCCAGTCATCATTTATTAATAATGACCGGCTGCTGTATTTAATACTCAGATATTACTACCATTTGGTATAAGGATTCTTCATCAGCATGGAGTTGTAATACTTCACATCACCTGTAACTTCAACTCCGAGCCAGGATGGTTTTTCAAAATGATCTGTTTCATTTTCGAGCTCTACTTCTGCTACAACAAGACCCTGATTTTCTCCATAAAATTCATCCACTTCAAAAGTGTGGTTGCCCAGCTTTACTTCATATCGGGTTTTGTCAATAACACCGGATTCACATATTTTCAGCAGGTCTTCCACTTCACTAACAGGAATTTCTTTTTCCCATTCAAATCTTGAAGCTCCGGAATCATTACCAATGCCTTTGATGGTTATAAAACCGGATTTCCCTTTAATTCTCACTCTTACTGTTCTTTCAGGAACAGAAGAAATATAACCCTGTGTAATGCGGGTTTCTTTTGATGCCTGTTTTTTAAACTCATCAGAAGTAACAAGAAACTTCTTTTCTATTTCCTGACCCATTGTGTTTGTTTTTTTTAGTTTGCTAATGGTTTGTCTATCATTCCTATCACCCTTTTGATTGCCTGGAGGTAGTTGATATTTTCAACGCCTTCAAGACCCACATCTTTCATTGTTTTTTTAATATCATCTACTTCTGTAGATTCAGAGTTGATGGTTTCAACTTTTGCGCCGTTTATCAAAACTGCACCGGTTTCACAAATGGTGTTGTTTACCATGTAGCCAAAGCGTTGTTTATGCACTTTTACAGCTTGCAAATCGGGATGATTGTTGATCATTTCAATGAACTCGTTGTATGTATAAGTTTCCTTTGTCAACTCCGGCATAGTAACCTGGAAGGCAGGAAATACTTCCTTCTTCAGCACTTCGGCTGAAATAGGGAACTCACCTTTCATCAGCGGATTCCATTGTTCAAGACCATCAACAGTTTGCACATAAGTTTTAATGTCCATTTTTCCATCACGGATCTTGGTATTGTTGATATCGTTTGTGCGGCTCAAAATGTATATTTCATCGCTGTGCCGTTCCCATACTTTTTCAGGAACAGGCATTGACAAACGGGCCATACGTTTTGCCGCTGCATCAAAGCTTTGTCCGAAAGAACGGAATTCAAAACGGGGTTTTGAGATTTCTCCAATTTTCATTTCTTCTTTACTCATTTTTTTGTTTTTAGTGATAAATGATTTTTGTTTACTGTGGTTTTAAAGGGCTGGAATATCGCCTGTTGAAGCACCATTAACTTTTCCGGGTGTTTGTAGTGCCAGTTTCCATGTAGCAGAACCATTGGGAACACGGCTGTATGAATCTGTTGTTGGAATTGCGGAAATAGTAGTTCCCCAAGGGGCAACGCCTCTCTGGAAAGTGCTGATAACGGTTCCGTCAGGTTTGGTAAGTTCAAGCAACAAAGTTTGTTTGGCAGACATGCCATCACCCACAGTGCCGATGGTAATTGCAGCCGGGTCTGCGGTTGCGGTGTAACCACTGCATTTGATTATACCATAGCCATTTGCAGGAAGAATGGTGCCTGTCGGGACTGACCAATTGGGGCTGTTGTCTGCATTCTTTAATGAAACAGTGTTTTTCAGAATTATCATTCCTGAAATATTTACCGGTGCTGCAGAATTATTAAACAGTTCAACGTATTTGGTGTTTCCATCTACTTCGTTGAGTACTATTGCAGCATAATTTGGAGGTATAGCGCCTACTTTATATGTTTTCTCAGCCGATTTGTTTTCTACTCCTTTGCTTGTAACAGCATTTACATAAAAAGCAATATTTGTCTGGTCAACCTGTTTTGGAATACTTCCGGTATATGTGTTATTGCTTCCTGCTGTCATCGGAACGGAAACGTAACTGCCGGAATTGGCCTTGTAAAAAACAGAAGCTGATGCAATACCCTGAATGGATGTTATTGTTGCAGTAACGGTTACTGCATCATCAGGTGTTACTGTGGATGGGGCGAAAGCAACGTTTGTAATAGTTGCAGGGCCATTATACATTTCATCCTTAACGCATGAAGTGGTAACCAGTACAACGCTGGCAAGGATGCCGATCAGATAATTCAGTTTCATATATTTTGTTTTTATAGATGATTAATGTTTAGAAGTTAATTTCACAACGAACACCCAGCATTCCGTAATCTTCTCCAGCCTGGCCATTTGCATTAGCCACCTGTGTGGGGTCTTTTGTCAGGTTTCCTGAAAGATCATATCCAACATAGAGCTTTTTCTTTCCACTGGCATACCTGTCGTGGTTTACATAACTATAGTTTAACTGGAACCTTACGTTTTTAGCTGCATAGAAGTTGATACCTGCTGTATATGCTTCAGCAGAACCTCCGTTAATATTTTCATCATTCAGGTTGATATTGTCATAACGTAATGCCAGTTCAACATCGCCCCATTTTTTTCCACGGTATGGCTGACTGAATTCTGCTTCAGTTTTATTATAGAATTGCCTTCCGCCGAACAGCAAACATGCTGCCTGTGCATAGAATCCATCATAGTTCAGGGTCGGCAGGTCATTCTTTCTGTGTACATTACTTTTTATGTATTCAGCCTGGAATCCCAAACCTTTATAATAACCGGCAACTTCAATATTGCTGAGCATTGTGTGGCTCACATTGGGAATAATATCTGTATCAAGATATTTTTTGCGGTTGATGCTGCTCAAAGACCTTGAGCTGTAACGAACCCCGCCGTATTCAGCAGCTTCCACACTTGTTTTGGGTTGACGATAAGAATGAGCATAGGCAACATGTCCGCCGTATTCTTTATTATCGCCAAATGGCTGAATAGCTAATTTACCTGTAAGTGATACTCCTTCGTCCCTGCCATAGTCTTTGTTGTTGTCCTCAGAAAATGTCCTCATTTCAGCATCTTCAATTTCCTGGAAGAAAACACCACCGGCAGCAAGGAAATGTTTTCCGCTGTAGGAGCCTTCAAGTCCGAGATGGCGGGAGGGAGCAAAAGTGGTAACCACCATCGCCCTTTCTAAGAAATTAAGGTAACGGGAAGATGATGTTTGAGCCATTGAAAACCTTTCTTTGAAATTACCAGTTCTGAAAGCAAGGCCATTTCTGAAATCGTATTGAATGTAAGCATCGTTTAATTCAAGAACTCCGTTTGCAAAATCAAGGTCTATTTCACCATACCAATTTGGGGTAAGGTTTGTTTTGGCTGCAAATCTTGCCCTGCGGATTGAGGTGCCATTACCTATTGGGTTCATGGTTTTACCAAGGAACATTTGTCCATCTACCTGTACACGGATATCAAACCAAAGGCGGTAGTCCAGGTTTTTTGATTCAAATACAAGAATGCCATTTCTGTTTTCCACATCAAGGGGTGAGCGGCTTACCAGCCTGCCATATTGATTGAACCTGTCCTGGCGGCTGGTGTCTTTGGTATTCTGGCTATAAGTTGAATTAAGCAACAAAGCCAGCACCATAATAATCATTGTCCGTTTCATAAACGTAATATTTGAGTGATTAAATTGTTTTTATGAATTGAGTTAAGTTTTCTTCTTTTTTCAGGTCTAACTTTTTGCGAAGCCGGTATCTTGCTATCTCCACACTTTTTGGCGAAATATTCAGTAGCGGTGCAATCTCTTTACTGCTGAAGCCGACCCTTAGCAGCAAGGCAAGCTTCTTTTCCTGCGGAGAAAGGTTGGGTGAAACAGTGGTCAGCCGGTTAGGAAATTCATCATTTACCTGTTCGGCTTGCTGATAGATTTGTTCAATCTCATCAGAAAAGCTCATTTTTTGCTTGATGTTTTTTATTACTTCGTGTAATTGCACATTCTTTTTCTGAGGGTCGGGTTCATGCAGGCTTTCTTCCAGCAGCAGCAGGGTAGATTCCAAAAACTGCCTTTGTTCTGCAATGTTCAGGGCATAGGTTACTAATTCCTTTCTCTTTTCATCCAGTCTTTCTGTCAGTGAGCTGTTTTCAATCCTTACGTTTTTGATTTCTATTTCGGAAAGAGATTTTTGCAACTCGGCATATTGCAGTTGTTCTGTCCACCGGTCGGTATGTTTAATGTTCAGCTGTTTATTTTTTCTGTATTGCAGGTAGATGGAAACGGCAACAATGAGTATTGCTGTGACAATAAACAGCAACACAATTAAACCGGTATTTGCCGGAAGGTTAATTATTGTGGGCTCATGATTTGCAGCCGCAGAGTTGCCTGTTGATAAAGCCTTGTTGGTAATATTTACTTTAAAAACATTATTTACAAAGAAAAGGCTGAAGAAAGTTGCCACACCAGCTAAAACGGGTGTAAGTATCCAGCCGACCATGATGCTGCCTAATTGCTTAAACCTTATTTCTTGTACGCCTTTTACGGCACCAATTCCAATTACGGAGCCTACCACTACCTGCGTACTTGATACGGGTACCAGCGGTATTGATGGTAGCCCAAGACTTACAAAGAAATTTGACAATGCCGTTGAAGAAAAAATGAACAAAACAAGGGCCTGTGACAAAACAACAACAATGGCAGTTTCGGGTGTTATTTCGAGAATTCCCTCGCCAACAGTAGTCATTACCTTCTTGCTGTAAGTAAGAATGCCGATGGCAATTGCAATGCCACCCAGAAAGAAAAGGGCCTGGGCTGAGTTTACGGTAAATGAACCGATGTTGATGGTGAAACTTGCAGAGTTGACAAATACACCCATTACATTGGCAATATTATTTGCACCAAGACTGTACGCCCCAAACGCACCGACAATTAGCAATCCATATTTGATATATCCGTCCATTTTGATAACATGGATTTTTGATTTCCGGATATATCTCCTCATTAAAAGGTAAAGAAGGGCAGAGAATATGGCTCCCAGTATTGGACCTGTAATCCATGAGGTGACTATAACGGTAAGCACTGAATAGTCAACTGCATTGGATGTATAAAAACACCAGCCAATAATGGCACCCACAATTGCCTGGCTGGTTGACACAGGCAGTTTTTTGTAAGTCATCCAGGTTACAACAGCCGCCGAACAAAGAGCCACTGTAAAAGCGCCGCCTAAAGCATCTATAGAGCCAAGTTCTGACAAGGTTTTAGTAGTGCCTGTTCCCTGGAGTGTTGCACCAATGATTACAAAAATGCTGGCAATAATTGCTGCTTTCCTGAATTTTACCATCCGGGAGCCTACCGCAGTTCCAAATACATTGGCAGCATCGTTGGCGCCCAGCGACCAGCCAAGAAATAAACCACTTGTTATAAAAAACAGGAACAGCATTTCTTACACGATTCTTTTTATTGCCATTATTGTCAACAGGTCGGCTACTTTTTCAGCCGTGTCGGATATGTTTTCAATGTGCAGGGTAAAATACCGGAGGTGAAATTTCTCACTGAGTTTTAATGAGTTCATCTCCCTGAAAATCTTTCGGCGCACCACATCGGCAAACACATCTGTTTCTTTTTCATAAAAGAATACCCGGTGAATTTTTTCACTTACAGTTGCCGGCTCGTTGAAATATGATTTGGCCGCAGGAATAACTGATTCGGCTGCTGATACAGATACTTGTGTGAGTTTAATAAAGTCCTGTACTAAGTCCTGTGGTATAAGCGGCATTTCCACATCAAACTGAAAGAGGTTCTTTTTGGAGTGGTCAATCAGCTTATCCATTTCCTCCAGCAGGCGAAGTATGTCGCCCCTCAGCTGCGGCATCAGCGATTGGGTGTATAAGGTATTTTCAATGCTCCGGCGGATCTGGTCGGATTCTATTTCCAGGTTGGCAAGCGACTGCAGGTTGTTGTTGAAATTCTCTGTATTCTTATACAGGTAGTTTTTCACCCCTTCTTTAAAAAGCAGCAATGTTTGGTCAACACAGTTGAAAAAGCTGTCAATCAGTTCGATGGTTTTATTTGCCTTTGAAAAAAACAAGGTTACCTCCTTCTTTTATATGTTAAAAGTAGATGGAGGCAACGGCCACTGCTGCTGATTAAAGTCAGGCTCCTGAATAACAGTTTAGGATGTATAGTTATGATGAAAATCAATTTTATTGAAAATCAATCATATAAAAAACGAGTGTAGTGGTGCTTATTAATCAGGCGCATGCTTTTGTAAAGTGTTTGTATAGTTTTTTTTCGCTCAATTACCTTTATTAAACAACTGCTTTTCCACTTTTTTGACCTTATTATCTATCTGCAGTATCTTTTTCGATTGTTTAATGGCTGATTTTCATTCGTTTCCCTGAAAGGGGCATTAATAACAGAGTTGTCTTTCTATTTGACTTCTTCAGCCAGCTAATTACGAATGTAGAGGTGGGGAATAGGTGGTAGAAGAACTGTTAAGTCATTAATAGTGGTGCTTGCAAAGGGTTGTTTTTCAGTTTAGAAGAAACCAAAAGACATCTTTTCCGCCATATCTTATTATATCTTTGCCTTCTAAATCACTGCTATATGAATGAAAAGCTTGCACAAAGAATTGGAAAAGAAGTTGAAGACATCAAAATCTCGGGTCTGTATAAATCAGAAAGGATAATTGAAAGTCCGCAAGGGGCCGAAATAGTGGTAAATGGCAAAACGGTACTGAATTTTTGCGCCAATAACTACCTGGGTCTTTCCTCTCACCCCAAAGTAATCGAGGCTGCACATAAGGCCATTGATCACCGGGGTTATGGCATGAGCAGTGTTCGCTTTATTTGCGGCACTCAGGATATTCATAAAGAACTGGAGCAAAAAATCTCAGCTTTCCTCGGCACAGAAGACACCATTTTATATGCCGCTGCCTTTGATGCTAATGGTGGTGTGTTTGAACCCCTGT
>CAZWIM010000058.1:10491-11870 GCA_964634265.1 uncultured Chitinophaga sp. | reverse complement strand
GTATCGAGGTACCACCACATTTCTTCAATGGGTATATGCATCTCTTTCATTCTTGCTTCCAGCTTATCCTGTCTTTCTTCTCTTTGAGATCCGCCAACGATCTCCCCAATACCCGGCGCTAAAATATCCATGGCAGCAACGGTTTGTTGCCCTTCGGCGCAGCCATCATTCTGCCGCATATAAAAGGCTTTTATGGCGGCAGGATAGTTATACAGTATCACCGGTTTTTTAAAATGCTTTTCCACCAGGTAGCGTTCATGCTCACTCTGCAGGTCCATGCCCCAGCCGGTGATCTCGTACTGGAATTTTTTCTTCTTGTTGTGGTTACTGTCTTTTAATATCTGTATGGCATCGGTATAAGTAAGCCGCTCAAAACTGTTGTTCAGTACAAACTCGAGTTTTTCGATCAGGCCCATCTCACTGCGCTTATCCTGTGGCAATTGTTTTTCTTCATCAGCCAGGCGCTGTGCCAAAAACTCAAGGTCTTCCTTATTGTTATCCATCGCATACTTAATTATGTATTGGATGAATTCTTCAGCCAGGTTCATATTGTCTTCCAGGTCATAGAAAGCCATCTCTGGTTCTATCATCCAGAACTCAGCGAGATGTCTGGCGGTGTTACTGTTCTCTGCCCGAAAGGTGGGGCCAAACGTATAAATATCACCAAAAGCAGTAGCACCCAGTTCTCCTTCTAATTGTCCGCTTACGGTAAGGTTGGTAGGCCTGCCAAAAAAATCAGCATTATAGTTAATAGAACCATCAGGATAACGAGGAATATCATTAAGATCTAAAGTTGTTACCTGAAACATTTCACCGGCACCCTCTGCATCACTGGCGGTGATGATGGGTGTGTGCATGTACACAAATCCTTTTTCATTGAAGAATTTATGAACGGCAAAAGCCAGTGCATGACGAACCCGGAATACCGAACCAAATGTGTTGGTACGGAAACGCAGGTGTGCTTTCTCCCGTAAAAACTCAAGGCTGTGTTTTTTTGGCTGCAAGGGATATTTTTCTGCATCGCTGTCACCGAGTATTTCTATGCTGGTGGCTTTCAGGTCCATTTTCTGTCCCTTGCCGAGTGAGGGAACAATGGTACCCGTTACTTTCAGTGAAGCAGAAGTGGTGATGCGCTTCAGAAAATCATCATCATAAGTACCCAGTTCCACTACTACCTGTATATTATTATTGGTGCTGCCATCGTTCAGGGCTATAAACTGGTTGTTGCGAAACGTCCGCACCCAACCCATTACTGTTACTTCCTGTCCCTGCGGCTCCATGGCCAGCAGCTCTTTTACTTTGATCCGCTTGTTAAACATCGCTGAAATTTTGGAGGGCAAAGATAAGGCAGAGACAGCGCCGGGCAAGGGTTTCAACAA
>CAZWIM010000058.1:0-10391 GCA_964634265.1 uncultured Chitinophaga sp. | reverse complement strand
GGAAGAAATAAAAAACAACTGACAACAACAGAACCAGCAGCAATATTTTTAAAAACCCTTTTACAGGAAAAGCCCAGGCATGTATCAATACAGTTCCTGCTAATAAAATACTCACTATTGCAGCCTGTATAAAAAATAGGCGGCTGCTCCATTTGCCTTCTGTTGTACTATTATAAATAAATGACGCTGCCATCACTGCTGTTGCAGGGAAGATAATATTGAGGTAATGCGGCAACTTAAAGCCGGAAAAACTTACTACCAGCAACATAGTGATGAACACCCCTGTTGTCAGCCACTCTTCTTTTCTTGCGGTGAAATTTTTTATTCTCCCGATGATAGCGGCATATGTCAATATACTCCAGGGTGCAAAAGCCCAAAAGAAGGAATGCAGGAAAAAGAAATAATCATTTTTACCATCACTGCCCATACCACCGCTGAAACGCTCCACACTTTGATTCAGTAAAATGAATTTCACCCCGTTGATATGGTCTTTGCCCCTCACCACTTTCTCCGGGTGCAAATTGTATTGCAGGTAATAACAATAAACCACCGGGCTGATGAACAAACCAAACAACAAAAGCAAGAGCAACCACTTCCAGTTAAGAAACAACAGCCAATCCTTTCTGTACAGAATATAAAACAAAGTGGCAACGGCCGGTACAAATACCGCTATATGTCCTTTCACAGAAAAACCAATGGCCAGTCCCAATGCCGCACCAACGATATTGATGATTTTTTTGTGCTGCACAAAATCAACTAACTGCCAGGTGGAAAAGACAACCGCTGCTGTAAGCATGGCATCCATCCGCACATCATTATTCGCCAGCATATAGGCAAAGGAAGAGGCAACCAGCAAAGCTGCCAGCTTACCTGTTTCTTTATTATATAGTGATTGGCCCAGCCGGTAGGTGGAGTAAGTACCGAAAATGGTAAACAAAAAGGAGGGAAGTTTATAGGCAAAAGTTGTTACGCCAAATAGCTTATACAAAAAGGCAGATAACCAGAAATGCAGATGCGGCTTATCTAAATAGTCTCCACTATGGTCTACCAGGTTCACATAATCACCCGTCAGGTACATGTGCAGGGCAATATTGGCATGATGGGCAGAGTCATTATCCATCAGGGGCACAAAAAGCCCGATAACATAAACAAGACCCAACAACGAGAATAATAAAAGATATACCGGCCTTGAGAAAAAAGGAGTGTTCAAGTAAATTCTTTTGGCAAAGAAAACACCTTTTCTTTATAAGGAGTCAAGGAGCTCTTTTACTTTATTGCCAATAAAATCCCTGACCTTATTAAACTCCTCCGGCTCCATGTGTTTGGGATCAGGTATTTGCCAGTCAATGAATTTTTTGGCGGGCATCCAGGGACATGCATCGCCGCAGCCCATGGTCACTACTGCATCGAAGGGTGCATATTGCTCAACTTCTTTCAAGGATTTGCTGTCATGGGTGCCCAGGTCATATCCCAGTTCTTTCATAGCAGCGATTGCTTTAGGATTTACAATTCCAGATGGCTTAGAACCGGCACTATACGCTTCCACCTGTTCACCGCCCAACATTTTGGCAAAGGCCTGGCTCATTTGAGAACGGTTACTGTTTTCCACACAAACAAACAGGAGCTTCTTTTTCATTCGGTTTTTGTTTTGAATTTTTTCTGCTGAGATAATGCAAAACGCACCAGTAATAATAAAACCGGTACTTCAATTAGCGGGCCGATCACTGCAGCAAAAGCAGCGGGTGAATTAATGGTGAATACGGAAACGGCGACAGCTATTCCCAGCTCAAAATTGTTACCGGCCGCAGTAAAAGCCAATGAAGTGGCTTTTTCATAATCTGCTCCAGCCTTCTTCGACAAAAAGAATGCAGAGAAAAACATGATGGCAAAATAAATGGTCAGCGGAAGGGCAATCAGCAAAACATCACCGGGTATTTCCACGATCATATTTCCTTTAAGACTGAACATGATAACGATGGTAAACAATAAGGCGATCAGAGTGATGGGACTGACAGCAGGCAAATATTTTTTTGTAAACCAATCCTCTCCTTTCCATTTAATGAGTACATATCTTGATACCATTCCGGCAAGAAAAGGAATACCTAAATAAATGAATACACTTTGCGCCACTTCGCCAATAGTAATATTTACTTCATAGCCCTTCAGGCCAAACAACGGCGGTAGTTTGGTAATGAATATCCACGCATAAACGCTGTAGAACAATACCTGGAAAATACTGTTGAAGGCAACCAGTCCTGCCGCATACAGGCGATCGCCGTTAGCCAAATCATTCCACACAATCACCATGGCAATACATCGGGCAATGCCGATTAATATCAGTCCGGTCATGTATCCCGGATGGTCACGGAGAAATATGATAGCCAGCAAAAACATCAGCAGCGGACCAATGATCCAGTTCTGCACCAAAGAAAGTACAAGTATTTTTTTATTGGCAAACACTTTGGGTAATTCTTCATATCTCACCTTTGCCAGCGGCGGGTACATCATCAATATCAACCCTATGGCAATGGGAATATTGGTAGTGCCGGAATTGAATGAATTGATAAAAGATTCTGAGGAAGGAAAAAAATAACCAATACCTACGCCAATCGCCATGGCTATAAATATCCAAAGGGTAAGATAACGGTCGAGAAAAGATAATTTTTTTGGCATAAGTCAGTAGTTGTAAAAACGGGGCTGTAAAAAAGTCGTTTTGATTGTCATATTGAGCTTGTCGAAATATTGGCATTCAAAACGATAGCCTTCGACAATCCCGATAGCTTTCGGGACAGGCTGACAACCCTTTTTGGACAGCCCCGTTCATTGTTAGCAACAACCCCAATCACCACCACAGCAAAGGCTGCCGGTTTCACAACAATTGGGATCTTTCTGAAGGTTTGCTTTCATGGCTCTACATTTTGCCCTCAACCCAAAAAGAGCTGAGGAGGTTAACAAATAAAAAAAAATCTTATCAGCAGCATCCGCCGCCGGGTGTGCAGGCTGGCTTTTCTGCATATACTGTAATGGAGAAAATACCTGTCTTTCCTGATTTATATTCGTTCAGTTCATTTTCGCTGAGATAGTTTTTCAATATATCATCCGGAATAACGATGGGCTTTTCTTTTTGCAGGGTAATATTTTCAAATCCGTTCAGCTCTATCAGTTCCAGGTAAACCTGCTTCTGAATCGCACCTGCCACACAGCCTGCGTACATCTCTGCATCGTTCTGCAATCCTTTAGGCAATTCGCCAACAAGCACCACATCAGAAATACTGAAATGACCTCCGGGCTTCAATACCCGGTAAATCTCTTTAAACACTCCGTCTTTATTCGGAACAAGATTAAGCACACAGTTACTTACAATCACATCAGCCACATTAGATGTAACAGGCATTTTTTCTATATCTCCCTGCCTGAATTCAACATTGTTGAAACCTCTTTTCTCCGCATTTGTCCTTGCTTTGTCGATCATGGCAGGGGTAAAATCAATGCCAATAACTTTTCCGGACTCGCCGGTTTCTGCCCTGGCAATGAAACAATCATTGCCTGCACCGCTTCCAAGGTCAATGACGGTATCGCCTTTTTTGATCTTTGCAAATTCTGTGGGCAGGCCACAGCCTAAGCCAAGGTCCGCATCAGGATTATACCCCTCAAGGGTGGTGTAATCATCGCTCATAATATTATACACCTCGGTGGAGCAGCCGCCTGCACCACAGCAGGAAGACTGGTTAGTTTCTTTGTCCTGCAGGGCAATTTCGCTGTATTTCTGCCGGACTATTTCTTTTAATTGTGCATCGTTGTTATTCATGGTTAACTATTTTCAGGTTAATAAATCAGCAACAGGCTTTTTCATTCTTTATTTTCAGGTTGCTGAAAAGCTGGTTGAATTCCTGGTTATATTTTTCAAACGCCTTCCAGTTGATGCAATAGCAACTTCTCGGGCCGTCTGTTTCGCCATTGATCAAGCCGGCATTTTTTAATTCCTTCAGGTGTTGTGATACGGTACTTTGTGCCAATGGCAGTACTTCCACGATATCGCCACATATACATTCATTCTTTTGCGCCAGTACCTTCAGGATGGCGATCCTGGCAGGATGGCTCATTGCCTTGGCAAATGTTGCCAGATCCTGTTCTTTTTGGGTAAATTCTTCTTTTTTATGAAAGGCCATAACTAATTCATTATTTTATTAAAACTGCAGAATAAAAAATTTTGTACTGTCTTAAAAGGTGTAGTATGATCCGTGTAAATACATTTAATTTTCTTAAACCATTTACCGATAAGAGAAACTAATGTTTCCTCGCTGTATTGTTTTACCTGCAGACCACTGCACTGCTCAGGACCATTTTCAGAAAAAGTACCAATCAGCATCTTTCCGTTTTCTTTTACAGCTTTTGCAGCTATGCTGATATACTTTTCTATTTCTTCAGTGGTTGTCAAAAAATGAAAGGTTGCCCTGTCGTGCCAGAAATCATATGAATCCATCGGGGCAAATTCAGTAATATCAGAAATGATCCATTTTATCATATCGGCCTTGCTGCCCAGCCTTTGTTTAGCCCTGTTGATGGCAGCTTCTGAAATATCTAAAACCGTAATATTTGTAAAACCCGATTCCAGTAACCGGTCGGTTAAAAAACTATCGCCGCCTCCAATATCGATAATAGAAGCGTCTTTCGGCAGGTTGAAACCAGCAATGAAATCAAGGGAAGCCTTGGGGTTTGGCTGATACCAGCTTACTTCCTGCAATTTTTTGGTAGAATAAACTTTTTCCCAGTGCTCTTTTCGGCTCATACATTAATCTTATATCGCAAATATACGATTAATGTGATGAAAGTCACAAATCTTTTTTTCAGAACTGGCTTATTGCGCTATTACTTCTTTTGGGCGGGGGATCAGATATATTTCCTTTTGCCGGCCGTTGATATAACGAAATCCCGACTGATCAAAGTAGCCATCCTCTTCCAGCATAATACGGATGGATTTTTTCCAGGCCGGGATATCAGAAGCGGCGTTTAACTCAATTGAATACACTGTATTATAATTAACCGGAAAGTCGCCACTACCTTTTACTCCTCCCTGCTGATCCCACAACCCAATGGTGGGACCCGCCGCATGACCATGAAAACCCAGTGGATGCGTATAAATAGTAGCTGCAATGCCTTCTGCCTTAGCCTTTGCTAATGCACCAGCCAGCACCTGGTTGCCGGTTTTTCCTTTTTCAAATTCTGAGGTTAATATATCCTGCAGCCGGTTGGCTTTTTGAAATGCATTACGGATGCTTTGCGGAACGGCTGTTTCTCCAGGTCTCAGCACATAAGCATGTTGCTGGCAATCCGTATTCAACCTCAAGTAGGTTATCCCAATATCTACATGCAGCAGGTCCCCGGGTTGAATGATATCATCCTTCGGCCTGTTTGAAAAACTACGGAGGTGTTCAAAGCTGGTGCTGTCGCTTCTTTGTACTGCCACAGACGGATGAAACCAGGTTTCCAAACCTATATCAGCAATTTTTTGCCGAAACCACCAAACTACATCATCGGTAGTTGTGATACCCGGAGTAATAACTTTTTCAGAAAACCCTTCTTCAATGATCCGGTGTGTTATGGAAACCAACTGCGGGTATACTGCCATTTCTTTTTCAGTTCTTGTTTCAAGCCAGTTAACAGCCAGCGTTTCTGCTGAAACAACCCTGTTTTTAAATTCCAATGGAATTTTTCCCATGAATTCCGTGTATTCTGTATGCACTATGCCATCTGCATGTGCAAAATCCTTTGACAGGTTAATACCGATTCTTTGCGGGTTCCGGGTGTTTATTATTTCCGATAACGCATCCCATTGATCGGGAAATTTTTGCATATCCCATGCTGCTTTGATGTTTTCTCCCACATTATACCGGGCTATCGCCAGTTTTTCATATATCTTTTTTGATGGGTTATGATAAAATACAAGGATGGTTCTTCGGCGGGCAGATAACCAGGTGGCGGGCAGCATGGTTTTTAAAACAGGGTCTTCGTTATACTCCCGGCTAACCAGTATCCACATGTCAATTTTATTTTTCTCCATCAGTTGCGGCAGTAAATTATTAATCCTGTCTGCCAGCATTTCGTCTATTACCCTTGCCTGCTCCCGGAGCGGTAAAATCTGTGAGTGGGAAAAAAAACAAATACAGCCAAGCAGCATTAAAAAACCCGCCTTTTTCATATGTGCAGTTTTTACGTTTGGTTCCGAAAGTAAAAAAGAAAAATCAGTGTATTGCTTTTTGTTTGCTTTTTACCAAAGCGATAATAACACCACTTCCAATAATGAAACTGATACCGGCCCATGTCATCCAATCGGGAAAAGCATCTCCCAGCAACATGCCGATAAAAACGGAATAAATAATATTGGCATACCCGAAAACAGATACAATGCCGGCCTTATCAGATCCATAAGACCGGGTGACAAAGTATTGACCAAATAAAGCAGCAAGCCCCATCAGTAAAATCCAAAGCCATTCAATACCGGAGGGGAGTTTGAAGTCCACAATAAAAAGGCCATCAGGCTGAATACCTGTTATGTAATGAATGGTCATAGTGATCAGTGGAACAAGGAACCCGCTTAGTAAGAATGAAAGTACGATCACCCTGGGGTCATAATATTTTGCCAGCCGGTTTACTGTGAGGTAGGCAATAGCTGATGTTATACCCGAAATCAATCCCGCCAGATGATAATACCAGGGCAGGTGCATGACTGGTTTGTAAATTAACAACATGCCGGCAAAGCCCAACACCACAGCAAAACCAACCCGTCTGCCATGATACTCGTTGAAAAGAAAGTAAGAGAAAATAGCAATGAATAAAGCAGAAGTGAGATTATAACTCATGGCTGTGCCGAGAGGAATGTGAAGGATACAGTACAATAAAGTGTACAGTGCCAATGTTCCCATCAATCCACGGAAAGCCAAACGAAACGGCTTTCCTCCTTCTTGTTTAGGTGGTTTAATAAATAAACCCGGCAATAAAAAAATTAAACCAACGGCATTACGATAAAAAACAAGTTGCCCGGCATTAAAGCTTTCTTTCAACGCTTTGGCAGCGCCGCCCATGAGTGAAAAACCCAATGCCGCCAGCAGCATGTAAAAAATTCCTTTGTATCGCTCATCCTTCACCATTATACTTTCAGCAGCTTTTCTACAGCCTGCTCCAATGTTTCTTCCTTTTTAGAAAAGCAAAACCGCAATACCTTATCATCTTTTCCACTTTGATAAAATGCGGAAACAGGAATGGTAGCAACACCGGCTTCTTTGGTTAAGCGGATGGCAAAGTCTTTATCATTCTCATCGCTGATGCGATTATACTTTGCACAAATAAAATAACTGCCATGGCTTTCCAGCATATCAAATCTTGTTTGCTGCATCAGTTTAGTAAAATAATCCCGTTTAGCCTGCATATAAACGGACAAAGACTGGTACGCTTCTTTGTCTTTTAAAAACTCAGCCAGCGCCACCTGGGTGGGAGTATGACAGCTAAAGCAGTTGAACTGGTGTACTTTCCGGAATTCCTTTGTCAGCTCCGGAGGAGCAATACAGTAACCAAGCTTCCAGCCGGTGCAGTTATATACTTTACCAAAAGAGAAACAAACAAAACTTCGTTGCAGCAGATCAGGATAACGCAAAATGCTTTGATGAGGAATGTTATCGAAGATCAGGTGTTCATACACTTCGTCACTGATGATAAAAATATTTGTGCCCTGCACTACCTTTCTCAATTCTTCAATATCCTTTTCTCCGATCACACTGCCGGTAGGGTTATGCGGCGAATTAATAATGATGGCTTTTGTCTTTGGATTAATAGCTCTTCGCACTGCCTCCCAGTCAATATGATAATCGGGGTAAACAAGATTGATAGTAACGGCCTTCGCCCCGTTGATCTCAATATTAGGAATATAGCTGTCGTAAGCCGGTTCAAATACGATCACCTCATCGCCTGGTTGTAACAGGGTGGTAAAGGCAGAATAAATTGCATAAGTGCCGCCCGGGGTGATGGTGATCTCTGTATCAGGATTGATCTGCGTCTGGTACAAGTGTTCCACTTTTGCTGCAATAGATTCTCTCAACGGCATCCAGCCGGGCATGGGGGAATACTGGTTGTAGCCATCGTTCATCGCTTTATTCACCAAATCGGTCAGCTCCTTACTCATCGGAAAGTCAGGAAAGCCCTGTCCGAGGTTTACAGCTTTATGCTCAGTAGCAAGAGCACTCATCACCGTAAAAATGGTGGTGCCTACATTGGGAAGTTTGGATTGTATTTGCAAAACGTATTATTTTAAAATAGAACACGGCAACAAATAATTGTTGCCGTGCTAAGTTCTGTAATAATTAAGAAAGAAACTACTTCACCGAAATCTTTGCAAACTTCAATTCTGTTTTTGCCAGCACCTTTTGACGCCACGAGGGAACAAATAACTCATTTTTTACCACAAATGCATGCCTGGGCATCAGTATCGTTTCTTCATTGTTGGAAGCAATGATCTTTCTTGTCATGGCCCCTGTGGCCAGGTCAATTGAAACGCCGTATACATTACTTCTCTTCCGGAAGTTGGAAACAGTCTTTACTTTGTTTCCGTATTCGGGATTCACATTATTGCTGGTATGATCATTCATAATTATCACCAGCTTATTATTGTTGATCAGGCTGGAGTAAGAAGAGTAAAACGGCATGCCTCCTGCAGTGGCAAAATAGCTTCCCTGGTCATTGCCCCCGAAGAAAATACCATTGCCGGATGTATTGTTGCTGGTACGGATTTCTTCTAGCTGTGATTTGGGTAAAGCGTTCAACCATTTGATATTTCCGTCCTTATCTGCATTAATGACAAGAATATCCTGGTTGGTAAACCGGTGCACATGGGTAGTTGTTCTGTTCCATGTACGGGTGGTGGCATTATAATTGGAGTTTGTATAAAAATAATAAGAGTACCTGGACACCTCACTGGTAATAACGATTGAGTTATCTGCAGGGTTGATATCAACGGACTTTATGATAAACTTATTAGGGAACTCTTCTTCATCGTCATCGTCTTTGGCTTTTTTGGCCTGCTTTTTATTTTCTTTTATCTCATCGTCATCATCGTTTTCGTCTTCAAATGATTTTCCCAGCATACCGGCATTGATCTCCTTGAAAGAACTAACTACCATTTCGCCTTTTTCGGGATCAACCTTATTGATGAAAAAGCCATTTAGATCATCCTTTTTTGCAGCATTACTGTAAAAGCCAGCCAATAGCATTTCTCCGGCAGGCGTTTCGATCAGTTTCCCACTAATCACATAACGGTCATCTGAATTAATCACCACGTCTTTCTCTTTTGCACCATCTATATTGTAAATACCCAGCACATATTGTTTGAACACCAGCCTCTTTCTTTTTTTCTTGCCATACTGCGCCTCTTCATATTCTTTTCCCAGTAAAACGATCTTATTGCTTTTGGTGTATTGCACATCCTGCAGCTGGTAATGATCGGGATTAAAGGAGAGGTTAATAACCGTATTTTCCTTTTTCTTTAAACTCTTATCAAGAATACTGATACCCAGCGAAACCCTGTCTTTTCCCGAGATATTGCTTACCATCAAAAACGCTTTTCCATTCTGCACCGGGGTAACTTTCATTTCATAATCATCCCTTTTGCTTTCCAGCTCATAGCTGCCAAGCTCTGTAAAATATCCGGGTATATCTCCGCTGTTCTTGTCCACTTTTGCGCCTAATATTTTAAACTGGCGGCTCTTCTTCTCGTAGTCAGAAGCAAACATGTACAGGTCATTTTCCAGCGGCTGAAAGCTGTGATACTCCAGCCCTTTCAGTTCCTTTTTGTACTCCTTATCAAAAACTTCTCCGAAGTTCTTATCCAGTTTCATCAGCTTGATGGCATTACCATAGGTAGCACCAATAACAAAATAACCTGTCATCTTCCTCCTTGTTTCGGTAAAAAAAAGGCCGGTATTATCAGCTGCTACTATATCAAGGTCGGCTGTTCCTTTTTTTAATTTTATTTCTTCACCCCAGGTGATGCGGTAGGTCTGTGCAGAAACGGAAAATGTGGTTAGTAAAACTAATGCGCCGAGTATTTGCCTTTTCATAAAGTGTAATTGGCTGCTAAAATAGGCGAATTGAAAGTGACGAAACTGCAAAAGATTGTTACTATTTTTTCTTTTTACCCGGTAGTGATGCTACTACCAATTCATAGGAATGATCAATCCATTCCTTTAATAATTGGGAGGAAACCGAACCTTCCACCACAATCGTATTCCAGTGTTTCTTATTCATATGGTAACCTGGTAACACACAACTGTATTCTTCCCGAAGTTCAATGGCTTTATCGGGATCGCATTTTACATTGAAACGAAGGTCTTCACTATCGAGCC
>CAZWIM010000057.1:0-12225 GCA_964634265.1 uncultured Chitinophaga sp. | reverse complement strand
AGGTCTTCATAATTCCTGATATCATTATTGTCAGGCCATACCAGCAAACTCAGCAGGTAACCACCGGCACTACGTAATACTTTATTGTTTTCTGATTTGATATAAGCGATAGAAGGATTGATCTCAATCTTGTCTTTCCAGAATTTTGTGGTATTGGTAAGACGGAGGTTAATTCTTTTAAAATTATTCTCTGGAACTACCCCTTTCTGATCGAAGAAAGTACCTGAAAAGCGGAAAAGTGATTTCTTTATACCAAAGTCCACACCCAGGTTATGTGTTTGAGCAAAACCGGTCTCGAAGAATTGGTTTTTGTTATCAAATAACTGTGTACCCGGAGCCCATTGTGGTCCGAAGTAAGCAAACACATTTGAGTTAAGGCCATTATTACCGTTGGCGTAAGTATTGATAGTCTCCGGCCAGCGGGTTACTTTCTGGAAACGGAAACTGTTGTCATACTGAATGCCCAGTTTATTTGTCTTTGCCCTTTTTGTAGTAATAACGATAGCTCCAGAGCTGGCCTGGCTACCGTATAGGGCAGTAGCTTCCGGGCCTTTCAGCACAGTGATAGTTTCAATATCATTAGGGTTGATATCGGCGATCCTGTTCTGGTAATCATTATTTCTGTTAGGACGGTCAGATGCCAGTCCAATGCCTTGTCCGCCGCTGGATGTTTCATTGATAGTAGAGTTATCAAGGATAACACCATCTACTACATAAAGCGGTTGATTACTTAATGAAAGAGAGTTGAAACCTCTTAATACAACTGATGAAGATGCTCCGGCCACACCTGATGTCTGATCAAGTGTTAAACCTGCCACACGGCCCTGCAAACTGTTCAAAAAGTTTTCCCTTTGGGTTTCCTGCACATCACTTCCGCTTACTTTTTGCACGGAATAACCCAACTCCCTTGGATTACGTTTGATGTCCATAGCAGTTACCACAACTTCACCCATGGTATTATCAGCTGTCTTTAAGCTGATACCTAAACTTTCGCCGCCACCGGGCTTAATTTCTTCAGTTTGATAACCCACATAGGTAAACTGAAGTGTCTCACCGGGAGCCACTTTAATGGAGAATTTTCCATTTGCGTCAGTCTGGGTGATCTTACGGGTACCTTTTACCCTAACTGTTACACCTGCAAGGGGTGTCTTATTGTCCTCTGAAATGATCGTACCGGTGATCGTTCTTTCCTGCGCCATCACAGCGGAGGGCAGTAAGAGCAGCGTCAGCGATAACACAAAGAACAATTGGAGAATTTTTCTCATAGCTGTTTTTTTTAGATATAATTAATAAGCAGTTCCATTTTTATTATGCCACTTTTACCCCGGCATTTATATAGGGTTTCAATAAAGGATCATCCGGCGATAGTTCTGTGATCAGCATATCAATCTCACTCAGTCCGCAAACCTTTATAGGCTGCACCGAATTTATCTTTTCAGAAATAGTCAGGCAGACCACCTTTTTAGAAGACTCTATCATGGCCTTCTTTAGCTGCACCACTTCCCAATCATTATCGGTGATTCCTTGTTCTATATCTATAGCGTTTGTACCCAGGAAACATATATCGGCTTTAACCTGTTTTATTTTGGCAATAGCCTCAGAACCAACAGTAATTTTGGAGTTTTTTGAAATTCTGTCTCCGATCATTATCACCTCAATATTCGGATGATGCATATATTCCAGGATGGCCGGAATACTACCCGAAATAAATGTTGCTTTTAGTTGAGGCGGGAGGGATCTCGCCATTTCAAGAATAGTAGTGCCCCCGCTGGTCAATACAAACATACCATTGCTGATAAGTCCGATGGCCTTTTGGGCTATTGTTCTTTTTTGATTCTGAGAGTAAACTCCATTGGTAGCGAAATGCACCTGGTTGAACGAATGGGAGAGGGCACCTCCATGTACTTTGATGATTTTTCCTTCATCAGCCAATTCCTGTAAATCACGGCGGATGGTATCTTCCGACACATTGATTTCTGAACAAAGTGTAGAAGATAATACCTTGTTATGAAGGTTTACCTGGTGAAGAATATAGGCTTGCCTTTCCTTCTTAAGCATCCGTTAGTTTTGATGGCTAAATATATATCAAATTCCTGCATAAAAACGCAAAAACCTGAAAAATTTTGCAGATGTGGAAATCTGGGGGAAACCGGTAGCGGTACAAAAAAAGCTCAATGCGCTTAGCGCATTGAGCTTTTCAAAACGAGTTATTCAGAACTTACTTTCCAAATGTAAACCTGGCTGTGAATCCAATAGCAGCAGGTTCAAAATTAATATCAGTGACAATATTCAGTTCCGGTTTCCAGTCAAGTGAAATGTTCAAAGGGATATTACTGAACTTATAATCCAGACCGATTACTCCCTGTGCGCCAAAATTAGGATCAGTTGTCGTTTTCTGAGTAGTGGTATTCACTTTCTTCAAAAAGCCGATGTAAGCGCCACCACCATAATACCAGGTGAGGCCAGTTGCGGTCATGGGTTGATGTAATTCTACAAGGGCACCTATTGCCAGTGGATCACCAAATGAAAGCAGCCCTTCTATGGCCATTTTATCATTGAGAAAATGCTTTATCGAAACGGAATTATTGATCATTGCATTGGAACTGCTGAGTCGTACACCAAGGGCTGTTTTATACCCGGAATTCTGTGCATTGAGTGAACCAGTAATAAGTATACTGCCGGTAAGCAGCATAACTAAAAAGATTTTTTTCATGGCGATTTGTTTAGCTCTTAGAAAACGAAAAATGGTGCCAATAAAGTCTAAATAAAATGCAAAATTGATATGAGGTTCATCTGGCATGCTTATTCATTCTTGTGTATTTTCGCTGTCTCATGAATGCAGGGATCATTTTAGTTTTTATTCTCGGTTACCTTGGAATTGCTTTTGAACATAAGATTCAAATCAATAAGGCCGCAACAGCAATGGTAACCGGGGTATTGTGCTGGACGATATATATCCTGTTCTCAGAGAATAAGGAGGTGGTTAATGAACAGTTGAGTCATCACCTCGGCAACCTGTCCCAGATATTATTTTTTCTGTTAGGCGCTATGACTATTGTAGAGCTGATTGATGCCCATGATGGATTTGAAGTAATTACCCGACGGATCACTACGACAGATAAAAGAAAAATACTTTGGGTGGTCGCCATAATTACTTTTTTCCTTTCTGCGCTTTTGGATAACCTGACAACTACTATTGTAATGGTTTCATTAGTCAGGAAATTGGTGGCTGATAAGAACGACCGATGGATGCTGGCCGGGATGATCGTCATTGCTGCCAATGCCGGTGGCGCCTGGTCGCCTATTGGAGATGTCACCACTACCATGCTATGGATCGGGAACCAGATCACTGCTGTTAATGTCATTACTAAACTGATTATACCAAGCCTGGTTTGTCTTTTCGTTCCGCTGGTTTTTATGCGCTGGTTTTTTAAGGGAAAAATACAGGCCCCTGAACGTATTTATGAATATGGCGGAATAACAAGAAGTACAAAAAAAGAAAGGACCATTGTTTTCTTTACCGGGCTTGCCTTCCTGCTTTTTGTTCCGGTATTTAAGACAATTACTCATCTGCCGCCGTTTATGGGCATTTTGATAGGCCTGGGACTGATGTGGATGATCACTGAAAACATTCATAGCGGGAAAGATGAAGAAGACCGTAAAAATTTTACGGTAGCATATGCATTAAGAAAGATTGATGCCCCCAGTATACTCTTTTTCCTGGGGATATTGCTGGCCATTTCCGCATTGGAATCTACTCATCAACTGGAAATGGCGGCAGGGTGGATGGACAAAACCATCAGGAATGAGAACCTGATAGTAGGAAGTATTGGATTGTTATCTTCAGTAGTTGATAATGTGCCACTGGTAGCTGCTGCGCAGGGAATGTATGGACTTGATGTGTATCCTACTGATGCTTATTTCTGGGAATTCCTGGCTTATTGTTCAGGAACCGGAGGAAGTATACTTATCATTGGTTCTGCAGCGGGAGTAGCCGCAATGGGTATTGAGAAGATCGATTTTATTTGGTACTTAAAGAGAATAGGTTGGCTGGCACTACTTGGATATTTTGCCGGTGCAATAACCTATGTTTTGCAACATGAACTATTTGGCTTGTGATCTTATTCAAATAATTCGTATTTCGATTTAGGTCTCCTTTCTTCCAGCCAGCGGAAATTGGGTAATCTCATTTCTTTCGGATCCTTTTGCCGGATTGGCCAAATAGTTCCGGCCACACTGCTTCTGAACACCACTTTCTGCAGTGCTTCATTTCCAAAATAAATATCTATGATGTCGCATTTTGATTCATTGATGCCGGTGTACGAACTGTCCTCATCCTGCAGATAGTAGATACATTCTGCATATCCGGCAGCTCTTACTGAATCAATCGTTCCATCCTTAAAATAAGCGTCCATCCGGCTTGATTTGATTTGATTGTAAACTTCCGGATCAGTTTGGCTTACAAGAAAACTATTTTCAAAAACTTTTACCCGGTCTGCTTTTTTATTCTTTGTGAATATCAGTACTGTATCTCCTGTAATCTGGCTTTCTTTTGACCAAAGTACAGGATCATCATACAAACGGAAGGTGGAATCCTTAAATGAATAGAAAAGGCTGTCGCATACGGCCTGCATAGAATCAGCAAAAATTCTTACATGCCTGTAGGCTTCAAAGTACCGGTTAGTACTGTCTTTAGCATTATTAACAGTGACAACTTTCGTTCCCTTCACTGTATCCTTGACAACGGAATCCTTTTTTCCGTACAAGTCGGTCAATCTTGCTGAAAATAATGTATCAGCGGTAACGTAAATCGAATCATTATCCTGCTTAATTATCATTAAAGGTTTACGGGTAGCCAGCAACCGGTCGTTTTTATTATCCCTGTATACTTCACCGGCAAGAATGGTAGTGCCTTGAGCTGAATCGACAATAATGACATTGCCTCTGGCCTGGCTTACACCTGAACTGTCATCGTTCACAATGTTGTTAGCAATAATAGTTACTTTTCCATCCTTAATAATTGGCCTGCTGCCAAATTCCGCTTTGCCTGTTGCAAGATTGTAGTATCCGTCTTTGGTTTCTATAGTTCTTCCCGAACTGTCTTTGATAACTGTTTTTGCTATGAATCTTGCTGTTTGCGATTCTGTATTATAAAGCAGGGAGTCTGTTTCCACATAATAAGCAGGATCTTTTAGTTTGACATCCTTTTTAAAATAAACATCCCTTAAGCCTGCATAATAGTAACCTTCCTGGCTGGTTAAAACTGTTTTTTTATTGATAACCTTTCCGCCATGTTTGTAGATGCCGATATCAGTGGTCATATCATATTCCAGGTCAGGAGTTGTCAGGCTTCCTTTGCCATCTGTTAACCGAACCCCGCCATCCAGGTAAGCGATCTTCTTATTCATCAGGTAGCGAAGGTGGCTGGAATAAATATGTGCTGTATCAGAATCATTGATATGTACATTACCCCATGCCTCGAATGTTTTAGTATTATTATTGATTACACAGCTATCGCAATAGAAATAAGAAGTACCCTGCTTCAGCTTTACATTACCCGCCAGTATCTGCAGTTGGGTAGAATCATTCACCTTTCTGAATTCCAGTTTTCTTACACCCGGTAAAATTTCAACCAGCAGCAGGCTATCAGTAGCAGGTGATGTTACTGGTTGTGGCGGAGGGATGACTTGTGTCCATGACAAAGTACTGAGCAGAAGCCCGGTAATCAGTAAAACAAAGGAAAGAGTTCTTTGCATGGAAAAGCTACTTCGGTATGCTGTCTTTAACGGATGGCGAAGTTAGAGCACCGCCTTTGTCTTTCCGGCCAAAAATGGAGAAATTAACGTAGCGTTTAGGATGTGCCCGCATGTCATCCATCAAAATTTCAGCGCTCAGAATAGCATCGGTGATCTTTTTATAAAGAGTTCTGTCGTTCATCAATGCACCTAATGTGCCTTCATTGCTGTTCAATTTTGCAGCTACAGCCTTGAGATTACTGATCATTGAGTTCAAAGAGTCAAGTGTGGGCTGGATTTCCAGTGCAGCTAACTTCTCCGAAGCTTTTTTGGCGTTTCCAATCGTTGCAGTTATATCTTCTGTATTATTTTTCAGGCTTTGTGATATAGCTTCTGCATTGTTGAGGGTTTTAGCCAGTGAACCAGATTGATTATCGAGTAAACCATTTAATGCGCTGCTGGCACGGTTGAGATTAGCTAATGTTTGCTGCAGGTTATTTTTAGCTTCACTGTTCAATATTCCGTTTACACTTCCCAGTACAGTATTAAGCGTATCCAGGGTGTTTCTGACTTTGGTAAGGGTAGGAGTGAGCTGAGCCTTGACATCATCAAGTATGCCCACATCCAGTTTTGATTTTAATGTATCACCGGGCTTCAGGAATTCAACTGATTCACCCTTTTCAATATTTATATACCAGGAACCTACCAATGGTGATGTGATAATCGCTTTGGAGTCTCTTGGTATGTTTACATCTTCAGTAAGGTTGATAGTGGCTACGATCTCATCCAGGTTAGCATCTTTTTTATTCAAACTGTAAACGGTGCCTATTACATAGCCGTTTACTTTTACCTCGTTAGAACGGGATAATCCCCCCAGGTCATTGAATACAGCGTATATCTTTTTTGATTTTTTGAAAAGGTCTTTTCCTTTCAGAAAATTAAAGCCCAATATCAGAATAGTGAGGGCTGAAATGGTGAGTATGCCGACTTTTGTTTCGTTGCTTATTTTCATCAGGTTGTGTTTGTTAGCCAGTAGCCGGAACAAAGATGCCAAATTAGCCAATTATTTACAAACGATATAAACAACTTACGCCAATAAAAAAGAGGATGAATATTCATCCTCTTTTTTATTGGTAGTTATTTTTACTTACTCATTCGTTGTTTTTCCATTTTGTCAACCATTTCGAGGAAATCCCTGTTATCCCTGTTTACAGCAGCGGATTTTGGGTTGCCGTCATCTTTCTTATCCTCTTTCTCTTTATCATCCTCCTGCTTGTCTTCCAGCCATTTTACATATTTCCTTAATGCTTTCACAATACAATCTGCTATTTCAGTTTGTCCTTCCTGGCTGTTCAGGTACTTTTCTTCTTCGGGGTTAGAAATAAATCCTGTTTCTACCAATACGCTGGGCATTGCTGTAGCCTGAAGCACCCATATGCCCACACCTCTTTGTTTTACATCCCTGTCAACCCGGCCTACTTTGGCAAACTCATCCTGCACATACCCGGCAAGGGTAGCACTGCGTTTAAAGTATTGTTTTGTTTTGAGCAGCGATACTGCTACTGCTTCGGGGGAATTTGGATCGAAATTGGGGCCATAATTTTTTTCAAAGTCCTTTTCCATGTAGATATAGGAATTCTCTCTTACTGCCAGTTCTTTTTCTTCTGATTTATGTGCTCCCCAGATATAAGTTTCAGTTCCTTTTGCACTGCTTGGCACCGAATAATACCTGTATTGAGGAACCTGTTTAGTTTTCTTTTTACGATTTTTCCCTTTGCCGGTGTAATAAGTGACTGTTTTATAACCGGTGAGTTCAGACATTCTTTTTGCCGGCGCTGAGTTCACATGTATGCAAAGGAAAAGGTCGCCTTTATTTTCATTGGCATAATTTGCCCTGGCATGAAGGGCAGGATAGGTGTCGGTTGTGCGGGTATAAAGCAATTTAACATCCGGAAACTCCTTTTCTATCATCTTGCCGAGCTTAAGTGAGATATCAAGACAAATATCTTTTTCATAAGAATAAACGCCATGTGCTCCGGCATCACTTCCGCCGTGACCGGGATCAATAACAATCGTATTGATCACCTTTTGCCTGCCTCCATTTTTATTCTCCTTTTTGGAAAAAGAGAATACTGTTATACCTAATGAAACAATGAGAAAAAATACAAGGGTTCGTCTAATCATGGTTTTTCGGTTTGAGTTTTTCCACAATATTCACAAATTGTTTAGGCCTAAGTATCAAAGTCGTATGGATAATGATTTACATTTGCTTCCTTGCGATGGAGCATTCGTACAAATTTAGGTCAAAATATTTTTTAACCGGGATATTAACTGCTATTATGTTTTTCACTCAAACGTGGAAAACAATGGCTTATGCTGATTCTCCGTCATACTTTTACAAGCCTTTAACAGACACAACAGGACCTGTTGTAAGATCGGACTCTGCCCGAAAGATATTGCCAGTGGTTTCAGATACCACTAAATTACCGGGGATAGATACAAGCCTCAAACAAAAGACAGATACATTTTCATTAAAACTCTCCAAAGATTCACTGGAAGCTCCTTTGAAATATGAAGCCGCAGACTCTGCTGTTGTACTGATACAGGATAAAAAAATAATTCTTTACGGTAAGACAAAAACAGAATACCAGGATATTACGCTTACGGCTCCGAAAGTAGAGGTTGACCAGGTAACGCAAATCGTAACAGCCGTTAATGCCAAGGATAGTTCTGGAACAGTTACCGAGCCTGCCCATTTCAAAAGTGGGGAAAATGAGTTTACCAGTGATACGATACGCTACAATTTCAAAACACAGGTTGGATTAACTAAGAACACATACACCCAGCAGGGAGAATTTCTTGTTATAGGGGAAGTAGCCAAAAAAGTAAGTGAGAATACAACATTTATTAAAAGAGCAAGATTTACTACATGTTTGCTGGATGATCCGCATTTTGCATTTGTAACGCCGAAAATGAAAGTGATCAGTCAAAAACTGGCTGTATCCGGCCCTGCACATCCTGAGTTTGAAGGTGTGCCTGTCCCTATCTACCTGCCTTTTGGTTTTTATCCTTTAAGCCAGGGAAGACACTCCGGTCTGTTGCCACCAAGATTTGCGACTAACGAACAATTTGGATTGGGATTAGAAGGCCTTGGCTATTACAAGGTACTCAGTGACTATTGGGATGTGAAAGTGTATGGAAATATTTATTCTTATGGCGGCTGGTCGGCCAACATTAATCCTACTTACAGGAAAAGATACCGGTATAACGGGGCTTTTAATCTAAGTGTGCAATCCACCAGGTTTAACTTTAAGGGAGATCCTGACTTTTTAAAGAACAAAAGCTACATGGTTAACTGGACACACTCTGTTGACAGCCGTGCCCGTCCTGGAACTACTTTCTCTGCCAGTGTGAATGCAGGATCCACGAAATTCAATCAATTGGTGCCAAACAATGTGCAATTGAACTTTCAGAATCAGATGAGTTCATCCATTGCTTATTCCAAATCATGGGCAGGTAAACCGTATAATTTGACCATTAGTGCTAATCACAACCAGAATAACCGGACCAGGCTGATAAATGTAAGCTTGCCGGATGCGGGTTTTGCAGTGAACACATTATATCCATTCCAGAAGAAAAATGCAACCGGCACTGCAAAATGGTATGAAAAGTTAGGTATTGCTTATAACGGTAACTTCAGAAACCAGGTTTCTTTTTACGATACAGCTTTCAAATTGAAAAACCTCATTGATACATTGCAGTGGGGGGCACAACACAGTTTTCCTGTAACATTGGCCCTGCCTCCGATATTGGGCGGGGCAGTGATCGTTTCGCCGGGATTTTCTTATTCACAGGTTTGGATTGCACAAAAATTCAGGCGCAGATGGAATACAGCTACACAAAAAGTTGATACGTCAATCACCAAGGGCTTCTTCATGGATCACCAGGCTCAATTTTCGCTTAGTTTCAATACTGCCATATTCGGAACCTACCAGTTTAAAAAATCAAGAATTGTAGCTATACGCCATGTGATAAGACCTACTTTTAGTCTGAATTATAAACCTGATCTGTCAAAGAAATTTTATTACACAGATACTGTTGCAACAGGTGTAACACAACGTTTCAGTGTTTTTGAAGGTGCCCTTTATGCAGGATACGGTGAAGGAAAAACGGGGGGTATCGGTTTTCAACTGGATAATAACCTTGAAATGAAGATGCGTTCAAAGAAGGATACCGGTGAAAATGCAATCAAGAAAGTGAAGCTTATTGATGGCTATGGTTTTTCAACGGGGTATAATTTTCTCCGGGATTCTTTAAAGCTGGATGCCTTTAATATTTACCTGAGGTCAACCTTGTTTGATAAAATACAAATCAATGCACAAACCGTATTAGATCCATACCAGACGGATAAATATGGCCGAAATATTAACAGGTATGCCTGGCAAGGTGGCAAGTTTAAACTGGGAAGACTTACTTATGGAAGTGTTTCCGTAAACACCAGTTTCAAAAGCAAGCCAAAAGATCCTAAGAAAGATGAATTGCGAAAAAAGCAACAAGAGGAGTTGCTAAGTGATCCATCTCTTGCCGGCGATCAGCGAAGGTTATTGGATTATATGCAGCAAAATCCCGGTGATTTTGTTGACTTTAATATTCCCTGGCAGGTCACATTGGGTTATTCTATTTCATTTACAACAAGGCTCAGCGCAGACCTGGTAAATTTTGAGAAGGACTTTTCTTCCGGACTTAACTTTAGCGGAAGCTTTAATCTTACTCCCAAATGGAATTTTTCTGCTCAAGGCAATTATGATTTTGATACCAAAGAAATGCAAACCTTTTCTATGAGTATCAACAGGGAGATGCATTGCTGGCAAATGTCGATTAATGTTACTCCGATCGGTCTTTATCGTTCATTTAGCTTCTCCATCAGCCCCAAAGCAGCCGTATTGCAGGATCTGCGTATTAACCGAAGCAGGTTCTTTACTAACTTCTAATGCTGATGCGCCAGGTAATATGCCTTCATGATTGTAAAAATTTCTTCTCGCAGGTATTCAGATGTTTTATTCTCCACTGATACTGGTGGCAGGAAGTGCATTTCCAGTTTATGCGGAAGGAAATAAAAACTTTTATGTACCGGTACTGCTTTTCTGGTGTTAAGGATAATTGCGGGGATGATGCTTGTACCTGTATCTGTTGCCAGTTTGAATGCCCCATCATAAAATTTTTTTAATGGCTCATTGGTACGGTTGCGGGTGCCTTCCGGGTAAATACACATATGCATTCCTTCTTTTAGTACCTGTTTCATTTTCTCAAAACTTTCTTTTCGGCTTTTCTCACTTTTCCTGTCAACCAGCACAGCGCCTTTCATATAATAAAAGCCAAAAAGGGGTACTTTGGCAAACGATGTTTTAGCAATTGTTTTATTTGCACCGGGAATAAAAGGAGAAGAAAGCGGAATATCCATCAAAGAGTTGTGATTGCAGGTTACTATATAGCTTTCGCCTTGCTGGAAATATTCACGGCCTTTTATTATTACCGGACAGCCTACCATCCTTAGCCAGATATTCATCCAGATCCGGGCTATATCTATGAATATTTTTTGTCCTTTCGGATCTGGAAGCAACCAGGTGATCATAGAGGGGATATAAAAAATCAGGAAGGTAACAATGAAGCTGATGATGCCCCAAAATGCCCAGATTCTTCCGAATATATCTTTAAGCAGTTTCATACTGTCTGAATTAGATTTACAATTTCCAGTCTACAGGATCGATACCCTTACTGATAAGCCATTCATTGGCTTTAGAAAAATGCCTGCAGCCAAGAAAACCTGCATGAGCTGAAAGGGGTGACGGATGAGCTGCTTTCAGTATGAGATGCTTTGTTTCGTCAATCAATACTTTCTTTTCCTGCGCAAATTTCCCCCAAAGAATAAAAACGACATGATCTTTTAAGTCTGAAATCTTGCGGATGACAGTGTCGGTGAAAGTAGCCCAGCCAATTTTAGCATGGCTCATCGGTTCTCCCGACCTTACCGTAAGTGATGCATTTAGTAAAAAAACTCCTTGTTGTGCCCAATGAGTAAGATTGCCATGGTTGGGCGGTTCAATGCCAATATCATCATGCAGCTCCTTAAAAATATTAATAAGGGAAGGGGGAGGTGGCACCCCATTTTGTACGGAAAAGCAAAGTCCATGAGCCTGTCCGGGTCCATGATAAGGGTCTTGACCCAATATTACAACTTTCACTTTATCAACAGGAGTAGTATTGAAAGCATTGAAAATAAATTGTCCGGGTGGATAAATGACTTTTCCCTGGCTTTTTTCAGTTTTAATATGAAGTACAATTTGCTGAAAATATGGTTTAGAAAACTCATCTTTTAATACTTCCTTCCATGAGGGCTCAATCTTTACATCCATTTCATTAATCCTTTGGCTGCAAGCTAAAAAAAATTATCTTTGCCGCTCTTTAAAAGGTCCGGTAGCTCAGCTGAATA
>CAZWIM010000056.1:0-13238 GCA_964634265.1 uncultured Chitinophaga sp. | reverse complement strand
ATAAAAACGGAAATCAAACCATCATACCACTGTTTAAGTTTCCGTATGCGCAAACGATTCTTGAACGATACCGATCCAGATCAAAGGACAAACTGGTGTTCGATAAACAGTACCTTGTTGAGGAACCCGCCTATAACCGGAACCTTAAAGAGATCGCAAAGATGGCTGGTATTTATAAGAACATCACAAACAAAGTTGCCCGGCATACCAATGCCCAGCTCTGGATCAGGTACGGCGCAGAAAGTGCTGTGCTCTCCAAAATGCTGGGGCATACCAAGCAGGAGACTACACGGAATTACTATAATGTGGATCTGCCCGAGATATTTGAAGGAACTAAACGAGTGGATTTTGGGGCAATGGGAATCTGATTTTTATAAAAAATTATTCGGAGGGAGGTCTTTGTTCAATAACCTGCAGAATATTGTCAAATGTAACTGCAATGTCCTCAAAACTATAATTGGCAACTGTAGTCATTGTCTCTATGCTACCATGAGCATAAGAGTTACGTTGCTCTTTAATCTCTGCCAAATGCTCAAATACTGTAGTGTCAATTCTGCCATTCAGTAACTCAAGAAGATCAGAAAGCCATTTCAACGAAGGATTAACAAATCGATCTCTTACAATAAAGTATTCAGTAGACAATTCCTTGGCCTTTTGTAAGAAGGCAGCTGTATCACCAGCCGCAGTCCTGTATTTAGCAAAAGCAATTCGCTCAAAGGTTGCTGTCAAAAGTATAACGCCTGATCTATACGCATCATCCAATAACCTTTGTTTAAATCCCAATGCGGCTCGCTGATTTTTGGAGTACACACCTTTCAGATGATCAGGTACGAGTTTATCCAGGTGGGATTTATTGCCTTCAATATGCCTAAGTTCTTTTTCAAGTATCGTCTGAATTGCGATGGCATTTTCGAAACTTTCTCGCAAATCATCATTTAAGATAGATATGCCCATCGTTTAAGAATTGATTTGAATGAAGTTTCATTTAGGGTGATATCATGCTGGCGGTTGGATGCGTCTGCAATTACCCAAGCGATTTTCTGATTTTCGAGATATTGTCGTAAAAAAACTATACGTTTTGAAGAATCTCCAAGACTGAAAAGGTCAGCCCGCCCATCGTATTCAGAGGTAATAGGTGCTACAGGATCAAGTACTACGATACCACCCTTGGCAAAAGTGATTTCAAGGCGAGTGTTTATATGCTGGCCTATGTATACGTCCGCCTTAGAAACATGAATAAACTCAGTTTTTAACACCCCGGCTTCCTCTTCCCTTTTAAGCCACTTATAAGCAATCTGACTAACTAACTGGGATATTGAGTCCTTCCATTCTTCTTTATAATGTATCCAAAATTGATCTCCTTGTTTCCCCCATTTAGCTTTCAGAAAGTTTATCCGATCTGCAAGTACGGGGGATTTTGCAGGGTAAATGACATCGAAAATATCTTCCCCACGAATCTTAGTAGCATATTTTTTGTCACCCGTAGCCCTGAATCTCTGGGCATTTTCTCCAAATTCAATAAACGTAAAAATATTCTGGTTTGCCAGTTCAAATGAATCTTCGGTTGTAGCAAAATACCCAACCTTACTGCTTCCATCCAACATCATTAGTTCTGTTGGTTGAGTAGTGGGTGCATATACACCAGGAAACTGGGGGTTAATCTTTTTAGCAATCTCCTGCTCAGTCATAGAATAAAATTTTTACTTTAAATACTATAGGCTGCCTTCTTCGCTTTGTTCCAACTATGCGTCTGATGCCAGCAGATTACAGCGATAGTGTCACATATAAAAGCTATATTTTAATTGCATTTGATCATCTGGTTCTAAATATTTTAATATTTCCCCAACGTTCTGTGCACACTCGATGGTTATGGGTAATTTTCGATCGAACTGTGTATTATTCCAGTTCATTTTGGTCAATGACAGTATTTCGTCAATAATTACATTCGGTGATTCATCATAGGCAGCTAATCTGACTTCTAATGGCGAAGGGATGTATTTGCCAGGGTAAGTTTCATAATAGGGTACCGAGCCTCGGGTATATAACACGTGGCTGGTGGGTGATAATTCAAAATGTGTACCCCTCATCGGCGGATATGAGCCGGGCCTGTACAAACGAATACTTGAAGGATGCAGTGTAATGAGATCCGTTTGGTTTATATGTAGCTGTTTGGCGGCTTGGCGGAACCCTTCAATTTCTTCATTGTTGTAGTTAGAAGTCTTGTGAAGCACAAGTCGCTTAGGATATATTTTTACTGCATCATAGTATTCCTTTAAAGAAGAGTGGAGAAGATTAAAAGCTTGCTCTCCTGAAAGATGCGGCGTCCGATCTTTTTTTGTTACCGGAACTTCTTCACCTCGTAGAATTACCCCTTTTCCTAGTTCATTAAAAATTTGTGCTAAACTGGTTTGGATTGTTGTTCGATCCCTGCTTGCGAAAAAGCTGATCCCGGCATAACATGTAGTTTCTGCGGCATCTTTTCGAATTAATGCCCATGGTGTGCCGGAAGCTTTATAGTAAAGGGCAGTGAAGAAATTCCAGGCAATAGTGGCGGCGTCTTGCATGTCTGCAGTTGGTTTCTGTACCCGATCACGAATAATTTGTATTGGGACATTGAACTGCATTGCTTTTGCTTTTAAATATCGCCTGAAATTCTGCTCCTTTTTGGACACCGCCTCCTCTATTTCTTCATCCTCCAATGATTGTTCGGCCTCCTTATTTCCGCCCGTTTCATCTTCATCGCCATCAGTTTCTAGTTCCACTTCGTCCTTTTGCAAATAGGTCATAAAGCTCTCACTTAGCGCACAAAGTATGACATCCGGCTTCTTATTCTTAGATAGGAATTTAATCTCGTCAAGGTACAATTGTGCAATATCTTCAATTCTTGCTCCAAGTTCCTCCTGGTTGCGGATAATAGAATCAAAATCCGAGTTATTAAGCTTGCGCAGATAGTTGTCATCCCATACCATCTCGCACATAAAGCCTGTTTTACAATTAAAGCCTGGAAAGTTAGGAAATAAGTTTGGGTGTGGATTCTTACTTTGCTTTTCCTTAATGTGGGTTCGACAGCTTTCCAACCAGCCAATTACTTTTTCTATGCTTTCACTCTTACCGACTATACCGAGAGTAATCTTCTCAGGCCTTACCTGTTCATAGTCAAAAGGGTTATAACTAAAGATTCCCTGCTTCGGGCAGATATGCTGACCCGCACCAAACTGCAAAGAAGCTTCTTTTATATATCGGAGTTTCATTAGTCAAAAAGGGTTTTATCCAACTCCTGGTCACTATCCTGTGTGACTTCCAGTCCGGAAGTAGTTTCAACCGGGAGCTTAACTGGTCTCCAGGATTTCTCATCAAGCGCTGGCAACATTGTTAACGTAAAAGGTGATTGAATTTTCAGATAAGGATATTCCTTAGTGAACAGGTCTGAGTAAGAAAGGTAATAACCAAAAAAACGAAAATAATTATAAATACTTCCGTTGTTCTCCAGTCTCTTAATCCCGGCCATGTATTTAGATTCAAAATGACTTGTTTTATATCCATAAGGATTGGTATAGCTCCATGTGGGATTAACAACAAGGAACCATTTATCGCCGAGCTGCTCAAATTCAGGTTTGAAGGCAAGGTTCCTGTAACAAACAATATGCCCTTCTTTTTTACTTATAATCTCAAAAATCACTGTTTTGGTAGCTTCCTTCTTTCCCTTCCATTTAATTCTTTTTGTATTGGGAACATCACGGTTATTCGCAAATCTCAATATATACTTCTCGGGAAACCATTGCAGCCCTTTATGGTGACATAATTGAACTAGGTTTCGCCTGAGTAAATCTTTAAAAACGCGGTTATCTGCTTCATTGTCTTCATAAAAGTCGTTGCAGGATTGCTCGGTTATCGTTCCAATATCAACAATTTGACGCATCGGCTCTTTTGGGTCATGTAAATTCCGAAATGTATAAAGTGACTTCTCGTGTAATAGATAATCTTGGCCATAATAACCTTTTCCCCGCAATGCATGCTTAACAAGCTTATGAGGTTTTAGCTTCTTGATGGTTCGCTTTCCAGATTGGGTAAGCCAATCATTTACTTTTGCCGTAATGGAAATCTCGTCAATATTTAATTGGGCGATATAAAACTTATCTGGAAACGAAATTTCAAGCATATTTGGATATATCTCCTCGGGCTCATTCTTCAAAAATCCGCTGTCGAATTCCTTTTTTCGTAATTCAATCTGTACATCCGAAAACTCGTGCTCAAATATCTTAGTTAGTAATTCAAGCTTTGAAGTCACCGTAATGGCATTGATCAATTGCAGCAGATCATCCTTGTCGATGACATGATTGCTTGGTTCAAAATTAAATTCAGCAGGAAGAGATTTTTTTAAGGTGTCTGTTGGATAACTATCTTTTTTTTCTGTAAGAATATAAACATACACCGTGTCGAAATATTGATCCAGTTTTTTTTCGGTAAATGTCTGAAGCGTAGATTTTATTTTATCCGTTGCAGCAGTAGCGGTTATTTGAAAAGCAACTCTATTATTAAAATCAGCAAGATCAATAGCGGGAAAATTCTTCTTCTGAGAGGAATTAAGATTTTCCAGTTCCAACCCAAAGACTTCATTTAGAACAGGAATTAGAAAATTTTCAGCATGTATATTGATATGGTATTGTCCGGTTGCATTGAATCCCTGGACTTCCAGAACGAACCTAGCGGCATAAGTATTGATTTTATTGATAGAGTCTATTCTCCTCATAAGCACCAATTTCCATCTAAAATAACGCCATGCAAAGAAAAACCCAGAAAGATGACAATTTGACCGAATTCTAGATGATATAGGTCTTAAATAGGTGTAAAATATTGATTTTTAGTGCGGATTTTGCTTAAAATACCTCTCCACCTCCCCAACCGGCACATAAATCTTCCGGTCCTTCTTGATCGTCCTTACTTTATTCGCCGCCACCAACTGGTCAAACTTGGTACGCCCAATCCGTACGGCCTGCATAAACTCCATCGCGGTAATATAAGGAACGACTGTTGCAGCAGCCGGTACCCTTCCCTTTAATTCATGAACCAACCGGAGCAGTTCCGCCTGTCCTTCAAGCATCTTCCGCCACTCGGCCTCCGGCACCACCACCACATGCACTGCAGTTTCCATCTCTCACTTTTTTCATTTACTTAATATCATACTCCAAAGCGATCAACCCCACCATACTCCTCCCTGGCGTGTAACTCGGCCGGTAATCAATATACCCGTACACATGCAATTCCTTTAAACACCGGTTGAGTGTGACGGGTGAACATATCTTGGCCTTTTGCATCACAATTGTACGCTGTAGGTAGAAAGGTATAGCCAGTGTATGCCCTGCTTCATGCAGCAGGGCAAAGTACAGGCTGATATGGGTTGGGCTGATCCGGTTATCAGCACCGGCTTTCAGGTAAAATAATGTCTGCCATTCAGCCCAACCCAGCATTTAAATACCCAGCCCTTTTTTGTTGGAACTGCGTTTCTTGGTCACCAGGCCGTTATCCTCTCCGGCAGAACCACCGTTGACTTTCCGGCCCTTACCCTGCTTTTTTTCGGACTGGTCCTCCTTTCCCAGTTCCTGATCTTTATCCTTACCCTTTGTTTGCTCTTTACCCTCCTTTAGTTCAGGTTTATTCATCAGTTCCTGCCGCTGTTCCTGGTCCAGGCGCTGAAATTTGTTGTTGTACAGGGTAACGGTTTTGTATTGCGGGTTGGCTTCAAGAAAGACCTTTTCATCCTTACCGGAAACCTGCATGGTCACCATCTGAACATTCCCCTTCTCCAGCGAGCGGATCAATTTATCCATATCTTCCTTATTCTGCATCTCCTTGATAGGATAATAGCTCAGGGCTTCTTTCAGGTCATAGCCATAATTCTGGTGATATTGTTTGCGCTCATAATTTCCATGCTTATCTTTTGCAGAAAAATCCAGTTGTATCCACGCCTGGTATTTTTCCTGGTCCTTGTTGATAAGTTCTTTGTGCACCGCACGGCCATTAAGCAGGTTGTAAGCCTCTTTCAGTGTCACGCCCCATCCGTTATTAATATAAAATGTTTGGGCAATGGTTTCATCCTTTTCATTCTTCAGACGGGTATCATACTTATTGAAAAAGTACAGATCGGATTCATTAGATTTTTTGAAGTAAAGCGTTGCTTCCATTTCCCGCTTATTTACTTCTGTCTTAAACGCCAGGGTAAATTCAGTCTGCCCTGCTTTGAGAGCAGCTTCCAGTTCCGGCCCCAGCGTCTCGCCAAAGCCGTGATTCCTGATATTTGATTTCAGGTAATCGAAATTTCGTTCATTCATAAGGTCGTATTTAATTGTTAGAAAATCTTCTTTATAGGCTTCCATTGGATGCCCCTCCCAATAAGTAGCTGCCAGTTGCAGGGCTGCTTCAGGGTCCCTGTTGTAAAGGCTCTCCCATTCAACAAGTAATGTTTCCATACGGGCCAAATCATCTTTCTCTTGTTCAGTACCGGCTTCTATAGTATCATGTAGCGGATCGTAGAACGCTACACTCCAGTCAAAAGATTGAAACATGTTTTCCAGTTCCTTATGTGACAGGTTGAAATGAATATCCTCCCCGTATGGCAGCTGTCGCATAAGAGAGATAATGGAGGTTGCATGTATGACAGCATAGGCATCTCTGTCACTGATATTGTCATTCGCAAATTCCACCGCCTCCTCTTTATCCCGGAAAAACCACATATCTGCATTGTCCAGGAAATAGGTTTTGGTGTTATATGCGATCCAATTTCGGCCTACTGCAAATTCTGCCTGGGCTTCATTAAAGAGGCTATCCGATATCACATGATTTTTTTCCATAGATCAGTACAGTTCAGGCAATACCCTTGCTTTCAAAAGCTGCCCGTTATACACTTTCAGGTTAAAATGTCGTCCGCCGTTTTTCTCCATCAGCCGGATACCAAGAAATTTCGCATCGGGAATGGTGAACTTCTCCAGCGCCACGACAATTACTGAAAAGTTATAAGCCTTTACTTTGGATTTATTACCGGCTATATAGAGTGGCGCCAGTTCATTTTCCTGTAGTGCTGTCCGCTTGCTTCTCTTTTTGTCAATAATATGGAATTGGAGAAGGTCAATATCAAAGTCCAGCGGACTGTGATTATGAATCTCGAGTTGATAATAGATTACATCGTCCTTAATATAAATACCAGTAAGTTTAGTGATTACCCCACCATGCTCCACTTTCACGATCCTTTTCGGTGGATTATTCAGGATGGCATGGGCATAAGATGAAATGCTGGCTTTCTTGTTAGGTGGCAGATGCATCACCAGTACAGCAGGTTGTGCAGCATAGTTCACGGTGAATTCATACACATTTCCGTCACCGGTCACTACACTTAAATTTGTCTCTGCAAATTGTTTGCTGGCAGCTTTCACCAAAAGTATCCGTTCATCTTCTTTCACCGGTTGTACGATCACATCTTTTGTTCCCCTGTCCACATACTTTATAGGAAAGGGAAAGATCAGGGAAGTGGTTTTGTCCGTAGTAACCGATAAAGGTGTTTGGGCAAAGCATATATTGCCCAGTAATAACAGGATAATTAATTGTTTCATGGGTTTTGATTTTTATTGTTGAGTAATACTTTATAACCGGCCTTGACCTGAACCCTCACCAACTTCGCTTTTTTGCTGACCAATGATTTGATAGTGCCGATACCGGTAGCGGTAGCCTGTGCTTTGAGTGAAGGATCAAGAGTGGTCATATCCGCCAGTGAAAGTGAATTGTTAAACGATTCCTTGGCTACCTCCCGGTTAATAGTTCCGGGTATATAGATGCCTGGCAGGCCGTCCATATCATAGACCTCAAGCTTGACAGTATAAATGGATTTACCAGAGCGGATGGAATTGATCTCAACATTCAACCGTTCTCCGTCAAGCGTAGCAATACCGGCGACCAAAACATCCTTGGATACCAGTTTGCCATTGATATAAACATCGTTCAGCAATCTAAGTTTCACTACGGCTCCGTTGACAATGGTTTGATTAGCGGCGATAATAGCTTCAATAGCATTTTGATCGACTTGCTGCAACTCTTTTTCATCACTGTAGCTGTAAAACCCTTTTACAATCGTATCAGCACCTGAAGACTTGCGTACCACATAGGCCGCATCCTTGTTTTTTTGAGATCGTTCTTTTACCCGCTGCGGGTGCTGAATATCCAGTATCTTATCCAGTGTGTTTTCCAGCTGCTTCATTTCAGGATCATCACTACTTCCTGCTTTATTGACTTGCAGCATCTGCTCCAAACGGTCCACTTCTGATGAAAATTGATCAGAACCATTATTTCGTTTAGCCGGATCTTCATAGGTATTAATTGCCGTTTTATTCATTTCATTCTCCAGCAGCTTTAACTTTTGCATGATCTGGTCTTCCGGATAGTCAACCCCCTTCTCATAGGGTGAGGTATTGAGTCGCTGATTATACTTACCTGCTGTTAACGTGGTGAGTTCTTCCAGTTCATTGGGGAATACAGGCACGGTATCTCTTTTGAAATAAGGATCACTGCGCATCCATTCTTCTAATTTCATGGAGTCTTTATCTGCCTTCTCATAAAAGCTGAGTTTATCCATCAGTTTGTCTTCTTTCAGGTTGGCATTGGGTAAATCAAGATTCAATCCTTCAGTGGCAATAACTTTATCTTGTGTCCCCTTTCCGCCTCCAAGGGCCCAGAAGGCCATTGTCAGAAATGGTATTACCAATAAGGGCAATACCAGCAGCATCTTTCTTCTCTTCACATTGTTCATACACTTCTATTTTTGTTGTTGTAAATAAATTTCCTCGAGAACCCGCATAGAGTCAGCAAGACCAGGCCGGATTGGCTCTCCGATACTGTCCATATGTTTTTTATAGTCTTGTATCTGCTGGTAAATATCATCAGGCAGGGCATTTTCCATTACTTCATCACCGGATTTGTCAAAATGCTGTGGTACCCTTACCTGGTCAATCCTGAATTTGGATTTCGGTTTAGAGACAATGGCATCTGCAAAAAAATAAATACTCAGCCCCCCGCTGACTATGCAGAATGCCAGCAGCCATAGTTTGATATGTTGTGTTTTCATAGTCCCGAAATATTTATTCATCCTATCTGAAAACCCGCTTTGAATTTTAATAAACACCGTGGCTATCTTTCCGGCCACTTTATCCTGCAAAGGGTTTTCCTTTTCCTTCTTTTTCTTTCGCTTAAAAAACATCACTGACGGTTTTCAATTTTTATGTCCGCATTTTCCAATGTCTTCCATCGTTCAATTAGAAAACCATGTGAATTATTATCTGACCTTGATACATTACGCAGATAACCTTCAGTCACTAAACTGCGGGTAACGATGGTGCTTGGACGAATAATTTTTTGTACCCCCTTGTAGCGGAAATGATAAGGATAGTCGCTCGTATTGATGATGATGCTGTCCGCCTGCATTTCCTGGCTGATATTGCCGGAAATCAAATTCGTGTAATACCCGTTCTCTTTCAGATTATCATACTGTTGTTTTGCAGAGCCATCTGCCAGGTAGAGGGCCTTGGTTATATTGCTATTAATAACCTTATCGTCTGGATCAAGTGTGAAAAAGTAATGATGGAACATCTTGACATGATCTCTTGCTTCCACCGGTACATTATCTTTCCGGTCAGCAGCGTATGCTTCTAGGGCTTTACCGTTTGCCAGTATGAATATTCTTTGTTGTGATTGTGTGGCTAACTGGTAACTTTTATACGTCATGAATAAAGTCAGTATCAGGCAAAGGCCAATCACTGCCAGGGAAAATAAACGCACCTGCTTAAATGCGGTATCAATATTTTTCATTTTGCGAAACATTCGCTAACTGTTTTTGTTTCCTTCAATTTTATCCTTAAAATATCCTCCGGATGCACCACTGTCTGCCATGCTGTTGGACATTTTATTATACGCACCACCCAACGCATCTCTTGTCATAGAAACGGAACCGGAAGCAACGCTTCTCGTAGACATGCTTGCGATATTCGTAACCTTCTGCAACAGAGTGTTATTACCACCGGCATGAATAATATAGTTGGCAACTGAAGGGACCGTGAAATACCCTATAATACCAATGATCATAAAAATCAGGTAGGCTGTATCAGTTGTAGAGAAAAAGGTATCGCCGTTGCTGGCGATTTGCTGCAGATCCTCTTTGAGCATATTCTCCTGGATCTTTCCCATGATACCGCCGAAGATGTTGGCCACCGGCAGCCAAAGAAATATATTCAGGTAGCGGGCAATCCATACGGTGAGGGTATGCTGAAAGCCATCAAAGACGGCAATACCAAATACCAGTGGTCCGAGTATTGCCAACACGATCATATAGAAAGTACGGATCGTATTGATACAAAGCGCTGCGGCCTCAAATAAGACCTTTAATACTTCTGCCATCCATTGCTTGATCTGGTTACGGAGATTATAACCAAACTTGTCAAAGGCGAAACGAATATTGTTGCCAATACTTTTCAGCCAGCCCTCCTTTTTATCCCCGTAATGATACTTGTACCATTTATCCCTGTCACCCCGGCCTGTTTCACCGACATACATCTGCCAGTAGGCCGTTGTTTTTATCGCTTCTTCTTTCATTTTCAATAACTGTGCTACCGCTGCATCTGAATCTTTCACCATCTGCGCTGTTCCCGTCACAGTAGGCTTCATCAGTTGATTGATGAGTTGTATAACGGAGGGAAAAATCAGGATGCAGAATCCCAAAACAAAGGGGCGGAACAAAGGATAGAAATCAATTGCTTCCGCACGGGCAATATGGCCCCATACCCTCGCAGCGATATACCAGGTAGCGGCAAATCCGGCAATCCCCCTGCCTACACCTATTAACCGGCTGCACAAGGGCATCATATCATCATAAAGTTGTTCCAATACTTCGTGCATGGAACGGATGCGGGTAGCTATTTGTGCATCTGCAACAGATGGTAATAACAAAACCACTAACACACTGATCAATCTCACCAATACTCTCATAGTTTCATTTTAAGCCGTGAATCTTCCTCATCAAATCAATATCCATTTGCTCTTTCTCCCGTTGCAGCGAAAGAATAGCCGTACCGTTATTGAATTCATTCAGGAAAGTATATTGCTCCAGCACTTCATCATGTATCCGGTCAATCGCCTGCAACCGTTCATCATCGCTCATCCGCAGTTTACCTGCTGTGACCACCATCGCCAGTTCATCCAGCATTTTTAAACTTTCTTTCAGCAGGTTCGCATATACATTTCCCAGGTACTCAATTTCAGCAACTGTAAACTGCCTGCTTCCCCTGAACTCGGCCAGTGCATCTTTAGCTTCTTTGACCAGTTTCAACTGAACCCTGATAATGTCTGCTACTTTACTATATTTCTTCACCGCAGGACTTACCTGCAGCAACCCGTCGAGGAAATCCCGGTGCAGGTTGAAATTGCCCTGCGAGATATTTTTAATAGAGGTATAGCCTTTTTCCAGAATCTGGTAACCTGTCTTCATATGCGAAAGCATCAGTTTCAACTGGGCGAGTTTTTCAACATTGAGCAGGAGTTGCTTTGCTTCCTGTGATTGTCCAAAACATATGTTTGAACTAAGCAAAACGAATAGTAGTATCTTTTTCATCATTTATCTTTTTAATAAGCCTCCCTTTAGGGAGGTAGGGAGGGTTTAGGGATTGGGGGTTAAACCATATAATCTTTTAACATATTCAATTTCACCTTTCGTAGCAGCCCGTTGCAGGCTGATCAGTTTGTTCTGGTTGTTAAACTCTTTCAGGTCCATGAACCCCTTTTCCATTTCATCAGCGGCTGTATTAATGATTTTCATCCTTGCTGCATCACTCATTTGTGTGGTAAAGGCATTCACTACCATCAGCAGTTGGTCAATGGCCTTGACACTTTCACCAAGGATTCCAGTATAGACCTCACTCATGTATTCCAATTCATCTGCAGTGAAATTTCGATCCTGCCGGAACAAGGCCCAGGCTGCTTTGTATTCCTTCACCATGGCCGGTTGGCTCTCAATAATATCTTTGATCCGGTGGTAATAGGTAAGCGCATTCTTTACTTTTCTCAGTTCCTGGAAATAATCATCATATAGTTTTCGTTGGCGCTCCACCCAACCGCTGATCTCGGTAAGCTTTGTTTTGGACAATGCATTCTCCAGGGTCTTTTGCGCATTTTGCAACCAGATCGTCTTATTCTGGAGTTTTTGAATCTTCAGGTCAACCGCCACAATGACCTTTTTTATACCCGCCTTGATAATCTCGGCTATCTGGAACTGTGCCTGGGACTGCATACTAAAGAACAAGGCCAGCACGATGATTAGTTTTTTCATACATTAACATTTTAGGATACAGGCGTCCCCCCGCCATTTGCGGGAGGACATTCCTGTATAACCGCAACCAAGAACGGAATAGGAGAAACACTTTTTAGTTAATGGTCAGTTCGCAACCATTGCAACCACCTTCACAGAAGTAAATTTTTTTGGCTGTTTCTTCGCCACTTCGCGAAGGAAGGTTAACCACTTTTAGCTTACAGGCCTGTGTACCCTCACAGTCGCAGGTTGCTTTCTCCAAAAAGATTTTTTCATCCTGGACAAAAAAGAAGGAAACACCGAGGAGAGAGAATTTTCCATAGGCCTCAATGGGAGAAACATCTTTTATGATATTTCTGATTTCTTCCTGTATTTCTGCCAAACTGAAAAAGCTTGTTTTATCAGCAAGGTTGATCACCCGGTTTACACTATAACCCTTGTAAGTAAACTTACCGGTGCAGGCCCCTGTACAAGATGACTGCAGGCAACCAAAACCCATACCCTCCATATAAAACACCTGGCAGGCATTATTTACTACACTGCAATAACAGGCATAGGTTGCAAAGACCGGCAACGCTCTTTCCGTAAAAGGCAAATCTTTGGAAAGAAAAGCATATCCTGCCGGCAGTTCAATACGAACCTCCAGGTTGTCAGTAGTGATACAAAGTTTAGTCCCTGCCGGGAGTATGATACCGGTTTCGCCGGCTTTTACTGGTTTATCTGTTACAATTTCTTTACCACAGGCAGCCATCTTTGCAGTGGCCACTGCAACTTCCCCAACTTCGGATCCGGATTGCTCTTTCTTTTTGCAGGCAACGAAAACCAGAGAACTTAACAAACACACACAAATCATCCGCTTCATAAATCTTAATTTTTATTGATTAAATAATGAGTAATGGCT
>CAZWIM010000055.1:0-15022 GCA_964634265.1 uncultured Chitinophaga sp. | reverse complement strand
GCTTCATAGGCCTCAACTGTTAGCACCTCGCCGGTAATTTGTACAGTCTTAGGCTGATCAATGCCTACCAGCTTAATATAAACATCCTTGGTAAATGGTGCAACAGCAGCAGCGTTGTACTGAACTTTGATTTTTCCGGTTTCGTTAGGCATGATGGGTTCAGTAGGCTTTTCAGGAGTGGTGCAACCGCATGATGCGTTAGTGCTTTCCACCACCACAGGTTTGTCGCTGATATTCTTCACTTCAAATACAAAATCAACAGGAACACCCTGTTTGATCTTGCCAAAATCATGCTTGAGAGTATTTACTTTAATTACATCATCAGCTTTTGTCTGGGCAGTTACAGCTAAAGCAAAAAAGAATGCAGTTGCAAGGAGGGTAATCTTCTTCATGGTTTGTTATTTTTTAAAAGGTTTGTTTTTTTAAGAGATTAATTGAGGTATTGGCAGGGGCTGATCCTTCGGGAGCTTTCCATACCGTACCTTTTATTTTGATGAGCTTTGTTTGATTTCCGTTGTAGGTAAGGGTAATGTATTTTTCAAAGAACCCTTCAGCAGCAGCATTGTACCCTACTTTGATTTTGGAACTGCCACCCGGGGCAATGGGATCACGACTCCATTCGGGAGTGGTACATCCGCAACTGGCATGTACATCATCCAGTTTTAAAGGTGTTGTTCCGGTATTGGTTATTTCAAAACTGTAATAAACAGGTTTGCCTTGTGGTATCTGGGCAAAATCATGTTCAGACTCTTTTAACAGCAGGTTATCTGTGGGCTGTACTTGCTGGCCATTTGCCAAGAAAAAACAGCCGGATAACAATAACAGGGTTAAAATTTTCTTCATATTACCTCTTGAAGCTTCCAAAATTAGCAAAAAGATGGCACAATATGCAAGTGGGTTGCAAGGGGTTACAGGTATTTTTCCCCGTGGGCAATACAGCATGGCAATCTCCCTATTTTTGCTGCATGGAAAATACCAGCCCGGAAATGATTGCCGAAGCCGCCAAGCTCTCCTTCGACCGGTTCAGGGAGGAGGTACTTAAAGACTATCGAATTGCTTGTATAAGCAGGGAAGCCAGCCTTTTAGGAAGAAAAGAAGTACTGAGTGGTAAAGCCAAATTTGGCATTTTTGGCGATGGAAAAGAAGTGGCCCAGGTGGCCATGGCCAAGTTCTTCAAGCCTGGTGATTTCCGCAGCGGTTATTACCGCGACCAAACCTTCATGTTTGCAACCGGACTGGCAAATGTGCAGCAATTTTTTGCACAATTATATGCAGACCCCGATCCCAATAATGAGCCCTTTAGTGCCGGCCGCCAAATGAATGCCCATTTTGCCACCAGAATGGTGGATGAAGAGGGAAACTGGCTTGACCTGGCACAATTGAAAAATATTTCCAGTGATATTGCACCGACAGCTGGTCAGATGCCCAGGGGCCTGGGACTTGCCTTTGCTTCAAAGGCTTTTCGCAATATTCCGCAACTGAAAGAATTTAAAAGCCTCTCAGATAATGGTAATGAGGTATGCTTTACCACTATTGGAGATGCATCCACCAGTGAAGGACATTTTTGGGAGACCATCAATGCAGCAGGGGTAATGCAGGTGCCATTGGCGGTTTTTGTTTGGGATAATGGTTATGGAATTTCAGTACCAAAGGAATACCAGACAACTAAAGCCTCTGTTTCAGAAGCCTTAAGTGGTATGCAGAAAACAACCAACACAAATGGCTTCAACATTTACCGGGTAAAGGGCTGGGACTATGCCGGAATGTGTGAGGTCTTTGAAGAAGGCATCAGGCTGGCAAGGGAAACTCATACACCAGTGCTGTTTCATGTGGAGGAAATAACTCAGCCGCAAGGACACTCCACTTCAGGCAGTCACGAACGATATAAATCTGCAGAAAGGTTGCAGTGGGAGAGGGACTGGGATGGTATTAAAAAAATGAAAGAGTGGATAATAGCCAATGCCCTTGCAACTGAGGAGGAATTAAATGCTGTAGCTGAAGAGGCTAAGCTCCATGTAAGGGAATGTAAAGCAGCAGCTTGGGAAAAATATATTACACCCGTAAAAAACCAGGTAAGCCGTGCCGTGGAGTTGATTAATAATATGGCAACAGCTATTCCCCGGCAAAAAGATGCACTGAACAAAACGATAGCGGCTTTAACAGCCATCAGGGAGCCGCTTCGGAGGGATGTAATGAAAACATTGCACACAGCCATTACCTTGGCTGGTGATAATGATTCCGCTTTCTGGACAAAAGATTACTACAACGATTTAAAGACAGAAAATAAAAAAATCTTCAACTCCAGTTTATACAATGAAGGGCCTAAAAGTGCCCTTAAGGTTGAAGAAGTAAAAGCTCTTATTCCAGATGATGCGCCGGTGGTTAATGGTTTCGAAGTGCTGAACCGTTTTTTTGATGAATTATTCAGCACTAATCCAAAAGTGATGGCCTTTGGTGAAGACCTTGGTTACATTGGTGATGTAAACCAGGGCTTCAGTGGTCTTCAGCAAAAGCATGGACACGACAGGATTTTTGATACCGGCATCCGTGAACTGACAATCATGGGTCAGGGCATTGGCCTGGCGATTCGTGGTTTAAGACCGATTGCTGAAATACAATATCTTGATTACCTGTTGTACGGTTTGCAGCCATTGAGTGATGATGTAGCGACGCTTCACTACAGAACTGCCGGCCATCAAAGCTGTCCGCTTATTGTGCGTACAAGGGGTCATCGGTTGGAAGGAATCTGGCATAGTGGCTCACCTATGGGTGTTGTGCTAAATGCACTCAGAGGCATGTATATATGTGTGCCAAGGAATATGACACAAGCTGTGGGTATGTACAATACTTTGCTCCGCAGCAACGACCCCGGCCTGGTGATAGAATGCCTTAATGGGTATCGTTTGAAAGAAAAGTTACCGGTGAATTTGCTTGAATTTACTGTGCCGCTGGGAATACCCGAAGTGATCAAAGAAGGAACGGATGTGACAATTGTTTCTTACGGTTCAACATTGAGAATAATACAGGATGCAGTTCAGGTTTTGGAAGAGAAGGGTATCAGTTGTGAAATAGTGGATGTGCAAACCCTTTTACCATTTGACATAAATCACCGCATTCTTGAGTCATTAAAGAAAACTAACCGAATCGTTTTTGTTGATGAGGATGTCCCCGGTGGTGCGGCAGCCTATATGTTTAATAAGGTAATGGAAGAGCAGGGGGGGTATCGTTATTTGGATGTTGCTCCAAGAACAATTACAGCAAAGTCGCATCGCCCCGCATATGGCAGTGACGGTGACTATTTCAGTAAACCAAATGCTGAGGAAATTGAGGAAGTTATCAGGCAAATGATGGCGGAGTAAGCTGTTTGGCTGGCTGCGCCGTTTGTTGTTATTTGTGCAATTAAATTGTAACTTAACGAGCACAATTAAACACAAACCATAAAACCGACTGCCATGCCTATTGTAAAAGTTATCGAAGTAATTGCCTCTTCCGAAGTAAGCTTCGACGATGCGGTTAAACAAGCCGTAAAAGAAAGCTCCAAAACCATTCGAAATATTGATTCTGTTTGGGTAAAAGATATGAAAGCTCATGTAAAAGATGGAAGGATCAGCTCCTATGGGGTTATTTGCCATATTTCTTTCAGGGTGGATAATGAGGAGAAGAAGGAGAAGAAGAAAGGAAAGAAAAACAAAGAGAAAAAGGATGAACAATAACTTCCGAACTAATTGCTCCCGTTGCTTAATAGTAACGGGATTTTTGATAATATGAATTCATCAACGATAATTCATTAATGCCCACCCAGTTTTTAATTATTATTGACATATTGGGGACATTCGCCTTTGCTGTTTCAGGTGCATTCCTGGCAATGGAAAAGAAGCTGGACCCGTTCGGTGTACTGGTGCTTTCTTTTGTTACTGCTATAGGAGGAGGTACTCTTCGTGATATACTGATTGGGAACTTGCCGGTCGGCTGGCTGCAGAATGAAACAGCATCTGTTGTTATTTTCTCTTCTGCCATTGGCACCATGCTTTTTGGTCACTATTTAAAAAAACTGACAATTACATTGTTTCTTTTTGATGCACTTGGGCTGGGACTTTTTACCATAATTGGTATTGAAATGGGGGTTGCAAAAGGATTCAGCACCGGAATATGTATTGCATTGGGTACCATAACAGCCTGTTTTGGGGGTGTAGTTCGTGATGTATTACTGAATAATATTCCGTTATTATTCCGTAAAGAGATTTATGCTTTAGCCTGTATTGCAGGTGGCCTTTTTTATTTTTTACTTAAAGAATTAAGCTTTGATGCGGCAATTTCAAAAATACTTTGCATACTCATTATATTTACTGTCCGGGTACTGGCTGTCCGTTATAAATGGTCACTGCCCCAATTTTATAATAAACCCATAACTGAAAAATGAAACTAGACCTTTTCCAGGTAGATGCATTTACCAATAAATTATTTGGGGGCAATCCTGCCGCAATAGTTCCACTAAAGAAATGGCTGCCGGAGGAAACAATGCAGCAAATTGCAATGGAAAATAATCTTGCTGAAACAGCATTCTTTGTTCCTTCTAAAAATAAAGATTCGGATTACGATATTCGTTGGTTCACACCTGCAATCGAGATCAACCTTTGTGGGCATGCTACATTAGCTTCCGCTTTTCTTGTTTTTGATGTATTACAAGTCAAAAAGAAAAAAGTAGTCTTTAGTTCAAAAAGTGGGTTATTGACGGTGACCCGTGGTAAGAAAATACTGGAAATGGATTTCCCTTCCTGGCCACCCGAAAAGATTACTGAATACCCGGCAGATTTGCTGGCATCGTTGGATAATCCTGAGATCGCAGGTGTTTACCAGAACAGGGAATACCTGGTTGAACTTACTAATGAAGAAGCTGTAAAAAACTGCCAGCCTGATTTTTCTCTTTTGAAAAAGCTGGGGAAAATGGTAATTATAACGGCGCCCGGCAAAGAAGTGGATTTTGTTTCCCGGTTCTTTGCTCCTACAGCTGGTATTGATGAAGATCCTGTTACAGGATCAGCCCATTCACAATTAATACCATTTTGGAGTTACAAACTTGGTAAACAAAAAATGACAGCCCGTCAGTTGTCAAAAAGAGGAGGTGATTTAGTCGTTGAGCAAAAAGGAGAAAGAGTAATGATGGGCGGACAATGTGTATTTTACATGAAAGGAAGAATTCAACTATCATAAATAATTAAAACTTGCTGCTATGTCAAAATTCCCTTTTACACTCCAAACTGATGAACAGGTAATTGATACCTGGACACTGATTTATACTCCTCCGGGAGGAGGTAAATACAATGGAAAACTAACTATCACAAATAAAAGACTTCTTTATGACGCAAAGTTTGATGTATCAGCAAAGGGTTTACTTTCCGAGGCTATGTTTGTTAAATGGGGAAGTGAGGGATACCTTGAAATAAGCAAATCGGATATAATTTCAGTAAAAGCAGAAAAAAGCTTTTTGGCCAAAAAGGCACTTATAACATTGTCAGACGGTTCAGTACATACTTTTAATTATGGCGTATTGAATATTGACAAGGTTATTGAAGCGATTAATCAGCGTTAATTTATCGAGTTACTAAATCATATACGATGAATCGGCAGGTGAAAAATATAGCCTGGAATATACTGGCATTCATATTAATGACTATCGCTGTTTGTATTGTTAATTACATTCTGCAGATCATAATCATATTCATGGATATTTTTTCCAGAAGGCTTGAAGAATCGGTAGCTTATGTAGTTGTTTTGTGGCTGGTGACTGGCGTTTTTGGATCCTTATTTACTACAGGTTTGGCAGAGCATCTGGTTAAAAAGGAAAATTTCACTTACAAGGTTTCAGGGAATACGATATTGCTTATTTCAGTACTGGCAATTATTCCCGCAATAATACTTATGAACAGGGGAGATTTTATGCATAATCCTAAGGAGTTTACATTGCTCTTGAGTAACGGGTATATATGGGTGGCTTATTTTGCAGGAGCTGGTACCATGGCGGCCATTCTCAGGAATCTTGACAAATAATTAATCTAAAAATCGTTCTTTTAGTTCCGGTGTTGGAACCATACAGGTTTCCTTTTTGCCAAACCACCGATACCGGTTACGGGCAATGATATTGTAAAAAAAATCACGGAGAAACTTTGGAATGATCAGTAATCCATAGAAGATTTTCCATATCCCCGACAGGTATTTACAAACTCTGAAGGCGGCAGACGATTGAGTAAAAACTTTTCCATTCTCGATAAGAATTACTGAATTGATGGATTCAATGGCAATATTGTGTTGTCTTAAAAGCAGTTGTCCTGCATTGCTTTGAAAAGGTGCGAATTTTAATTTTTTTTTAGGATCATGTTTAATGGCAAAATTCACCCAAAAATTACAAAAGATACAAATGCCATCGAAGAGTATTACCGGACGATTTGTTGAATTCATATAATTATAACCGGGTAAAGCTAGTAATGTTTGTAGTTTCGGCCCTATATGATTTAAATTATTTATCTATTAGTATAAAAAGAAACAGGCCCCAACTAGGGCCTGTTTCTTTTTAATCAGGAGAATTGACATTGATTACATCCTCAATTACAAAAAGCCTTTCCCCGGCAGGTACTTTCCACTTTACATATTCACCGAGATGATAGCCGATCAGCGCTGTACCAATAGGAGACAATACAGATATTTTCATTTCTTTCAGATTGGACTTATCTGGTGTTACTATCATTAGTTCCATCAGCCGGTTGGTTTCAAGGTCTCTTACTTTAACATGGCTATTGAGTCGAACTATATTTTCATGAAGGTTGCTTTTACTTACAATTTTGGCTCGTTTAAGCTCAGCCTCCAGTTTGTCGGCGGACTGACGATCTGCCGGATTTTGCCAGTTACTATTGCGCAGATAAAAGATAATAAGGTCATGGTCTTCTTTGGAAAGTATAATAGGTGTTGTTAGCGTATTCATTTGTTTTTTCTTTTTTTTTATTATTAATGTTGTTTACGATTAAGTGTTTCGTTGCTCCGCCATTGATCAAACAGGCATAGCAACAGTATAGGTATTGTGATCCATAGTGCTTTGTACCATTGCTGGTTTTTTACAACGGCGGTCTCCAGGATCACGGCATTTAGCAACAATAATATCAATACCAGCATGCCATGCACTGATTCGTCTTTACGTTTCATGTTATTGAATTAAAAATCAAAAGATTTATTTATTGCCTGTTTGTCAGCAATAAATACAATTAGCGGTATTCCTGTATCTGGCAGGAAAAAGATTGCCGGTCCCGGATTAATGGGCCGGTTTTATCCTTTAAAGGCTTTAAAAGTGGAGAAGTAAAACAGTTGTTCGCAAAAGGGAACAAATTCGGGGAATGACCAGGTATAACAGTCTGTCAGGTCAGTTATTGCCTTACCTGATATATGCAGATAATTATTTGAAAAGTACCTGTTCATTCAATATAAAGATACGTAATGTTCTTCTTCGGGAAAGCTACTTTTGTTTTGATCATTGTCGCAATACAAAAATGAAATCACCTCCTTCATCACCAGCCTGAAAAATGATACCTGTCTGTGGTACAACCGGTGAATTTCCGATCACGGCACTGCGCATCCGGTAAAAGAGTTCCTGGGAAGATAGAAAACGGCTGCTGTTTTGCTGCAAATTCTTGGCCAGGTACTCTAAGAAAGCTGAATTATCCGGTACTGTTGTAAGTGTGCCGCTTGTCATAGCCCGGCGGCTTGGCATTTTGTACAACTGCTGTATATCGTTTGGTGCATCCGTAAAAGAAGTTACATCACGGGTTTTGAAAATACCACCGCTGAAGCAGGCATCAGAAACCAACAGGGTGTGTTTGGATTTAATGCTCTTGATTTGTTCCCGCAGATCACTGTTCGATAGCCAGTTGGCCGGGTTATTAGGTTTTGCATCGGATGGCCACCAATATCCCTGGTCCGCATCTTTGTCAAAATATCCATGACCTGCATAAAATATCAGCAGGTTGTCATTGGCTTTTACTTTTTTGCGTAACCGGAAAAGTTCCTCCAGTATCTTCTCACGGGTAGGGCTGAATAAAATAGTAATGGTGGAGTCTTCAAATGTGTATTTAGAAACAAGGATATTTTTTAACTCACTTGCATCCTTTTCAGGTTTATCAAGATTCAATCTTTCATCCTTATAAGCCGATACGCCAATGAGTAAGGCATAAAAGTTTCCGGATGCTACAGTAGTTGTCTGAGGTGGTTTTGGTTTGGGATCAGCAGGCAGGTTGGGCGATTTTTCAGGTTGCACTTCAGTTATGACCTGTGGCACATTGATAGTACCTACAAGGGTGTTAGGCTTATAGAAAGATTTGTTGCAACTGCCGTTTTCAGTAGTACTATAATAGATTTTATAATAACCCGGGCCGGGAGGGGTGAAATTAATAGTGGAATAACCAGTAGTTCCGGAAGGGCAATCAATTGCCTTGTCGTTAAAAATACAATTCAGGAATTCATCATTTACGCCAATCAATAATTGGGATGTACAGCCGGGGCATGATATGTTACCCGATAACTGATAGCGGAAACGCATACTTACAGTAGTGCCGGGAGCAGCGGTAATATAATTGGCAGACTGACCATTCATCTCCACTGACACAGATGTTGGACAGGTAACCGTTAAAGTGCCGGCTTGTTGAAGGGGTTTATATGAAAAGGCATTGCTGTTTTGTTCGTCAGTGCTGCAATAAAATATTCTGTAAACACCCGGTTCAGAGGGAGCGGTGACAGAATGATTAGAATTGCCTGAAGTGAAGTTAGGACAAACTGCAGGGGTGCCTTCATAAATCATAGCCCGGTAAGAATTCTCGAAGCCGAAGAGTATACGCAAGGGTTTATCCTGTTTACCGGCAGTGGTAGAAACATTATAACTGAACTGCATATTCAAGGGTGATCCTGGTTGTACCGCAATTGCATTACCGAGTCCGTTCATATTTAAGGTCACGGCAGCACTGCCTGAACAGTCGGGCAGTACCTGCACAGTCCCGATTACATGATCTGGCCTGTATAAGGTTGGTTTGCAGCTGTAATCCTGTGTAAAGTTGTAAGCGATTTTATAAGTACCCGGAATAGCCGGTGCCGTAAATCGATAACTGGCTATTCCTGTACTTCCTGTTGGGCAAACCCCGGGTGTGCCATCAAAGAGACAAACCAGGTACTGGTTATCATAGCCCAGCATAAGTTGTGAAAAACAAGTACGGCAGCTACTTTGGTTAGCCAAATAATAGTCCATTTCCATTTGCACAATTTGCCCGGGTTTTACAGATATATTGTTGCCGGCCCCGTTCATATTTAACGAAACAGATGATGAATTTGAACAGTCCGCTTGAACGGTAATTGTACCTGCAGGAGTGGTTGGTTTATAAGCAGCAGGATTACACTGGTAGTTTTGATCCGGGTGTACATACACCTGGTATGTACCCGGTTCTGCGGGGGCATTTACCCGTTGGCTATAATGACCATTACTAGAAGCGGGGCAAACGGACGGGGTGCCGTTATATATACAACCTCCGTAGCGGTTATCAATTCCCCATAGCACCTGGGTGATGCAGCCTGGGCAATTCTGCTGGTTGGATACTGCATAATCAAATCGCATGTCTAAAGGGGCTCCGGGTTTCACCGTTACACTGTTACCCTGGTTGTTAATATTCAGCGAAACAGTTGAGGTGAGTGAACAAGGGGCTTCTACTATCAATGTTCCGATATAAGCAGACGGTTTGTAAAGATTGCCTTTGCAACTATAGTCTTGGGTAGTATTAAAATAGAATTTGTAGGTTCCCGGTTTATTGGGTGCAGTCATGTTGCGTTTAAAAGTCCCCTTTTTTTGCATGGGACAAACAAAAGGCATACCACTGTATAAGCAATCGAGATATTGGTTTTCTATTCCCACCATGATTTGATCAATACAAGCGGGGCAGTTTTTATTATTAGCAATTGAATAATTAAACTCCAGGCTTAACTGTGTGCCTGGTTTCACTGATAGTGTATTTCCCTTACGGTTGATGTTAAGTGATACTTCAGTCGGACACTGGCTTTGAACCGGTTTGAAGCCAGTGAATGTAAGTATCAGGGCGATAAGCAAAGGCAATATCAGGCCTCTGTTCCTTTGAGGGATTTGGGTTATCATCAGCAGTAAACAGGTTTAGTTTGATAACAAAAAGATAGTCATTTAATTTGTTTTTTCTCTTTTATTGTAGAGCACGGATATTCAAAAACTAAATTGGTTTGTTGAAAAAAGAAGTTCTTTTGTTTGGAGGTTTTCAGAGGATAAACTTTATATTTTGTAACTCTGTTGGAAAGGATCTGATTGAGAAAACGAAAAAGGCTTTGAATTACTTCAAAGCCTTTTTGTAGCCCGTACGGGAATATGACCCGAGGCAAATATGATTGAAAACGAAATTGTTAGCATTTTGATCAACCACTCTGGTGACAACCGGGTGAAACATTTTCGTTTACACACGTTTGGCATCGAAAAGAACTACTGTAAAAATAAGGATTATAACCTGAATCACCATATTTATACAAACATTTCTTCATGTTGGGTGATTAATGCATGAAGGTATTTGCAGAACTGGATTATTACATTCATTTCCGTTGGTTTTAATGAACAATAATTATTTTATTTCGCAACATTTTAAATAATAATGGAATATTCATTACGGTAGTATTTTGATGATTAGATTGTACCACATTGAGTTAAAGTTTAACTTGAAACTGGTTCATTTGATCTGGGGATATACAGTAATGATGGCTCATATTTGATAACCATTTCATAAAAATTTTTATAGTAGGTGTTGCTTATAGTATTTGCATTAAGGGTTTCCTGGATACATTTTATCTCCAAGACAAAAGCGTATTCGTATTAGCTTAGAACCTGGCGTTATTCAGAATAATAATCTATTAAATAGCAGCAAACGAAAAGAGGTCGCCTTATCAGGTATCCGCCAAGATAAGGTGACGATACCTGATGATCAACACAGGTCAAAAAATTCTCATTTATTGAATAGCCGTGCAAAATGATTTTCAAGATGGTTTCTCATACCGTTTCTGAACTTTTCTGGTGTGCCTTTTTCAAGAATTTTTACTAATTCTTTGTGGGAAACAAATGTTTTTAGCTTTGATTGCTTTTTTAGCAATCCGCTGTTATGTACATAGTCAAAAATAGGCAGCAGCATACGCTGAAATTTTTTCATAGTTTCATTACCGGTTATTTCATAAAGTTTTCCGTGAAAGGCAATTTCATGTTCTATATTGAATAAGTGAAATTGTGTAGCCGGAGGCTCATTACTGACAATTTCTTTTAGCTCTGCAATGTCTTCTTTTGTAACACGATGAAATAAAAGGTCGGCCATACCAATTTCTAAAACAAGGCGGATTTCAAATATTTCTTTCAAGGTGCCTTCGTCCAGTATATGCGGGTTCAGACTTTTACCCATTACAGCAAAGATGTCAGGGCTGGTAATAACAGCACCTTTTTTCTTTTTAGACTCAATTAAACCCATAAGCCGCAGCCGTAATAGGGCTTCCCGGATTACTGTACGGCTTACCCCGATTGATTCAGCCAGTTCGATCTCCTTGGGTATGCTGTCTCCTACTTTTAGCTTGCGTTGCTGTAATAGTTCAACTAGTTGAGATTCAACTTTATCAACCAATGAACTGGTATCTATTGACCGCAGTGATGAGGTAAGCGAGGTTGTGTTCATCATAAATCATTCAATATTAGTTATTTTTTGAAAAGCTTCGGCAAATCGCTTACGCAATCGTTTCGCTTATTTTTCTAGGTTTTGGTATTTGAAATATAAAACTACATAATTTTATTATGTCATACATAATACAAATAAACAAAACTGCTTGTCATGAAATCAAAATGTTTAAGGCTTTGTCTCCTTGCATTATTTTCCCTGGTTGTATCTCTCACATTTGCCCAACCAAAACGAGTTACCGGGAAAGTACTAAGCGATGATTCAAGGCCCCTATCCGGTGTATCAGTTGTTATCAAGGGTAAGCCGGGCGGTACTCAAACCAATACCAATGGAGAGTACAGCATTGAAGCTTCTGTAGGAGATATACTCGTATTTTCTTATTCAGGGTTTTCTACCCGTGAAATGAAAGTAGGCAGTAGTCCGGTTATTGATTTGTCATTGGAAACAAAAGTGAGTGAACTGGATGCAGTGGTTGTAACCGGTTATGGTACACAAAAAAGAAAAGAAGTAACGGGTGCTGTTACCACTGTTAATCCAAAGGTATTTGAGCACAGCCCGAGCTCAAATGTTGCAACCGTACTTCAGGGAAATACTCCAGGGCTGAGAGTGCAGCAGCGTACCGGCCAGCCCGGAACTACCCCAACAATTTCATTTCGGGGTGGTACGGAGTTTGGAGGTGGAGGAACCCCGCTTTTCATAATAGATGGTGTAATTGTTCCTTCTTTATATGGCCTGGACATAAACGATGTGGCAAGTATTGACTTGCTGAAAGATGCAGCCACCACCGCCATTTATGGTGCAAGAGCTGCTAATGGCGTGGTATTGGTAACAACCAAAAAAGGACAGAAAGGGAAAACAAGGGTTACCTATTCCTTTAGTCATACTACAAACTATATTCGTCGTAACCCATCTGAGTATCTAAGTGCAGCAGATTATATAAGAATGAACCGGCTGGGCATCCAGGCCCGTTTCAGGGGTGATTCATTGGATAATAACACAGGTGCCATGAATAATGACAGAAACCAGTTACTGGGATCATGGGGCTGGGCGGTTAATTCCGGATGGAGATCAGCTGAGGGCCTATACACTACGCAATTATTAAATAACCAAAACCGTCATTTGCTGAATGATCCAAGGTGGAAACTGCTGGTTGACCCAAATCCCTTTAATGCTTCTCAGATCGACAGTATAATATTTACTGATTTAAGTGCAAAAGACAGAGAAGCAATGATTCTTCAACAGGTAAATACAACAGAACATAATATTAATTTTTCCGGGGCCAACGACCAGGGTTCTTTTGCATTGTCACTTGGAATGGTAAAGGATAATGGAATTATCATTGGGTCATTGCTTAAGCGGATTAACTTAAATTTTAATGGTGGTCTTAATGTTGGAAAGAATTTGAAGATTACTACCAACATCGGCGCTTACAATGTAGACCAGGCTTTGCCATATGGTCAGTTTGGTAACGTTGATCCGGAAGGAGGTGCAGCAGGTGGATTGTTACAACGTTTTGTTGGTGTTGCACCAACGGTCCGTTATGTAAATGATACATCAGGTGTTATTTTGCCCGGTCCGAATGATGTAACCCTCGGCAACCCCCTTTATTGGAGTAATCTTACAAATAATAGCACAAACCAGCAGCGTTTCCTGGGCGGCATTAATCTCGAATATACAATTCTGCCATTTTTGAAAATCCTGGCCAGCGGTTCCGGGTACTACCAATACACAAATAATAACTTTTTTACGAAGGCTTACCAGCAAGGTAATGGCGGGGCTTTTAATACGAACAGAGCCGCCAGCTTTAACAACACAAAAATAATTCAATATACTACCAATGCTTTCTTGCAGTTTAATAAAGCTTTTAAAGGTCACAACGTAACGGCATTGGCTGGAACGGAGTTTTATGATTATAAAAGTTATGTAAACTCCGGTTTCTCACAAGGAGCGCCTACTGATTTAATACCCTGGTTAACTGCTTCTACACCACCCAGTGTACAGGGTACTACAATAGTTAACCCCGCCGGGGCCTCTTCCAACTTTAACCAGTGGGAAAGAATTTCATCAGCTATCGGAAGAGTAAACTATACCTATCTGAACCGATACTTGCTTACCGGGGTAGTTAGGGTTGATGGTTCCAGCAGGTTAAAAAAGGGTAATTATTACGGAACATTCCCGGGCGTTTCTATTGGATGGAACCTGCATAATGAAAACTTTTACAAGGGTTCTCTGGTTTCAAGATACCTGAGCAGTGTAAAACCGAGAATAAGCTATGGGGTAAATGGAAACGTAAATTCACTGGGCTTCTTTGCTACATCACAGGTTTATAATAATGCGGGCACTTACAATGGTTTTGGCGGAACCTATGCTGCATCATATATAAATTCTGACGTGAGATGGGAGCGTACCAATAGCCTGAACTTCGGCGCTGACCTGGGATTCCTCAATGAAAAAATTACACTGACCTTTGATTACTTCGTCAGAAACGTATTTGACAAACTGGCCGGTTTGAACATTTCTTCTCAAACAGGTTTCAGCAGTTTTACTACCAATTTGGGTCAGTTACAGAATAAGGGAGTTGAAATTGCTGTAAATGCCAAGATAATTGAACCTAAAAAGACAGACGGGTTTAGCCTGGATATCGGTGTTAATTACTTTCACGTTAAAAGCTATGCCAAAAAGCTACCATTTAATGGGTTGCCGGGTAACAGGTCAAACGGATTCTTTGTATGGGATCCAAAGAACCCCGGCCAGCAGATGTATGTCGGGGGCCTCGTAGAAGGTCAGCGAATAGGATTGGATGAAGTATGGGCTCCTAAATGGGATGGTATTTATACAGATCTGTCTAAAATCACTGCAGATGCAAATGTCTGGAACACATTTCTCCCTTATGCCAATAAGAGAATTAAACAGCTAGGCGATGCTCAATGGCACCAGGTTTATAAAAATGACACTATTGATGCAAGGCAGTTTGTGTATGTTGGCCGTACTACTCCTCAGCATACCGGTGGCTTTAATGTCAGCAGTTCATTTAAAGGTATTCGTCTGTATGCAGGATTTGATTACGCATTTGGGTTTGTAATTCTGAATAACCAGATTGTAAGGGGCCTCAGCCAGGTACAGGGATCGCAGAACTCTACCACCGATGTGTTGAAAACATGGTCGCCAACCAACCCTAATGGTACAATGCCATGATATTATTGGGCTAACCAAGGCAGAAATTATGCAACAGATGCCAGTGGTAATAATCCAGCTGCCAATCTGTTGGAGAA
>CAZWIM010000054.1:0-15782 GCA_964634265.1 uncultured Chitinophaga sp. | reverse complement strand
TGGTCATCATCCAGCGCCGTGGTGTAAATGAGTGCCTGCACATTGTAAAACTGCTTGCTCATGCCGGTGGCTATCTTCTGGTGAGTGATGACCATGTTGCGGCTGGCTGTATCTATGGCAGCAGTGATGGTGTTGGTGGTTACATTGTCATCCGGTTTGCTGGCGGGCAAGGTGATGGGAGTGGCGGTAGGATTTTTTCCCAATGAAATGATATAGGCCGGTGTATTGAGAAATTCTTCCCTGAACTCGAAAGGATTGGAGAAGACTGTGGCATTGAATACAAATTTGTCTTTCACTTTTACGATCCACTCGGGTTCGGTGCGGAAGATGATGTTTTCCGGTTTGGTGAGATTGTTGGGTGAGGTAACGATGAGTTCGTAAGGGATCTTTCGCAGGTCGAGGCATTGTGTGAAGCAGGAAGCAAACAATTCACTGGAGAAACCATTGGCCTTGTAGTGCGACATGTGGCGGAGTATGTAATAGGTTTTTTGAATGAAATCGTCTTCCCGCATATCGGCATAGCCAATTTGTTTGAGATAGGCTTTAGCCATGGAGTAATAGTAAGAGCCATCCAGTTTGTTGTAGAGGATGTTAATCTTCTTTGCCAGCTCTTCGGGGCTGATGTTTTGTTTCAGTTCGCCTTTATCGCCAATGAAAAGATCGGAGCGGTTTTCACTGCGGGAGAAAACGATCTGGAATTTGACCATGGGTAATTCTACAAAGCGATTGACCCAACGGGTATCGCTGAGCTTTTCCCGGTTGCGGTCTTCCCAGAGATAATCTGCATTGCTGTTGCCGGTTTCTTTGAAGAGCGGCGCCCCCATGGTGGATTTGAAGTTGACGAAGGATTTATCGTCGGTGTCTATTTCAAATTTCTGGCTGAGGACTGGGTATTCTCTTGTACAAACAAAGTAGATGGGATCGAATTCTATAAAGCTCATCTTCTTGACGGTGTTATCGTCGTAGAAGGTGGTGCCGTAGTCAATGATATCACCGGGATCGAGATCGGGTACGGCTACTTTGTAATAGATAACACGGCTCTTGCTCTTGTCATAATAAGTGCTGGCTTTGCCAATATAGGGAGTGAAGGTGGAGGGCACATCGCTGTTGTCTTCCACATATACGGCATTGCGCAGCGATACATCCTGCACGGTGCCATTTGCTTTGATGATCTTTATACCTGCGCCATCACTGGAAGATCCAATGCGGAAATAGACGGATGAATAGGTGTTGACGGCATCCCTGTCGTTGAGTTTGATGCGGCGGCGGGTGATCTCGTACACAGCGAGTTTGTTGGCGTCTTTGTCGAAAGAGAACCTTGTTTTCTGGGCGATGATGACGCCGCTTTCTTCTTTCCATTTTTCGGGAATGGCGGATACGGCGAAGTCGGCATCGGGATCGTCCCAGACGGGTTTCATGTTTTTGGCGATGCTTTCCAGTTTAGAGGGAGAGAAGGTGTCTTCGTCCTGCGCATTTAAAAAAAACACAGCTGCAGTAAATACAATACTAAATAGTAATTTCTTCATATTATCTCAGTTCATTTTTTTACCACATAGAAGCATAGTCAACAATAGGTTTACACATAGAGATGTCTATGTGTTTTGTCTATGTGCCTATGTTGCTATGTGGTTCAATTCATTTCGTTTTAAAAGGAAGAGATCATCTTCACGGCTTTCTAATCAAAATCAGGTTGCTGTTGAAATCTTTTAGCTTTTTTGTAAAATTCTTCCAGTTCTCAAAGTCGGCTTTGCGTATTCTTCCGGTTTTGAATGACAGCGTTTTTTTGAAAATAACTTTGTTGTCTTTGGTGCTGTAGGAACCGCTTGCTTCATAGTCATCTGCTTTTTCACTTAATGTGGCTGGCATGGAAACTACTTTATAACCGGCGGGCAAGATGAGTTCTGTTTCATCCTGCGATACATAGGCGGAATGCAATGCATAGTCCTGCTGTCGTTTGGCATCAGGTATTACACCCCGCAGGTCTTCAGGGAAGAAGTCAATTCCTACATAGACTTCTTTGTCTTCTGTGATGATGTAGTTGCTGAGATCAATATCGCCTTCTATCACAACCGGAATTTCCCTGTTATTCAGATCGGAAGTTTTTACATTGTTTACTGTGAGGTTTTTGTTTCCGAATTCAAGAAACCGTTGTATTAATTTCTTTTTATCATCTGTTGGCAGGTCGTGGTAGTACTGGTGAAAACTGGTGCGCTGCTCGCCGGTGAGTGTCACTTTTACATGGCCTTTGAGTATATTATCGGTGAGGCGGAAACTGGTTTGGGTGAGTATCTTGCTTTTTTCAATATCCATCAGCGGCACTTTCTTTACATCATATTTATCGCCTTTGCCAATCAGTACTTCTTTGCCCTGTATACGCCAGGCATAATCGCCAAAGGGGATGTATTTTTCTGTACCATCCAGGAAGTATTCTTTTCCATTTAGGATTACAGTGCTGATACAATGATTGTCTACTGCCAGTGATGGCAAAGAATAATCATAAGGAATGTGGCGGGTGCCGATCCATGTCATGTAGGCTTCGAGGCCGGCCAGCTTCAGCATTTCTGTCATCAGGTTGGCCATGCCCTTGCAATCACCGTATTTGGATTTGTAAACATCCTGTGCCGTAGCAGGAATAAATCCGGCGAGGCCATCTTCGAATGCTATGTAACGGATATTATCCTGCACCCAGTAGAAGATGGATTTTACTTTGTCTATATCAGTTGTTTTGCCTTTTGTGAGTTCGGTAACTTTTGTTTTCAGCTCATCCGGTTTATTGACACATTTGTTATAGAGGTATTTGTACCAGTTGTAGAGGTCACCCACATCACCAAAGCCTTTTTCGGATTTACCGTCGTAGTTAAAAGACTTTACTACCAGTACCAGGTGCGGATATTGATAAGCTGCGCCAATGGAGCGGGGCTCCGATTTCATTGCAGTAAGGTTCTGCATTTTAAAAGTGTAAACAGTAAGGCCTTTTTCCTGTCCTTTCTGGCGGGTGACTTTATAGCCTTCAAAATTGAATTCACGGATATCTACCTGCATCCAGTCGGGCACTTTGATAGTTACCACTTTTTCTTTGGCAGGAAACCAGCTGTGGAAGTAAATACTGGTCAGGTACTTGCTATCGAAATATTTTTTCTCTGTTTCCACTCTTGTGGCATCACCATAACCTGAGAAGCCGATATTGAAAAATTTTACCCGGCTGTCGTCTGAAAAGAAATCGCTGGAACTGGCAGAGCGGTCGATGGCATAGCCTACGTTGTAATTCTTCTTGATGCCAAACATACCCTTCATCTTTTCCAGTTGTTTGAAGGAGGTGATCTTGCAAAAGGAGTTGTAGAAATCAAAATACTGGATGCTGGCCCTTTCCCGCAGGGCGAGGAAAGTGATGCCGGTATTTTTGGTAGCAGTTACAACGGGCAGCTTGTCTTCGCTTCTGCCTTTGTCGAAATTGTACTCTTCTTCCACAACGGTGGCTGCCACCCGGTCGTCAGGAAATGTTTTTTTTAAACGGTTGGCCTCATAAATGTCCTCATCGGCCTGGGCAATCAATAAAAAAGGGATGAGCAAAAGGGAGAGCAGGAGGAGGTTTCGGTGCATAGAGATAATTATAACGGGCAATATAAAAATTTACTGATATATCTCAGGTAAAATATGGCCGGAGGTGACCAAAATCAATGTGCTTTACAAGCCCAACTTGTGTTAAATTCGCAGAATTAAATAAGCAAATAAGCAATGGCCAGAAAACAGGAAGTATTAAGCGATGTGGTTATCAAGTTTGCCGGCGATAGTGGCGATGGCATGCAGTTAACCGGAACCCAATTTTCGAACAATACAGCGTTACTCGGAATTGACCTGGCAACTTTCCCGGACTTCCCGGCGGAGATCAGGGCCCCGCAGGGTTCATTACCCGGGGTGAGTGGTTACCAGTTGCGTTTTTCCAGTGACCGCATTTTTACTCCCGGTGATGCCTGTGATGTGCTGGTGGCCATGAATGCTGCCGCTTTGAAAGTAAACCTGAAAGCCCTGAAGAAAGGCGGAAAGATCATTGTAAACACAGATGGATTTGATGCTAAAAACCTGCGTCTGGCAAATTATCCTGAAGGAGTGAATCCTCTTGAGGATGGAAGTCTTGGTAATTATGAAGTGATAAAGATGGATGTAACCAAGATGACCCGTGAGGCATTGAAAGATATTACAATGGGTATGAAGGAAAAGGACAGGGCCAAAAACATGTTTGTACTTGGCTTCCTGTACTGGATGTACAACAGGGATATGGAGAATACCATCAACTTCCTCCGGGATAAGTTTGGTAAGAAGCCGGAAATATTGGAGAGCAATATCAAAGTATTGCAGGCCGGTTATAACTATGGTGATACTACCGAAACTTTCACTACCACTTATAAAGTGGAGAAAGCGAAGATGGAGTCTGGTACTTATCGCTCTATTATGGGTAACCAGGCAGTGGCTTATGGATTGATTGCAGCTTCGCAAAAGAGCGGTTTGCAGTTATTCCTCGGTTCTTACCCGATCACTCCGGCATCAGATATTTTACATGACCTGAGCAAGTATAAAAATTTTGGTGTAAAAACATTCCAGGCCGAAGATGAGATCGCTGCTATTTCTTCAGCTATTGGTGCAGCATATGGCGGTGCATTGGGGGTAACCACTTCAAGCGGTCCTGGTATTGCTTTGAAAGGAGAAGCCATGGGACTGGCTGTGATGCTGGAGATTCCGTTAGTAATTATCAATATTCAAAGAGGCGGCCCGTCAACAGGTTTGCCTACGAAAACAGAACAGAGCGACCTGATGCAGGCTTATTATGGCCGTAACGGAGAATGCCCGATGCCGGTGATTTCGGCGTCAACTCCTACTGATTGTTTTGATGCTGTATATGAGGCAGTACGAATTGCTGTTCAGCATATGACACCGGTGATCTTCCTGAGTGACGGATATATTGCCAATGGCGCTGAGCCCTGGAAGTTTCCGCAAACAAAAGATCTGCCTGAAATCAAAGTGACGTTCAAAAAGCAGATAGATGAGGGTGATGAAAAATACATGCCTTATAAAAGAGATGAAAAATTAGTAAGGCCATGGGCTATACCCGGCACACCGGGACTGGAACACCGCATCGGTGGTATTGAAAAACAGGACGGCACCGGTAACGTAAGTTATGATCCGGATAACCACCAGCACATGGTGAAAACAAGGCAGGCAAAAGTTGACCTGATCGCTAATGATATTCCTGAACAGACTCTTGACAGCGGCCCGGAAAAAGGTAAGATACTGGTGCTGGGATGGGGTTCTACTTATGGTGCTATTAAGTCGGCTGTGGCAGAACTGCAGTCGAGAGGTGAATCGGTAAGCCATGCCCACCTGCGTTATATCCGTCCTTTCCCCCGCAACCTGGGACAGATGCTGAAGAATTTCGATACCATTTTGATTCCTGAGATCAATAATGGCCAGCTGATAAAAATTATCCGTGACCAATTCCTTGTGGACGCCAAAGGGTATAATAAGATCATGGGTGTGCCCATTACAAAAACAGAACTGGTGATGAAGCTGGAAGAGTTGCTGGGTGGTTTGAATTAATTGTTACAAGGTTTATACGCAATAAAAAAACTCCGGAGAAAATCCGGAGTTTTTAGTTTATGTACTATTTCGTTCAGTTCTTTTTCTTCAGCATTTCCATGGCTTTCTCCAGCATCTCTTCGGCATTATCATCAAACGTAAGGCCCGAGAAAGTGAGCTTATCAATTTTAATTTCTTTGGGGTGGTTTTTTTCTTTATCCAGCAGCATGATTCCCATGGCAGGGATGGTTACGTTTTCAATGCTACCGCTGATGCTCCACTTGTGGCCGCCTGCTCCGTTATCACCCAGATCTTTACATTCTGTCAGGGTTACTTTGCTATCATAAATTTTTTCTTCGCCACCGAGTAAACCGCCAAACTGCTGGCCATTATCATCCTTGCCACGGCCGAAGCTGATACCAGTGATGGGATAAACTCCCGGTTTGGTATCAAATACAAAACGAAGTATGTAACCTTCATTATCCGGGCCGCTGCTGCTGGTGATCATGCCGCGGTAGGGGGCGCCGGCCTGCAGTTTCTTTTTGTCTTTGTCTACAAGGATGCTGCTATTGAGGTTCAAATCTTTTCCTTCCACAGTTATTACTGAATTGGTACTTGCAGCAGAAGGTGCCGGAGCAGTAGTGGTGGTGGGTGGGGCATCTGTGGGTTGGTTGCCAGATTCAGGTGCCGGATCTTTTTTGGAATTATTGCAGGCCAATAAAATGATAGCTGCAAAACCGAGAAACGTCTTTTTCATTTGTACGATAAGATGGGTTTAATGTTAATGAATATCATTAAGGTGCTGTGTAAACTTCTGTTGCACCCGGAAGCAAAAACGCAATAATAAATGCCAGCATGGCTAAAATGAGTCCATACATAAAAATATTATAGGCTATTCGGAGGTACCTGTATTTTTTAGCCAGTACCACACCCAGGAAATATTGATCCTTGATCATGCTTGCATTCATGTAGTTTTTATCACTCAGCATTTCGGTCATTCCCCAGTTGTAATCGTCAAGATTCATGTTGTGATAGTTGCCAAAGAATAACAGGTTGGTCCGCTTATTGGCGATATCATCCCTTGTGAAAGTGCCGTGTGTAACATTAGGGCGGGTAGCGAGAATGCCAAACACGATGGAGGTAACACAAACAATTGTGATAACACCCAACGGAATTTGAAGATTAGGGTCTGTCTGCAGTTTTTCAAATAATGTGGAGATCATTATCGAAAGAATGATGGAGTTGACAGAGATAAGAATATTGGCTTTTGAGTCTGCCATGCCGCTAAGGTTAGAATGACTCTGCGCCATGATGCGGAATACGGTTGCGATACTTCTGTCAGCTTCCTTTTCTTTCTGGGCCTTCAACTTGGCTTCCGCTGCTGCTGCTTCTGCTGCCGGATCTTTCACCTTATCTTTTTTGTCTTTTTCTTTTTTTTCTGGTTTCATGGTTGGTTGGTTTTTTTCTTCTTTGCCGAGCAGTTCAGCAAGATGTTTATCTTTTACAGGTTGTAATTTTTGTTTGGCATAATCAGTAAAATATTCATGTCGTTCCAGGAAGCGGATATTGATCTTGCGCCAGTCTTTTTTGGAAAGATCATTACCGGCAAATTCGATCAGCTCCTGCCTTAGCAGGCGGTTCTTTTCATCAAAGGAATCGGTGCCGAGATGAAAGAGATCAGCATCGCAGATTATTTTTTCAATAGCAGTAGAAGGGCTTTGGGGCATCCGGGTAGCACCGATGCAGCCATTTACTTTTTGAATGGTGGCATCGTCGAGCTGCCTTGCCTTCATAAATTCGCCGGCGATTTCTGTGCTGACATTTTCATGTCCCTTTGCATCGCCACTGGTATAACCGGTATCGTGAAACCAGGCTGCCAGTAATAATGCAAAGCGGTCATCTGCAGCCAGCTGGTAATGGTCGGCCATCTTCTCGCAGGCAGCTACTACTTCCTGTGTGTGCTGTAATGTGTGAAATTTTATATTTTTACTGAGCTTGTTCAGCAAAAGATCTGTTACAAGTGCCTGGGCTTCCTGTAAAATCGATAAATGGTTGTCCCCCATGCTATAAAGATAACTTTTGATAAATTTAAACAAAAATAGAAGAATGGCTTTTTTAAAGTTCAGGATGAAGCGATTTGCATACCTGCTGATAGTAATAGCACTTTTCAGTGGCTGTAAACCCAAGAAGAGGGTCATTAAGTCGCCACCGCATTACAATTTTGCAGAAGTTCAGTCTGTAAAGCTTGACCTGAGGCTGAAAGAAATATCCGGGCTTGCCTGGGATGCTGACAGGGATGAGTTCCTGGCGCATTATGATGAGTCAGGCCACCTTTTTGTGCTGGATAAAGCTACCAACGTAATAACTGCTGATTATAAGTTTGCCGGGAAAGGCGATTATGAAGATGTTGCTATTTATAATGGTGTGCCCTATGTGCTGCGAAGTGATGGGATGATTACTAAAATTATCCGGGACAGTGCAGGAGTAAGAGGGGTAGAGGCCGGAAAGCTTAATGTTTCCGGACTCAATGATTTTGAGACCATGTATGCTGATACAGCCCGCAAAGCATTGATCATAGTATGTAAGAATTGTGCTATGGACGATAAATCAAAGGTCAGTGCCTTTGCTTTCTATCCTGATTCAATTGGTTTTGTCAGTAACCCTGTATTCCAGATCGATGCTGCCAAAATAAAGCAAATGGCTACCGAAGCAGGTCACCATAAAACATCGAAGTTTCAGCCATCGGCTGCAGGGATACATCCTGTTCTCAATAAGCTATTCATCATTTCTTCCGCCAGCAGCCAGCTGGTGATTTGTGATCTGAATGGAAATCCTGAATCTGTTTCTGAACTGGGAGAAAAATTATTTCCTCAGCCGGAGGGTCTCACATTTAAACGAAATGGTGATATGTACATATCGAATGAAGGCGTTACTTCCAAATCAACCATTCTTCGGTTTGTTTATAAGCCCTGATCGACGGACTTCGTAATTTTATTCAAAAGCCAGAAGCAAAACAGCATCCAGCAAATGCCAATGCTGAACCCGGCTATCACATCTGTGGTATAATGTACCCGCAGGTAGATCCTGCTGAAGCCAATAAGGAGCGTTACAGCAAAAAGCAAAAGCAGTATGCTGACTTTTATTACCGGGTTGTTGATCATTTTTATCGCATAAAAGGCCAATAAACCGTAAAAGGCCACACTCATCAACGCATGACCGCTGGGAAAACTAAAATTGGTTATCCCATCTACCAGCGGGGACGAGGGCCGGTAGCGCTGCACCAGGTTTTTTAATAAAGACATCAGGCCAAGGCTGCTCAATGCTACTACGGTAACCAGAATGGCGTCTTTATGTTTTTTTACATAGATAAAAAAGGCGATGAGTAAAAGATTTGCAGGGATCAGGAACTGATGATTGCCAAGGAATGTTATTTTCTTCATCCAGTCGGTTCTCTCTCCGTTGGTATAAGGTGCAACGAGGTCAAATACCACTTCATCAGGTCTTGTATTGTTGGCAATAAATACCAGCCATATAACAAAAATCAATGTAAGCAGTGCTGTGCCTGCTATTAAACGTTTTGTCATGCTGAAGTGTAATTGATCAGAAAGAGATATTCATTTTAGTACCAAGACTAAAGTTCAGCATTCTTTCATTCTCTGAGAAACCGGCAGCGGCCGAAATGATAAAACGGTTGAAAGGAATGAAATAAAGCCCTCCGCCATAAGCGCCGTGCCATCTTTTGGAAGATTCGCCGGTATACCAAACTCTTCCGGCATCATAGAAGCCGGTTATACCAAATTGTCCCGGCAGCAGGTAACCATTAATATTGAATAATTTGATCCTTGCTTCTGCGCTGGCATAAATGGATGATTTGCCAAGGAACCTGTATTTTCTGAAACCGTGAATATTGATGTTATTGTTGCCGATATTGGCCGCCTGGAAGAATTCGTAATCGTCTGAGAATACTTTACTACCACCAAAACCCAGTACAAGAACTGCTCTTGCGGGATCTCGCTGACTAACATAAATTGTCATATCAGAGGAGAACCTGGTGTAGTTATCTGCTTTATCACCAAGACCTGCAGTGGCTATTAACTCGTTCGTCCATAACAAACCCCTTGTTGGAAATAATTGATTATTGCGGTTATCAAACTGCATGGCAAATTTTGCACCTGCGTAGCTTTTCTTTCCAAAGATATCAGCGGAGTCGAGTCCCAACTGTCGTGGTTCACCAAGGATCGTTTTATTGTTATCAGCATAGTTATTACTGTACTGATAGAAATACGGACCAGCCATCAGGTGCAGGGTCTCAAAAGGCCGGCGGCGAAGCAATAGCTCGGCTTCAACAGTACGGTAGCGAATGCGGTAAAAATCAAAATTCTTTCCATCAGGTACCATTGTATTATTACCGAAGCCGGTAAAGTTGGTGATGTTAGGTGTGTTGAGGCCAGCCTTGATCAGCAGGTCAGTTTTCCTGCCGATTTGATTGAACTCTCCGCTGTAACGGAGTTGCAATGCTTTTCTTTCAACCGCATAAACAGCGGACAATTGCTGGTCAGTGGCATAGGGCAGGTTCAAAAACCCGTAAGTCCTGCGGGAGATACCAGCGCCGATCATAAATCCGTCATCATAGTTATAACCCATCATCAATTGGGGGAATTGAATCGTGTTATAACTAAATCCAAGAATGCTTCTCTCATTTGCCGGAGGATCGTCAGAAAACCTGTTGCGGGTACGATTACTGTTTTTAATAAAATTCAGGTCAGAGTTGAGATCATAAATGATGTTTCTCACATTGCCTTTGATATTGAATGTATCATTGCCCCGGCCCCCGATGATACGTATCCTGATAGGTGATGAAACATTCTCTTCGATCTCAAAAACGTCTTCGTCATTCAATCCAAAAAGACGAATCTCTTTTGTTACAGCAGGATCAAATACACGGTTGTACATTATGAAACTGGTATCGTTCTTCCTTGATTTTTCATATACTCTTACCTGTACTCCTTCCGGATGACTGCTTACTTTAAAATATTCTTTCTGGTTACTGCCCACCACATTCACTTCCCTTGAAAGAAAATCATAATAATCCATGGCTTCTTTTTCCAGTTGCTTCCTGCGGCTGATCATTTTCTGAACGGTGGTTTCCCCGCTTATGGCATAAATTTCAGGAGGCAATTGTTTCACAGCGTTGCGGATAACAGAATCGCTTAAACTTTTTACCACTTCATCAGCTGTTGTTTTCCATTCTTTATCAGTCAGGGTATTTAAAAATATCCTGTCAAAATCCCTGGCCGTATAACCCAGCCAGTTTACTTTTTTTATTTCATGGTGAAATCCTTTCAGCCAGGGCATTTCCCTGCTGCCTATCAACCGGAAGATCTTTCCTGTCGGATTGAAAAATGCCTGGTCCCTGTCTCTTGGTACCGGGTAATAGATCTTTCCTTTCATGTCGGCACTATCAATGGTAGTCCATCTCCATTGATCGAAGTGGCGGTCAAAATCTCCAATTATAAAATCAAGTAGTCTTGCTTTCAAAACAGCCGGCTGGTCTGCACGATGGTCATTATCTTCCAGCATGTTTTTAAAGAAAATTTTGGCAGTGGTCTTTGTTTCGGAACCATCTTCCGTAAAATTTCTTGGCTCAAGAATGCAGACATTGTTAGCAAAGAGCTTTGTATAAAGCCCAAGGGCTAATGAATCCTTGGGAACATAGAATAGCTCTGGCTTTGCAACCTTAAGATCGAGTGCATTGGCCAGGTCCGGAACTATCAAAGATCCGTAGGGGTGTGCCGCTGTGCTGATCTCAGGCTTGAACTGGTCCCGGCTGCTTCCCATCACATTTTCGGCAAATGCCTGGTTGGTATATTTTTTTACAGTGCGAAGTACCCATTCTTTTCCATTTTTATCTATCATCCTCAACGAACGGGTTTGTGTTCCTCCGCCCAGGCTTACAATTTTCAACCCACCTTTTTCTGTATCAAAATGAAGTACTTTCATATTGACCGGTGCTGACCATTCACGACGGTAATTTTGCCCCATGAAATATTGCTTCAATCCGCTTACCGGCTTGTATTGGGTGGATGCTGCCTTACTGATAGTGTCCAGTCTTATAACTGAAGGATCATCTTTGTGCTCTGCCTGCAGCACAACTTCTTCGGGTAGTTTTGAAAAGTTGAGTAAATTAGATGTGTACTCCAGACGAACAGAATCTGTTACCGTATAAAATTTAATATTGACATCTTTTTTATCGGTTACTTCCAATACCGAGAAGCCGTTGTAGGTGGTATTAAATAAACTGTTTGTGTTTTTGGAAGTACGGTTTTGCTTACAACCACCTCCGCTTACAACGTAGTTATATCCATCTTCTTTTATCAATTGCAGGTTATGATCATGACCGGAAACAAAAACAACATTGGGAGCATTGGCCTTCAAAGCTGCTGTAACCCTGTTGATCATATTGGTATATGCAGGATGACTGATATCCTGAGGCGATCCAAAAACACTTCTGGCAATAGGATAGGCAGATCCAAGAACGGGCAATGGAATAAGCAATGAGCTTTTCAGATCAGTAAAGGGAAAGATGTGCTGTTTCAGGGTGAAGTATCCGCCATGAGCACCATTGCTTTTAAACGGATGATGGCAGGCAAGGATGATGAGTTTTTTTGAATTATTGGCAGCAATATCTCCTATTTGTGTAACCAGTTCATCTTTTGTTTTACAGTTGCAGTCAGATTCTATTTCCGGTTTTTCATGCGGATGGATCCACCACTGGCTGTCGAAAATAATGAGGGTTACATCTTTGCCGAGATCAACTTTAACTGGCCCGGGACAGCCATCTTCGGGCTGATATTTTACATTGTCTTCTTTCTTTTTAATGAAATCAACGTAAAGTTGTTGGCGGATAATGGCATTATAACCCCCTCTTTTGCCATTCTCCCAGTCATGGTTACCCGGTATCATCAGTACCTTGGCTTTTGTTCCGTCAGCAATAGATATCTGGGTGTCTAATACGGCTTTGGCAATATCATAGTTTTTATACTCTACATCCGGCAGGCCGCTTTTGTACAGGTTATCACCGAGATAAAGAACCGTGGTTTTATTGTCAAGAGGAATATTCTTTTTTACAGCATCTACAACCGGATGTTTGCCATTCGTCAATTGGCCTGCATCACCAATTAATATGATTCGTTGTGTAATGCTGTCTTTCTGGGCATTAACCAACACCTGAGCCAATAAAAAAATAATCAGTAAAACATTCTTTCTCATTACTACCCTTTGTTGCAAATCATGATCTTCCTTCTTCCTGGTTCGCCATTTTTTACAGCCCTCGGGGGATGTGCGGGACAGGAAAATGAACCGCTTAATAACGAGAGCGGCCCGTATAAAGTTTTCAATTTACAGAAAAGTTTAAGGCCAACAGCACTTGCCGTAAAATTAGTTGGGAGCTTTATCGAATCCCAGTGAGAATATTGATTAATGGAAATAGATTAAGCATTTATTAACGGGCTGATAATAAATTATTACAATTTGCTTTCTTTTCAAAAAATCGTATCTTTTCTCATTCGTATATCTTAATCAAACAATTATCAACCAAAACCTGAAACAATGAGACTTCAGCGACTACTTGTAATCGCCATCTTATCAACCACTACCATATGTGCAGATGCCCAGCAGGGAAAGGACTCTGCTACTGCTGCAGGCGGCAAGTTTACCACCAACCGTGCCCGAATGAGATGGATGGGTGCTAATTACCGGACCGAGTGGAATACACCTGTAAAAGTACCGGTGCAAAACCTGGCAGGCCTTACCCCGGTTAAAAGAGGGGGAGGTAAACAAACAAAGTCCCTGAGAATGCAGGATGCCAGCGGCAAGCAATATACTATCCGGTCCATTCAAAAATTCATAACATCAAAAACACTGCCGGGAGGCTTGAATAGTGAAGCAGCTGCAGATCTCGTATCGGATGGTGTTTCCGCTTCATATCCCTACGCTTCTTTATCCATGCAGCCATTAGCGGATGCAGTTGGTGTTCCTTATGGCAAAGTAAGATTGGTCTACATACCTGATGATCCGGCACTGGGAGAATATCGCCAGGAATTCAGCAATATGCTGGCCACATTTGAAGACAGGCTGCCTGAGGGTGTAGCTAAAGGATATGATACTGATGAGGTAGCTGAAAAATTGGAAAAGGATAATGATAATGAAGTAGACCAGAAAGCGCTACTGGTGGCCCGTATACTTGATATGTATGTAATGGATCTTGACCGCCATGAAGATCAGTGGCAATGGGGGGCTAAGGAGAACAGCAAAGGTGGAAAAACCTATTTCCCTATACCCCGTGACAGGGATCAGGCATTTTATACAAACCAGGGAACCTTGCCCCGTTTCGCCAGCAAAAAATCTTTTGTTCCTCAGCTGGAAGGGTTCAAGGCCCAGGCAAAGAGTATCCGTCATTTCAATTTCGCAGCCCGTAACCTTGACCGATTTTTCCTGAACGGATTAAGCGAACAAGACTGGAAGACTACCGTTGACTGGTTTCTTACCAAAATGACAGATGAAGTAATAGACAGGGCAATTGCACAACAGCCTGCAGAAATCAGGAATATTAATGGGCCAAAAATTGCTGAAACATTAAAGCAGCGCCGTAATTACCTGGCTGCTGAAGTAATGGACTACTATCGTTTTCTTGCTGAGATCGTAAGTATTACCGGCAGCGATAAAAAGGAATTTTTTGATGTAACCCGTAATGCGAACGGTGATATCCTCCTGCAGGTGTATAAAATAGATAAGGATGGCAATCAAAGCAGCAAAATGTATGAGCGGACTTTTAAAGCCGGCGAAACCCGGGAGATCCGCCTGTATGGCTTTGATGGTACAGATAAGTTTGTAGTAAAAGGAGATAATGACCGGATTAAAGTGAGAATGATCGGTGGCGGCGACGAAGATTATTTTGAGAATACCAACCGCACAAGAGGAAGTCTTTTTGTATATGATAAAGCAGAAAGCAAAAACACTGTAAAGGGAAGGGTTAAGAACCGTATGTCAAACGACAGTACAGTTAATACATTCCAGCGTATTTACTATAAATATGATAAAGCTGGTCCGGGTGTCGCTGTAGGTTTCAATCCTGACGACGGACTGTTTCTCGGCTTATCTTACAAATTCGTCAATCATGGATTCCGGAAGGAACCCTATAAATCATCTCATACCATTGCTGCCAGCCATGCACTTTCAACCAGTGCCTGGAACTTCCGGTATAACAATGAGTTTATCGGTGTGTTGGGTACTAAAACGGACCTGGTAACAGATATTGATGTAAAAGCACCTAATAACACTACCAACTTCTTTGGTTATGGTATGAACTCTGTTTATGATAAATCGCAAACAGGAAAATTCAGGTATTACCGTGCAAGGTATAACCTGGCAGATGCTTCATTACTGGTCAGGGAAAGATTTAGTCCCAATTTCACTGTGTCTTTTGGCCCTACTTTCCAGCGTTATGAGCTGGATTCAACCGATGATAAAAATAGCCAGCGGTTTATTACAGATGTGCCTGCCAATGGACTGGATATTAATACTGCCTTCAATACCGAAATGTACTTTGGAGGTAAATTGGTGATGGCACTGGATCTTCGTGACAACAGGGCGTTGCCTACAAAAGGTATTTACTGGGAAACCAATATCCGCCACCTGGCAGGGCTGAAGGATAATCCGTATGCTGTTACCCAGATGAATTCTGATTTCAGTTTTTATGTGCCTTTGGCAAAAAATAATAACCGCCTTGTTTTTGCCAACCGTTTTGGTGGCGGAACCAACGTTGGCAGCAAAGGATTTGAATTTTACCAGGCACAGTATCTTGGCAGTGAGGATAACCTTAGGGGCTTCCGCCGTTATCGTTTTGCCGGTAAGTCAAAGTTGTACAACCAGGCAGAACTTCGTTTGAAACTGGCTGATTTTACAACCTACCTCTTTCCCGGCGCTATTGGAATATTCACCTTCTTTGATGCAGGTAAAGTGTGGGTGAAGAATGATCCGGGCAATACCAAACTCGCTTATGGATATGGTGGTGGTATCTGGTTTGCACCGCTGAGTAAACTAGTACTCAGTGCCACTTACGCAATGTCGAATGAAGATAAACTGCCTATTATTACTTTAGGATGGAGATTCTGATAAAATAGTTGAAGAAATATAAACCTGGCCGGGCTGCA
>CAZWIM010000053.1:15925-17558 GCA_964634265.1 uncultured Chitinophaga sp. | reverse complement strand
AAAAATGCCACAAAGACTCAAAGACACAAAGAACTTTACAATAAGCTTGTTTACTTCGTGACTTAGTGCCTTTGTGGCAAAAACTATTTAAAAGACCTATGGAAATTCTTTAAAACCCTTTCTTCTCTTCCTTCTCTTTTTTGGGTTCTGCATTCTTCACATATTTCTCCAGCCACATAAACTGTTCGTTGAGCATGTGCAGGATATTTTCCCGCCCCTGGTAGCCGTGGCTTTCGTAGGGCAGGCTTACATACTTCACGGTGCCGCCATGTCCTTTTACTGCATTGAACATTCTTTCGCTCTGTATGGGGAAGGTGCCGGTGTTGTTATCCATTTCGCCATGGACCAACAATAAAGGTGTTTTTATTTTATCTGCATAGCTGAAGGGGCTCATGCCATTGTAGAGTTCCGGCGCTTGCCAGTAAGTGCGGTCTTCATTCTGAAATCCAAAGGGAGTGAGTGTACGGTTGTAAGCACCGCTGCGGGCAATGCCTGCTTTAAAGAGTTTGGTATGTGCCAGCAGGTTGGCTGTCATGAAAGCGCCGTAACTATGCCCGCCTACGGCCATCCTGTTTTTATCGCCCACACCTAGTGAATCCAACACATTGATAGCAGCTTCGGCATTCAGGGTGAGTTGTTTTACAAAATCATCATTGGGTTTTTTGTCGGCACTGGTGGCCACGATGGGCATTTCGGCATTGTTCAGTACAGCATAGCCCTGCGTTACATAATAAACAGGTGAGCCCCAGTTGAGCAGAGTAAAACGATGCTCACTGCCACGAACCTGTGCAGCATCGGCGGCAGAGTTGTACTCAGCAGGATAGGCCCAGATGAATACCGGAAGTTTGCCATCTCTTTCTTTGTTGTATCCTTTGGGTAAATACAGGTCGCCGGTAAGGTCCACCCCATCTGCTCTCTTGTATTTTATTTTTTCTTTTGTCACCCCTTCCATCTGCGGGTAGGGATTGGTGAAAAAGGTGATCTGCCTGTCGGCCATTTTAGCTTTCAGGTTTTTGATCCAGTAATTGGGCATAATGCTTTCGCTTTCTCTTCTTGTCAGCAATTCCAGCTTGTCGGCATTCATTACCCGTATTACCGATTCAAAGAAACCTTCCTGGCAACGCCAGAGTGTGTCTGCTTTTTTGGTATGCACATCATAACTCATAAGGAAGGGCAGGTCGCCTTTGGGTGAGCTGCCGGTTGTGTTGTTGAACAACACTTTATTGCCTTTGTCAATCGTCCTCAGTACATTTTTTCCGTATTGGTTGGGTTCGGTTACGGGATTGCCGGGATTGGCATAGGCATCTGTTGTATTGCGGCTGATCAGTTTTTCGAGGTCGCCGGTAACGGAATTAAAGCGATCTATCTGTACGAGTTGTTTGCTACGCAGGCCTTCGGTGACCAATGCAAGATTGGCATCGCCCCATACTGTGCCACCATAGCGCATTTTTGTTTTGAAGAGCATCGCTGCTTCGCCGGTAAAGGGTGCCTGCAGTGCATACACCGCATCCCGGTATTCGGCTTTTACTTTCAGTAAACCACTGTCGAGCGGCATGCACCAGGTAATGGTGGCCGGCTCATCATCCCGCCAGTCGAAGGAGCGGGGAACGAACTGTACATTATCATAACCGCC
>CAZWIM010000053.1:11204-15825 GCA_964634265.1 uncultured Chitinophaga sp. | reverse complement strand
CCATAATTCTCCTGTACGGTGGGGCCTTTGGGCATTACCGGTTTGGGAGGTGCAGCAGTGGCTGGTTTTAATGTGGTGCGGTAAAGCAGTGTATTGTTATCGTACCACTGGTAACCACCGCCAATCATGTTCAGCGCTGCTTTATTTATTTTGGTTGCTTTTTTTGTGGCCACATCAATTACATAAAGATCAACCCGGTCATTCATGGTATGGGTAAATGCAATTTTTTTATCATCAGGACTCCAACTGACATTTCCGGCAAATAAAGGAGAAGGCAGTCCGCTGATCTTGAAGTCCTGCCTGAAGTTTACACTGCGCAGTGTAAGATTATTAATAAAGTTCTGACGGCTGGGTGCGAAGTTGGCCGGGTTGATACGAAGGCCTGCAATGCGCAGCTCAGGTTTGGCCAGTTCTTCAACGGAAGGATAGCTGTTGCTTTCCATCAGCAGCATCCACTGTCCTTTATCATCCATGCTGATATTGGGAGTGGGTTTGGCCATCAGCATATCAGCAATATCTTTTGGTGGCAGCTTATAACTAACATCATCCTGTGCGTTTAGTGCTACTGACAGGAAAGTAAAAGCAATAATCAGTTTACAGAGCCTGTAATTCATGGTGTGTAAGTTTTAGAACGGAAAGTTAAGTAAGGAAAGGGTTTTATAAATACCAGTGGTGGAAATTCAGTTTCTCATTTATAAATTATTCCGTTTTTCATCACCAGTTTCAGCTTGCGGATATTTTTAATATCAGCTGAAGGATCACCTTCTACCGCAATGATACCGGCGAAAAGTCCTTTTTTTATCCTGCCGATTTTATCAGCATAGCCAAATACATCTGCATTAACGGAAGTGGATGACTTCAAAACTTCCAGTGGTTTCATGCCATATTCCACCATCAGTTCCATCTCTCTTGCGTTATCGCCATGAGAGTACACACCCACATCGCCGCCCATGCAAATGGTAACACCAGCATCCAATGCCTGCTGAAAGGTTTTTTTCTTATTAGTGATTCTTGCAGGTTCGGGGTCTGTACCTTTTTTCCAGCCGCGGTATTGTTCAATAGCATCACCGGCAGCAAGGGTGGGGCAGAGGGCCACGCCTTTTTCTTTCATCAGTTTAAAAACCTCCGGTGTTCCGTTGTCACCATGTTCAATGGTGGCAACACCGGCATTAATAGCTCTTTTCATTCCTTCTGGAGAGGCTGCATGCGCCACTGCTTTTCTGCCGCTGCTGACAGTATTGCCCACCAGCCAGCCCAGTTCAATATCGCTGAATGTAGGTTGAGTTTCTCCACCGGGACCATAGCGGTAATCGGCATACACTTTTATTACATCAGCGCCATGCCCGATCTGTGAACGGATGGCTTTGCTCAGTTCTTCGAGCCCGGCCACTTCTTCGGCGCCCTGCGGCAGGTCCACATCCGGGCTTTCACTTTTTGGTCCATAAGCTCCTTTTGCTATAATGGCCCTTGTTGCTACAATCATTCTTGGACCGGGTATTACACCTTTTTCAATGGCTTTTTTTAACCCGGCATCATCAAACATGGCACCTTCAGTGCCGAGGTCTCTTACAGTGGTGAATCCGGCCAGCAAAGTGGCTTTTGCATGATTAACTGCTCTTGCCGTTCTTTCAGCCCTTGATTCTTTCAGCACCTGGTCGTCCCATGATGTTTCATTATAAGGATGCAGGAAAAGATGAGAGTGTCCTTCGATAAGTCCCGGCAGCAGGGTTGTTCCTTTCAGTTCAATGATCTGAGTTCCGGCTGGCAGTTTGAAATTCATGGCACCGGTTGCTTCGATATAATTATTTTTTACCAATACGACCCAGCCTGTGTGAAATTGCTCGCCGTCAAACACCCTGTCGGGTTTCAATAAAATGTACTTATCTGCCTGTTGTGCAGAAACCAGAGACTGGAACAACAAAAAGCTTAGTGCAAAGAAAATTTTTCGCATATAAGGAATTATGTAGTGTAAAGAACATCAGCGTATTCAGGTTTTTTCTTAAACACCGAATTGGCAAAGGGGCAAAGCGGTATGATTTTCAGGTTATGTGTGCGGGCATACTCCACGGCAGTATTCACCAGCAGGTAGCCAACATTCTGGCCTTTCAGTTCTTCACTTACTTCTGTATGCTCGATAATCATTTTATCAAGTGAAGGCATCGTGTACACCATTTTGGCGAGGAAAGCGCCGTCTTCGCCAATATAGAACAAACCTTTGGAGCCAACATGCTTGTGGTGAATGATCATGTGATTGTAAGTTTTATTAAAACTACCCAAAAAATTTTGCTTATTTGGGTTTGCCTCCACATCTTTGCGATGTAATGAGAATGATACAAACAAATACCTGGTGGTGGCATACAACTCTGAAGGGGCTGTAATGACATTACTGTATTTGTACAATAATATTCAGGCCCCGACAATGTTCGGGGCTTTTAGTTGTCCCCTGCTTCCCGAAAGGAATAACAGGGACAAGATTGAAAATCAGAAAATGAAAATGAGTCTTCGATTTTGCGGAGACAAGTCCCCCCTTCAGGGAGGATTTAGGAGGGAGATATGAAGAAAATAACAATTGATACGGTTTGTAAAAAAATGCTGGCGGATGTGTATACTCCGGTCGGTATTTATTTGCGGCTGCGGGATAAATTCAGGGATACCATTCTGCTGGAGAGTACAGATCATCATTCATCGGAGAACAGTTGGTCGTTTATCTGCATCAATGCCATCGGGGGAATTGAGATACGGTCAGCGGCTTTTGCTGAGTTCAAATTGCCGGGGCGAAATCCTGAAAAGATCACATTGGATAAGAACAGTAATGTGCCGCAGCTTATGTGGGACTATATGCAGCGGTTTGATGCAGTAACACCAGCAATGAAGGAGGGGAAGTTTGCACAGGGATTGTTTGGGTATACAGCCTATGATGCGGTGGAGTTTTTTGAAACATTGAAATTGTCTGCAGTCCATCGTCAACAGTCCATAGCAATACCTCCCATAAGATATAGGCTGTATCAATATGTGATTGCTGTCAATCATTTTAAAGATGAATTATTCATCTGTGAGAATAAAATAAATGCAGTAGAAAGCGATGTGAATGTGGTGGAATCACTGATCAGGGGTAAGGATGTGCCTGTGTATCCTTTTCATGCAGATGGGGAAGAAAGTACTAATATGAGTGATGATGACTACAAGGAAATGGTGAAGAAAGGAATTGCCAGTTGTCACAGGGGTGATGTGTTCCAGATCGTACTGAGCCGGAGATTTCAGCAAAAATTCCGCGGTGATGAATTCAATGTGTACAGGGCATTGCGGAGTGTTAATCCTTCTCCTTATTTATTTTTCTTTGATTATGGCGATTATAAACTGATGGGTTCTTCACCGGAGGCGCAGCTGGTTATTTCAAATGGCATAGCAGTGGTACATCCTATTGCAGGCACATTTAAAAGAACCGGAGATGATGAAGCGGATAAACTGGCCACTGAAAGATTATTAAAAGATGCCAAAGAGAATGCGGAACATGTGATGCTGGTTGACCTGGCAAGAAATGACCTTAGCCGCTTATGTGATGAAGTACAGGTGGCGCATTACCGGCAGGTGCAATATTTTTCGCATGTCATTCATTTGGTGAGTGAGGTAACCGGTAAGGTAAGAGAAGGCAGTAATCCTTTTGAACTGCTGGCCAAAACATTTCCTGCGGGAACATTGAGTGGCGCACCCAAATTCAAAGCGATGGAACTGATTAATGCCTATGAACCAACAGCAAGAGGTTATTATGGCGGCGCTATTGGCTTTATGGGGTTTGACGGAAGTTGCAACCATGCTATTATGATCAGAACTTTTTTGAGCAAGGATAATACGCTGACTTACCAGGCCGGCGCCGGTGTGGTGGCAGCCAGTAACCCGGAGAGTGAGTTGCAGGAGGTGGGAAATAAGCTTGGGGCGTTGAAGAAGGCGATTCAGTTGGCCGAAGAAATTTAATGGAAGGACTCATGGATCATGGCTGATAGTCCATACTGAAAGCCGGAAATGAACCAATAACAATGAACTATAAGCGATGAAAATACTTGTATTCGATAATTACGACTCGTTCACATATAACCTTGTCCATTTAGTGGAGAAGATTACGCATACCAAAGTGGATGTGTACCGCAATGACCAGATCGCATTAGAGAAGGTGAAGGAATATGATAAGATCATTTTGTCACCCGGTCCGGGTATTCCGGAGGAAGCAGGATTGCTGTTGCCATTGATAAAAGAATATGCAGCAACAAAATCAATATTAGGTGTTTGCCTCGGGCACCAGGCAATCGGAGAGGCATTTGGCGGAAAGCTGGTGAATTTGGAGACGGTGTACCATGGAGTGGCTACTGAAATACAAGTTGGGAGTCGGGAGTCGGGAGTCAGCAGCCCATTGTTTAAGGGTTTGCCTGATAAAATTGAAGTGGGACGTTATCATAGCTGGATCGTAAGTGATGAAGGATTTCCGTATGAGCTGGAAGTAACGGCAAGGGATGAGAACGGTTATATCATGGCATTGCAGCATAAAAAATTTGATGTGCAGGGGGTGCAGTTTCACCCGGAGAGTGTGCTGACGCCGGATGGGGAGAAGATTTTGAGGAATTGGTTG
>CAZWIM010000053.1:7928-11104 GCA_964634265.1 uncultured Chitinophaga sp. | reverse complement strand
ATGAAAAAGATTCTGCAATATTTATTCGAACATAAAACGCTTTCGAGAGAAGCTGCCAAAGAGGTGCTGGTGAATATTGGCAAGGGTGTATATAACGAACATGAGGTGACAGCTTTTATGACAGTGTACCTGATGCGCAGCATTACCATTGAGGAATTACAGGGCTTCCGGGATGCATTACTGGAATTATGTGTGAAGACAGACCTTAATGAATTTGAAACATTGGATATCGTTGGTACCGGTGGCGATGGGAAAAATACATTCAATATTTCAACACTGGCCTGTTTTATAGTGGCGGGGGCAGGACAAAAAGTGGCCAAGCATGGTAACTATGGGGCATCATCCATCAGTGGTGCATCGAATGTGATGGAGCAATTAGGTTACAAATTCAGCAATGATAACGGCAAACTTAAAAGGGAATTGGAGGGAGCCAATATCTGCTTTTTGCATGCGCCGTTATTTCATCCTGCATTAAAAACAGTGGGCCCGATACGTAAGAACCTTGCCATGCGGACTTTTTTCAATATGCTGGGCCCTATGGCTAATCCTGCTAATCCATCATTTCAGCTGGTGGGAGTGTATAACCTGGAAATGGCGAGGATCTACAATTATCTTTTGCAATCCGGTGGCAAAGCATTTACCATCATTCACAGTTTAGATGGCTATGATGAAATATCACTGACCAACGATACCAAAGTGATAACGAATGAAGGAGAGAAGATAATGACCCCGGAACAGCTCGGTAAGCGAATGGTGTCTCCTGCCGATATCAGCGGAGGTAATACGGTGGAAGACGCAGCGAAAATATTTTCAACGATTCTGAAGGGAGAAGGAAGCTGGGCGCAGAATGCGGTAGTGCTGGCCAATGCTGCAATGGCTTTGTATTGTACCGGCAAATATGCCGCTTACGATGATGCGTATAATGCAGCCGTGCAGAGTCTGGAAAGCGGAGCCGCCAATAATTGTTTAATAAATCTGATCAAAAGCCAATGAGTAATATTCTTGAAACGATAGTGGCGGCTAAAAGAAAAGAGATTGAACCTTTCAAAGCGAAAAGTCCCATAGAACGGTTTGAACGGGAAGGATTTTTTTGGGAAATAAGAAACCGTTCGCTGGTGCAAAGTCTTTTATTGCCCGGCAGTACGGGTATCATTGCCGAGTTTAAAAGAAAAAGTCCGAGCAAGGGCTGGTTTAAAACAAAAGAACTGGAAGTGGAGCCGGTAGTTGCTGCGTATAATATAAGTGCTGCCGGAATCTCAGTGCTGACCGATGATGAATTTTTTGGTGGTGACCTGGATGACCTGATTCAGACAAAAGTGATAACAGATGTTCCGGTACTGCGAAAAGATTTTATCATTGACAAGTGGCAGATAGCAGAATCAAAAGCTTTTGGTGCAGATGTGATTTTGCTGATCGCAGCCTGCCTGACACCCGAACAGGTAAAAGAATTTGCTTCTTATGCTGCCAGTATCGGGCTTGAGTCTATCCTGGAAATACATAATGAAGAGGAACTGGGACACTTTTGTGAAGAGGTGAGTATGGTAGGAGTGAACAACCGTAATCTTAATACGTTTGAAGTAGATATCAATACTTCGTTGCACCTGATTGAAAAGATACCTGCCGGAAAGCCGGTAATTGCAGAAAGTGGTATCAGCAGCGTTGAGACAATAGTAACTTTGCGGGATGCCGGTTTCAAAGGATTTTTAATTGGCGAGAACTTTATGAAAGAGGAACAGCCGGGTAAGGCGTTTGAAGAATTTGTGAATAGCTTGTCCACAGATGGACGCAAATGAACACAAATAGTAAACAGCAAATTTGAAATATAAAAAAGCGTAGTAACATAAGTTGATATTTATCTGTGTTAATTTGTGTTTATCTGCGGACAAAATAAAAATTATGAATATTAAAGTATGCGGTATCACCGAAATGAAACAACTGCAGCAGCTCGACGGGCTGGATATTGATTTTGCAGGACTGATCTTTTATCCCGAATCACCCCGCTATGTGGGTGATAAGCTGAATAAAAAAGAAATCAAGAAAGCTGATTTTGATTTAAAGAAAGTAGGAGTATTTGTGAACCCGGAAATGATCGATGTGCTGGATGCCATTGATGACTACGGACTGGAAGTGGTACAATTGCACGGTGATGAAAGCCCGGAGATGTGCGAAGACCTGAGCAGTGAAGTAGAAGTGATAAAAGCGTTTCGCATAACAGGTAATGAGAATATAGACGAGCTGGTGGCAGCTTATGATGCAGTTTGTGATTACTACCTGTTTGATACCGGTGGTTTGAAAGAAAGTTTTGGTGGTACGGGTCAGCAGTTTGACTGGAATATTTTGAGTAAGGCAAAAATTGAAAAACCATTTTTCCTGAGCGGTGGTATCAGTGTGGAGGATGCGGCAAGGGTAATGGCATTTAAACATCCCGATCTGTTTGGCGTGGATATCAACAGCAAATTCGAAACAGCGCCGGGTGTAAAGGACATGAAACTGATTTTGCAGTTTAAACAGGCTATGAAATAGGATAAGAATTTAAAGAGAAGAAGAAGGAAGTAATGCTTTGGCGATCATCCCCTCCCCGGAGGGGCGAAATTGGTAAGCTTTCTGCTTTAATAGACTGGGGTGGGTTAAAATGAAAAGACGAATTATTCCATACAATCCAGGGTTAAAAGAACTTGCGAAAAAACTTAGGCAGAATATGACGTTTTCAGAGGTAAAACTCTGGAACGAAATAAAGAACGGATTACTGATGGGTTATGATTTTGAAAGGCAAAGACCAATAGGAAATTATATCATTGACTTTTTTTGTAAAGACCTGCAATTGGCTATTGAAGTAGATGGCATTACTCACTTCGATGAAAAAGTGATACAAAAGGATGAGATAAGGCAAGAGGAGCTTGAAAGAATAGGAGTATCTTTTTTACGGTTTGATGCAATGCTGGTAATTAATAATATTGAAGCTGTGTTGAATGAAATAAGGGAATGGATAATGGCATATGAAGAAAAGAATGGGATAAGCAAGTTTGTTTTGAGCAAGAGAGATAAGCAGAATTAATGAGCTTTGAGAAATTGGGATGGGTTTTTATATGACCCACCCCAATTGAAAATTTCTTAATTGCTAATTGCTGCGGCCCTTCCCGGGAGGGGATGACAGCCGCCGTAAATCGAAGCACTGG
>CAZWIM010000053.1:0-7828 GCA_964634265.1 uncultured Chitinophaga sp. | reverse complement strand
CGGGAAGACCTTTGTCATACCGGTGCACATAAGATCAATAATACAATCGGGCAAATATTATTGGCTCAACGGCTGGGTAAAAAAAGGATCATTGCGGAAACAGGTGCCGGTCAGCATGGAGTGGCTACGGCAACGGTATGTGCATTGAAAGGAGTGGAATGTATCGTTTACATGGGTGAAAAAGATATAGAAAGGCAGGCGCCGAATGTGGCAAGAATGAAAATGCTGGGAGCAACCGTTATCCCCGCCACCAGTGGTAGTAAAACATTAAAAGATGCAACGAATGAAGCCATACGGGACTGGATCAATCACCCGGATGATACACATTATATTATTGGCTCTGTAGTGGGCCCGCATCCTTATCCCGATATGGTGGCAAGGTTTCAGAGTGTGATCAGCGAAGAAATGCGTAAGCAACTGCTGGAAAAAACCGGCAGCGAATTGCCAAAGTATGTCATTGCCTGCGTAGGCGGTGGCAGTAATGCAGCAGGGGCATTTTATCATTTCCTGGATGAGCCATCTGTTCAGCTTATTGCTGTGGAAGCAGCGGGTGAGGGGATCAACAGTGGCAAAAGTGCTGCGACGACAGCGTTGGGTAAACCCGGCATTTTACATGGCAGTAAAAGTTTGCTCATGCAGACACACGATGGCCAGGTGGTGGAGCCGCATAGTATCTCAGCCGGTCTAGATTATCCCGGTATTGGTCCTTTACATGCCCATTTATTTGAAACTGGCAGAGCCACCTTTATGAGTGCCACTGACAAGAAAGCATTGAATTCTGCATTCGAACTGGCAAAATATGAGGGCATCATTCCTGCACTGGAAACGGCTCATGCATTGCATGCATTGAAAATGATCAACTTCAATCCAAAGGATGTGGTGGTGATTTGTTTAAGTGGAAGAGGAGATAAAGATCTTTCAACCTATATTAGTAATTTATAATCACGGAGACAAAGTGACAGGAAGATTACGCCGGTTTCCAATGATTCAAAAAATATGTGCAGAATTAAAAAACTATTCGAAGAAAAAGGAAAGCAGGTACTCAACATTTACAGCACTGCAGGTTATCCCCGTTTGCATTCAACGCTGGAAGTGATAAAAGCTTTGCAGGAAAATGGTGCAGACATCATTGAACTGGGGATGCCTTACAGCGACCCGCTGGCGGACGGGCCGGTGATACAGCACAGCAGTTCGGTTGCCCTGTCAAACGGAATGACGATAGCCATCCTTTTTGAACAGCTAAGAGATTTCAGAAAAAACATTCATGTGCCGGTAGTACTGATGGGCTATATGAACCCTGTTTTGCAATACGGCTTTGAAAGGTTCTGTGCAGATGCGGCAGAAGTGGGAGTTGATGGTTTGATATTACCTGATCTGCCTGAGTATGAATTTGAAACTGAATATGGGCCGGTCATTAAGAAATACGGTCTTGATTTTATTTTCCTCGTCACCCCTGAAACGACGGATGAAAGGGTAAGAAAACTGGACAACCTTAGTTCCGGATTTCTTTACGCTGTATCTTCTTCATCAACAACCGGAAGTGATAATGCATCCGGCAGCGTAGCGTCTTACCTCAAACGGTTGAAGGGCCTCCAACTTAAAAACCCGGTACTGGTGGGTTTTGGTATTAAGGACAAAGCCTCCTTTGATACCGTTTGTACACTGGCTGACGGTGGCATCATCGGCAGCGCCTATATTAAAGCATTGGAAAACAGCACAGATGTTAATGCATCCACAAAATCTTTTCTTTCGTCAATACTCGGCCGTTAGGGTATTTTCATTCAATGGCTTTGGTTAAATTTGCAACTTGTCCAATATTTGAAAAAGGAAAACAGGCGCCTGTATGAAGAAATTATTTTTAGCAGTACTCTTATCGAATTTTATAATTGCTGCCTTTGCGCAGAACAAATCTTTTGTCATTGAGGGAAAATTTGACGGCTATGCTGACGGCACAGAAGTAAAACTCTACCGTAATAATGATAATGCCGAGCTTACTTCTTCAACGATTCAGAATACAAAAGTTAGCCTGGCAGGGCAGGTGAAAGAGCCAGTCCTTTGTTTCCTTGTTATTGGAAAAGGCAACCCGGTGGAGGTATATGTAGAGCCTGGTAAAATATCCGTAAAAGGAAAAAGAGAAAATCCTTCTTCCTACGAGATTTCCGGTTCCAATTCGCATAAAGAATTTACCGGCTTCACAAGTTCTTTCGTTCCGAAGGTGCAGCAACTAAGTGCCACAGCCTCTGTTATCAACCGGACCATGCTGGGTAAAGAAAGAGACAGCCTGATGAATATTTATACAGGCTTGCAGGCACAACTGCAGGATGAAATTGACAGGTTCGTTAAGCAAAAGCCCGGATCTCCTGTCACCCCTTTTATACTGAGTGCCACTTATGGATTTAATGAAGATATCAACAGGCTGGAAAGCCGGTATAACCAGCTGACAGCTGAAGCAAAAAATTCTGAAGCAGGTCAGCAACTGGCAGGATTTATTGCAAAAGAGAAAGTGGGTGCAGTAGGTACAGAAGCAATGGATTTCACTCAGCCTGATACGCTGGGAAATCCTGTTTCTCTTTCTTCTTTCCGAGGTAAATATGTACTAATTGATTTCTGGGCCAGCTGGTGTGGACCCTGCCGCCAGGAAAACCCTACTGTAGTTGAGAATTTCAATTATTTCAAGGATAAAAATTTTACGGTACTCGGCGTATCATTGGACCGCCCGGGGCAGAAAGAAAAATGGATGGAAGCTATCTATGCAGATAATCTTACCTGGACACAGGTGAGTGACCTGTTATTCTGGAATAATGCGGCAGCACAATTATACAATGTGAAAGGTATACCGCAGAATTTTTTGATAGACCCCAATGGAAAGATCATTGCTAAAAACCTGCGGGGACCCGCATTAAGAGAAAAGCTTTGTGAGATATTGGGTTGTAACTGATCTTATTCTTCCATCCCCATCAGCTTGCTGATGTCTTTCCAGTTTTTCTGGCGCTGCTGTTCGTAAGCTTTCTGTTGCTGGCTGCTGTTTGTCTTCGCATAGTCTGCGAGGATTTCGGCCTGTTTCTTTAGTCCTGCAATAATCTCTTTTGTGGCGATTACATAATTCTTGTCGTTTTCATCTTTCAGCGCCTTATCATTAATAAGCCCGTCAAGCATTTTAATGATATTGTCCGCCATATTCTTTTGCGCATTCATTAGGTCGGTTACTGTTTCCGCTGTATAAGCGTCTTTGCCAAAAGCATCGGCCACACTCCCGATCAGTCCATAAGTATTATATAAGAGGCCGGCAGAGAATCCACCCACTGCTGAAAGCAGTTTATCTTCTCTTTCTTCACAGGTTTGAGAATAACTATTGCTGAAAACGAATAAAGTGGCAAGGATGAGCAGGTATTTTTTCATGTTTCGGGTTTTAACAAGTTGACTTAATTAGTAATGCATGGAATAAAACGTAATTTAGGGGAAGTTTTTGACCTTGAAACCTAAAATTCGTTTATGAAAATTCTCCTGTCTCTTTTATTTGTTTTCCTGTCTGTGCTGACACAGGCCCAGATCCTCAACCGGGTAAAAGATAAAGTGACCAATAAAGCCAAAGGTGAGGTAAACAACGCCAAGAATAACGCCAAATACAAAGCAAGGGAATCAGCCCGTAACGAACTGAATGAAGTAAAAGCTGAGTTCGATTCCACCGATGTGGACTACGCCATATTGCTGAGTGATAACTCCGGTTTATTTGGCGGCAAAGGCAAAGGCGAATTCGGCGCCAAGTTTTTAAGGCTTGGCGGTATCGCTAATTCACTTTACCGTGATGTGGATCTTGATGATGATGAAACCGCCACGCTGAACCTGCAAATGGGGCAGTCTGCTTACGCAATGGGTAAATATGTGTTTGCTGAAAAAAGATTGAAAGCAGCGCAACGTTATTTTGAAAAATCTTACCGCACCAGTGAACTGAGTTACCTGAAAACGATTGCCAGCCAGGGATTGCTGTACACCACTACCGGCCGGTTTGCACAGGCAGAAAATTATACGGCACAGGCATTGAAACTCCGGGAAGAGAAATTAGGCAAAAACAATATGGCTGTTGCCGCATCACTGAACAATTATGCGGTACTGCATTACAATATCGGCCTGTACAATGAATCAGAAAGAGAGTTTGCATCTGCTATATCAGTCATTAAAGAGAATAAACAGGACAAGGCCATGGCCTATGCCATTGTACTGAACAACAAGGCAATGTTGCTGCAGTCTGTTGGCCGGTATGAAGAAGCAGTGAGTTTATTAAAAGAAGCCCTGCAACTGGCCGGACAATTAGAAGTAAGCAAGGCCAGAAACCACCTGAAATTCTTTTCCAACCTGGCATTACTGTACCAGCAAATGGGAAAATACACCGAAGCGGAAGAAATATACCGCGGCTTAGAGAAAAGATTGGAAAGGGGCAAACCTGAATTTGCCAATATGCTGAACAATGTGGCGATACTGGCTCTGCTGATGAAGAAAGAAGACAAAGTGGAGCTGATGCTGAAGCAGTCGGCCGATATTTATAAGTCCACATTGGGTGCAAATTCACCTGCATATGCCAAAGTGATAAGCGACCTCGGAAATTTCTACCGCTACAAAGCAAGGTATGCAGAAGCAGAACCGTTGCTGCAACAGTCATTGCAGATAAGGGAACAGGCATTGGGTGATGTTCATCCGCTGTATGTGCAGTCGCAGGAAGATATGGCCTTGCTGCACTGGAAGAAAAAAGAAACGGATAAAGCAATTCCATTATACAAGGAAGTGATGAACAAAACAGTTGACTTTATCAACCGGTATTTTCCACCGATGAGTGAGGCCGAGAAAACGAAGTACTGGGATATGCTGTCGCCCAGATTTGAACGGTTTTACAATTTTGCACTTGAAGCATCTGGCAGCAACAAAGAACTGCTGACAGATATGTTTGGATACCGGGTGGCCACTAAAGGCCTGCTGTTAAGTTCGACAAGGAAAGTGAGTGAAAGCATACTCAGCAGCGGCAATGAGCAACTGGTGGCTGATTATAATGAATGGATAGACAGCAAAGAACAACTGACGGCTTTATATGCTTATTCTAAAGAAGAGCTGAAAGAACAGTCGGTGAATATTGATTCACTGGAATCAGCTGTGAATCAAATGGAAAAAAGATTGTCGCAAAATTCAAAAGACTTTGCTGATTTCTTTTTTACCTCTAAAGTAAAATTCAGCGATGTACAAAAAGAGCTGAAGGCTGATGAAGCGTTGGTGGAGATCATCCGGCTGCGCAAATATGACCAGGTGCTGAGCAATGACAGCCGTTACCTGGCATTGGTCGTTTCCAAATCAAACCCGCAGCCAAAACTGGTGGTGATGGAGAATGGAAATGACCTGGAGAATAAGCATGCCAAGACCTACCGGGTGTCCATGAAGAATAAGATCAATGATGAACAGTCATTCAACAATTACTGGGCCCCGCTGGATGTGGAAGTGAAGGGGAAGAAAACAGTGTATGTATCATTGGATGGTATTTATAACCAGGTAAACCTGAATACGCTAAAGAAAGCCGGAAGTGATTACCTGATCAAACAATACGATTTTATCCTGGTGGGTAACCCCGGAGATATTGTAACCAACAGTAAGAAAGCAAAAGGAGCAGCAGGCAAAAAAGCTACACTGGTGGGTTTTCCTGATTATGGCGCCGGTGTGATTGTACAATTGCCCGGTACGAAAACAGAAGTGGATGGAATTAACCAGTTATTAAAGTCATCGGGCTACCAGGTATCAGAATTGATTCAGCGGGATGCAACTGAAACAAACCTTAAATCGGCGAGACAGGTTTCTGTATTGCACATTGCCACTCATGGCTATTTCCTGAAAGATGTAGAAAAAACCAACTGGCCGCTGGGGGTGCATGCAGACAATGCGAAAGACAATGTGCTGCTCCGTTCCGGGCTGATGCTGACCGGCGCTTCCGAATCGGATAAAGCAAAAACAGGACTGGACAGTACCAATAACGGCATCATGACATCTTACGAAGCAATGAACCTTGACCTGAAAGGAACGAATCTCGTTGTGCTGAGTGCCTGCGAAACCGGCCTTGGCGAAGTGAAAGCAGGGGAAGGTGTATATGGTTTGCAAAGAGCTTTTTTAGTGGCAGGAGCCGATGCGATTGTAATGAGCCTCTGGAAAGTGGATGATGCAGCCACGCAGCAACTGATGAATAATTTTTACAGCAACTGGGTGAAGAGCGGTGATAAACAAAAAGCTTTCCGGCAGGCGCAGGTGCAGCTGATGACAAAATTCAAAGAGCCGCTTTACTGGGGTGCATTTGTGATGATGGAAAATTAGTCGGGAGTCGGGAGACGGGAGTCGTAAGTCGTGAGTCGTGAGTCTTTAGCCTGGAGTAAATATCAATAATGGAATTAGCAGGAGAATATTATTTGCAGGGTGTGCGGGAAATGGCATCCGGTTTTTTGCTGAAAGAGGATAATACCTTTCAGTTCTTTTTCAGTTATGGTGCACTGGACAGGCATGGCAGCGGTCACTGGCGGGCTGCTAATGATGTGATCTTTTTCAACAGCGATGCAGCGCCTGCTGCTAGTTTTACGCTGGTGAGCAGTACAAAGGAAGACCATCCTTTTATTAATGTAATGCTGGAGGGGAATGACCCGATGACCAATGCTTATACCCATGTAAGCCTGCAGGAAGGAGCGGAAGGAAGCTGGAAGAATATGAGCCAGCGGGGCGATGTGCAGTTTGAGCAGCAGGAAGTAAACAGTATTGCTTTGTTGTTTGAATTTTGCCCCGACCGGAAGATCATCATCCCGGTTAATAAAGAGCATAATGCATTTACGTTCCGCATCCATCCTGCTGTTGCGGAAGTGTACTTCAATAATTTTTCATTAGTACATACACCGGATGGATTGATCGGCAAACACCCGGTGATGGGGGGAGATGCATTTACATATGGGAGATAATGCAGGAATTTTGAATTGATTCTATTAAGTACATATTATTTGTCATTCCCTATCTTCTCTTTCATTGTTTTGATAAAATTTTCTTGTTCTGTTTCGTCTTTGAAGAACCTTTTTGGAATGATATAAGCAGCTATGTTGTCGACAAAAATAAATACTGAGTTGTCATTTGTTTCTATTGATTTGATACCCTTCCATTTTTGAAGATTTTTATTGGTCTCAGTTTCTTCAAGCAACCCTTCGTCAGTAATTGTAAACTTTTTATTTCCTAATATTGAGCCTTTATCTGAGGGTAATTTTTTTATCCATATCATCGTTAATGACATTGCCCCGAAGTAAAGGACCCCAAAAACAATCCCTGAAAATATTACTGTTATAAGGTAATTCAAAAGGTCAAATGGTCGTCCGGTTTTAATTAAAAGTGGAATGACAAACGCAACAATGATTACTAAATAGATTTGTCTTTTAAGTCTTTTTTTGAAAAGATAATACTTATTGTAGTCGGCATAGTCATCTCTTGTCAGGTCAATGTTTATTTCCATAATAGTTTTGTTTAAGGATGCAAAATTTAATATAAGTGAATGTCGCTACGTATAGTTTATTTTGAATAGCAATTCATATCTGTGCTGGGTTTTTAAAGGATAAATTTTTAAAAACTTTCTCGCATTTTCAAAATCTTAACACCGTACATCACGTTAAAAGTGCAGCTGATATTTCCCGGAGTGTTATGTGTTACGTAGAATTTTTTCCAATTTTTTTCCTTTGGCCAGTTCATCTACCAGTTTATCGAGGTAGCGGATCTTCTGCATCAGTTTGTCTTCTATTTCCTCCACCCGGTAGCCGCAGATGACGCCGGTGAT
>CAZWIM010000052.1:0-18137 GCA_964634265.1 uncultured Chitinophaga sp. | reverse complement strand
TAAATATCATTGCCAAACGGTGGCCAGTTGAGCATGTATTTATCCTGCTTTGCGCCAGGACTTCTAGGCAACTTTCCATAATTAAGCATTTTTAGTTTATCTCCGTTCCAGGGTTTTCCTTCACATGGCGCATCGGTACAGGTGCAGTGAAACTTTTTGGGATCGTAGCCTTCCGGCTTTTCAATAGTTTTATCGGCCCCGGGGCCATAATCTTTTAACACGGCTGCCCAGGTAAGATCTTGTATGATATCATTTTTTTCCCTGGCTTCTTTTTCACCACTCACCGCAGGGTCATCCATACCAAGGTCATAACCGGCACCTGCAGCAGCAAATACATCGCCCAGTTCTGTTCCGTCAATTACCACTTCCGCTTTTATCTTCAACACTTCCGTATTGTCCTTATTTCTAAGTGTGGCGCCAATAACCTTATTCCCTTTTTTTTGTACGGATTCAAATTCGTAACCATAATAAACCTTCAGATTCTTTTCTTTGGCTGCCCATGCTTTAAAAATACTGTCGCCCACTTTGGGTTCAAAGTTGGTATTGCTTACCCAACCGGTGTTCAGCCTCTTTCTTCCATAATGTTTATACAATGCCTGGCGAAATTCTTCCCACATACCACTTGGCAACTGATCGTTTCCATCGGTGCAACTGACTCCTGCCGCAGTCAGCATACCACCCAGCATCGTTGTTGGTTCCACTAATATCGTCTTCGCTCCCAGTCTTGCAGATTGAATGGCAGCAGCAGTACCACCCACACCACCACCGATTACCAATACATCAGTTTGCGTTGCTTTCACCTGTCGCTGCGCAAATGATAAGAAGGGGAAAAGAAAAACAATCAGTAAACAGATACGCTTCATATTGTCAAGTTACATGATTCATTGCTGAAAATAAAAATGCCCCGGAAAATCCGGGGCATTTATCTGTAGTTATTGCATTCATCAGAAGGGCAGATCGTCTACCGGCTCAGTAATGTCACTGGCCAAAGGAATACTGCCAGAAGGTGAAGAGACAGAAGCTGATTGCTGGTAAGAGCCGCCGCCAGTTCCACTGTCGCCACGACCGCCCAGTAATTGTACTTCTCTAACCCGTAATGAAAGTGAGGCACCGGGTGTGCCATCATTTCGCTGGAAAGACCTGGCCTCAGGCTGACCTTCCACATACACCTGTTTACCTTTAGTAAGGTATTGGGCAATAGCTGTACGGTCGGTCCAGTAGGCGCAATCCACCCAGGTTGTCTTTTCCTGGTTGTTGCCTTGTGAATCCCTGTACTTTTCGGTGTGAGCTACGGTAAAGTTGATAACATTTTTACCATTCACTGTGTTGACCGAGCAATCCTTACCAAGGTTGCCGATCACTTGCATTTTGATCATAGTGCTCAAATTTTAAGATGACGTAATTAATTAAGAGATCGAAAATAAGTTATTTGATCAAACATGATGCCCAACATATCAACAATTTATTAATCAAACTGACTTAAACCCTGAAACTCGTCAATACGGCCGCTGGCCGCATCAATGATTCTTCCAAAGAAAATAGCATTCATGAACAGCTTGCTGCCTCCCAGCCAGAAAGCCCTGAAATTAGGATTATCAGCAATATTAATCACCCTGCCACTGCCCAACGTATTTACTACCACTGCTGCCGAATTCCTGATAGCATCTGCATTCTCTTTGCTCACCCATCCACTCTGTAATGGTTTAGCGCCATAATAAAACGGAGTGGCATATGGATTTTTGCTTTTCTCCATAAATACCCTGTTCGATTTGAAAAGGCTAACTGTATTACCAGTGTAGCCGTACGACAGTGGATGCGTTTTGTCTATCTCAGCGCCGAAGATGGCACCTCTTACCTGTTGTGCTCCGTCCAGTTGCTCCCGGTCTAGGTAGTTAAGTTTTTTAGTACTGTCAACAGGTGGTTTTGCTTTCTTAAATTTTATATCGCTGATACCATTTTGTGCAGCCCAGCTTACCGCTTCTTCTGTCAGGATCAGTGTACCGCCTGACTGCACCCATGTTTTCAATTTCTCTTTATTGATATCGCTATAACTGCCGCCTACCATTATAAGTGTGTTGTAACGATTCAGGCTGACCCGGTTGAACGTAGTTGGTTCCAGGTGAGTAGACTGCATATTCATTCGCTGATCCAACAGGTGCCATACTTCACCGGCATCGGTAGCATTCACCCCCGGACCAGTGATCATTGCTACAGATGGCTTGGTAATAGTAACAAAGCGGCTGCTGCCAAGGTCGCTGCCGGTGGCAGAGTTACCACTGCTTACGGCAAATGTTTTAATCCTGTATTTTTCTGTAACTGCACTCAATTTGGCAAACAGCGTTTCACTGTCATCCCGTTGCAACTTAACAGGAACCAGAATGGTCCCGTAATTAAACTTTTTCAAATTGCCCCCAACAGGCATTTCAAAAGTATTGGTGGCTACTTTTACGAGGATGCCTGCATTCAGCAATTCATTCAAAGCTGCCGGCGCATACAGATCTTCCCATTGCAGTAAATAAGCATACTGACTGCGTCCACCCGAGATAGATTGTTTAGGCATTTTTAACTCCTCAACTTTTTCACCCATTGCAAAACCGGCAGCAGAAATTTCCTTATATGGCAGGCCAAAAGCCAACGGCATTGTCCATGATGTAATATCATAGAACAAACTGTCTTTGTATTCAAATGTTTTATCAAAAATCGCCCTGATCAAACTATGCTGCGGCTGATTAAGCGAAACCATATAGGCGCTGCTTTTATCAAAAGTTTCGTCGGTCCAGTTATCAGGTAAAGCATTTAACTGAATCTGGTGCCGCTTCAGCATTTCAGCAAAATGAAATGTCTTTGCCGGATCATTTTTATCACCAAAAACAAATCCTTTGACGGCATAAGCAGCAGCCCGGGCAGCGGCTTCTTTGTAGAAATCCCGTTGGTATTCGAGAAACTCCTTTCGCAAAACTTTGGCTCCTTCAAGTGTAGATAAGGTAGTAACGAACTGGTTTTTGATAGTTGCGGGAAAACTTAGTAAGCCATTTGCTGTTTCCTGCAAATGGCCTCTTGAAGAAGCTTGTTCAAACAATATACCAATAGCGCCATTTATATCAGGGTAGGTTGATCCTTTTCCATAATAGAAATCGTCATAGGCCTCTTTTGTGAAATACAAAGACCCGATGCGATCGAGAAACTGAGCATGAAACTTCCCCAATTTAGCCGTAAGGTCTTTATTTTTTTCCGGTGTTAATGGATTTACCCTTGAAGGCACACCAGGCTGAAAAAAGAAAGTAGCATTACTTCCCTGCTCATGATGATCAGTTAGAATATTCGGTTTCCACAGATGAAACCATTTCAACCGGTTTTGACTTTCTATATGCACAGCCGGCAACCAGTCACGATTAAGGTCAAACCAATAATGATTAAAACGGCCTCCGGGCCATACTTCATTAAATTCCCTTGAATTGGGATCGCTAACCAGGTTTTTGCTTTTGTGCTGGTTAGCCCAGGTAGAAAAGCGCTGCAATCCATCAGGATTAAATGAAGGATCGAAAAGAATGACTACATTCTCAAGCAGTTCATCAATTTGCTTTCCTTGAGCTGCTGCCAGGTAATATGCACTTAACAAAGAGGCGTTCGCACCGCTCGGTTCATTGCCATGTATAGAATGACCTATCCAAACCACAGCAGGCATTTTATCAATATTCAGTGATCCTGATTTTGATGGATCTGTCAGCTGCACATGTTGTTGCCTGATCTGTTCAAGGTTTGCATGATTGTTCTTTGAAGTGATGATCAGTAAAACCTGTGGACGATTCTCATAACTGAGCCCCATTGTTTCAAGCTTCACCCGGTCAGGAGCAGCAGCGGCAATAGCTTTCATATAATTGACGAGCCGATCATGGGTAACATGCCATTCTCCTACTTCATGATAGATAATATCCTTGGGTTGAGGAACAGCTGGGCTATAGCTTACCGAATCGGGCAGGAAATACCTGATATCCTGTGCTGAAATAAATTGTACTGATAACAGAAGCCAGAAACCAATTAAAATTTTCTTCATAAAATCATATGATTGAACGAGAAAATTACAGAATCGTAAGCAAATTGCTGCCGGACAAAAAATTATCCTTAATTTGTTGGCCAACATCAATAAAATAATCAACCTAAAAACCTGTTTATGCGAAAGCAATTTTTTGCAGTAGTAATAGTAGCCGCTTTGCTTACTGCCTGTGGTTCAAAAAAGGCCGCCTTTCAATTCAGCCAGGATATCGTTAAAAAAGAAAGAAGCCTGGTTACCGATATTGAAAAAACCGAAGATGCAGTGGAGCGATACAATGCTGCAGAACAATTTGACAGTATCGCCATTGCGGGAGAAAAAATGGAAACCCTGATAGATGGAAAATTAAAAGAGATAAAAGCGATGAAGGCACCTAAAGCCAAGGGGGCAGAAGAATTTAAGTCTGCTTCCATCCGCTACTTTGAATTTATGAAAAGCCTTTACACCGGCTATAAAAACTATGGCAAAGCCCCAACTCCTGAAGAAAGGGATAAAGTAATCCAGGATGTAATGAAAATTGTAAATGATAAAGACAAAGCCATTAAGGATATGCAAACGGCGCAGAAAAAGTATGCAGACGATAATGGCTTTAAATTGGAAAACTAGTTTTTTACATTGTGTATAAATAAAAATGCCGCCTTTTGGTGGCATTTTTATTTCCAGGACTTCCATCTGCCTGAATACGGAAACTCCCAACAAACTGCTAATCACCGGGAAACTATCGATGTTGATTTCGCCCATCTTTTTATCCTTTTGCGTAACTAGCCAACCCGGCAGTTCAACGTATATTTGCAGGCTTAATTAATAAGATAAAATGAGCCGTAAAGGAAAAGTTTTAGTGGCAATGAGCGGCGGTATCGATAGTACCGTTACTGCCTTGATGCTCCATGACCAGGGCTATGAAGTGGTAGGTATCACCATGAAAACATGGGATTACGCTGCCAGCGGAGGCAGCAAGAAAGAAACCGGCTGCTGCAACCTGGATTCGTTTAATGACGCAAGACAGGCAGCAGTGGAGCATGGCTTTGCCCATTATATCCTTGATATCAGGGATGAATTTGGTGATTTTGTGATTGAGAATTTCGTGGAGGAATACCTGGCAGGCCGTACACCCAACCCCTGTGTGTTGTGTAATACGCATATCAAATGGAGAGCTTTACTGAAAAGAGCCGATGCACTGGATTGCGAATACATTGCTACAGGCCATTATGCCAAAATAAGACAACATGACAATGGCCGATATGTGGTAAGCAAAGCCATTGATGATACCAAAGATCAAAGCTATGTGCTATGGGGCCTTCAGCAGGACCTGCTGAGCAGGACACTACTGCCACTCGGACCTTACCGGAAAACAGAGATCAGGCAAATGGCTTTCGATTATGGCTATCCAGAACTGGCGAAAAAACATGAGAGCTACGAGATATGTTTTGTGCCGGATAACGATTACCGGGGATTCCTGAAAAGAAGAGTAGAAGGTCTGGAAGAAAAAGTTGCCGGAGGTAATTTTATTGATAAGCATGGAAAAATATTAGGCAAACACAAGGGTTATCCATTTTACACTATCGGACAGCGTAAGGGACTTGAAATTGCCTTGGGTAAACCTGTATTTGTAACTCAGATTGACCCGGAACACAACACTGTAATGCTGGGCGATGAAGAAGACCTGGAACAGAACGAGATGCTAGTAGGTAAGGTTAATATGATAAAATATGAAACCATTACACCAGGAATGGAAGCAACAACCAAGATCCGCTATAAGGACAAAGGAGCTTTATCCAACTTGTACCCGGAAAATGGCTCAGTTGCTGTTCGTTTTTATGAGCATGTAAAAGGTATTGCCCCTGGCCAGAGTGCTGTGTTTTATGAAGAGGATGATGTCATTGGCGGAGGGATCATACAAAGAGGTGAACTCGTTTAAAATCAGGCAATAAAGAAGAAAAATGGTCGTTATAAAGCGGGGAAATTATGTTTCCCCGCTTTTTGTTTGTAGCTTTAAATGTTAATGCTTCCGGCAAAAGGCAGCTAAGTCCCTGTGAATACTGTCAATATCTAAAACTTAATTCACTGAATCTGGAAAAACCGCTTATGAAATTCCCGATCTTCTCCCGTTTACTCCCGGCAGCTTTAGCTGCTTTGTTTCTTGTATCATGTGATGACGAGAAAGAAACCTTTGTTACTGATAATGTAAATGACTACCGGCCGTCTGCTGTTGGCAAATACATTACCTACAGGCTTGATTCAATGGTGTTCACCAATTTTGGCCGTGATGTGGAGATCCGTAAATACCAAATGAAGCATGTTGTAGATGCCCAGATTACAGATAACGAAGGAAGACCTGCCTACCGCATTTTCACTTACCTGAGTGATTCAACCGGCACCCAACCCTGGCAGCCGGGCAAGACCTATACGGTTACTCCCCTTTCAGACCAGGTAGAAGTTTTTGGTGAAGACAATCGCCGCTATATAAAATTGCATATGCCGGTAAAAAACAACTTCACCTGGAAGGGTAACAAATTTGTTCCTGATAATACTTATAACCCATTGTATCCTTTCAGCAACGATGACAATATGCAGGACTGGGATTTTTATTATGATGGTGAGCCCGGTACATTTAGATACCGTGGTAATAATTATAGCAATGTGCTGACAGTTGAACAGATCGATGAATCATTGAATGTTCCGATTACAAGCCCTACTTCATATGCCTCAAAGTCAAGAGGTGTTGAAAAATATTCTAAAAATATTGGTCTTGTTTACAAAGAGTATGAGTTGTGGGAATACCAGCCCAACACCGGCAATCCTGCAGGTCCCTACAAAATCGGTTTTGGTATTACAATGTGGATGATAGACCACAACTAATAAATACTTTTGAACGTAATTTTGATAAGTGTTGAAATGGCCGGTTAATATGAAAAAGAGTTGTCTTTTCCTGTTTGTTTTATTATCTGTAGCAATTGCAAGTAATGCACAGTTTACCCGTTATGTGGTAAGATTGAAAAACAAAGGCGGATCTCCTTATTCACTTTCAAATCCTTCAGCTTATTTGTCCCAAAGGGCAATTGACAGAAGAACAAAGTATGGAATCGCAGTGGACAGTACTGACCTTCCGGTTACCCCTTCATATATTTCCCAGATTGCCGCTATACCAAACGTAACGTTGTTGAATGTATCTAAATGGCTGAATGCTGTAACTGTGCAAACCAGCAGTTCTGCAGCCTTAACAGCTATTAATGCGCTTACTTTTGTACAAAGTGTTACAGGAGTAGCTGGCCGGCCAACTGGTCGTCCTTCAGAAGGCAGGAATAAATTTGAATTAGAAGAAATCTTTAGCCCTTATTTGCCTGCAGGAAGAACAGAACAACTTACAACTGAATACTTCAACTACGGAACAGGTTCTTACAACGAAATACATCTTCACAATGGTGAGTTCCTGCATAACATTGGTCTAAGAGGCCAGGGTATGCAAATCGGCATGCTGGATAATGGATTTAATAACTACACAACTTTAAGAGCTTTTGATAGTGTAAATGCAAATGGCCAGGTATTAGGCACCTGGGATTTCGTGGCTAAAGAAGCAAATGTAGCCAATGATGGGAGTCACGGTATGAGCTGCATGTCAGCTATTGCGGCCAATATTCCCGGACAATTTATAGGTACAGCTCCCAAAGCAGGTTTCTGGCTATACCAAACTGAAGATAATGCCAGTGAGTATCCTATTGAAGAGTTTAATTGGGCCTGCGGTGTGGAAAGAGCAGATAGTTCCGGCGCCGATGCTATATCCTCGTCATTAGGATATGGTTATGACTTTGATGGCGGAATCCCCGATTATCCATATAGTACACTGGATGGAAACACAACAATGGCTGCCATAGCAGGAGATATGGCAGCTAAAAAAGGAATACTTGTTTTTGTGGCTGCTGGTAACGCCGGGAACATTGGCTGGCGAAATATTATTACTCCGGCTGATGGTGATAGTGTAATAGCTGTTGGCGCTGTAAACACCAGTGGTGTTGTGGGCAGTTTCTCCAGCTATGGGCCTTCCGGTGACGGGCAAATAAAACCAGATATTGCTTCGGTGGGTGTGGCAGCAATGGTCCAATCCACTTCCAATACAGTAATTACGGGCAATGGTACTTCTTACGCTTGTCCGAAAATGGCCGGCTTGGGTACCTGCCTTTGGCAGGGATTCCCTGAGTATAACAATATGAAAATCGTCCGGGTCTTACAACAATCCGGCAGTAAGGCAACCACCCCTGATGACAGAGTTGGCTATGGAATACCGGATGTAAAAAAAGCATTTGGTTCCCTCCTGACAGAATATGCTACTTCTACTTCAACAGTTAATGGTTGCCGGGTCACTATAAACTGGAGTAGTAAAGATGTCGGTGCTATGAAATACGAGATCGAACGCAAAGCCCCGGGTGAAACAAGCTATGCTAAAATAGCTGAAGTGAACCCGCAGGCCGGCACTTTGCTGACAAACCGTAGTTACCAGTATAACAACGACCTTGTAAGTGGTTCCGCCGGTTTATATTCTTACCGGGTACGACAAATAATTGATACAGCCTCTGCATCTTTTTCCGCAGTTTATATAGATACAACAACTATCAATATTTCCACCGGCTGTATCGTAACCAGTACAAGTAATCCACAAACAACTAATGAATCAGTTTCAGTAATGCCCAACCCGGTCACTGGCAGTTCATTTACATTAATCGTGGAAACGAACTACGCAGTAAGCAACATGCCGGTGCTTATTTATGACAGTAAGGGAGCATTGGTAATGCAACTGAACGAAACTAAAGTAACAGGCAAAAAAACAATAGATCTTCCCACCGGAAAACTCCTTAAAGGCAACTATTTTATCAGGGTGATGAATGGAAGCAAAATAATCGGCACTGCAGAATTACTCCGTTTATAAAGGCTTTTGTAATAGCGCAGCAAACATCGTATCCGCTCTGAACGTGTAACCTGGCAGCAACTCCATTTTAATAAGCTTCCATTGGTTTTGGCTCAAAAACCAGTTAATCATCTCCTCATTTTCACTTTTAAATACAGAGCATGTTATATATAAAATGTATCCCCCAGGCTTCACATTCGTTAAAACATTTGACATGATTTTTTTTTGCAATGTTGTATAGTGCTCAACTAACTTCTCTTTGAAATAAAAAAGCTGCTCCGGTGTACGGCCCCAGGTTCCGCTGCCACTACACGGTACATCTGCTATCACAAGGTCAAATTTTTCATCACTTTGCGATAGCCCTGTGAGAGATAGGTCAGATACAAAGCTCCTATAATTATTTATACCAGCTCCGGCAAATCGTTTTTTAAGATTAATCAAAATACTTTCCCTTATATCTGAAACAGTAAGCTGTATATCTACCAACAAATCCGCGGCCATGATGGATTTACCACCGCTTGCCGCACAGCAATCCCAAACTTTTCTTTTCTTTTGTTCAGGTAGTAGTCGTATAAAATCTCCGACTTTTTGTGAATTGTAATCCTGAACTACTGCCTCTTTATCCAATATGACCAGCTCATCAATTTTCGTTCTGTTATCCAGTGCAATGCATGTTGCATTGGGTTTGCTGAAAATAATACCTGCTTGCCGAAGCTTTAATTCTACTTTTTCTGCTTGTCCGGGACGAATTCTTAAAAACAAATCAGGTTGTATCAAAAATGATTTGCAAAATTGCTGATGATCCAGGCCAACCGACAACAATTCACTCCATGGAAATATGCTACTAATCATTTCATTTCCTTCTACAATAGCGAATTTCTCTTCAACAGGAAGCAAAACTTTTTCGCCCCACTCTGGTTTCAAAGTATCTAAAAGGATATCTGGAATATTGCTGCATAAAAACAAAGCGGCCACTATTCGCTGGTTAGTCGGCACATTCATCAGGGCCTTACCAAGCCTGAAGTAGCAATAACATAAATGTGCAATTTGCCTGCGATCTTTTGAACCAAACTTTTTGTGCCGGGAAAAATACTTTCTAAGAAAAGAAGCAAACGGTTCTTCTCCCTTGTACTGTTCAATAATTGCAACAGCTGAATTAAGATGGGATTGTGCGATACTCACCCTGCAAAGTAAGTCAGCTTGTACTTATAGTCAAACTAGAATTATTTGAAGAAAATCAGAGTTCCAGTAATGTCTTTACCGGATCTTTACCGATCAGCAGCTGCTCTGGATTCTCCAGTAATTCCTTAACCCTTACAAGGAAACTAACAGATTCTCTGCCATCAATGATACGGTGATCATAACTTAATGCCAGGTACATCATTGGGCGAACCACCACCTGGCCATTAATAACCATAGCACGGTCCTGTATCTTGTGCATGCCTAAAATTGCACTCTGCGGAATATTAATGATTGGCGTACTCATCAGTGATCCAAATACACCTCCGTTAGTGATGGTAAAAGTACCCCCCGTTAACTCTTCCGTAGTAAGTTTGCTGTCCCTTGCTTTTGTTGCCAGTTCCACCACCTTCTTTTCAATATCAGCCATACCAAGGCTTTCCACATTCCGGATTACAGGAACAGTTAATCCTCTTGGCGTACTCACTGCAATACTAATATCCGCATAATCATGGTACACTATCTGATCACCATCAATATAAGCATTTACAGATGGCCACTCAGCTAAAGCTACGGCACAGGCTTTGGCAAAAAAACTCATGAACCCAAGCCCCACACCATGAATTTCCTTGAATTTGTCTTTGTACTTATTGCGTATATCCATAATGCGCCCCATATCTACCTCATTGAAAGTGGTAAGCATGGCTGTTGTATTCTTTGACTCGACTAATCTGCGGCTGATTGTTTTTCGCAGATTACTCATCTTTTCTGCTCTTACATTGCGACTAAAAAGTTCATTGCCTGCAAAAGCCTTTTTTCCGGGATTAGAGAGGGCAGCAAGAACATCATCTTTTAGAATTTTACCTGCAGGTCCTGATGGGGTAACAGTTTTGGGATCAACCTTCTTATCTGCAATAATAGCCGAAGCCACAGGACTGGCTTTAATATCGTTAGAAACAGCAACAACGGGAGCAGTTGAAATGGAGGGTTTGATTTCTGTCGCTGGCTTATTTATCGTTTCAGCTGTTTTAGTACCGGTTTCAGGTTTTACGGCAGTCTCATCAATACTTGCCAGCAAGTCGCCAATCTTCAATGTATCACCTTCCTGAAGCGGCCCCAGCTTAATAACACCTGCCTGCTCCGCATTTACCTCAAAGGTTGCCTTTTCACTCTCCAGTTCTGCTATTACTTCATCCCTTTCTACATATTCGCCATCTTTCTTCAACCACTTCAGCAATGTTACTTCGCTGATAGATTCACCAACCGTCGGAACTTTTATCTCAATCATAAATTTTTGTTTCAAAAATTAAATACTGAATGCTGTTTCTATCAGTTCTGCCTGCTCCTGTACATGTACTTTATTGTAACCTGTGGCCGTAGATGCCGAAGGCTGACGGCTCACTACACCAAAATTTATACTTTTTAAATTCATTTGCAGGAAACCGGCCGCCCCCATATTTAGCGGCTCCTCCTGTACCCAGAACCAGGTGGCATTTTTATATTTCTTGTGTATTGCCTCAAGTTGCTTATATGGCAAAGGATAAATCTGTTCCAGCCTGATAATCGCAATGTCCTGCCTTTTTTCTTTTTGTTGTCTTTCAGCCAGGTCAAAATAAATTTTACCGCTGCAGAATAATACTTTCTTTACATCCCCCGGATTAGCAATATTATCGTCAATCACTTCCTTGAAACCTCCGGTTAGGAATTCCTCCACTCTTGAATAACTACCCACATGCCTCAGGTTAGCCTTTGGAGAAAAATTTATCATAGGCTTACGAAAAGGCCAGGCCAGTTGTCTTCTTAAAGCATGGAAAAAATTAGCAGCCGTCGTAATATTCGTTACAACCATATTTAATTCTGCACATAGTTGCAGAAAACGTTCCAGCCTGGCACTGCTATGTTCAGGGCCTTGCCCCTCATAACCATGAGGTAATAACATAGTAATACCGTTCATCCTGTTCCACTTCTGTTCACCGGCACTGATGAACTGATCTATCATTGTTTGTGCGCCATTGGCGAAATCACCGAACTGAGCCTCCCACAAAACAAGTGCATTAGGGTTGGCCAGGGCATATCCGTATTCAAAGCCGAGTACCCCATATTCGCTGAGCAAGGAATTATATATTCTGAACTTTCCGGTAGCACCGGCAATATGAGTAAGCCTGTTATATGGCTTATCTGTATTTTCATCTCTCAGTACTGCATGCCTGTGTGAAAAAGTACCTCTTCTCACATCCTGTCCGCTCATCCTCACATCTTTCCCTTCTAATAGCAAGCTTCCGTAAGCCATAAGCTCACCAGTAGCCCAATCTACCTTTTGCTCTGTTTCAAACAATTTCACTTTATCCTGCAAGATCTTTTCCACCTTTCTTAATGGCTTGAAATCTGCTGGCCACTTCATTAATGCATCAAAAACCGTTTTAAAGTTTTCACTGCTGATTGCTGTAACAGGTGAAGCATCAAAATCATCAGCCGAAGCCTTTCTGAGTTTTTTCCATGCTAGTTCCGGGGGCTGATAATGGTAAGGCAAAGGATTTTGCTTTACTTCATCTAATCGTTCTTGTAAATCAGCCCAGAATTTTTTCTCCATCTCTTTAGCCAGTGCCTGTGCGTCCGGCTCTCCGTTCTCCAGCAAGTATTTAATATAAACTTCTCTTGGATTCGGATGCTTATCAATCAATGCATACAAATGAGGCTGAGTGAATTTGGGATCATCACCTTCATTATGTCCATGCCTGCGGTAACACACCATATCTATAAACACATCACTGTTGAACTCCTGGCGAAAACGGGTTGCTATTTCAGCACATTTGATTACTGCTTCCGGGTCATCACCATTTACATGAAATACCGGTGCCTGTATGGCTGCGGCCAGCGATGTGCAGTAATCAGAACTTCTTGCATCATCAAAATCAGTAGTAAATCCTATCTGGTTATTTATTACATAATGAATAGTACCCCCGGTGTAATAACCTTTCAGGTAACTCATTTGCAACACTTCGTAAACTATTCCCTGTCCGGCTATGGAAGCATCGCCATGAATAAGTATGGGTAATATCCTATCAAATTCGCTGTGGTACATCACATCAGCCTTAGCTCTTGCAAAACCAACCACAACGGGGTTCACCGCTTCCAGGTGTGAAGGATTTGGCATTAGTTTAAGATGAATGGTTTTGTCATTCATTGTCTGTACTTCACTTCCGTAACCCATATGATACTTCACATCACCGCTGCCCATAGTCTGATCTACCTTTGCAGTGCCTTCAAATTCACTGAAAATTTGCTCATAGGTCTTGCCCATGATATTTGCCAGTACATTCAATCTTCCCCTGTGTGCCATTCCTATTACCACTTCATGAACATCGCTTTCTGCTGCGGTATTGATAATCGCATCAAGTGCAGCAATGGTTGTTTCACCACCTTCCAATGAAAATCGTTTTTGTCCTACATACTTGGTATGAAGAAATTTCTCAAACATCACACCCTGGTTCAGTTTCTCCAAAGCCCTTCTCTTTTTAAACAGTGGCAAAGGCTCCAGCATTGTCTTTTCAATCTCATTGGTCAGCCAGTCAATTTTTTTCTGGTCACTGATATACTTAAACTCAATGCCAACACTGGATGCATAACATTTTTCCAGGTGGTTTAAGATATTTCGTAAGGTCGTTTTACCCAATCCAAGAAATTGGCCCGCATGAAATTCTGTATCTAGGTCTGATTCAGTAAAGCCATAAAAAGCCAGGTCTATATTAGCTCCCCTATCCTTTCTCTTCCTGATTGGGTTTGTATTGGCTATCAGGTGGGCCTTGTTTCTATATCCCAGAATCAGGCGATAGGCCATCACTTCCTTCATCCAGTCAATACTACCTGTATCCACAGTTCTTGCACCGGGACTTTTTACCTCAGCAATCTCACTTGGCTTTCCGTTTATTGCTGCATGACTGATTGCAAAATCAAAACCCTCAAAAAATTTCTTCATTTCGGGGTCAACACCTCCGGGATCATTCAAGAACTCTTTGTACAAGCTCTCTATATAGGCAGGCGATGAATTAGTGATATAGGAAAAATCCTTCATGAGGGTGAAAGTTTGGAAGTAACCAATTTTAGAGGCACAAATATCGCCAAAAATGGGAAACTCAGCCCTCATTTTGAGCGGTTTAAGTACTTAATTAACTGGGTGGCAATGAAATATTGCTGCCAATTTCAGAGTGGTAAAATATAGCTTTGATTGCCTAATTAAATAGCTGAAAATTTGGTGGTTAAACTGCCCGGGCTTACCTTTGCCGTCCCTAAAAAGTAATAAGAATGGCTAATCATAAAGCTACCAAAAAGGATGCCCGCCAGGCGGCAAAACGTCGTGACAGAAACCGGTACTACGGAAAAACAACCCGTAATGCAATCCGTGACCTCAAGACTGCTGATGGTAAACAAATGGGAGAAAAATTCCCCGAAGTGGCTGGCATGATTGATAAACTGGCTAAACGTGGTATTATTCATAAGAATAAAGCTGCTAACCTGAAAAGTAAGCTGGCAAAGAAAGTTAACTCAGCTAAGTAATCGATATTAATAAATTATGCAAAAGGCGTTCCTCATTGGAATGCCTTTTTTATTTTTAGAACTTAATGATTTATATGAGACAATTACTTATTATACTTTTTTCGTTTCAATACCTCTTGGCTGCCTCTCAATACAGTATCTCCACAAAATTTGAACAATCAAACGGAACACAAACACCCACTTATTTTGAGATTGTTGAATGGTGGAAAAAACTGGACGGAATATCAGGCAAAGTAAAAGTATTAACAATGGGCTTGACCGATGCCGGCTATCCGCTTCATCTGGCAGTCGTTAGCAACAGCGGAGATTACAATTTTGAAAACATCCGGAAAAAAAATAAGCGAATTATTCTTGTAAATAATGGAATTCATCCGGGTGAACCAGATGGCATTGATGCAAGCATGCTACTGGCGAGAGATATTGTAACTGGCAAATACAAAATAGCCGACAATGTGGTAGTGGCAATTATCCCTGTTTATAATATTGGTGGTTGCCTTAATAGAAGCGCCAATTTCCGGGTTGATCAGAATGGCCCGGAAGAATTTGGTTTTCGGGGTAATTCCCAAAATCTTGATCTGAACCGGGATATGATTAAATGTGATTCTAAAGATGCCAGAGCATTTACGGAAATATTTCATTTACTTAATCCGGATGTATTTGTTGATAATCATGTAAGCAATGGCGCCGATTATCAGCATGTAATGACATTACTTACAACTCAACACTCCAAATTGGGGGGTGTAATGGGAGAATACATTAATAAAGATTTTGAACCAGCACTTTATAGCTTAATGAAGCAAAAAGGATTTGATCTTGTCCCTTACGTTAATGTATGGGGTGATACCCCGGATAATGGCTGGCAGGAATATTGGGATAGTCCCAGGTATGCTAGTGGTTATGCTGCATTATGGCACACATTTTCTTTTGTACCCGAAACGCATATGTTAAAACCTTATGAACAGCGGGTAAGGGCTACTTATGCTATGATGCAGTCGTTTATTGAATTTACTGCCACCAATAGCAATAAGATTCATGATTTAAGAGAAAAGACCAGGCAATCTGTAAAAACAGCTGTTGAATTCCCTGTCAGATGGGGACTGGATAAATCAAAGTATAAAGAAATTGTATACAAAGGATATGAGTCAGGTAGAAAAGCAAGTGAAGTATCTGGACAATTAAGATTATTCTACGACAGAAGCAAACCTTATCAGAAAACAGTCAAAATCTTCAACTACTTCCCGCCGAAGGAATATGTGAAAAAACCAACCGCTTATATTATACCCCAAGGGTGGTGGAAAGTAATTGAATTACTTCGACTGAATAAGGTACAGATGTCACAACTGAAAAAAGACACATTGATTGAAGTGGAAGTATATAAAATTGATGAATACAAAACATCTCCAAGGCAATATGAAATGCATCATTTGAACAGTGATGTAAAAATAACAGCCTCTTTAAAAAAAATTAGCTTCAGAAAAGGAGATTGGTACATCCCACTGAATCAGTATGCCAATCGTTTTCTTGTTGAAACATTAGAGCCAAAAGCCGAAGACTCCTATTTTTCCTGGAATTATTTTGACGCAATTCTTGGTCAAAAAGAGGGTTACTCAGCTTATGCTTTTGAGGATATCGCTGCAGATTACTTAAAAAACAATCCGGAAGTTCGGTCTCTTTTAGAACAAAGAAAAATTGCTGATTCAACCTTTGCAAAAGACGGAAGAGCTCAGTTAAATTTCGTTTATCAAAATTCTCCCTGGTTTGAGCCTGCTTATATGCAATATCCTGTTTACAGGGTACTATAATTTTTGAGTATTAGATTTAATATTCTCGGTATTTCTGAATAAATAACGACCGAGAAAAAAGCCTGCGAGAAGAACAACAACGGAAAGATAGCCGACCCACTCATAATGCATTAACCTCCCGCTATTGTCCTCGGTTACTATATAACCTGAAACAAGAGCTGCAGCACCTGTTCCCAGGTGCTGAATACTGCTGTTAAGACTCATGAAACTACCTCGGTTAGCTGAGCCGGTAACATTACTTACCATTGTTTGGGAGCTTACTGCCCTTCCTGTAGCCAATGCAAACCAAATAGCAAAAAAGCTAAGTACAATTGAAAAAGGAAGTGAAGGTAAATTAGTTATCATTATTACCATAATGAATGACAGTGGCACACAATAACTGAAAACCTTGAGCTTTCCTATCCTGTCGGATAGCCTTCCAAGAAAAACTGCAGCAACAAAAGATGCGACTCCGCCAACTAAATATATAAGCGGTGTTACCGACCTTGGGTATCCTTTATTAAACTCCATATATGGATTGATAAAAGGGATTATGAGGAAATGCCCCATCATCATAAGTCCTGAAAATAACAAAGCAAGACCGGTTGACTTAGCAGTAAGTGTTTTCCAAAGTTGAGTTATCTTATTGGAAGAATTTTCTGTCTTCTGTTCAAGATGAGCATTTAAAACAGGCAAATAAAAGTAACATAAAGGCAATATCAACATTGCCAATAAAGCCACAAACAGAAATGGTACATGCCAATCGTCCTTAAAAATATCAACCAGGTATAAAGAAAAGGTCACACCAATAGACGAAGCAACAGCGAAAGCACTCATAACAGCCCCCATGGCTGCTCCTCTTCGTTCATAAACAAAAAGATCACCGATCATAGAAAGTACCTGACCACCAATAATACCACCGAAAATACCCGCAAAAATTCTTGATAAAAGCATAAATTCGTATGTCTTAGAAAATCCACAAGCAGCGGTTCCAATTATAAATCCTGCATAGGTAAATAGCAAAAGTCTCTTCCGCTCAAATTTATCCGCAAATAATGCCATAAGGATGCCAGAAATAAATGAACTGATAGGATAAGATGCCAGAAGAATACTGAATTTCCTTGGTGATATTTGAAAATGTGGCATTAGGTAATTCCCTAATGGCATCATTATCATGAAATCGAGAATATGCGTAAAATTGATAGCAGCCAGCAAAAAAATTATTAGCTTCTCCTTCCTGCTCATTGATTGAAGTTAATGGATTAGCATAAAAAAAAAGCCCCGACATTTCTGTCAGGGCTCTGAATGAATATGGCAGCTACCTACTCTCCCGCATTGTGGTGCAGTACCATCGGCCATGAGGGGCTTAACTTCTCTGTTCGGTATGGGAAGAGGTGAACACCCTCGGCAAAACCACCATAAGATCTTAAATAATATTACATATTGGAAAATGTTAGAGAGTATCTACTTTCTTTTCACCAGTAAAAGGCTATAAAGAAAGAAAAAAATTAAAGCGTACGGGCAATTAGTACTACTCGGCTTTGATGTTACCACCTTTACACCTGTAGCCTATCAACGTCATAGTCTTTGACGACCCTTAAAAGTAAACTCATCTTGAGGAAGGTTTCACGCTTAGATGCTTTCAGCGTTTATCCTGTCCGTACATAGCTAC
>CAZWIM010000051.1:0-18382 GCA_964634265.1 uncultured Chitinophaga sp. | reverse complement strand
ATCAAATAATATTCACCTCCCTTTCAAGGGTGACTCCAAATTTTCCTTTCACACTCTGTAAAATTTCTTCGCTGAGCTGATATATTTCACGGCCTGTGGCATTGCCATAATTCACCAGCACCAGTGCCTGCTTAGCATGACATCCGGCATCACCGTTACGAAAGCCTTTCCAGCCGCATTGCTCAATCAGCCAGCCGGCAGCAAGCTTTATAGTCCCATCAGCATTGGGATATGCTGCTATGTTCTCATATGCAGACTTTAAAAGGGTGTATTCCTCATTTGAGACACTTGGATTCTTAAAAAAGCTACCTGCATTTCCAATCTCTTCTGGGTTAGGTAATTTGGATGAGCGGATATTGATCACTGCATCAGAAATTGCCTTGGTCGAAAGGTCACTCACTCCCATTCTCGCCAGTTCCTGCTCAATAGCGCCATAACTGGTATTAAATCTTGGATTCTTTCTCAACTGGAATGTAACACTCAGTATAACAAACTGGTCTTTATACTTTTTTTTGAAAACACTTTCCCTGTACCCAAATTCGCAATCAGAACGGGTAAATGTCACTATTTTTCTTTCGTTAATGTGATATGCCTCCAGGTCCCAGAATACATCATCAATTTCTACCCCGTAAGCTCCGATATTTTGCATAGGCGATGCTCCCACACTGCCCGGGATCAGTGAAAGATTTTCAACACCAGCCCAGTTTCGCTGAATACAATGCAATACAAACTGGTGCCAGTTCTCCCCGGCCCCTGCTTTAACATACACATATTCACTGTCTTCATGTAATTCAACAATCCCTTTTATCTCGTTTTTTAATAACAGTCCGTCAAAGTCTTTAGTAAATAAAATATTGCTTCCACCGCCAAGGATGAGAGTCGGTAGTCGTGAAGCATCAGTCATGAGTTCTTCCAGTTCGTCATTGTTAGTGAATGCTGCGAAATATCTTGCAGTTACATTAATGCCAAATGTATTATAAGACCTAAGTGAAATATTTTCCTGAATTTGCATACTGCAAACTTCGGGATTCTTTATGAGAGCAACACTGATCGGCGCCACAGGACTTATCGGCAGCCACCTGCTGGAACTTTTATTGAATGATGAATATTTTGACACGGTCAGGATATTGGTCAGGCGGCCATTTGAACTAAACCACCCGAAGCTGGAAAAAAAATTGGTGGATTTCTCTGATAAAGAAAGTTTCAGGCTGGCCCTGGAAGAAAGCGATGTAATCTTTTGTGCTGTTGGCACCACGCAAAAAAAAGTAAAAGGTGATAAAGAAGCCTACCGGAAAGTGGATTATGATATTGCCGTGAACGCTGCACAACTGGGTAAACTTTGCGGCTGCGAAACCTTTGTCCTGGTTTCTTCTGTTGGAGCAAACCCTAAAAGCAATAATTTTTACCTGAAGCTAAAAGGAGAGATTGAAGAATCAGTGAAATCAACTGGTATTAAGAACATTCAAATTATACGTCCTTCTGTACTGTTGGGTAACAGGAAAGAATCAAGACCGGCAGAAAAAATATCTATGTTGGTTATGTCTGCTTTTAGCATATTAATCCCATCCAGGTACAAAGCGATTAAGGCTATTGACGTGGCTAAAGCAATGATCTCGGTATCTAAAATGTCAGATAAGGGATTTAGTATTTTACATTACAGAGAGATAAAAGAAAATATACGGTAATCAAACCGCATCCACATCCGCCACCACCGTCACACTCCTGAACGTTTTATCCTGGTGAAGAATGGCAATTTGTTCCAGAAGATCTTTTTTACATTGATTGATTGTTTTACTGTCACGGGGAAGTTTCAGCAGCAACTCCATCAAATACTGATTTCGTATCCGGCCAATAACAGGTTCTGCAGGGCCAACAATGTAATTAGCATACTTGTTTTTCAACGTTTCAGCGTACCTGACTGCTGCTCTTTCCACCACTTCTTTGAACTTGTGTTTAAATGTAAGGTGAATAATGCGGGTAAATGGCGGGTAGGCAAATTCTTTTCGCTTCTTCAGCTCTTCATTAAACATGGCTTTATAGTCATGCTGTTTAACAACCTGCAATAACGGATGATGTGGTTGGGAAGTTTGCACCAACACTATGCCGGTCTCTTCCTTTCTGCCAGCCCGGCCACTCACCTGCTCCATCAGCTGAAAACCCCTTTCATTCACCCTAAAATCGGCAAAATGCAACAAGCCGTCAGCATCTAAAATGCCAACGAGATCAACATTATCAAAATCAAGACCTTTAACCACCATCTGTGTACCCACCAGTATATCAATTCTATGTTGCTCAAATTGCTGGATAAGCACATCGTGGGCATTTTTACCTCTTACCGTATCAATATCCATCCGGGCCACTTTGGCATTTGGAAAAGTTTCCTGCAGTTGCTCTTCAATTTTTTCTGTGCCAAAATTTCGCTGTACAAACTTGTCGCTGCCACAGGCTGCACAGCTATGCACAGGCGGGTAAGTCGTGCCGCAATAGTGGCAAACCAGTTTATTGCTGAGCTTATGATAGGTCAATGAAACATCGCAGTACTTACATTGCGGTATCCATCCGCAGATGCTGCATACCTGGTAAGGCGCATAACCCCTCCGGTTTTGAAAAAGTATTACCTGTTTACCCCGGGATATGACATCATTAACGGCCTCAATCAGGACAGGTGAAAGGATAACTTTAGATTTATCCTTCTGTATGATCTTGCGGGTATCCACAAATTCTATAGGAGGTAATCGCAGGTCGCCATATCGCTGTAATAATTCCACCAAACCATATTTGCCTGTTGAAGCGTTATAATAGCTTTCGATAGACGGTGTACCACTGCCAAGCAATGTCTTTGCAGTAAAAAGTGATGCAAAGTAAATGGCCGCATCCCTTCCATTATATCTTGGTGACGGCTCCTGCTGCTTGAATGATGCATCATGCTCCTCATCACAAATTACCAGGCCCAGGTTTTGAAAAGGCAGAAAAACAGACGATCTTGCCCCCAGTATCACCCGTAATTCTCCATTTTTCACTTTATTCCAGATTTCCACTCTTTCATTCTGTGAAAATTTAGAATGATAGATACCGATGTACCCGCCAAAATGTTTCTGTAAACGGCGTATCACCTGGGAAGTAAGGGCAATCTCCGGCAGCATATACAAGACCTGCTTTCCTTGTCTTATATATTCCTCAATCAATTTAATATAAATATTGGTCTTACCACTGGATGTAACACCATGCAACAGGCATACTGATTTATTTTCAAACTGGTCCTTTACCTGCTGTAAGGCTGTCTGCTGGGCGTCTGTTAATTCAAAATCAATCGTAACGTTCTTGGGCAGGTATTTGATCCGGTCGATTATTCGTTTTTCTGTCCGGAGTATTTTTTTTTCTATCAATCCCTTTAACTGGGCTTCAGAAGCGCCGGACTTTTTCAACAGGGCAGTTTTAGTTACTTCTCCCTCTGTTTTTATCAGATGCAGGTAACTGAGCAGCAGTTCCATTTGCTTAGGGGCCCTTGTCCAGCTATTGAGCAAATCAGATAGTTTGTCTTCATTATCATACTCAGGGTTGAGCAATACATACGTTTCCTTTTTAGGGACATAGGTTTGCTTTAATGCTTCCCATACATGACAGACTTTTTTCTGTATCATGCGGTTGATAACGGGGTAGACATGTGAAGAGTCGAGCAATTGCTGTACTTCAGAAAGATTCAGTTCTTTTTTTAGCAGCAGAGCTTCTCCAACAATGTATTCATCATGATCCAACGCAGAAAAATCGTCACCGTATTCCTCATTATACACCAATATTGTTTCACTGGATAGCTTAAAATGAGCCGGAAGGGCTGCAGCCATCACCTCCCCCTCACTGCACATATAATAGGAAGCCATCCATTCCCACAACTTAAATTGTTCATCAAAAACCACTGGTTCGTCATCAAGCACATTCAGAATGTCCTTTGTTTCAAAAAAATCAGGTTTGTCATTATGTAATCGTTTTACAACACCTGCATATTTTTTTGATTTCCCTAAATTCACTTCTACCCTGCAGCCTGGTTTCACCTGCTCCTGTAAATGAACAGGCACAGACCAGGTATAATTTTTTGGAAGGGCTGATGGTATAATAACTTCTGCGTAGCCCCCAACCTTTGTATTACCGGCAGACGAGCCAGGCAAGGAGCTTTTAGTTTCACTATTAAAGTTATCTTTTGACATGAAAAAGCAAATCTAATTATAGGAAACCAAAGTCTATCCTCTATGATAGATTTAAAGGGGCTTTTCTCCATCCTGCGTCATATTCTACCAGTTTTCTTTCCATCAATGCAAAAACTTCATCTTTAAGCAAACTAACATCAGCAATGCTATAACCGGTGACAGGTATTTCGTCAAGGTAAACGATCCGGCTGCGGCCCGGTGTCATAGTAAATAAACTTTCATACGGCATTCTTCTGTATGCATCAAGGAATAAAACCGGTTTAACCGGCGTCTGCGTTTCGATGGCCACCCGGAAAGCTCCGTCATAAAATGATTTGAGTGGTTGAGTAGTCATATTGAAAGTTCCTTCAGGAAAAACCAGGACAGAAATTCCCTTACTGATCAGCGATTTTAAAACCCTGACACTATTTGCCCGGTTTGAAGGACTGCTCCGGTCAACAGTTACAATGGCATTACGGTAAATAAACCCAAATATGGGCACCTTGCTCATTTCTACTTTACCCAAAGGCCTGATAGGTTGACGGTAGGCTTTTGGAATGATGGCTGCATCAAGGTAAGAAATATGGTTACTGACAAAGATGTAGGATTTCGACTTGTCATGCGGGGCTTCATAAATTTTTTTATGCCAGATAAAGATCAGTATAAACCAAATATCAGCCCAGATCATACAAATCCTCATCATCATATTTCCGCCTTTGATCCTTCCAAAAAAACTGGCCACTATGGCAAAAGGAAAAAGCAGCAGCATGATGACCACAAATGTGATAAAGGCATAAATACTGTAAAGCCACTGAATGGGTTTAAAAAAAGCCTTCATCATCACTTGTTTTTGTACTTTTCATCATCACCCGGGCAGTCGCACTTATAATCTGTTTCTAGATCAATAACTGTTACCACCACCGTTTTTTCATTGCACTGTGCAAAGATGATGCGGACCCGCTGGTCATCCTTTGTGATGCCTTCCAGTGCATAGCGGGGGCAACGGGCATTTTGCAGATCACTTTTATTGTAATTGATTTTACCATCCTTCATGATCTCTTCTACTTCGGCTTTGGATATTTTCCGGCACTGCATACGGCAGGTGGCGTGGTTGCTGTATTCAAGGTAGGTAGTCCTGCGGTCAAATCCCCTCTCCCTGTCCGTGGGGTTACTGGCCGGATCTTTCGGTTTGTCATTATTGGTAACCTTCGGCCCGGGGCTTGGATATCTACTCTTACTACATTGCTTGATAACAATGAGGGCAACTGCCATCACTACAATCAAAACATAGGGAAGCCATTTCCTGTTCACTTTCAGATATTTAAATAAATGTATAGAAAAAGTGGAATGGCCAGCAAATTAATAAGTACAGGGTATCCTGTCAACATTTCAACCAGTCAACTTATCAACTTATCTTTGCGCCTCTTATGGCAGAATCAAGAACAGTGGCGTTTCATACTCTCGGCTGCAAGCTCAATTTCTCAGAAACCTCTTCCCTTTCCCGCATGCTGGAACAGGAAGGTTTTGAAAAAAAGGAGTTTGACGACCTGGCCGATGTATATGTCATCAATACCTGTTCTGTAACGGATAATGCCGACAAAGAATGCCGGCAACTGGTACGCCGCATTCAGCGAAAAGCTCCTGAAAGTTTTGTTGTCATTACAGGCTGCTATGCCCAGCTAAAACCCAAAGAAATTTCATCAATTCCTGGTGTTGACCTTGTATTAGGAGCTGCAGAAAAGTTCAATATTGCAAAACATATCCGGGAACTGGCAAAAGGTGACCCTGCCAAAATCTGTAGTTGCGAAATAGAAGAAGTTACAGGATTTCATTCCTCCTGGTCGGTCAACGACAGGACCAGAACTTTTTTAAAAGTGCAGGATGGATGTGATTATACCTGTTCTTTTTGCACTATTCCCATGGCAAGAGGGAAAAGCCGTAGCGACAGTATCATCAATGTGGTAAGAAACGCAGAAGCTTTAGCTGCAAACGGAGTTAAAGAAATCGTACTAACAGGTGTGAACCTGGGTGATTTTGGTAAAGGACCTGACGGCGCAGGTGCGGCTGTTAGTATCAACGGACGGGAAGAAAATTTTTTTGAGCTAATAAAGGAACTTGATAAAGTAAAAGGTATCCAGCGTTATCGTATCTCTTCCATTGAACCAAATTTGTTGACAAATGAAATCATTGAATTTGTTGCCAACAGTGACAAATTCATGCCCCATTTTCATATCCCATTGCAAAGTGGCAGTAATAAAACCCTGGCAGCTATGCGGCGCAGGTACAAAAGGGAACTGTATGCAGAAAGAGTTGCCTTAATAAAAACACTTATGCCACACTGCGCTATTGGCGTCGATGTGATTGTGGGCTTTCCCGGGGAAACGGATGAGGATTTCAAAGAAACGTTTGACTTCCTTCACTCTCTTGATGTTTCTTACCTGCATGTATTCACTTATTCTGAAAGGGATAATACCCATGCTCTGACAATAAAACCTGTTGTGCCCATTTCAATAAGAAACGAACGAAATAAAACGCTTCGTAACTTATCTTATATGAAGATGCAATACTTCACCCAGCAACATACTGGCCAAACCCGCAAAGTGTTATTTGAAGGCCACGACAAAACCGGAATGATGGAGGGCTATACTGATAATTATATCCGGATAACCACCCCTTATTGCCGGGAATGGGTAAATGAAATTGTAGACTGGAAAATCTGATTATTTAATAAGCAGCTTTTTGCTTTTTCTCAAGTTTCCTAAAATATCCCCTTAACAGGAAGTTGTGCTTCAGCGCCTCCATATTTTGATTAAAGGCCTCCGTACCCTTCTCAATATTGGAAAGACTGTTATTAAGCTTTATAACCAGCGATGAATCTTTGAGAATGGCATGTGCCGGCCCTTTACCACTGTTAACATCACTTTTGAGCCCCCTGGTAAATTCAGCCAGTTCGTTGGCCAGTTCATCGGCATGATTACCTACCTGCTGAATTCTGAGCACCGCTTCGTTAAGGTTATAAGCAATAGCCGTATCTGTAAGTATTGCCCCAAGGGAACCTTTACCAGCTTTTATATCATTGATGATTGCATGCAGATCTTTTACCATATCATCAGCGTTGAAAGCGGCTTTCCGGATACTTACGGAAGATGCCCTGAGGTTATCCGGCAAGGTTTCTTCACTTAATAATTTCCAAAGACCCGAGCTCTTGTTGATTTTCAGGATGGTCATTTTCAATTCTTCTGAAACGTCCCTTATATTCTTATTGGTTTTATCCAATGTTTCCAGCATATCATCAGTGTTTACGCTTTTCTTAGTTTGAAGCAGATCTCCGTTTTCTGCGAGCGGTGAACCATCTTTGGCTGGTGTAATATTCAAAATCCTGTTACCCATCAGACCATCTGTACTCATACTCACAATATCATTTTTATGGATATACTTCTTCATTTTGGTATCTATCAGCATGGATACTTCAATGAGGGTATCACTGAGTATCTTAACCCTTTTCACAGTACCTATCTGTATCCCTGAATACCTGACATTATTACCCGATGTCAGCCCATGCACATTATCAAACCTGACTTTAAGGGTATAGTTGCTGCCAAACATATTGGTGTCCTTACCTATCATGTATAACGAAAAGATCATGATTAGTAACCCTGCCAGTACAAACAAGCCAAGTTTTACGTTATTTATTGTTCTCTTTGCCATTATTCAAAAAATTGTTTGACTTTAGGATCTTTGTTTTCTTTTAGCTCTTCATAAGTACCCTCTGCATAGCATTTGCCATCAATCAGCATGACGATTCTGTCTGCAGTAGCCCTGATACAACTCATATCATGTGAAATGATCAGTGCAGAAGTATTGTATTTCTCTCCCATTTCTTTAATAAGGGTGCTGATGCCTTTGCCTGTAATAGGATCCAAACCGGTGGTAGGCTCGTCATACAAGATGATCTCCGGATCCAGAATAAGTGTTCTTGCCAGCGCAATTCGTTTGCGCATACCTCCGGACAGTTCAGCAGGCATCATATCTACTGTATGGGCAAGGCCAACATTTGTCAGTACTTCCATAACTTTTCTATCTCTCTCGTCAGTACCAATCTTAATCCAGTGCCGTCTTAAAGGGAATTCAAGATTTTCCCGGACAGTCATTGAGTCATACAGCGCATTACTTTGAAAGAGGAAACCAATTTTAGTTCGTAATTCATCCATCTTATGAATAGTTAACTCTTCAATGTCTTGTCCCAGCACACTGATGCTTCCTCTATCCGGATCCAGCAACCCAATTATACATTTTATCAAGACGGATTTACCTGATCCTGACTTACCCAATACAGCCACATTCTCGCCTTTATGCAATTCCAGGTTGAAATCTGCCAACACATGGTTTTCTCCAAAAGATTTATACAGGTTTTTAATAACCAGTACATTTTCAAATTCTTCTTTTGTTTTACTTTTTCTTTCTATAGTTAATTCCTGTTCCATTATTCTCAGTTAAGTCCGAGTATATCGGTAACCTGTACGGCAAGAAGGTCCAGGATAAAAATCAGAACTGAACTTACCACCACTGCAGAATTAGCAGAACGGCCAACTCCTTCTGTTCCTTTACTGGAACTAAACCCCTTAAAACATCCCACCATGCCTACGGCAAATCCAAAGAAGTAAGTCTTAATGAATGCAGGCACAAAATCATCAAAAGAAAGAGCATCAAAAACCTGCTTAAAGAATAGATCAAGACTAATAACACCTTTTATATTAATACCGAGATATGAACCGTACAAAGAGATCGCATCGCTGAGGATCACCAGCACTGGCAGCATCAGCGTAGCTGCCATTACTCTTGTTACCACAAGGTATTTAAATGGATTAGTGCCGCTTACTTCCATCGCATCTATCTGCTCGGTCACTTTCATACTGCCCAGTTCGGCGCCAATACTGCTACCGATCTTACCGGCAAAAATCAACGCAGTGATAACCGGGCCTATTTCCCTAACCACAGCAATGCCTACCATGGCCGGCAACTGGCTTTCTGCACCATAACTGATAAGCGAAGGACGCAATTGCATGGTAAGCACAAGTCCCATTATAAATCCGGTCAGTCCAACCAGCGGAAGTGATTTGTAACCGATGATGTAACACTGGCGCAGCAATTCTGTAATCTCATAACGGGGTTTGAAACCCTGCGAAAAGAATCGTCCTGCGAACCGGCTCAGTTCACCAGTTTCATTCAGGAATCGTTGCCATGTTTGGGGCAAAGACATACCCTACCATTATGCTACAAAATTTAACTAATTAAATCGGAAAAACGCTGAAGCAAGTCAGCATAAGAAGTGATTATCATCAAAAAAGTGGAACGTACTGGGCCCGACAGCTATCGGGACGAACCAGTGATCCCTACTCTGTATAGTGCAAATATTATTGCTATCTCAAACCGTCTAAGTATACTTAGCAATTAGCTTTTCTTTCATTTCAGGGATTTTTTTGAGATTCTCAATAAAAACCCAGCTTTTCATACGTTTTATATGCGACTCAATTTTCCTTGCTTGACGATAACTTAAACCAGAGATGCAAAAAAAGACAATCCAGCCATCAACTCTACTTGTAAATGCACCAGGGAAAAAAGCAGACAGATGTTGCTCAACCCTGTTATCTATATCTTTTGTGCTACCAGCATAATATTTATTAAGTAAACCAGAATAAAGTATATAAACTGCTGCCACAAGAAATATTGAGATAGTGGAACGTACTGGGCTCGAACCAGTGACCCCTACTCTGTCAAAGTAGTGCTCTGAACCAACTGAGCTAACGTTCCGGGGCGATAAAATTAAGAGTTTTCAACAATCCTTTTTTCAGCAAAGCAACTTTCCTACATTTAAATTGTCAATTATTATATGCAGAAATACCAGGTCACCATAAAATTTGAAATGAGCGATGAATTCATGGATTTGGTTCCGCCTCATCGCACCTATATTAATTTTCTTATCAATAAAGGCACCATTGACCATTATGCAGTAAGCATGGAAACACAACGGTCATGGATCACACTTAATGCAGAGAGTAAGAAAGAAGTAGAGAAAATTTTAAAAAAATCTCCCCTTTTCAAATTCTGGACTTACGAGATTGATGAATTATTTGTTTTAGACGGTCAGCACTACCGGCTTCCGGAAGTAAATCCCAATTAATCATTTCTTATCCGCCCACCTGGGTTTTTGTTTCAATACTTTCTTGTAAACAGGGCATCCTTCTGTATGTGCTCCCGGTAAATAACCTTTACTCATCAGGAATTCATTCACAATCTCTCCTCCGGTAAAGCGAAATGTTTGTTTGAAGATTTTTACCCATTCTTCTTTAGTTCTCGGATGATGCTTATTCAGCCAATCTTTAAATGAACCAAATTCCTTTTGTAGTTGCAAAATACACCGGGCATTATGTATGGTTGCTTCAATCTTTAACCGGTTTCTGATAATGCCGGGATTCTGCATTAACTTTTCTTTCCTCTTAGCTGTATACCTGGCCACTTTTGCAATGTCAAAGCCGTCAAATGCCTCAAAAAAGTTATCCTTCTTTTTTAATATCGTCTCCCAACTTAAGCCAGCCTGGTTTATTTCCAGCACCAACCGGGCAAATAAGAGGTTATCATCATGAATCGGAAAACCGTATTCCCGGTCATGATAATCTTTGTGAACGGTTGTCTTGCCAGCATTTTGAACAAAATCGCAATAAGTGCTTGCCATAGAATCAAACAATTAAAAATCGTCAAAAATATTTTGTCTGAAAAGTTCTCTACCCCTATCTTTGCCGTCCCGAAAAAGGGAGTTTAGCTCAGCTGGTTCAGAGCATCTGCCTTACAAGCAGAGGGTCGGCGGTTCGATCCCGTCAACTCCCACTAAAAAGCCTCAATTTTTTGAGGCTTTTTATTTTTCCGGTCAGTTTATTTGAAATGCCCTGATAATCGTATCCCTAATCCCGTTGATCTGCGAACTGTATTTTATAGTATAATTTCCCGGTGTTTCAAACCGCATTAAAGGATTTGCCTCCGGGCTGGTTACCCCATTACCAAAATCCCAGGCATGAAATTGTGATTGCGGGTTCAACGAATAAAACTGTACGTTGACAGGAGTGCCGGAACACTTATCCATGTAATAAGAAAAAGTGGATTCATTTGGCAAAACCTGGTCAAGTGTGATAGACCTGCAAATGGAATCTGACCCGTTAGGTCCAGTTACTTTTAATGATACATAATAAGTACCAATAGCTGTGTAAGTTTTTGTAGGATTGGGATTTGTTGTGGTAGTGCCATCGCCCAAACTCCACGAATAGCTGGTGGCATTTGACGAGTTATTAATAAAGTTTATAGTGCAAGGCACAGGCTGATTGTACCCGGACGGTGTAAACCTTGCAACCGGCCGGTTGTCCGGCTCATCCTCCTTATCACAATTTTGCAATACCAGCGCAAAACCCACCAATAAAAATGCAGTTATTTTTTTCATAATGCTATACAATTTTTAAAACCCAAAAATACATTATTTCAGTCTTTTATGTCCGTAAGGCAAAACCTTGGAAGGCAGAAAGAACTTAATTTTACATACTTTAAATTACATTGATATGACCCGCTTTCTTATGTTTCCGCTGCTTCTTATAACCGCAATTTCCTTTGGACAACGCTATATGAACTATACTAAATCAGCATTAAGGGATTCACTTGCAGCCAAAATCGAAAAGAAAGACGGCGTTACATTTGGCATTACAGACAAAAAGGACGAATTGATTTATACTTCAAAAGGACCGGGTGATCAGCAAACCGAAATTATCTACAGTTTTGACAGTTTGGGTAAATGCATCAGAGAAAAAGTTATTGCCAACTGCGATACCTGCATCTATTCAAAGCTGCAGTCTATTCTCAACATTCAATCTTATAAATGGAAAAAAATAAACGAAAATCAATATGTTTCCCGATTTGAGGACCGCCTTATGATTGAACTCTCTGTTAACAAACAGGAACACTCATTCTATATTCACCGCATGGAATGGACCCAGTTACTCTATGATATCTTGCTGGGAAAATAAACCCTGCTATTTTTCAAGTAATCCATCCGCTTTCCATTGTTTGAATACTGTAATAGTACTATCGCTCAATTTGGCGGTTTTTTTGAAAGGCATAAATCCCTTGTCTGCAGGATTCAGCTCAATCCGGCGAATGATCTCATCAATGTCTGTTTTTACATTGGCGTAGTTGTCATATGCCTTTTTCTTACCACCTTTCGCAGGAATATGGCAAGGCGAACAATTATTTGCCACTACAGTCATGAGATTAGCATCATAAGTAAGTTTGGCAGGTGCAGATGCTGTAGCCTTTTTGGCTGTGTTACAGTTTGACAAAATGAAAACTGCGGTAACAACCAATGCTAATAATGAAACTTTCTTCATGTTGGTTAAGTGTTTGGACTAAATGTATAAAATATCCTGAACAATTAATTTCCAATCGTGTAAATAACAGTATCAGGTTGCCCTGAATCTAAAAACCAAAATACCAAACTGTACCTTTGCCCCACCTATGATATCCGCTACGGCAAAAACATACCGCAATGCTTTTACTGGTTTATCAAAAGAAACCTGGCTGTTGTCGCTGATCATGCTGATCAACAGGAGCGGTACCATGGTGATTCCTTTTATGACACTGTATCTCACCAGCCCGGAAATGGGATATTCAGTGGGTGAAGCAGGCATCGTTTTCGGGCTATTTGGTGCAGGAGCTTTCAGCGGTGCCTGGCTGGGCGGAAGACTGACCGACAAAATAGGCTTTTATCCTGTTCAGTTAATTGCATTAACAGGTGGCGGTATCCTTTTTATGGTACTGGGGCAAATGAAGACCTACTCAATGATTTGTCTTTTTACCTACCTGTTAAGCTTCGTTAACGAGGCGTTCCGCCCGGCAAACTCAACAGCAATCGCTTTTTATTCCAAAGAAGAGAACCGTACCCGGTCCTATGCATTGAACAGGCTGGCCATAAATCTTGGATGGGCTGTGGGAAGCGGCCTGGGTGGTTTTTTGGCCAACATCAACTACGAACTGCTTTTTTGGGTAGATGGATGTACCAATATTGGAGCTGCAATACTGATGTGGCTGATGCTTAAACCAATTGCCTATAAACCTTCTGTTAAGAAAAGCAGCGAAAATATTGCAATTAAATCCGCATACAGGGATAAAGTCTATTTACTTTTTGCTGCCATCACCCTGCTTTTTGCAAGCTGCTTCTTTCAGTTGTTCAACAATTTGCCTCTATTCTTCGAAAAGGAAATGCACTTTTCAAAACCATTTATAGGAATATTAATGAGTGGAAATGGAGTAATAATAGCCCTGCTGGAAATGGTTTTGATATATAAACTGGAAGGTAAGCGGCAAAATGTAGTTTATATAACCGCAGGAGTATTCATTGTTGGGCTTTCCTTCTTATTATTAAATGCACCTGGCCCAGCCGCTATTGTTGCTTCAGGAATGATTATATTGGTCACTTTTGGCGAGATATTATCAATGCCTTTTATGAACAGTTATTGGATTGCACGGACACAGCCTTCTAACAGGGGTCAATATGCGGCTTTATATACTATGGCCTGGTCTGCTGCACAAACCCTTGGTCCGATGGGCGGTGCACAAATTGCCCAGCATTGGGGGTTTTCCAATTTGTGGTGGATTACAGGGGGCTTATGCATTATAGCAGCTCTTGCTTTTAAACAGTTTGTCCGTAATTGATTTTTTAAAACTTCACTTTTACCTTGAAAAAGTCTCATACCGATACTACCTTTGCATCCCATGAAAAATACTCTTATCCTTATTACAGCAACAATTACTCTTACCCTGCTATCCTGCAAGCAGAAAAAAGATTCACTGACAGCAAAAGATATCCAGGCAGTTATCAGCCGTTTTGATAATGGCTGGAAAAACAAGGATACTGCAGTTGTTGATTCAGCACTGGCAGGTAATTACATTTACTTTACCCAGTCAGGCGGTACTTACGACAGGCAAAACGTAATGAAAACAGCAGCTTCCCCGGAATACAAATTGGAAAAGTTTAGCCGGGAGGAAATCTCTTACCGTATAGAAGGCAATACAGCCATCGTTAATACAGTTTGGATTGGCATCGGAACGTACAGAGGCAAGCCATTTGCTGATACACAGCGCTGTAGCATGACTATTATTAAAGCAGACGGTAAAACACAGATACTTTCTGAACATTGTACTGTTATTAAATAATAGCAGGCCGAAGCAACGACTAAGGCGAAAGTTTCATCTCGGATACTTAACAGTCTGAAAATCTCAAAGCCTTACTTTTGTCAAAATGTTTTCCATGAGGAATATTCTGCTGTCCCTATATATTGCCGCCACCGCATTAAGCACAGCCGCACAATCTTCTGTTCAGCGTCCGAAACTGGTTGTAGGCATCGTGGTTGATCAAATGAGGTGGGACTACCTTTATCGCTTTTACGATAGATACGACAATAATGGCGGATTCAAAAGAATGCTTAACCAGGGTTTTAGCTGCGAAAATACTTTTATCCCCTATGCACCTACTGTAACTGCATGCGGACATAGTTCCATCTATACCGGATCTGTACCTGCCATCAACGGAATAACTGGCAACGCCTGGTGGGATCGTACACAAATGAGAACTGTTTATTGTACGGAGGATAAAACAGTTAACACGGTTGGCAGCACTTCTTCCAACGGAAAACAAAGCCCCCGTAATTTACTCACTACTACAATTTGCGATGAACTGCGGATTGCGACCAATTATAAAAGTAGAGTAATAGGAATTGCGATAAAAGACAGAGGCGGTATTCTTCCTGCCGGGCATAGCGCCAACGCAGCTTATTGGTATGATAATACTACCGGAAAGTGGATCACTTCTACCTATTACACAAATGAGCTGCCTCAATGGGTCAGCAGCTTCAATGAGTTGAAATTAGTAGACGAGTATTATAAAAAGGGATGGTCTCTTTTATATCCTGCCAACACCTATACTTTAAGCACAGCCGATGAAAAAAAATATGAAGCCAAACCTTTCGGAACTTCATTCCCCTATAATTTAAGCAGTTTCGCCGGCAAAGACTATGCAAAAATTACAACCACTCCATGGGGCAACACATTGACAACGGAGTTTGCCAAAAATGCTGTTATCAATGAAGGACTTGGCGCTGATAACATTACTGATTTTCTTGCGGTAAGCTACTCTTCTCCCGACTATATAGGTCATTCATTTGGCCCAAACTCAGTGGAAAGCGAAGACGGTTTTCTTCGTTTCGACAAAGAATTGGGAGAATTCTTTGACTTTCTTGATAAAAAAATCGGAAAAGGAGAATATACCATATTTCTTTCAGCCGATCATGGGGTAGCCCATATTCCTGAATATATGCAGGAAAATAAATTACCCGGAGGCAGGGTTTTTATGGCAGATTTAATTAAGCAATTAAACAAAACACTGGCAGAAAATTTTAAGATAAACAACATTATAGTCAGTGACGATAATTACCAGTTGCATCTCAACCATACGACATTGGATTCTTCCAAAATAGATAAAGAGGAACTGATCGGATGGATTGTAGATTACATTAGTGCAGAACCAGGTATTGACAGGGCTTTTGCGATAGAAGACTTGAATGAAGTTCCATTGCCAAAGAAAATCAGAGAAGCATTAAACAATGGCTACTACCCCCCAAGAAATGGTGATATTCAAATCATATTAAAACCTAATTACATTGAGGCATGGAGCAATACCGGCACCACCCATGGGCTTTGGAATCCCTATGATTCGCATATTCCATTGCTTTGGTATGGTTGGGGTATCAGGCATGGAAAATCCAATAAAGAGGTTTACATGACTGATATTGCCCCTACAATTGCGGCCCTGTTGCATATCCAGATGCCCAATGGATCTGTAGGCCAGGTAATAAGTGAAGTCTTAAAGCAATAAGGAATAAAAAAGTTATTGCAGGTTTATTTGTAAATTCCCTAACAAAAACTAATCAACCACCAATAACCCATCATCATGAAAAAGTTATTTTTAGTTTCCTCTCTTATCTTATGCACCATTTTTTTACAGGCGCAGGCTGTTGACAGCATCCGCTTCTTTACTGATGAAGATGTTATCGAAATGACGCTAAGCACTGATATAAGAGGCCTGCAAAACCAAAAAGGTGATGATATATTCCAGGACGGAAAAGTTTCCATGAAATTCCCGGACAGCACTGTTATCACAGAAAACGTAAAAGTTGGCGCCCGGGGAAAATTCAGACGGGGCTATTGCCGGATCCCTCCTATTATGCTCAATTTCAGAACACCTGAAGGAAACTCCCGTTTTCAATCCTTAGGAAAATTAAAACTGGTAATTGGTTGTGGTGTAAAATCTACTGATGAAGAATTATTGCTTAAGGAGTTTTTGGTGTATAAGATTTATAACCTGCTGGAGGATAAAAGTTTCAGGGTGCGATTACTCAGGACCACTTATGAAGACACAAAAGGGCGCAACAAACCATTCACCCAATATTCTTTCCTTATCGAAGATGACGGCGATATGGCCCGTCGCAACAACTGTAAAAAGAAAGAACATGGTCAATACCTCACTGAAGCCACTGACCGCAATACAATGACCATGGTTGCACTTTTCGAATATATGATAAGTAACACAGATTGGTCTGTACCAAATAATCACAATGTAAAACTCATCTTTGACAGGGATAATGAAGCTGCTCCCCCGCATGCAGTACCATATGATTTTGACTACTGCGGCCTGGTAGATGCCAGTTATGCAATCCCACATGAAATTATTGGAACAGAAAAAGTAACTGAACGGGTTTACAGGGGTTTTCCCAGAACATTAGAGGAAATTCAAATAACCCTTGATGAATTCCGTAAGAAGAAATCAGCTATCTATGCAGTGATCAATAATTTCAATCTTTTGAGTGCAAGAACAAGAAAAACAATGACTGACTTCCTGGATGAATTCTTTGAACTTATAGAAAATAAAAACAGGGTAAAGTCCGTTTTTGTTGACAATGCCAGAACAAGCTGATCTTATGTAAGCCAGACGACATCTTTTCACCTTTAAATAAGCATATGGACCTGAAAGAACAATTTGAACAAGCAGTAACTGAAAGTAAAAACCTTCCTGATCGTCCCAGCAATGACACTTTATTGCAGTTATACTCTCTTTATAAACAAGGAACCACCGGTGATGTGAATACAGATCCGCCTTCTAATCCTTTTGATTTTGTAGGGAAGGCCAAGTATGAAGCATGGGCAGCTTTAAAGGGGAAATCATCGACAGAAGCAATGACCGAATATATTGAACTGGTAAAAAAACTTAAGGGTTGAGCATCTTTCGGTAAATAGTATCCAGTTTTTCACCAACTACCTGGTAGCTGAATTTACCGGATGCAGTTTCAGCTATTTTTTTTCTGTCATACCTTTTTGTATCCGAAACGATTTCTTTCATAGCAGCAACCAACTCAAATTCATTTCCGGGATTTATTAGTATACCATTCTCATTATTAATTAATTCGGGGATACCGCCAACATTAGAAGATATAACTGGCAAACCACAACATAATGCCTCACCTATAACACAAGGAGAGTTTTCAATTTTACTAAAGAGGATAAGACAGTCAGATTCCTGCATTTTTTTTGCAACCATTTCATAAGAAAGTAGTCCTGTTATTGTAATATCCAAATTCACTAAACGTAACTCTGAAATACATTTTTTTAATGAATTATTAATCGGACCAACTAATACTAACTCGACATCACGATTATTTTCAAATATTTTTACAAAAGCCCTCAAAATTATATCTACATTTTTCCTTTTTTCCAATGTCGAAACATGTATAAATCGAAACTTAGAATGTCTCTTATTCTTAAAAAAAAATAATTTCGTATCAACTGTATTATTCAAAATCACACTTTTTTTGTTAATAACTGTTTTATTGATGCTATCAGACAAAAACTTACAAACACTAATAAGAGACTCCGCCTCTTTAAATATTTTTTTTGTAATATATTTATAAAACTTCCCTCTATTAATAAAACTATCAATAGCAATATCACCATATATAGTATAATGCTCAGATACAACGTATTTTAGTTTATAAGCATGTTTTAACCACAAGGCCAGTAATCCTGCTTTCATAGGCACATGAACATGCACAAGA
>CAZWIM010000050.1:0-19206 GCA_964634265.1 uncultured Chitinophaga sp. | reverse complement strand
CAAAATTGAATTATATACATGAAAACCCGGTACGGGCAGGATGGGTGCAGGAACCTCATCATTACACTTACAGCAGTGCATCCAATTACGTAAACGGAAAGGGATTAATAGAAATTGATTTCCTTTATTAATCGCCAAAGGCGATAGAATAGAAATGCGGGACTGCAAGTCCCGCATAGCATTGCCCCGCATAGCATTGCCCCGCATAGCATTGCTGCATTAAGATTTAATAAAATGTTTGGCAGGTAAACAACACAGACCTATCTTTGCGCTCCACATCGCGAAGTAGAGCAGCGGTAGCTCGTCGGGCTCATAACCCGAAGGTCGGAGGTTCGATCCCTCCCTTCGCAACAAAAGAAAAGTCCCGCAGTTGCGGGACTTTTTCATGGCTGTACCCCTTTATATATGACTATCCTTTAGAGACGCTGCTGGATCCACTACTCTTGATATCCCTTATCACACCATTGCCCTTATAACGAACATCGCTGGCGCCACTGGCCTGGGCAGATAATTCTTTATTCACGGTTATCTTGATATCACTGGCACCACTGGCTCTTGCATCACAGGTTTCAGTGATCAGTTCATATCCTTTGAAATCACTGGCGCCGCTGGCCTCTACACTTAACTGAGTGGCTGTACCAGACACCATCATATCGGATGCACCGCTCAGGTCAACAGTAAGTTTACTGACATCCAGTTTTCCTTTCAGGTCGCTGGCGCCGGATTGTTTGATTGAAAGATCGTTTGCTTTCAACGAACCTGTAATGAATACATCACAGGCTCCGCTGATATCCAGCTTGTCTATTTGTTTGAATGATATATAAGCTTTCAGTTTTTTATTGCCGGTGCTCCAGCTCATGCCCTTGCTGTCGAAACTGATATGCAAAATGCCATCTTTCACTTCCACTTTGATGCGGTCGCGGTGTTTTGTTTCTGCCGCACTTACGGCTACAGCCTCTTCATTACTCTGACTCAGGTACACATCAAAAGCACTGGATAAACTGATACCATGAAAATTCTTTGCTTCTCTTACTTCTGCATTCGGATCATTCACTTTCTGGGCAATTACTGCCAGGCAAAAACTGAATGACAACAGCAGGAATGATAATTTTTTCATTGAAATGATTTTATTGATTCGGTTTAGATTTTAGAAACAGTTCCGCCGGTATTGGTTTTGATCTCTTTTATAGAAGCGTTGCCCTTATATCTCACCACCCCACCGGTATTGGCTTTTACCTGCAATTCTTTTTCCGCTTTTACCCATACAATTGCACCTGTACTAACAGTTACGTTGCAATTAGAAGTGGCCATATCTTCCCCTTTAAATTTGCTGCCGGTGTCGCCATCCACCGTCAGGTTATCAGCACGGCCGGAAAAACTAATTTTGGAACCGGTGTTCTGACTCACTTTTAATGTAGTCACATCCACTTCACCATCTATCAATGCACCGGTATTGGCTTTTATATCCAGTGTGGCTGATTTTATTGACCCGACAATATTTATATCTGCGCCGGTATTGGCATTTAAAATATCTAATGTTTTAAACGAAACATAGGCTTTCAGGTTCTTGCTTTCTTTCTTTTTATTAATGGATCCCGTTTTGCTGTCATAATGGATCTTCAGGATTCCGTTCTCCACTTTGGTAACAATACGGTCACGGTATTCCGTTTTTTCGGCACTGACGGCCACCTCTTCTGTAGCTCCTTGTGTAAGGGTTAGTTCAATACCTGTTCCTACTTCAATTCCGTGAAAACTGCCTACTGTTCTTTTTTCAGCATTAGGATCATTAATGGTTTTTTGAGCCATCACCGACACGGTGCAAAGCGTCACTAATAAGGATAAGAATAACTTCTGCATAATAATTGGTTTAGAAGTGGTACGAAAACGGACGTAGAAAAGTTACAGGTAACAGAAAAAAAATTGTCCTTAATTTTGCAGCAGTTCTTCGCTTTTTTAAAAAGCGTTGGTTTTCAATGTCCCGCCAAAAGCGGGGCAGGTTTCCCCGGGGTGCTTCGAAAGAGGCTGAGATCAAACCCGTAGAACCTGGTCAGGGTAATGCCTGCGAAGGGAAGGAATTATTGTTGATCCTTTCTCCAACAGCGTTTCCCTCTTATTTTTTAAACTTTTAAAACTTAAAAAATGAAGAGGATTTTTTTTACCGGCATCGCCTGTATGGCTGCCATACCTCTGTTTTCACAACAAACAGAAACCGGAAAAGACAGTTTTTATCTTTTATCACCGGTTGAAGTAAGGGCCGTCAGGGCGGCTGAAAATGCACCTTTCACCAAAACAAACCTTACTAAAAAGGAGCTGGCCAAACTAAACCTTGGGCAGGACATTCCTTTTTTGCTAAACCAGACACCTTCAGTTGTTATTAATTCGGATGCCGGTAATGGTGTTGGTTATACAGGTATTCGTATCCGCGGTACAGATGCCACCCGGATAAATGTAACATTAAATGGTATTCCGTATAACGATGCAGAAAGCCAGGGATTGTTTTTTGTCAACCTGCCTGATTTTTCTTCTTCAGCAGGCAGTGTGCAGATACAAAGAGGTGTGGGTACATCCTCCAATGGTGCCGGCGCATTTGGTGCCAGTATTAATTTCAGCACCAATGAAGTAAACAGTAAACCCTACCTTGAATTGAATAACAGTTTCGGTTCCTTTAATACCTGGAAAAATACCATCAAAGCCGGAAGCGGGTTGGTAAATGGCTTTAGCACTGATCTTCGTTTATCACGCATCATCAGCGATGGATTTATTGACAGGGCCAGCAGCGACCTGAAATCATTTTACTTTACTACCGGGTATACAAATAATAAGTCCTCCATCCGTGCCAATGTTTTCTCCGGGAAAGAAAAAACATACCAGGCATGGTACGGGATTTCAGAAACGGACCTTAAAGCCGGCAACAGAACTGTAAACTATGCCGGGACAGAAAGACCCGGTGAGCCCTACGATAATGAAACTGATAACTACACACAGACCCATTACCAGTTTTTCTTCAACCAACTCATTGGAAAAAAATTTACATTTAATACAGCCCTGTTCTTAACAAAAGGAAAGGGCTATTATGAACAATACAAAGCGGATGAGGCCTATGCAGATTATGGTTTTCCCGATCCGTTACCAGCCGGAGGCATCAACATTACCAACTCTGATATGGTGAGGCAGCTTTGGCTGGACAATGACTTTTATGGCAATATTTTTTCGCTGCAGTACAAAACGGATAAGACACAGGCAACGCTGGGCGGAGGTTATACCCGTTATGATGGAAATCACTTCGGCAAAGTGATCTGGGCAGAAAAAGGATTAACCTCTGTTGACAACTGGTACGATCTTGATGCGAAGAAAACAGATCTCAATATTTACCTGAAGCAGCAAACAAAATTTGCCGGTTACTGGTACTGGTTCTATGACCTGCAGTTCCGCCATGTGAAATATGATATCGAAGGTTTCAGGAATAACCCAACCCTTCTTATTGGAAATACATTTAACTTTTTCAACCCGAAAGCAGGTATCAGTTACAACCGGAATAACTGGAAAGGATATGTTTCATTCGGTGTTGCCAATAAAGAACCTAACCGGGACGATTTTGAAGCCGGCGCTGCACAACAACCAAAGCCTGAGCGGTTGCAAGATGTTGAAATCGGTATTGAGAGGGCAGGAAAGAATTACAACTGGTCGGCTACTTTCTACTACATGAACTATAAAGACCAGCTGGTATTAACCGGAAAAATCAATGATGTAGGAGCCTATACCCGGACTAATATTCCCAACAGCTACAGAGCCGGTGTAGAATTGCAGGGCACTTATAAATTTACTGACTGGCTGAATGCAAATGCCAACCTGGCGCTGAGCCGTAACAAAGTGAAGAATTTCACAGAGTATATAGATGATTATGACAACGGCGGACAAAAAGAGATCAAATACAGCTTTTCGGACATCGCTTTCTCCCCCGCCGTTGTAGGTGGCGCCGGTATTAATATACTGCCGGTAAAAAGTGGTGAACTGAGTTTATTAAGTAAATATGTAAGTAAACAATATCTTGATAATACGCAGAACGAAAGCAGGTCACTCAACGCTTTCTATGTGCAGGATATCAGGGCCATGTATACATTGAAACCCAAATGGCTGAAAGAAATAAATATCATTGCGCAGGCAAACAATGTATTCAACAGGAAATATGAACCAAACGGTTATACCTTCAGTTACATTTATGGAGGGGTAACTACAACGGAGAATTTTTATTTCCCGATGGCGGGAACGAATTTCATCATTGCCTTAAATATCAAATTGTAGTACCCGAGTTTATCATATTTAAAATGGGGTATGAGAAAACACTATTTCAGCAAGAACTTAAAATAATGGGAGGCTTCTAAATCCTCCCATTATTCACTTTTAATCCAAAGATCGTGATTCTATTTTCCAAACTTTTCCTGCCAGGCTAATACACCACCAATAAGATTCTTGGTGTTCTTGAATCCCAACGTATCAAGAAACAGGCAGGCCATCATACTTCGTTGTCCGCTGCGGCAGTGAATGATGATCTCCTCATCTTTAAGGTCATCCAGTTCATCGGTTTGCATGGTCTGTATCTTGCCTAATGGAATGAGCTTACCACCGATATTAAATTCAGCATATTCTGCAGGCTCCCGGCAATCAATGAGGTTAATCTTTTCGCCGGCATCCATCCGTGCCTTTAGTTCTTCAACTGTAATGGTCTGCATAAGTAATCAATCATTATAAAGGTGAAGGTATTTCTTTGGCAGTGGTGTCTTTGACTGGTTTATCTACCTGCAGCCAGACATCAATTGTTTGGCCGGACCGGATCTTTTGAATTCTTTTTTCATCATCAAAACGTTCCGGGTTCTGTTTGTATATCCATGCGCCTAAGGTATCTGTAACATTAGCATCGGTTACTATTGCTCCTATCACAATACCATTGGCTTCCAATATTTCTTTTGCTTCTCCAAACATCATTCCTGTTATAACAGGCACAGTGAACTCCCTTTCCCCTACTCCATCGCCCAATACCAATGAAATCACACTTCCTTTTCTGATCCTGGTGCCCGGGGTAATGATAGCGCCATTGTAACGTTGCTCCAGCACCGCATTTTTGGCAAAATCAGGTTTGAAAGTAGTGTCCCCGATCTTCAGGTCCATGTTCTTCAATACCATTTCTGCATTCCGGTAGCTATATCCTACTAGATTGGGCATTTCTATCTCGGGGGGTATGGCCCTGCTGATGACCAGGTAAACTGTCCTGTTCGATTTCACCACTTCATCTGCATCCGGGAATTGTTTTATCACCGACATGGGTTTTGCCGTATCCACATAGATGGAATCCTGGATGTCTACATCAAAACCTGCTTTTTTCAGGATCTTCCTGGCTTCCTCGTAAGATTTTCCGGCAACAGACGGAACCGTGGCAGCCTTGCCATGACCAGTAATCCAGTTCAATGAGAGCAGGAATACGAAAAAGAGACCTAATGCCAGTACAATACCCACAAGGATATTTAACCATAAAGGACGATGTGTGATGAATTTAGGCATGAAAAAAAAGCTTGGTATTAAATTCAGTTTCTGCTATGATTCAGGGAAACACTCCATTACAATTTTAGTATAAAATTCTTTCAGGCTCCAGCCCATGGCCCTTACCTGTTGCGGCACTACACTGGCCTCACTCTGGCCGGGAATAGTATTTATTTCAAGCATGTAGGGTTTACCTTCTGCATCATTATATATAAAATCAATTCTAATTACCCCTTTGCAGTTAAATACAGCGTATATCTTCTTTGCCGCATCTCTTATTTTGTCAGCAGCCGCTTCATCCACTTCTGCCGGTGTGGTTTCTGTTGACTTGCCCTCGTATTTTGCTTCAAAGTCAAAAAAGCTCTTGCTCTCATGTACCATCACTTCAGTCAGGGGTAACACGATTATATTTCCTTTGGATTTGAAAACACCTACCGTAAACTCCCTGCCACTGACCATTTCTTCTATCAAAACCTGGTCATCTTCGTTAAATGCTTTTTCGATTGCCCCGGCCACATCATCTGTTGGCTTATCCACCTTGGACATTCCAATACTGGAACCGCCATTATTGGGTTTTACAAAAACAGGAAACTTCAGCCTGTCTTTTATCTCTTCTACATTATAGGAATTGTTTTTCAGAAGTACTAAAGACCGTGAAACAGCTATACCGGCCATAGCGGCCACCGCTACTGCATAACCCTTATTAAAAGTAATCGCCGAACTCGCTGCATCACAACCAGTGTAGGGAATTTTCAAAGTATCAAAATAACCTTGCAATTTACCATCTTCACCGGGGGTGCCATGCATACCGATGTACACAGCATCAAAAATCACTTTACTATCGGGTAAAGGAATGGTAAAATCATTTTTGTCAATGGCAATCTTGGTTCCGTCCTGCTGCACATAAAACCAGCCTTCGGGGTTAATGTCAATCTTATAAACATTAAACAGGTTCCTGTCCAGGTTATTATCAATGGTATTGGCACTTCGGTAAGAAATCACGGCTTCTCCGGAAAAGCCGCCCGTTACAAGGGCTATATTTTTCTTCATTGTGGTTGTGTATGGATTTGGGCCTCCGCAAAACGGAAACGGCTATGCAAATATTGCAGAATTATTTAAGATGCCCAACCATTAGGTTGTTAATCAGTTAGCATTAACAAAAAATATGATAAACTGCAAATGTTGAAAGAAAAAACAAAGAAAATAAGAAAGGTGAAGGTTGTTTGCCCTTCACCTTTTTACGACGGGAAATATCACCCGCCACTCATTCGGCAGCTTTCGCTGCTGCACCCATTTAGGTATGGAATAAAGTTATATCAAAAACGAAGCGAATGCAAAAATTCAATGCAGAATTTATGCACACCTGCCAGGTTTTAGGCAATATGTAACTTGTCTTTCTTGGCAATCAGCTGATCAACTGTTTCCTGGTACATTTCATCGGGTACACAACAATCAACCGGGCAAACAGCTGCACACTGTGGCTCTTCATGAAAGCCCTGGCACTCTGTACATTTATTAGGAGTAATATAATACGTATCAACAGAAACGGGTGCATTTTTTTGTTCTGCATCTACCACCGTTCCATCCAGCAATGTAAAAGAACCTTTTACAGATGTACCATCGGCAATAGCCCATTCTACACCACCTTCGTAAATAGCATTATTAGGACATTCGGGTTCGCAGGCACCGCAGTTGATGCATTCTTCAGTGATCTTGATAGCCATAAAAATTGATTAACGGGTTGAGAATTACTTTTACATGACAAATTTAACTGTTTTCCTATCCGGATGAATTGGTTTGTCAATTTTTATTTACAGCCAGTCCACCTAATTTGCACCCGGGTTAAATTTAGCAACTCTCAAATTCATACAAGGCAAATGACCTTATTATACCGAATCGATCTGATGAATAAACTGGGCGAATATATGCTGTCCGGTGATAGTGAATGGGCCGCTGCATTGGAAGAGGCCGGACGGGAAAATGGGTGGTTCATACCATCGTTTTTGGAAACCTCGGTAAAAAATATTGCTACATCCTTTTTGAAAAAGGAAAAACTGGAGAGTTGGGCTCAGGCATACCAACTACCAGCTAATAACCAATCATCGAAAACTGTTGGTATTGTAATGGCCGGCAATATACCCCTGGTGGGTTTCCATGACTTTTTATGTGTTTTTATGACAGGGCACAAGGCCATTATTAAGCCCTCCTCAAAAGACCAGGTACTGATCAAACACCTTGTCGGAAAATTAATAGAATGGAACCCAACACTGGCCGATCAAATTCACTTTAGTGAGATGCTAAAAGGATGTGATGCTTATATCGCCACCGGCAGTAATAACACTTCCCGGTATTTCGAATACTATTTTGGCAAATACCCTAATATAATCCGCCGTAACAGGACATCAGTAGCCTTATTAACAGGGAAAGAAAATGATGCAGAACTGGGTAAACTGGCAGATGATGTGTACCTGTATTTTGGGTTGGGCTGCCGGAATGTGACCAAAATATTTGTACCCCGGGAATATGACTTTGTACCTCTGCTGGAAATTTTTAAAAAGTATAATCACCTGACCGATCACCATAAGTATAAGAACAACTACGATTATAACCTGGCCCTGCACATATTGAATAAGAAATTTTACATGACCAACGGGTCTATACTACTGGTAGAAGAACCTGGCATTTTCTCTCCTATCAGCCAGCTCAATTATGAGTTTTATACCGATAAAAATTCACTGGCAGAACAACTTTTTCATAACCCAGATATGCAATGCCTTGTCAGTAAAGATCATATCCCCTTCGGCCGGGCTCAGTCACCCTCGCTGACAGATTATGCCGACGGCATAGATACCATGGCTTTTCTAAGGAACTTGTAAACTCCGTATAGAACGGTATTTATAGAATAAGGCTGAATGGTATTTTTATAGGATATTTGAAGTACGAAAGTCTTAGTAAAGATTTGTTAAACTAAACTGACGGTCAACAAACTTGGTATGACAGTTTGTTATTTTGTAGAGCAAAGGCATAGGTTTTGATGTCCAGCATTATTCAAAAAGCATTCAAAAGAAAAAAAGATATAACGCTATGAAACTGAAACAAATCTTATTGATCGTTGCCATTAGTGCCGTATCGGCTGTAAGCAGTGTGTGGATTTATGGAAAAATCACCCGTAAACAGCCAAATTTTGTTCAGTCTGAAAACGGGAATATCCCCGCCAATTACGCAGGCTTTTTTGACAATGTAGCCGGAGCTGGTGAACCAATCGATTTTACCAAGGCTGCCAATGCAGCAGTACCGGCCGTTGTTCATATCAAGACCAAGATACCAGCCAAAAGAATCAGTAACCAATTACCCCGCAGCCGTGGCAACAGCATGGAAGACTGGTTTAACCAGTTCTTTGATTTTGGCCCGCAGATCCAGCCAGAACAACGGGCATCAGGAAGTGGAGTTATCATCAGTGAAGATGGATACATCATCACCAACAATCATGTGATCTCAGATGGCGGTGAGGGTGTAGCCGATGAAATAACAGTTACCCTTAATAATAAAAAAACATATAAAGCAAGGGTGATCGGCAAAGACCCGAGCAGTGATATTGCTGTTTTAAAAATTGATGGCAACGGATTCCCATTCCTTTTATATGGTAACTCTGATAATGTAAAGTTGGGACAATGGGTACTGGCTATTGGTTATCCGCTTACACTGGAAACAACAGTAACGGCAGGTATCGTTAGCGCCAAAGGAAGAAATATCGGTATTAACCAGCGTCAGAGTAAAACACCTATAGAAGCCTTTATCCAGACAGATGCTGCAGTAAACCAGGGCAACAGCGGTGGTGCACTGATTACGACTGACGGTCAGTTGGTAGGTATCAACTCAGCTATTTATGCCCCCACCGGAACCTATGCGGGTTATTCATTCGCCATACCGGTTAACCTGGTAAAGAAAATTGTAAATGACCTGATCAAATATGGTGATGTAAAGAGGCCTTACCTGGGGGTTTGGGTAGCAGAAGATAAAGTAGATGCAGGAGATGGCGCCCACATCGGTAATGTAGCAAAGGATGGCGCTGCGGCAGCCATTGGTTTGAAACCAGGTGATATTGTTACAAAGATCAATGATGCAACAATCACTTCCTGGACGGAATTGCAGGCTACCATTTCCTCTTACAACGCAGGCGATAAAATCAACATTACTTATAAACGAAATGGAAAAGAATATACAGCTACTGCAACTCTAACTGCCAAGTCAGGCACCTTTGATGAAATAGCCTCTAATACAGTTGGCGAAAAACTGGGGGCTGACCTGGTAACAATTGATAAAAAGCAAGCCATGCAGTACGAAGTGGAAGGAGGCGTTTTAGTGAAGAAGATCAAACAAGGTGGGCCTTTCAGTAAAACAAGGATGCAGGACGGTTTTATCATTACCAGTGTAAACGGAACTGATATTACCAACATCGATGAACTGAGCCAGGCAATAAGAAGCCTCAAAGGAGAAACTATACAACTTGAAGGGTTTTATCCTGGTTATGATGGCATCTATCGTTACCCGTTGAATATTGGAGAAGAATAAGCAAGAAAAGAAATAAAAGAAAAATGGCCACTTCAGAGTGGCCATTTTTCTTATTTGGAATGACTATTTTTCATAAACAAGGAACTCCCATGGCTGCATTTCAAAACTACGGGTTGCATTGAAATCACTCTCAGCGCCGGAAAAAGCATTCCTGAAAATACCGGCAACTCTTTCATCAGTAATATCAAAGTGCAGATCTTTTTCTCCGGACATATTCAAAATCACCAACACCTCTTTTGCTCCATTCTTTCGCAGATAGGCAAAAACATTTTTTGCATCACTTGTTTTGATACGAAATGTTTTCACATGAGTATCCCCACTTCTCAGAGCAGGGTGATTTGTATGAAGGTTAAGCAGGGTTTTGTAAAAATCATGTAATGCATTGGTACCGGTCCAGGCGATGGTATCTTTATCAAAAAACTTAATCCTTTTAAGATTAGGCAGCTCCTGGCCGGAATAAAGCAATGGTATGCCATTCCAGGTGGCGCTGAATACTGCCAGGGCTTTGGCCATATCGCCATATTTTTCATATTCAGTGCCATTCCAGCTGTTCTCATCATGATTGGTGGTGAACCAGGCCCGCATCGTACTATCGCCCAGGTCATCATAACGTTTCAACACAGTATAAAGGGAATCCAGTGATTGATTTTGCTGGTAAAAATCCTTGGCTTTATGCATCCATGTCCAGCTGTAGCTCGCATCAAATGCCTCGCCGTATTCGGGGGAGTCAAGTTCATCAAATTCTCCCAACCAGAGTAAAGGTTTTACAGCATCAATTTCAGTACGGGCCTCCTTCCAGAAATCTAGTTCTACCCAAAACGCCAGGTCTGCACGAAACCCGTCAATATCACATTCCTCCACCCAGAATTTCATAGCATCTTTCATTGCCTTGCGGAGAGCCGGGTTCCTGAAATCCAATTCAATAATATCATCCATCCCGGAAGCAATTTTAAAATCATTAGTTGCCGAATCTTTCAGGTAGTAGTCAGGATGTTCTCTGGTCCATTTATGGTCCCAGCCTGTGTGATTGGCCACCCAATCAATGATGACTTTCATGCCCATTTCATGCGCCTTTTTTACCAGGTTTTTAAAATCGTCCAATGTGCCGAACTCCGGGTTTATAGAAGTGTAATCAGAACAGGCATAATAACTGCCCAATGAACCTTTTTTATTCTTCTGAGCTATTGGCGTTATTGGCATGAACCACAAAGTATGAACACCCATTTCTTTCAGCCGGGGAATTTCCCTTAGAAAAGCATCAAATGTTCCTTCTACGGAATATTGCCGCACATTCACTTCATAAATATTAGTGCTATGTGCCCAGTCAACGGGCCTGAATCTGTTAAGCATAGTTGTATTCGTCGTTTTTTTATTCTTTTCATCCTTCCTGGGCATGAGTTTACATGACCCGGCTAAAATAATAATACCTAAAGCAAGCAAATACATTCGCATACACCGGTCTTTTTGCGAAAGATAAGAAGAACATTTGATGAACAGGGTTGTTGTTAAACACACAATCAAGTATTGTTACCTTTACGCCATGAAGAGTTTTGACGTTCCTATTATCTACCGCAGCCCATTGATTTCTGCCGTAAAAAAGAAGCGGAAAGAAATGGATAAAATGAAAAAGGACTTTACCCCCACCCTATTAGATTTTGGGCCGTTGCAGGTTTACCTGGCCCGTCATTTCGGATTTTGCTACGGGGTAGAAAATGCAATAGAAATTGCTTTCAGAACTGTAGAAGAAAATCCCGGCAAACGTATCTTCCTGCTGAGTGAAATGATTCACAACCCGCAGGTAAATGCTGATCTAATTGCACATGGTATAGAATTTTTACAGGATACACATGGTAAACAACTCATACCATTTGATCAAATAACTGCAGAAGACATTGTACTTATTCCTGCGTTTGGCACCACTCTCGAAATCGAAGAAAAGCTGAAAAAAATAGGCATCCAGACAGAAAAGTACAATACAACCTGTCCCTTTGTAGAAAAAGTATGGAACAGGAGCGAACAGATTGCAGTAAAGGACTATACCATCATTATTCATGGCAAACCGCAACATGAAGAAACAAGGGCCACCTTTTCCCATGCCGCTGCCAATGCACCTTCAGTAGTAATAAAGGATATGCATGAGGCGGTTGAACTCGGTAAATTTATTGCCGGTGAAAGACCTGCTGAAGAATTTTATACTGTTTTCAAAAACCAATATTCCGAAGGGTTTGATGTGAAAACCGACCTTCAAAGAATCGGGGTTGTTAATCAGACCACTATGCTGGCAAGCGATACGCAGTCTATTGCAGATTACCTGAAAAAAATTATGCTGGAAAAATATAAGCCGGCAAATGCGGAAGAGAGATTTGCGGAGACCAGGGATACACTCTGCTATGCCACCAATGATAACCAGACTGCAGTAACTGGTATGTTGCAAACAAAGGCTGATCTTGCTATAGTGGTTGGTGGTTACAATTCTTCCAACACCTCGCACCTGGTAGAGCTTTGTGAAGAAAGGCTACCGACTTACTTTGTTAATAATGAAGAAAAGATACTGAGCGAAGAGGAGATACTGCATTTCAACTTTCACACAAAAGAAGAGCTGCAAACTATTAATTATCTTCCCAAAAAGTCACTGATAAAAATCTTGATCACCAGCGGAGCTTCCTGTCCGGATGCGCTGGTGGAAGGAGTGATACGCAAATTGGTAAGTTTTTACCCGGAAGCTAAATCAATGGATGATATTATCAACAACTTCCAATAAAAATCCCGGCTTAAGGCCGGGATTACGTTTTTGGAACTATTTGCTATTTGTATAACAGTTCGTAATATTCATGTGCCATCCGGTTGCTATCGAACTGGAAACGGACATCTTGCATACCATTTTTCATTACCTGTCTCCAGGTATTATAGTTTTCGTAATACAATGGAAGTATCTCCTTCTCTAATATTTCATACAATTTGTTCAAATCATATTCATCTTGCTCATGAACAGCCATATTAGCGTAATCGGCTTTAGGCACTACAAATCCGTTATGGCCGTGATTAATAAATTCAGGAATCCATCCGTCATCAGTAGAAAAATTGATGGCGCCATTCATAGCAGCCGTCATACCACTGGTTCCGGAAGCCTCCCTAGGTACCCTTGGATTGTTTAACCAAACATCCGCTGCCTGTTTCAAACGCTTGGATAAGCCCAGTTCATAACCAATTAGCACAGCCACATTTTTATAGCGTTTGCTGAGATGAACCAATTGATTAAACTCGCTGATGGCAGGATGATCAACCGGGTAAGGTTTACCTGCCCAAATGATCTGCACAGGGTACTTAGTATTACTCAATAATTTTTCAAACCGCTGTTCGTCAGAAGTAATCAGTCCGGCCCTTTTATAGCCTGCAAATCTTCTTGCCCATACAATGGTAAACACATCAGGATTGAAGAGTTTACCTGTCTGGTCGGCTACTATTTCAAATGCCCTTTTCTTTAAATATTTTTTGCGGTCATCAATTCCGTAATCATCCCCGGCTTCCATGAACTTGTACAACTGCTTGTCAGCCCAGTACCGCCAGTTTTGTGCATTTGTAATAGAAATTATGGGACAAATATTTTCATGCTTGCCCCACATGGCTCTTGACACATGGCCATGCAGCTGTGAAACGCCATTGGCCAACCTGGCAAACCGCAATGCTGCCAGTGAATGATTGAACTGATCGCTGTCGTTGCCATAGAGACTTTTTACCTCATCCACCGTAAGACCGCAGAAATAACTCATCTTATGACAGAGATAGATATCATGCTTCTCATTACCTGCCTCCTCAGGTGTATGCGTGGTAAACACCAGCCTTTTTTTAACATCACTAATGTTGTTGCCAAACTTTTTATATAAATAAAATGCTGCAGACAACCCATGTGCCTCATTCAGGTGATACAACTCAGGATTAAATCCTAAAAGATCTATCAGCTTAGCCCCGCCAACACCCAGCAAAATAAACTGCGCTACCTTGGTGGCTACGTTTGCATCATACAGCCGGTGCGTAATGGTTTGTGATACGTAATCATTTTCCGGAAGGTCGGTAGATAAGAGGAATAACGGCGCTGTCTTGAAAGTGTCCGGGTTTAAATACCATGCCTTTACCCAGACAGGATGTTCATGTATAGTAATCTGAAATTTTATGCCTGTATCTTCCAAAAAGCTATAAAGCTTTTCATTCCATGCCACATCAAGTGTCTGATCCTGGTTTCTTTCCTGGTCATAATAACCGTACTTCCATAAAATACCAATACCAATAAGGTTTTGCCTGAGTTCATAAGCACTGCGTAAATGTGATCCGGCTAAGAAACCAAGGCCACCAGAATAAATCTTTAATGGTTGATGAGTAGCAAATTCCATCGAGAAGTAAGCCACTTTCTTAGAATAACGTTCTTCAACGGGATACGGAACAGCAAAGGGAGTAAAGCTCATAATGTGTTTTTTTTACACGAAGACGCAAGATAAAGTTAAATGTCCAATAATATTAAATGATGAAGTGCCAGAATAAAAGACTTTTGCACAAATAGTGGGAAAATAATAGGCAATCGGTTGATTAAAAACAATTCTGACAGGGTTACCTTTTTTGCTTACTGCCTGTTGATGGCTTTACATATTTTTTTCTGGTAAAGCTACCATCAAAAGAACACTTAAGCCCCCTCCGTGATCCGCAGCCTTCTTCTTCCTTTAACGTAACAGAACTTGACGAGAAAACAAACTTCAGGCGACAAGGGTCTCCCTCCTCTTTATATTCTGCCGTATTGGATGATTTAATCATGGCCTCTCCTTTCAATTCACCAGTGCAGGCGCCATTCTCTTTTTCAAAATGGATAAAAAAAGTAATCCTGTCATTTTTACGGCCATCCCTCACCGATACAAGGTTCATTTTACCATTGGCATAATCAGCGGACCATTTATGTTTCCTTGATAATGTATCTATAGGATTGATGAGTTCTGTGATCTTATCTTCCAGGGCTTCAGTCATGATCAGCATGAAATTTTTTGCTGCCACATTCAACACATATACCTCTTTACCTTCACTGATAGTGCCATCAATATTCTTTCGGGCTATTGTCTGTGTAATGGTATATTTTCTGTCCAGTGTGACAGATTGTAAAGTTGTACTTAGCTTATCGGGCCGGAGCAATGGCATCCCGGCAATAAACTGTTCTTTTTCATCAAAGGCCAGCAAAAAATAAGCCTTTTTATCTGCACTCATAGTTTTAACAAACAGGTACTGCTCGGCTTTTGGAACAACCGTTTTGCCTAGCGCATATATTTTGGGCTTAACGCCTTTTGCGTAAACTTTTCGTAAAACAGAATCGGGTACAAATTGCGTAAATATCTTGTAACTGATAAGCAAAGAGTCTTTCTCCTTTTTAGCAAGTGAACTATCAGTAAATTGAACAGGTGGATTTAATGGCTGAAAAAACTCAATAAAATCAGAAACTTCAACAGGATCATCTCCCGAAAGGGATATTTTTTTCTTGCCCTTGCAGCTTCCCAGCCCAATAAGCAGAAATACTATAAAAAGAAGTTTTAAAACTAATCGCATCCGGAAATATTTCTTCCCGAATGTAAGGGATTTTATAATGACCAGTTGCCTTCTCCGGTCAAGAAAATTATTTTAGCTTTGTCTAAAATAATTTTTAGGCATGCTAAACTACTCTGTTAGCGAAGAAAATTATATCAAGGCAATATTCCATCTGCAACAGCAGGATGGCACTGTTACTACCAACGAACTGGCCGGTGAATTGAATACCCGACCAGCTTCCGTTACGGATATGATGAAAAAGCTAAAGACTAAAAAACTGGTTCATTACCAGCCATACAGGGGTTTCAGGCTTAGTACAGAAGGCAATAAAGTAGCCTTAGGTATTATTCGTCGTCATCGCCTCTGGGAATATTTTCTGGCAGAAAAATTAAAATTCAGTTGGGATGAAGTGCATGCCGTTGCAGAGGATCTTGAACATGTCAGCAGCAAAAAGCTCATTGAAAAACTGGACGAATTCCTTGGCTTTCCCAGGGTAGACCCTCATGGTGATCCTATCCCGGATGTTAATGGAAAGATTGAACAGCACACTCACCAATGTCTTACCAGTTTACCTGCAAATAAAATGGCGGTAGTTAGTCATGTCAGCAATCAGTCCAATGAGATACTGGATTTGCTGAAACATAAAAAGATAAGCATTGGAACAAAACTGGAAATAAAGAAACGTTTTGATTTTGATAATTCAATGGAAATTAAAATCGGCCGACAACCTGTTTTCACCATTAGCAAACAGGTTGCAGAAAACATCTTCGTTAAATTAAGTTAGTATGGAAACGTTGGAGAAATTCCTTGTCGAAATTGGACGGTATGGTCTGCTTTACTCGCCACTACGTTTACCTGGCTGCTAACAGCCGTGGGAGCTTCATTTGTTTTTTTCATAAAGATAAAGGAGGCTTTGAGATGTCGGAAAAATGTACCCTGGTCTCAGTTGGATGCCTGCTTAAGTTGGCTTTTTGTTAGGAGCATTATTCATTTTTGTGCTCGATAAATTTACACCGCATCATCTTCATATCAATTTTGGAGTTGAGGAAACAGAAGGCGTTAAAACCAAACTGCATAAAACCAAAACCACGCTGCTGATTTCGCTATCACCCTTCAAAATATCCGGGAAGGATTAGCAGACAGGGTACTCTTCGGCGCTGCAGCTATCGGAATGGAAGATGTATCGGTATCCAAAACTTCCCCGAAGGTATTGCTGTTGCCATGCCGTTACGAAGACATGGCGTCAGCCGGAGAAAAAGTTTTTGTTACAGAAAGCTTTCAGCTATTGTAGAACCAATTGCCGGTGTTGTTGACGCTATAGCTGTTATCCATATGCAACCAGTCTTACCATTTGCGCTGGCCTTTGCTGCCGGAGCCATAATATTGGTAGTAATAGAGGAGAATATTCCGGAGACACAGAGGGATAAATATACTGACAGGTCAGTACTTGGATTCATAGGAGGGTTTCTGGTAATGATGATGCAGGATGTGGGTATTGGATAACTGAATCAGGCTGTTGTTGAACGGTGATGATTGCGCAGCAAATGTTTGAAACGACTGAATGTTTCAGGCTTAATATTCAGGTAAGAAGCAAGGTATTTTTGCGGAACCCGTTGCATGAGTTCCGGGTTGCGGGTCACAAAATTGATAAATCTTTCCCTGGGTGTCATCTTGACCAACTGCATTTGCCAACGGTCTTTTAAGATCATGGTATGGGTAATAACAAGCCGGCCCATATGTTCCATTTTTTTTGTTCTGTCAAAAACCGCTTCCAGGTCATCATAAGTAATGGAAGCAACAACACTGGGCTCAATTGCTTCAACAAAATATTCTGATGGCTTGCGGCTGTGAAAAGATTCCTGGCTATGGATAATATGCCCTTCAAAAGAAATCTGTGTATTAATTTCTTCTCTCCCCTTTTTGTAATACTTACGGATTAGTCCTTTTAATATAAAGTTGAAATAATTCTCAATTTCGCCTGCTTTTGTAAGCAACTCTCTTTTTTCAAATTTCCGGATCTTGATAAAGGGCAGTAAAACCTCATTGAATTCATCATCCGGCAGATCAATGAATTTTCGGAGATAATCTTTTAATAATTGAAGTGATTCCATGCTACTATTTCAGATAAAAGGTACGATTAATTTTATTGACTCAAATCAAGTCTAATAAATTTTTCTAATATCAAAAATCGTACAAACAAAAGAACAAAAATGTGATCTTCGTCACACAGTGGAATATTGTAGCTTTGCAACTTTCTGAAAATAAACACTAAACACAACTGTTATGTCGCAAAAAATCAAAGTTACCAACCCGGTAGTGGAACTTGACGGGGATGAAATGACCCGGATTATCTGGAAGTTTATCAAAGACAAGTTGATCCTTCCCTATGTCGAACTGGATATCAAATATTTTGACCTGGGTATTGAATACCGTGATAAAACAGACGACCAGGTAACAGTTGATGCAGCCAACGCTATCAAACAATACGGCGTAGGAATAAAATGTGCCACCATTACTCCTGATGAAGCAAGGGTAAAGGAATTTAACCTTAAACAGATGTGGAAAAGCCCCAACGGTACTATTAGAAATATCCTGGATGGAACTGTTTTCAGGGAACCAATTGTAATCAAGAATGTGCCTAGACTCGTTACCAACTGGACGGCACCCATTATCGTTGGCCGTCACGCATTTGGTGATCAATACAGGGCCACGGATACAGTAATCAAAGGGAAAGGGAAATTAACGATGACTTTCACTCCGGAGAATGGCGGGGAACCTCAAACTTTTGAAGTATTCAATTTCAAAGGTGACGGCGTGGCTATGACCATGTATAACACAGACGACAGTATCAAAGGATTTGCCAGAAGCTGTTTCAATATGGCCCTTAGTAAAAAATGGCCACTTTATCTTTCCACTAAAAACACTATCCTGAAAAAATATGATGGCCGCTTCAAAGATATTTTTGAAGAAATCTATCAAAAGGAATTCAAAGCACAGTTTGATGCTGCCGGTATAACTTACGAACATCGCCTGATTGATGATATGGTGGCAAGTGCATTAAAATGGAATGGCAATTTTGTATGGGCTTGTAAAAATTATGATGGAGATGTACAAAGCGATACGGTAGCACAGGGATTTGGCTCTCTTGGTCTTATGACTTCTGTTTTGATTACACCTGACGGTAAAACAATGGAAGCAGAAGCTGCCCACGGTACTGTTACCCGTCACTACCGGGATCACCAGGCGGGTAAGCCTACGTCTACTAATCCCATCGCCAGCATCTTTGCCTGGACAAGAGGTCTGGCATTCCGGGGCAAATTAGACGGCAACCAACCACTCATTGATTTCAGTAATACACTGGAAGCAGTTTGTATCGAAACCGTAGAGCAGGGAAAAATGACCAAGGACCTCGCTGTTTGTATCCATGGAAATAGAGTAAATCATGGTGAGCATTACTTGTACACTGAAGAGTTCCTGGAAGCCATAGATGAAAACCTGAAAAAGAAACTGGCCTGATAGTGTAAATGAAAAGAATAAAAA
>CAZWIM010000049.1:0-20611 GCA_964634265.1 uncultured Chitinophaga sp. | reverse complement strand
AGAGTTTTTTTAAACCATCTATATCCTGCTGTGCCGTAAAAGAATAATGCCAGGCGTTTCCTTCTGTGAAGAAATTATTTACCTCTGCTGCATCAAAGGGATGATACCAGAAGCCCTGCACCTTTCCCCTGATGTGTTGGCTGCGGGGATCAAAAAGATTTCTGTAATGCAGGGAACGGTTCAGGTATTTTTTATACACTTCATTATTGCCGGTCCATTGGGCAAATTGTGCAATGCACCAGTCATCGTAGGCATACTCCACCGTCTTCGATGCACTTTCATGATCGTCTTCATTGCTGAGGAAACCCTGTTTCCTATAAGCAGGTAAACCATATCGGTTACTTTCTGCATAATCGGTCATGGCTTTTAAGGCCAGTTGGGTATCAAAATCACGAATGCCATTTTTATAGGCATCCACAATTACCGGTACGGCATGGTAACCGATCATGCAAAAAGTTTCATTGCCACTGAGTTCCCATACAGGCATCATGCCGCCCTGTTTGTACTGTGCCAGGAATGTTTTGATCCAGTCGAGGGTACGCTGACGGTTAATGATAGAGTGCAGCGGATGCAAAGCCCGGTGAGTATCCCATAATGAAAACACTGTGTAATTAGTAAACCCTTCTGCTTTGTGCACTTTCAAATCAGTACCGCGGTATTCACCATTCACATCGGTATAGATATTGGGTGCCAGCATAGTATGGTAAAGGGCGGTGTAAAAAGCAGTCTGCTGATCAGGAGTACCACCGCTGATATGTATTTTTCCTAATTCATTGTTCCAGGCATCTGCAGCTCTTTGTTTAACGGTAGCAAAATCTGTATTGCCTATCTCTTTTTCCAGGTTCAGCCTTGCATTATCTGCACTTACACCGGAGATGCCGATTTTTACCTGTATGGTTTTATTGCCTGAAATATCAAAGGAGAAACATGCTTTGATATTTTTTCCATCTGCTGAGGGCTTTGTGATATCTTTTAGTTTCAGCAGTTCATCATTACTGGCCAGAACATAATTCTTTATAGGCTGATCAAACTTCAGGTAGAAATAAACAACCTGGTTTTGTGCCCATGATTTGCTTCGGCGCATTCCTTTTATTTCATAGGGATTGATTATTTCCAAAGAAGATTCCAGTACTTCATCCCTGTGCTGCAGGTCAAGTAAAATCTTTCCTTCATTGGCAGACGGATCAAATGTATAACTGTGTATGCCGGAACGGTAAGAAGTGGTCAGAGCGGCTTTGATATGGTTTTTGTCAAGTACCACTTCATAATAGCCGGGTGTTGCTTTTTCTTTTTGATGAGAGAATGGCGATGCATAGTCTTTATTCTTCCAGTTTACTTCTCCTGTAAAAGGCATTAATAAAATATCGCAGTAGTCGGGTATACCTGTGCCGCTTAAGTGGGTTTGAGAAAAACCATAGATCAATGAATCAGAATAATGATAACCGCTGCAGCCATCCCATCCTTCCAGTCTTGTATCCGGGCTGATCTGTATCATGCCAAAGGGCATACTGGCGCCGGGATAAGTGTGACCGTGTCCGCCGGTGCCGATAAACGGATTGACTAATGATGTATACTTTGTTTGTGCATGAGAAATGGTAACTGAAAAAGCAAAAAGAAAAACTAACCGGAAAAATTTCATAGCAGTTATATTATTCGCTGCTCAAGTTAGCAGAAAAACGAAAGACAGGGTCAGTTTTTGTAACAGTACCTTTGCACTAAAAGCGGATAATGACGATTGCTGTTTTAGGCGCTGGTATGGTAGGCAGAGCCATTGCTCTTGACCTGGCAATGAATTTTTCAGTTACTTCCTTTGATGTGAGTGCTGCCAACCTTGCTTTACTGAAAGAAAGGAATAAACTGATTAAAACGATCAACGCTGATCTTACCCAATATGCCCGTTATCCTGAATGGCTTTCGGATTTTGATTTGGTAGTAACAGCTGTTCCGGGTTTTATGGGTTTTAAAACGCTGGAGGCTGTTATCAATACCGGAAAGAATGTGGTAGATATTTCATTCTTTCCGGAAGATGCTTTGCAACTGGACCAGCTGGCGAAACAAAAAGCAGTAACGATTATTACAGATTGCGGGGTAGCGCCGGGTATGAGTAATTTCATTCTCGGCCGGTATAATGCAGAAATGAAAGTGGAGGCATTTGCCTGTTATGTCGGTGGTCTGCCGCTGCATCCCAAACCGCCATTCAATTATAAAGCCCCCTTTTCACCGGTGGATGTAATTGAGGAATACATCCGTCCGGCAAGATTGGTGGAGAAAGGACAGATTGTAACTAAACCGGCACTGAGCGACAGGGAGCTGATGGATTTTGGCAAAGCCGGTAAACTGGAAGCGTTTAATACAGATGGGCTCCGTTCATTGATTTATACGATGGGCCACATACCCGATATGAAAGAGAAAACCCTGCGCTATCCCGGCCATGTTGACCTCATCATCGCCCTGCAGCAGGCCGGTTTTTTTGACTCGGCCCCCATACAGGTAAATGATACTACTCTTTCACCCCTCGATTTTACATCAAAGCTGTTGGTCAGCGAATGGAAACTGGGTGAAACAGAAGAAGAATTTACGGTAATGAAAGTGATCGTAAAGGGAGAGGGCAAAACAATTACCTACGACTTATATGACCAATATGACCCGCTGACCCAAACCTCCTCCATGGCCCGTACTACCGGCTACACCTGCACAGCAGCGGTAAATCTGATTACCAAAGGAATGTTTACGGAGAAAGGTGTGTTTCCTCCCGAGCTGATCGGAGACCGAAAAGAGTGTTTTGATTTTGTGCTGGAGTATTTGAAAGACCGGGGGGTGCATTGGGCGAAAACATCAGGCTAATACAAAGGTTTAATACCCGTTAAAGGGTATAAGCTAACCAATCACTTTTATTATCTTCAATAGCAAAAAAATTTATAGAATGAGAGCCCTGCTCTTCATACTGATATATTATAATTTGTTTCAGGCATCAGCACAAACGCTAATTGGAGAGCCTCCGTTGGTAACTGCTGTAAAAGCAGGCGAAGTAAATACATTAGAGCAATTAATTACTAAAGGGGCTGCTATTAATGAAACAGACAGTAATGGTGCTACAGCGCTGTTATGGGCAGCTGGTATGGGAGACTTGCAAATGATAAAACTCCTGGTGAAGAACGGTGCAACGGTTAACATAAGCGGGGTAATATATACCAATACAGAAAAAACAGGATACTACGGTAACCTTACCGGAATCGCAGCAAGCCAGGGGCATACAGAAGTATTGAAGTATTTAATTGACAGCTGCAATATACCTGTTGATGATAAGGAATATAATCCCGAAACCAGACAAAAAGACGGATGGACTGCACTGCAATGGGCTGCTGCTGCCGGGAAAAACGAAGCAGCTGAATACCTGCTGAGAAAAGGAGCGGATATTAACATAAACCACACCAGCGACAAAGGAACACCACTTTTTTATACTGTACAAGGCGGCTACTTACAAACGGCTGAGCTATTAATAAACAAAGGTGCTGATGTAAATAAACCTAACGACAACAGCACAACTCCACTGATGTCAGCTGTGGAAATAAATAATATTGGATTATGTATTTTATTGTGGAAGAATAACGCTGATTTGAAGATAAAAAATAACGAGGGTAATACTGCTCTTGATATTGCCCTGGATAAAAAACACTATCGTATCATTGATTTCCTCAACGCACCCGGCAATTATGAAGAGATGCTTAAAAAAGAATACTGGGCAGAGTTAAACGACAGTTTAAATTATTACAGTAATCAAAAAGAGTATGAAAATGCAATTACTTTCGGAGAAAAGGCATTAATAGCAGCAAAAAAAGAATTCGGCTCAAAACATGATAATTATATTCTGACATTAAAAAGTTTATCGGTTGCTTATCGCCAGGCAGGGCAATTTAAAATGGCAGCCCAAAAAGCTGAGGAAGCCGCCTCCTTTTATAAAGAAAATGCAGGAAGGGCTTCCATCCCGTATGCTGCGGTGCTCAATCAGCTTGGCTTGAACTATAAAGCATTAAAAGATACTGCCAAAGCCGGAAAAAATTTCAGACAAGCACTGGCAATTCTGAGAATGCCGGACAATAATGACAATTTACTCGAAAGTGTTCTTTATAACTTTAGTAGTTTTTATATCGACAATAAACAATATAACACTGCTTTGCCTCTTCTTGAAGAAATGATAAAACTCCAGGAGGAAATATACGGAAGAGAAAGTATGGACTACCTGGATGGATTAAATATGCTTGTAAATGCATATAAAGGATCAGGTAAGATAATTGATGCCATTACAGTACGAAAATTAAAAGCGGCTATTAACAAAAAAATGTTTGGTGACAGCACCGTTAAATATGCGGCTGAACTAAACCAAATTGCCATACTTTATGAAAAGATAAATGACACAGCAAATACAGAAGCCTATTACAAGCAGGCAATTAATTTACTCAGGAGTCATCGTCCCTTGCAGAGTATATTAATTGATGTAATTAACAACCTGGCAGATTTTTATGAAACTATAAATCGCTTCAATGATGCCTTACTGCTAAGCCGGGAGAATTATGGGTATATTGAATTGCTGAATGGCAACACCTCGGAGTTTTTAGCAGCAAACTGCAATCAGCAGGCAAGGTTGTGCGAACACCTGGCTCAATATTCATTAGCAGAACCCCTTTATTTACAGGCCTTGCAAATACGGAAGAAGATTTTCGGTGATAAACATGCGGACTATGCTCAAAGCCTCAATAACCTGGCCGGATTATATGTAAGTGCAGGGCAATTGCAAAAAGCAGAACCCCTTTACCTTGAAGCAAAAGAAATATGGAAAGTCACCATCGGTGAAAAGAGCAAGGATTATACAATATGTTTAAATAACCTGGGCTCTTTGTACAGTGATATGGGGCAGTATAAAAAAGCTGAACTGTATTATGTTGAATCAAAAGAAATAAGAAAAAATGTTTTTGGGGAAAACAATCCTGACTATGCTACCAGCCTGAACAACCTGGCTTCTTTATATGAAAGCATGGGACAGTATGAAAAAGCCGAACCGCTATACCTGCAGGCTAAAGAGATCAGGAAAAAAACTTTGGGTGAAACAAACAATCTGTATGCAATAAGTCTCAACAACCTGGGCTCATTATACAGCAGTATGGGAAAATTAAAAAAGGCGGAAGAATTTTTCCTGGAGTCCATGGTAATCATCAGGAAAAATTTTGGACCAAACCATGCAGACTTTGCAAACAGCCTGAACAACCTGGCAGTAGTGTACAAGGACCAAGGAGATTATAAAAAAGCCCTGTCATTCTTTCTCGAATCTTTAGAAATCAGGAAAAAGGTATTAGGAGAAAATCATCCGGATTATGCAGTAAGTCTTAACAACCTTGCTTCCTTATATGAGAGCATGGGTCAATATGAAATGGCCGAACCACTATACCTCCAGGCAGGGAAAATATGGAAAAAAACACTGGGAGAAAATCATCCGAACTATGCCACTAACCTCATTACACTTGCCATTTTGTACAAAGAAACAGGCCGGTATGAAAAAGCTGAAGCTTTGTATAAGGCAGCAAATGAAATCAGGAAAAATGTATTGGGGGAAAATCATCCGGATTATGCCACTGGCCTGAACAACCTGGCAGTGCTCTATGCTAAAACAGGAAAATATGAAAAGGCCGAACTCCTGTACTTGCAAGCAAAGGAAATAAGGAGGAATATTTTGGGAGAAGACCACCCCTCCTATGCTACCAGCCTGAACAACCTTGCCGATTTATACGAAAGTATGGGTCAGTATGATAAAGCCGAACAACTTTATTTGCAGTCAAAAGAAATCAGAAAAAATGTTTTGGGAGAGACACATACTGATTATGCGATGAGTTTGAATAATTTGGCTGTATTATATAAAAGGACAGGACGGTTTAAAAAGGCAGAGCCGCTTTATAAAGAATCAAAAGATATAATTAAAAAAGCAAGGGGCGGCGATCATCCTGATTATGCCCTTAGCCTGAATAATCTGGGTGCCTTGTACCAGTCTATGGAGGAATATGAAAAAGCAGAAGCACCCTACAAGGAAGCCGTTGAAATAAGAAAAAAAATATTAGGTGAAAATCATCCAGATTATGCCCTTAGCCTCAATAACCTTGCTTATTTATATACCAGTACGGGCAAATACGAAAAGGCGGAACAACTTTACCAGTCAGCTCTTTCCACACTAAAAAAAGCTTTTGGGCCTGGCAATACCGATTATGCCCTTTGTCTCAATAACCTTGCTTCATTATTCATGAAAAAAGGAGAATATTTCAAAGCAGAAAAATATTTTTTTGAATACAACCAGATAGAGATAAGAAATATGCTTTCGGTATTCAATAATTTGTCTGAAAACGAAAAAGGTAATTACCTGGAAAATAAACTGATCCTGAATGATGAAAACAACAGTTTTCTCTATAATTACAAAAAGCAAAACCCGTTACTTTCTCAAGCTAATTATGATCTTCAGCTCCTGCTAAAATCATTGTCCCTGGCCAGCACCAAAACAGCCATGGATGCTGTCAGGAACAGCAGTGATACATCCGTAAGAATGATATTTGATAAATGGAAAACAAATAAAGCGGTACTTGCAAAGCAATACTCACTTCCAGTAATTCAACGCCGTGATGATTTAAAAAGAATAGAAGAACAAACAGAAGACCTGGAAAAAGAACTTACCCGAAAATCAGCTGAATTTAAAGGCCAGCAGCAATCGCTGGAAATCAAAACAACAAATGTTCAAAGCAGGCTTAAAGAAGATGAAATTGCTCTTGAGTTTGTACGCTTTGAACTGCTGAATAACGAATGGACAGACAGTATAATGTATGCTGCCTATATCCTCACCAAAAACGATTCCATACCGGTATTTGTTCCTCTTTGCGAAGAAAAACAATTGCAAAAACTCTTCGACAGTGCCGGCACAACAGCCAATGCCATGGTCAGCAAGTTTTACCGGGGGCTGGAGTTAGGTAATACCGGCACCGCCGCATCATTGGGAAAAGATTTGTATAACCTGGTATGGGCACCGCTGGAGCCTTATTTAAAAGGGGTTAAAACAATCAGTTATTCACCAGCGGGCAAACTGTACAGTATTGCCTTTCATGCCCTGCCGGTGGACAGCAATACTTTGCTGATGGATAAATACAGGCTGAATCAGTACACCAGCACCCGGCAGATAGCATTACGAAAAACAGAGCAAGCAACGAATGCAATACAAAGCACCACTTTATTCGGTGATGCAGCTTTTACACTGGACAGTACAGCCATTGCAAAATCAAAAAAAGACACCAGCACTATTACCAATATTTACACTCCCCAAAACAGGGGCAACCGGGGTGGCAGCTGGACCGATCTGCCCGGTACAGCCGAAGAAGTAAGAAAGATCAAACAGTTATTTGATCAGAATAAAATCAGTACGAAAACATTTATTCAAAACACCGCCACCGAAGAGAACCTGAAAGCACTCACCGGTCATTCTCCGCAGATACTGCATATAGCAACCCATGGTTTCTTTTTACCTGAACCGGATAAAAAGACAAAGGACAACATCAGCGGTAACGGAAATAGTCACTCATTAGCCGATGATCCATTGATGAGAAGCGGCCTCATTCTTTCCGGCGGCAACTATGCCTGGAGTGGTAAGACTCCCATCGAAGGGGTAGAAGATGGCATTGCTACGGCGTATGAAATTTCACAACTAAACCTGTCCAATACGGAATTAGTTGTTCTCTCCGCCTGCGAAACAGCACTGGGTGATGTAAAAGGCAGCGAAGGGGTATTTGGCTTACAAAGAGCATTTAAAATGGCGGGTGTAAAGAAAATGATCGTCAGCTTATGGCAGGTACCTGATAAAGAAACGGCAGAACTGATGACCAGTTTTTACAACTACTGGTTAAAAGGCAAAACCATAGAGGAATCATTTACACAGGCGCAGGCAGAAATGCGGAAGAAATATTCACCGTATTATTGGGCGGCGTTTGTATTGGTGGAATAATAAAATAAAAATAATAACGAGGATGAAAAAAATCGGATTGTTCGTTTTGGCAACAACATTGTTGATGACACAACTGCGGGCCCAGTATGGTAGTGTGGGCATTTTTGAAAAAAATGCTGAGCAACAGGTAACCAGTGTCCGGATCTTTCCGGTAAAATGTACCGTCACCAAAATGGATGACAGCGCTTACATGAACCTGCGGAAAAGCATCAATGCTTTTATGCACCTCGATGGTTCAAGAGTGTATACTCAATTCTATATCCCGTTTACCGGATATGATGGGGCTAAGGATTTTGCAATCAATCAGTATATCGGTAAAAAAGCAGCGAAAAAAGTGAAATTTATCCGGGAGTATGAAGATATCCTGCTGGATGCCGGGGGAAATGTGGTTAGCACACAGGTACAGGAAAGACCGGCCGGCATTATGGTTATTTATTATGCCGATTTCAGTAAGACTGCCGATGCCACTGTTATACACTCTGCCTATGCCTATACTGTTTATAGCAAAACCCCGATTAATGCGCAGGAAGTGGCCAAAACATTGGCGGGCCGGGTAGTTGGCAGCTCAAAATATACGCATGAGTGGCTGCCGGGAAAAACAATGCAATATGCCAAAAATAAAATTGGGCCCGGAATAACATTTAGGGATAACGGGGAATTCAGAACAAACTAAACAAGTGAGAACTATCCGTATTTTATATTGCCTGATTTTTTTCATGCTTTTAGGTACCAGCCGTGCAAAAGCACAAACCTGGGAGCAATTGAATGACAGTTTTTATTACTATTTTGAAAAAGAGGATTTTAACCGGGCACTAACCGTTGCGCAAAAAGTAGTGGAAGTGGCACGCAACGATTTTGGAGAGGCAGACCAGCAATATGCCACAGCCTTGAATAATCTCGCCTTCACCTATTATAAATCCGGAAACCTTGCGGCAGCAGAGGATAATTTCCTGGAATGCTTTAATGTAAAACTGAGAGTATATGAACCTGACGATGAACGATGTCTTAGCACTGCACAAATGCTGAGTGATATCTATAAACAGCAACAAAACTATAAGGAGGCCGAAAAACTCTTAACCGGATACCTGCAGATTCTTTCAAAGAAAAATAAGCAGCAGTCAAAGGCATTTGTCTATTCACTTTTTATGCGGGGTGACGGCTACCGGGTATTGAAACAAAATGACCGGGCTATAACAGATTTCCTTGGGATTTTAAACAACGAAAAGGAGTTTATCACTGATACAGCGCTGCTATATGGCGCCTACGAAGCGCTGGCTGATTTGTATGGCGATGTATCTGACCTGCAAAAGGGAGAAAGGATCTTTTTGAGACATACAGAATTTTGCAAAGCGGTAGATGGTGAACAAAGTGAGAACTATGTTTTTGCACTTTTCCGGCTGGCGGGATTTTATGGTAGGGCAAAAATTTACCAGGAATCACAGCGGCTACTGGATAAGGTGGCGGGCTGGTACAAAGTCAATAAAGGCCCGGACAGTGAAGACTATTACCTGGCAGCGCAAAATAGTGTTTTACTTCTCTGTAAGCTGAAAAACTATTCTTCGGCTGACAGTATGATGGATGTGCTCTTGAATCGGAAAAAACAACTATACGGTGAGGGCTCATTGGAGTATGAAAATGCCATACACAGGGCGGGTATTGTTTTTATGCAGGCCGAAAACTACAATAAGGCAGAAGACTATTTCAAAAAAAGTGTAGCGCTAAGCCGTAATGCTAAAAGACCCTCTTTATTATTCAGCAGGTTGGTGCTACTCGATTCTTTATACGAGCATCAAAATATTACGCTGCAAAGACCACCGGTATTGGCTGAAATTATAGACCTGCATGAAAAACATAAGTTGCTTACTGATTCAGCTTATGGAGCTAAACTGTTATTGCTCGCCAATACCTACCGGCGTAATGGAACCGGCGATAAAGCGGTTGCTCTTATTGCAAAAGCAGATAGTGTAATCCGAAAAGCTTACAAGGAAAAAACAAACACATTTATCAATGCGCTTACCATTATTGCGAATGTATATACTGATGCAGGTATGCTGGACAAAGCAGACAATTATTATCAACAGGCCCTGAGTCTGGCAGCATTTGTATGGAAAGAAGATCCTGAAAGTTATGCGGGGCTTTTAAATGTTGTGGGGCAAATGTATAATGAAGCCGGTTTTTATAAAAAGGCAGAGGATATGTTTACCAGGGCTCTGCAATCGATGGAGAAGAGTAAAAGCACTAATTACAAACTATGGAGCTCCATCATGTATCACTCTGGTGATGTGAAAAGTACTTTGAAAAAAAATGCAGAAGCTGAAGAAGCACTGCGGGCCGCTGTGAAGTATGCAAAAGAAATTGCTGTCTTTAGCAACGAATATTTGATGTATACCATTATGCTTGCCGAGTTCTATCAGAACAATAAACTATATACAAAAGCCGACAGCATTCACCAGGCCCTGTCAGGATTGCTTAACAAACCGGGAGATATACTTTATGAGCAATTTCTTAATTCTATAGTGGCCAGGGGTAAAATCCTGCTTTCATCAGGTAACAGTGAAAGAGCGGAGCAGCTGGTTGACTCTGCTATTCACCTGGCGGAGCAATACTACATGAATAATGAATGGAATAAGACACTTCTATTCAGGCTCAGTCATTTTTATAACCAGTTAAACAAATTTGAGAAGGGAATTTATTATGGAGAAAAGCTGTATCAGCAGGAGAAGATTCAATATGGCGATGATGAAAAATCCCTTTTTGCAGCAAGAACTATACTTTACCTTAACTACCTGGGTGCAGGCGATTATGCAAAAACCGCCTCAGTTGTTTCCGAGCTTAATAAATCATCTTTCCAATTTTTACGTAACAACCTGGATGCATTTTCCGATGCTGAGAAGGAGAGGTATTTATATAACAAAGTCAGGGCAATTCACCTTTCTAATACATTGTTATTTTATGACAAAAAGGTATCACAGGTTTTTTTGAAAGAAAGCTTCAACCAGGTATTGCTTTTAAAATCACTGGTATTGGCAGAAAGCCGAAAACTGCTTGAATCGGTGATCAGCGGCTCCGATACATCCCTGCAAAGGTTATACAGCCAATGGTTATCTGCCCGTAGTGACCTGTCCCGTGAGTATGCAAAACCTTTGGTTGAACGCAGGAAAGATATTGCCCTGCTGGAAGATCAGGCAGAAAGCCTTCAAAAGGAAATGAACCAAAAATCTGCCCTGCTGCGCAAACGGCAGCAAGATAAATCCATCGTCTTTACGGATATTCAACAATCATTACAGGAGACTGAAGCAGCCATAGAATTTGTTTCATTCAGTGTGGTAAGAGAAAAAGCCGACAGCATAATGTATGCGGCTTATGTGCTGCGTAAGAATGATTCACTACCAGTATTTGTACCCTTGTTTGAACAAAAACAGTTACAAAAACTTTTAGATGCAGCAGGCACAAATGCTACATCTATGGTAAGCCAGTTTTACAGGGGCCTTGACATGGGTAATACCGGCACAGCCGCTTCATTAGGAAAAGACCTGTACAATTTAGTATGGTCGCCGCTGGAGCCCTATTTAAAGGGCATAAAAAAGATAAGCTATTCTCCAGCAGGCAAGTTGTACAGTATTGCTTTTCATGCATTGCCTGCTGACAGTACAATATTGTTGATGGATAAATATGAATTGCAACAATATTTTAGTACCAAAGAGGTTGCCGTTCGAAATGAACTGGTTTCAACAAACATATCAGTATCACTAAAACCTAAAAGCATCGGTTTATTTGGGGGTGCCAGTTTCAACCGGGTTGGCAGCACAACGATTAAGCAGTCAGCAAAGAATAAAAACACATCAGGTTTTTACCTTCCGGTCAGCAGGGGGAGTGATAATTATGTATGGTTGGCCCTGCCTGGCACGACGGAAGAAGTAAAAAAGATCAAAAGGCAATTTGAATTAAATAAGGTTCCTTCAAAAGTTTATACACAATCAGCTGCAAGTGAAGAAAACCTGAAAGCACTCAGCGGCAACTCACCACAGGTACTGCACATCGCCACACATGGTTTCTTTTTACCAGAGCCGGAAAAGAAGGAGGAAGATAATAGTGCGGAAAATAAAAACGTCTACATCCTTGCCAATGATCCCTTGTTGCGCAGTGGTCTTATTTTGTCTGGCGGCAATCATGCCTGGAGCGGAAAAACTCCTGTTGAGGGTATGGAAGACGGCATTGCCACCGCATATGAGATATCGCAACTGAACCTCAGTAACACTGAACTGGTAGTGCTCAGTGCCTGTGAAACAGCATTGGGTGATGTAAGAGGCAGCGAAGGTGTGTTTGGTTTGCAGAGAGCTTTTAAAATGGCGGGAGTAAAAAAAATGATCGTCAGCCTGTGGCAGGTGCCGGATAAAGAAACAGCAGAGTTGATGACCAGTTTTTACAATTACTGGCTGAAAGGAAAAACGATTGAGCAGGCATTTGGACAGGCACAGTCGGATATGCGAAAAAAATATTCTCCGTATTACTGGGCGGCCTTTGTACTAGTGGAGTAAATCTGCATTCTTAATTTTCCTGTTTTTGCATTGTTGATTTCATCTTGCTGCAATAAGCGTCTACCCGGCAGCATAATACCGCAAAGCTTATTGGGTTAGTCATTGGCATTGTATCAAATTAATGTTTACTTTGTTTATAAAAATGTTTTCTTGTCTGTACCTGAACAGATTGTTTACTAACCAAAATAACCATCATGAGAAAAACACTTCTAGCACTGGCCTCCTTAGCTATTTGCTTATTGTCATTTTCGCAGGATAAAGCTGCAAAAGAAAAAAAACCTGCTACTTTATCTTTCACAGCAGGACCTTCGATCCCGATTGGTTCATTTGGAGAAAGTGATCCCCTGAATGTCAGCAGTGGTATGGCCAAAATGGGAACCAGTTTTTCTGCTACCTACACCCATTTTATTCAAAAGGATTTTGGCATTGCTGTTTCTTTTCTGGTGAACTGGTATGAAACAGATACGTTACTTTTTTCCCAGGGAAGGGCTTCTAAACCCGGTGATAACTGGCAGATGGTAGGTTTCTCTGTGGGGCCGGCTTTTTCCCGGAGTTTTTCAAAAAAACTGGAAGGTGATTTTCGCCTTACCGGCGGTTTTATGAATGTAAATACACCGGTACTTACTTATGCACAAAGAACAATTAAGAAGGACACCAAATTTTCACCTGTTTTGCAGGCTGAAGCCGGCCTGAATTATTCGGTTGGCAAAAAGATTTACCTCCTTCTGAATGCAGCGTATATGCACCTTGATCCAAAGTTCGATGCTGTGCTTACTATCAATGGCAATGCGGCAGATCCATACCAGCAAAGTATTTCTGTAATCAATGTCAGGGCCGGACTTGGTGTTAGATTATAAAGGGGACATTTTAATAAACAAAAAAGGGTTGTATCAAAAGATACAGCCCTTTTTTAGTCAATAATATACGATTACTCTGCCTCAGCAACTACTTCTTTCACTTCGGGAATCATTCTTTTCATCATGCCTTCAATACCCGCTTTTAAAGTGATCATCGATGAAGGGCAGCCGCTGCAGCTTCCCTGCATCATCAGGTTTACCACTCCTTCATTATAACTTTTGAACTGGATAGCGCCACCGTCCATTTCTACGGCAGGACGAACATAATTATCCAGCAATTCCTTAATACGTTTTACCACATCATCATCGTCTGCCGCCACTTCGTTGCTGCTTTCCTGTTTTACAGCTGCTAGTTCCTCCTCATTCACCACGGCTTTGCCTTCTTCCAGGTAATCTTTTAAAAACTGGCGAACAGAAGGAATGACATCCTGCCAGTCTGTTTCAGCTGTTTTGGTCAGCGTAACAAAATTGCTGGCGATGAAAACAGCCTTTATAAAAGGGAAACCAAATAACTCAGTGGCCAGTGGCGAAGGCTTCGCACTTTCGGCATCCGGGAAATCAATGCTTTTGCCGGGATACAGGAGTTTGTTGGCTACAAACTTCATGGTCTCCGGGTTGGGGGTCATCTCTGTATAAATGCTGATAATAGGATTGCCTGTTTTGATCATAAACTCACTTTAAGCTGCAAAAATAACAATTCCGCAGGGCTAATGTTTACGAAGGCCGGAAAGAGGAATAAAGCACTCGGATTACACGGATATAACTGATTTACACAGGAAAGATGATAGCCGCTATTCCCTGAACTTTCCGGATTTTTTCAAATATCGAATCAAGAGGTAAACGAATAATAATAATCCCAAAACTATTCCGAGACGAATAAGATGCATATAGCCTAAGCCCAATGCTTCCAGGCCATTCCCCGGCTCTTTATTGTAACCGGTTAACTGGGGATAGTTAATAAAAAGGATTAACGTTATACCTATTAGCCAGATGAACTGAGTGGTATGTTCTTTCAAAATCCATCGCTTCCATTTGAATTCCATACTATTCAGCGTTTGTCCAAGCCCTTTGAAATTGGGAAACCAGCGATTTACCTTTTTACAATACTCATCAAAGCCGCTGCCGAACTTACCCCGGAGAAAATTCTCTTCGGCCAAAACAATGGCCTGGTAAATAAATAAAAAAACAGGAATGACAATGGCTACATACACCAGCGAGTTGGCCAGTATGCCTACACCCAGCAGCATCAGGATATTACCTACGTAAAGCGGGTTGCGGCAATGACGAAAAATACCTTCTGTTACCAACCCTTCAGCGTAAGGCTTGCCTTCCTTACCGCCCCTGACAATATAGGCCAGTCCTATGGTGAGGCCACGGATCAGCTGACCCAAAACAGTTACTACCAAACCGATGGCAACAGGCCAGATATAATAGTTATCGCCAAAGATTGCAGGAGAGAATAATGGCCAGGAAGGAATGAATAAGGCCCCGTAGAATAAAATGAAAATCCAGTTCCGATGTTTGAAAAAAAAGTTCCCGATACTAACCATTTCTTTTGTTTTTCAGGCTACCTGTATACACTTATTTTTTGACTGCAACCAGCCCGGCAAAATTGTACCATTTGAAAAAAACTTCGCAGTGAGCAAATCCCTGGTCACGCAACAAAGTGATATTTTCTGATAGTTTATACGGAACCAGTACATTTTCCAGGGCTTCTCTTTTTTGTGAGATCTCCAGTTCGCTGTAATTGTTTCTGCGTTTGTAATTGTAATAGTAATTGATAAAGTCGCGGTTGAAATTATTTTCTTCGGCTAATATTTTCTCTACCAGTATCAGCACACCGCCGGGATTGAGCCCATTGTAAATATCCTTTAAGAGCCGCTCCCTGTAAATAGGTCTTACAAATTGCAGGGTGAGACAAAGCACCACCACGGATGCATTTTCTATTGTAATACCTTTTCCAAGATCGGCGCATCGTAATTCATAAGGCCGGGAAAATCCAATCTCCATCAGTTTGGACTTGCACTTGTCCAGCATCTCCTGTGAGTCATCGATGCCGATGAACTTTATATCCTGGTCAACCATGGTATCCATGCCGATCATAGTGGTACCAGTAGAGCATCCCAGGTCGTATACAAAGGTTTCTTCTCTTGCATGGTCGGCAGCCAGTTCGGCCATCATCCGCTGAATTTCTCCATAAAAAGGAACGGAGCGGTTTACCATATCATCAAACACTTTGGCCACATTGGCGCCAAACTTAAAGTCGCTTACCTTTTCTATTTCTTCTCTGAAGACTTCGTCTTTTGCCATAAACATAAAATTGGGGCTACAAAGTAAAGCAATTTACACCGGAGTGAACCGGGGCTTATCTTGCGTTGTATTAATATTTATATGAAAAAAATCTATCATCTAGGAAACTGCACCACCTGCCAGGCCATCATCAAAGAAACGGGAATTGAAAAAAAGGGTTTTGCTATGCAGGAAATAAAGACAGAGAAAATTACGGCTTCCCAGCTGGATGAAATGAAAAAAATGGCGGGTAGTTATGAAGCTTTATTCAGCCGCAGGGCCATCAAATACAAGGAAATGGGTTTAAAAGACAAAACCCTGGCCGAAAAGGATTACCGTAAGCTGATACTGGAAGAATATACTTTTCTGAAGCGGCCGGTTGTTATTATCAACGATAAAATCCTTATCGGTAGCGATAAGAAAAATGTTGAAGCCCTGAAGCAGGCGTTGAAATAATTATCAGGCCAACAGAAGGATCAATAATTGGGCGGCTACTATTCGCAGGATCATCGTCAGCGGGTATACAGTGGCATAGGTGACAGAAGGAATATCATTACCTGCCAGTTTGGTGGCAAAGGCCAGTGCCGGGGGATCGGTAGAGGCGCCGGCCAGCAGGCCGCACACTTCAAAATAAGTTTTACGAAAATATTTATGAGCTATAAAGCCAACCAGCAGTAACGGAATGATAGTAATGGCTATGCCCATAGCGATCCATCCTAACCCGCTGCCATCAGCAAAGGCATCCGACAGGTTCTTCCCGCTACTAAGTCCCACACTGGCGAGAAACAGACTAATGCCCAGTTCCCGTATCATCAGGTTGGCACTGTTGGTGGTGTAATTATTTAAATATAACAGGTTACCAAAGCGGCTCAATATCAATGCCACTATCAGCGGGCCGCCAGCCATACCAATTTTTACTGCTACCGGCATATTGGGAAAATGAAAAGGAATGCTGCCCAGTACCACACCCAATACTATGCCCATGAATATCGGTGCCAGGTCAGGTGCTTCGAGGCGTTTCAGCGAATTGCCCAGTGCATTGGCAACTATCTCCACTCCTTCTTCTGTGCCCACTACTTTTACCGTATCGCCTAATTGCAAAAAAATATCTCCATGCGGCACCATCTCAATACCCGCCCTGCTGAGTCGTGTCAATGTAAAATCATGTTGCTGTAACTCGGGAATATCGCCGAGGCGTTTATGTGTTACAGCTGATCTTGTTACCACAATATGTCTTGATATCAGGTCGCTTTCCTTGGCCGTCTTTAAATTCATACTACAGACAGGACCGACCAATAATTTCAGTTGTTCTACTTCCTGTTTTGATGCCACAATAAGGAGTACATCGTTTTCTGCGAGTTCAATATCCGGAGTGGGTGTTATGATCTCACCGTTATGATACATGCGGGAAACAACAATTGGTTCTTTCAGCAATTCAAATATTTTCCGGAGAGGTTGTCCCACAAGTTGCTTGTTCTCCAGTTTCAAATGAATGGATACAGGCTTATTGGCCCTTAACACAGCCAGCTTCCGGTGTAATTCCTGCTCTTCCGTAATATTTACCCTGAATATTTTTTTTAGTAACAATAATGAACCAATAATGCCGAATACCCCCAACGGGTAAGTGACAGCGTAAGCCAGAGTGATAAGTGATTTATCAGTTCCGGTAATATGCAGATCACTTACAGCTGCTTGTGCAGCGCCCAAACCGGGTGTGTTGGTAACGGCGCCACTCATTACACCTGCCATAACGGAGATATGGTTATGGCTTGTATAATAGAGAATTACCGTAATGATAACACCGGTGGCTACCACCGCCAAAGCCAGCAGGTTATTAGTCATCGCATTTTTTTTCAGCGAAGCCCAAAAACCCGGACCCACCTGCAAGCCGATAGAATAAACAAATAGAATTAGACCAAATTCTTTGATGAAATGCTCAGTACTTTTTTCTACTTCCACACCGGTATATGAAAAAATTAATCCTGCAAACAACACCCAGGTAATGCCCAGTGAAATACCTGCAATACGGATACGGCCCAACCAGATACCGGATGCAATCACTAAACCATACACAATCACAGATTGTGCTATAGAAGGTTCGGTAAAGAGTTGTTGCAGCCAGTCAAACATAAAAGAATTCAAAAGTAAGGTAACAGTATCTGAACGGGCAACGGATAGTTACCCGTTCAGTATACTTGTTTGTTATAAGCAGGCAATCATCAGAGGTAAAGGGTTTAAAAGAAATGTCAGCCTGAGCTTGTCAAATGTTGTCATTTTGATTGCCAATATTTCGACAGGCTCAATATGACAATCAAAATGATTTTCGACAACCGCTAATATTTTTCCGGCTGCAGGCCCCAATGCTCCGGAGAACGCCAGAGTGCAGACAACAAGAGTTCCCGTATAAAGAAAATTTCTTTTGGTAGTTTATCATACATTCTTTCAAATAATTCTTCATGAGATAGCAACTCTTGTTTGCCGGGCTCCCTGTCTACCGTCATGATCTTTTCAAAATCCTCTTTCGAAAATTTCAACCCTGTCCAGTCAATATCTTCATACCTCGGCATCCACCCGATCGGACTTTCTACAGAAGGAGCTTTACCTTTTATTCTCTCCACGATCCATTTCAGCACCCGGATGTTTTGTCCAAAGCCCGGCCATAGGAATTTGCCATTCTCATCTTTTCGGAACCAGTTCACTCCGAAAATGCGGGGAGGATTGGGGAGGCTTCGGCCAAATTGTAACCAATGATTTACATAATCACCAATATGATAACCCATGAATGGTAACATCGCAAAGGGATCACGGCGAACTTTACCTATTTCACCAAAAGCTGCTGCAGTCATTTCACTACCCATGGTTGTGGCGAGGTACACACCAAAGTTCCAGTTGAATGATTGATACACCAGGGGTACTCCGGTACTTCTTCTACCGCCGAAAATAAATCCGGCAACAGGGACACCTTTCGGGTTATCCCAGTCTTTATCTATTGCCGGATTTTGATAGGCCGGTGCGGTAAATCTTGAGTTGGGATGTGCAGCTGGTTTGCCGCTGTTTTTATCATAGGGCTTACCATGCCAGTCGGTCAATCCATCGGGAACTTCTTTGGTCAATCCTTCCCACCATACATCTTTATCGGCTGTAATAGCCACATTGGTAAAAATTGTATTGCCTTTGATACTCTCCATCGCATTGGGGTTGGTATCATAGTTGGTGCCCGGCGCTACACCAAAATAACCTGCTTCAGGGTTGATGGCATACAGATTTCCATCATCTCCCTTGTGAATCCATGCAATATCATCACCCACTGTAGTCACTTTCCAGCCATCAAACTCTTTTGGCGGAATGAGCATCGCAAAGTTTGTTTTGCCACAGGCGCTGGGAAAGGCAGCTGCCACATAGGTCTTTTCTTTTTCCGGAGATTCGACACCCATTATCAGCATATGTTCTGCCAGCCAACCTTCTTCCCTGCCCATTACAGAGGCGATTCTCAATGCAAAACATTTTTTACCCATCAGTGCATTACCACCATAACCACTGCCATAAGAAACAATGGTTCTTTCTTCAGGGAAATGAGAAATGTATTTCACATCAGGATTACAGGGCCATGTTACATCTTTTTGTCCCGGTTGTAGCGGCGCACCGATGGTGTGCAAGCATTTTACATATCCTTTTGTTTCCAGGTAAGGCAACACTTCTTTTCCCATCCGGGTCATGATGCGGGTATTCACCACTACATATTCTGAGTCGGTGATCTGTACACCATATCTTGAGTAAGGAGAGCCCAGTGGTCCCATACAAAAAGGAATAACATAAAGTGTACGTCCTTTCATACTTCCCTTCATCAGGCCTTCCAGTATCTTTTTCATTTCTACAGGATCCATCCAGTTGTTGGTTGGACCTGCATCTTCTTTGCGAAGGCTGCAGATAAACGTTTTGTCTTCTACTCTGGCCACATCACTTGGATCACTGAAACAGGCAAAGCTTTTTGGTCTTTTTTCAGGGTTCAGCGGAATGAATGTTCCTTTATCCACCAGCAAATGGCACATACGGTCATATTCTTCTTTGGTGCCATCACACCAGTGTACAGCATCAGCTTCACAAAATTCAGCAACCTTTTTTACCCAAGTTTCGAGTTCTGCCCTTGCCGGAGCAGTCTCCATGGCAAAGAAGTTAGTTTGTGTTGACATAAATAAGCATTTAAAAAAGGAATTTACAAAAAGGCAGGCAATCGTACTGAAACCGTAGAAGATTTTTCAGTGCAGTAAAGCTGGATATTAATTTTAAAGGCTCAGCTGTTCATGATCAATAATCCATATGAAGTAAATCATACGACAAACAGGTAATAAAAAAACCCGGCTGTAGACCGGGTTTCTTATTTTAAATCAATGTTTATTTGAAAGTTCTCATATAGTTAACGAGAGCCCAGTTGTCATTGGCATCCGGGATCTTTGTTTTATAAGAAGGCATATCGTCTCTTCCGGCATTTGTTTTATAATACAATGCGCCATCAGTTTGTGACTGGAAACTTGCTTTGGTAAAATCACCGGGTTCTGTGTCTAATTGAGATGCTTTGGGTCCGTCTCCTTTACCTTTTGAACCGTGACATGACTTACAATGCTGGCTCCACAATGCTTTGCCTTTTTCCAAAGAGGCTGCATCGCCTTTAATAGGATTTACTTTGTTTTTCCATGCATCCGGCACTGGCCAGGGTTTTTGAAAATCTGATTTAGGTGCGAAAGCAAATAATGCAAAGGCTACCAGTGTGGCAATCAAAACAGGTGCTTTTGTTTTCATGTTTGTTGTTTTTTACGTATTAAAGAATGTTCAATTTACGAATTAGTTGCATGAGTTGGAGCATTTGGCTGTTCTTTTCTTAAGCGGAACAGTTCATACACAAT
>CAZWIM010000048.1:0-21579 GCA_964634265.1 uncultured Chitinophaga sp. | reverse complement strand
AGAACGAGTTACCTGTAACAGCTATCAAACAGGATGATGGAATACTGGCCAATATCACTGCATTTCTAAACAGTAATAAACCAGCCCCGGTAGGTGATATGGAAACAGCGATAGAAGTGCCCTATCGTTTATTCCTTTCACCCAACCAGTTTGCTGCCTGGAAACAGGAAGCGAAACTGAAGAACCGTCCCGACCTGCAAGGCACACAACTTTCTACATTTGAATTGTGGCATTCAAGACTGGCGAGTACCAATTGCCGAGGAGCACTTGATAACACTAGGGCTACCGATGCCATTAAAACGGTGAGGGCATTATGGGCTACTGATATTGACGGTGACTGGAAAAACAAACCGGAACGGGATTATTCGCCAGATGGCAAAATGGATTCTGCCGGGCTGAATAAGTTTATCACTTCTCTTTATAATGACGACCGCCACTGTATTGTACACCAAACCAGCAATTTTGGTATCAGCGGATTCAGGCCCAAACCAGTGCAGGTAAATAACCTGATGCTGAGTACACTCGGCGCCTGGTTAGATGCTATTGTTGAATTCAAACGACCAGAACTAAGCAGTGTGCTCAGCGACCTGAATATGCTGAAGTGGAAACATATTGCCACATTGGCAAGAGATCATTATGTGGAAGTGGTGTATGCAGGTAATATGTATCCTTTTGGTCATGAAGCCGCATTGGTACGTATCACCGAACGAAAACCAAAGAATGGCTATGCGGCCAACTGGCAACGTTATTTTGTGGCTATTACAGAAGAAGAAAAGAAATACAACCCTGTCAACAGGGAGAACAAACACAATGCTTTTCCGTTTTCTACCATTAAAATTGTAACAGCGGCTACGCCAACGATTAAAACTCCCGCCAAATTTACCGGTACTATCAGTGGTAATGATGACCACCAGTTTGTGCCCACTATGCCAAACGGCCAGCCCTTTCTTTTCAAATTAGTGGGTTATGATTATGATGGTGGTGATGTTAGTTTTGAAATGCCCCTTGTATTTGTCAGTACCAATGTTTCGGTCAACGACAGCCAGGCATTTCATGAAGGCAATATCAACAAACTGAATAATGCTTACAATGGTAATGCCATCAATACCGTTTCGCTACGCAACCAGAAACTGGCCCTTGCCCGCAGTGTAAACAAACCGGGCGAAACACATTATGAAACAGCGAACATTGTCTTTAACGGCCGCTTTGATAAAAATGAAGCGCCGGGTTTTGTACCGACCACTGCATCGCTGGATATTTTTGCCAGCGCCGTGGAGAATATCACGGGGCAGCGTAAGGCTATCAAAGTGCAATTGGATGATGACCGCAATGCCGGTGGTGTATTTGCCAAACTGCATGCTGCCAGCGCTAAACTGGATGTAAATTTTAACGGCAGCGGTAATAAAACGGGGGGCAGCCTTTCGCCCAATTTTTCTATTACCGGTTTGTCAAAAACATATGGCGTTATCAGTGGTAAGCTTGAAGATGCGAAGAACAAACTGATGGACCCGGCCCAGTTCTTTAATACAGAGGCCAAGCTGTTTGGCATTATTCCATTAGGCAGTATCATAGAAAAAACAGCTGCTTTGCTGAACGGAGAGTCACCGATACCTGCATTGAAGAATATTGAAACAGCCGAAGCGCATATCACCCAATATAACTGGAAGGGTGCCAAACTGCAGCAGCAAAAATTCTTTGGCGATGTACTGACTTTCAAACCCGGTGGAGATGCCCGCCTGATCATTGAAACAAGCCTGTATCGTTACAAGGCCAATAAGCCGAATGCGCTGATTGTGGATTCGCATATCAGCAATTTTGATGTGATACTGATGGGGCTTGCCAAAGTGGGCTTTAAGAAAGTAGGGTTTAAAACCGGCGCTAATACGAAGACGGATTTTACAGTAGACATGAAGAACCCGGCGCTGGAGTTTTTGGGTCCGCTTACGTTCATCAATGTATTGCAGAAGTTTATTCCGGCTGATGGTTTCAGTGATCCGCCATTCTTAGATATAACTACCAGCGGCATTACTTCTGGTTATACACTGGCCTTACCGGATGTGCAGCTTGGCGCTTTCACTTTGCGTAATATCAATCTCGGTGCATCGGTGAGTTTATCTTTTACCGGCGGCCCGCTGATCATGCGGTTTAATTTCTGTGAAAAGCATCAGCCCTTTACACTGACTGTTTCTGCATTGGGTGGAGGTGGTTTCTTTGCGATGGAACTGGACATGAAAGGTGTCCGCACCATTGAAGCAGCGCTGGAGTTTGGCGCTGCTGCCTCTATTAATCTTGGAGTAGCCAGTGGTGCCGTAAGTATTATGGGTGGTGTATACTTCAAACTCACCAAAAAAGAAGACGATGGCAAGGAAATCACCATTGAAGGCTACCTGCGTATCAATGGGTCATTGAGTATTCTTGGGATCATCACGGCCAGCCTGGAATTCCTGCTGCAGCTGATTGCCAATATTGAAACCGTGAACGGTAAGGATAAAGTAACGAAAGTGTGGGGCCAGGCTACCCTGAAGATCAAGATCGAGATTTTCATGTTCAGCAAGACTGTTACGCTGAAGACCTCGAGAGAGTTTGCCGGCGCCGGCGCTGATCCCACATTTGCTATGCTTATCAGCGAAGGAGAATGGCAGCAGTATTGTGATGCATTTGCAGCTTGAGAAAAGTGAGACGGGAGTCAAGAGTCGGGAGGCGGGACACAGGAGCGTAAAATATTAGTTAGCGTATTAAAAGAAAGAAGGCAACTGATGAAGCAATCAAAAATCTGAAATCGAAAATCTAAAATTGTACTGGCTATGCCTCAAAAAATCATTGTCACTACCTGCCCGTGGAAAGATTACAAAACAGGAAAATGGATGCTCAGCGCTATGATGAATATTCAACTGGAGACGGCTGCCGAAACCACACTGGCTGCTTTTCCCGATATATTAAAATGGATGGAAAAGATTCAGCAGGCCGTTTTCTATTTGCAGTGGAATAACAGTGCACCTGCCGAGTTAAAACCGGTAACATCAAAATGGGAGCCGGCATTGTATGAGAAATTATTTCACAGCGGTATTAAAGTAAAAGGATTTGCACCGGTGAATATGGCCACGATCAAGATCAAATCATACCCGGTAAAGCATATCAGCAATTTTATTTTTGATACGTATAAAGAAGTGGGCAACCTGAAAATGACGGAACTGCCCAAGGCCAGCTTCTTTACCAAAGAATACACCAGGCTAAACCCAATTTCTAAAGTTACCCTTACCCAAACGGCCCCTATCACCAACCAGAATAAGCGGTTTACCAAAACTGATTTTATCCGAAAGGGACATACAGGACAGGTGCAGGTAAAGCAGCAATTATCCGGCAACCGGGTGATTGCGTATAACCAGCAGCCAAATGTGGACAGGGATTTTGGCCAGCTGCATAATTATTTTGCCAAGAATGAAAAGATATTGGCCAAAGGCCCGGCGCCCATCCCTCCCAAAGATTTTGAATACCATGATGTGTTTTCTGTTATTACCAGTTACCCGGTGATACTGCGCAAGCTGGGACTGATCGTTGATTTTGTTTTGCCTTCAGCACCTTCTACCGCAAAAGGAACGGTACGCATAGTGCCTACTAACCTGAATTTCGCAGAAGATGTATCAGTAGTGGCGCCGAATACTTCGTATGAATCTACCGCCAATGGTTTTTATGCAGCGCCCAAAGCCGGCAGCCCGATTGATAAAGGTGTGCTGAAGCTGAACACTGACGAGTTTGATGTAGTGACTTATGATACGGATGCTGCGGCCATGAAACTGGTGACACATACAGAAACGATCGTAGAGAAAACGGGTATGAAGCTGGCAGATAAAAGCAATTACTTCACTTTCCAGATGATTGATTCGGATGTTTATAAAAATTTAGTGCTGCCTATAGAAAACGAGGAATGCGGTCCTGCTGTGGCGGATGATAAAGATGATACGGATGAAGGATTGCCAGCCCTTCGCAGTGCGGGAATAGGACTGGTAAAGAACGGACTGGCTGAAACCATCTTTCAGAAACTGAAAGCCAATGAAATCATTTTTACAGGGTTTGTAAAACCAGAGAACCAGCTGAAAAGTGCAGAGCTGCTCAATACCAATAAAACACAACCGGTCATCAACTTCAAAGATCCTGTTGCTATTAAAAAAGTGAGGGATGCGGGACAATTGAAAATAAAAGCAGTGATTGCCAATCCTGTTATTCTGCCGCCAGCTTCTCAAACTTTATATGCAGATGACCTGGTGCAGGGCTACCGGATGGATATTGCCTATGAAGAAAAACCCACACAATGGTATTCACTGCATAAGCGGAAGAACACTTATGGCTTTTTGCCGGTGGGTGCACCTGCAGCAGAAAATATTCCGCTGAAAGAGGATGAAGTTATTGATGAGGGCTGTATCAATATTGCACTGGTAGAAGATGAGAATGATGAAGATAAAGACACCGATAAAGTAAATGAAGTAATTGCCCGCTGGCAGGGCTGGAGTTTAGCGGTGCCCAAACCGGGCAAAGGAATCAATGAAGACAATGCAAATATTGTAAGCAATGATAATGCTGAGAAAGAAAAGTATAAACTGAAAGACAATGTGCCATTCCGCATGCAGGTCAATATGGGCCTTGCACCGAAAACGTTACCGATGCTTCGCTTTGGTAAAAGTTACCGGCTGAAAGTAAGGACGGTTGATATTGCCGGCAATTCACTACCCCATGATGTGGTACCGGAGAATGCAAATGTGGCTATAAAAGCAGGGATTAAATATTTACGGTATGAGCCGCTGCCGGTACCGGTGTTGGTTGGTACAGATGAAATTGCCAGCAAGGCCAATGATAAAGTGAGGGAAAGAGATGGTGAGTCGCTGGAGCATATGGTTATCCGCAGCAATATGGGTATAAGTCCCCAGGATTATGAAAAACAAAATCCCACCAATATTTACCAGGAAGGTACCCGTAATGTAAATAACACTTTAACCTGGATGCCGGAAGCTGTGCGACATTTCAAAGCGCCGCGAAACAGCCAGCATATGGCGGAAACGCATGGTATGTTTGATGAAAGCTTTTCCAATCCTGCCAAAGCAGCCGAGACGTATAAATTCATTACGTCAAGAGATACAGAAACAGATGTCAACAGCACGGAAACCCGGGCGCCGCTGGCAAAAACAACCGATACCAACCTGCCTATTGAATATTTGGCCGACCCGATGGCGGCCGGGGTGGTGCTGGTGATGAAATCGAATACCACGTTTGAAACCAGCTGGAAGAAGGACCAGGTCCGCAAATTCAGTTTTTACTTTGATGATGAAGTGACTGATGCTTCGGCCAATACTCCTTTTACCAAAGAGGCGTGGAAGAACCCTAAATCATTCCGCATTAAACTGATAGAAGGAAACGGAACAACAGACTGGAGCAAGTCAGACCGGATGCTGACGATTGCTTTGCCTAAATCGGCAGAGATTGAAATCAAGTATGCCAGTTTCTGGCGGCCTGATGATGTGGACAAGTACAATGCCCTGCAGCCCATTGTCAGTTTGGGCAATAATAAAATCCGCAGCCTTGAATATGCAAGGAAAAGTTTGCACTGGATGTTCAGCCCCTGGCGAAATATAAGATTAGTGCATGCAGTACAGCAACCATTGGAGAAACCGGTCTTTGAACCGAATACATTGAAGAGCGACCGAAACTACAATGACACATTCGCAAAACTGTCTGCCACAATGAAAGTACACGGGAGCAGTACCGACAAAGTGGATCTGGAAGCCAGCTGGACAGAACAGGTAGATGATTTGAAAAATACCACTATCATCACAGGTCAGTTCAACACCCATGTGGCTACTCTGCAGGCAGCTTATTGTAATAAAAAATTAACGGCATCGGCTGCCAAGACTGCCGGAACAGCTGAGGAGAGAAGGTTTCCGCAAATACATCATCCGTTTAATGATACCAAGCACCGAATGGTTAATTATAAGGGAGTGGCCACCAGCCGCTACCGGGAATATTTTACCGGTATTATTGAAACGGGTGAAAAGACAAATAAGCCGGTGAGTTTGATTCAGACAGGGGATGCAGTGCAAATAAATATTCTGAGTTCGGCAAGACCTGCAACTGCAGTAGTGGACTATGTAGTACCCAGTTTTAACTGGCTGACCAGTGATAAAGGCACAGAGATCACCCGGATGCGAACCGGAAATATCAGGGTGTATTTACAAAGGCCCTGGTTCAGCAGCGGTGATGATGAAATGCTGGGAGTTTTGTTGCCAATTAAGAATGTAATGCTGAGCGAAACAGGCAAACTCCATTGCACGGTATGGGGGAAAGATCCTGTGTTCAATTCGCCTGAACTGAATGGTACCAATTATCCGCAGGTGGAGAATTTTCCTTTTGCTGCGGCATATGATACTGTGACACTGGCTGAAGATGAAAGTACGAGGATGGTTGTGGCTGCGTATAAGGTTTTGTTTGATGAGGAAAAACAATTGCATTACGCCGATGTGCCTGTCAATATTAACCAGGCTTATTTCCCATTTGTTCGTTTATGTGTGGCGAGATACCAGAAACATTCTTTGAAAATAAATAACAAGGATTGTTGCCTGAGCCCCACCACTACAGTGGATTGGTTGCAGATAGTGCCGGTACGTTATACGGCATTGTACTTCAAGGGCGGCAAGAATGAATTTGATGTGGCGCTCCGTGGTACGGCACCTTACACTTTCACCGGGCAGAAGTTTATGAATGATAATGCTCAAAGTCCTTCCCGTTGTAAGATCACTGTTACTGTGGAGAATACAACACTTGGCAAGAGTGATGATGCCTTTATCAGCATGAATGACCGGCCACAAGGAATTAATACCAGTGTGTTTATAAAACAGTATTATTTAGATCGTCAGCAGTTCAAAGGAAACCAGATAGAATTTGTAGAAAGGATAAGTCTTGGATCAGCGTATGCCACTCAGCCTTTCCGGGTAGTAATAAGGGAATATGAATTGCATGAGTTTGACCCGATTCGGGTGGCAGAAGAGGCAAGAAAGAGAGCTTTTGACCGCAGGACCACCGGTGCCCCGGTTCCTCAATATGAAGAACGGCTGGTATTCATGGATGTGTTTGAAGTGAACGGGTCGGTGTAGTTTTTCGAATAGACAGAGGAGGGATTGTAAAAACTGTATTTTAATTAGCAGGTAATGGTACCACAGTGACAGGGAGTTCACGGGGATATCGGAGTAAACTCTATCCTTTGTCTTCCTGTCACCGTGGTTTCTATTTTAATACCTGTTACTGATAGCCTGCCTTTATGTTGGTTTCAAATGCCAATCTGGCAAAATTCCCCGTATTGGAACACCAATTGTTACTTTGCAGACCTGTCTGCCATGCCTTCGGCAGGTAAACCGGCGGGCAGATATACTTATAATCATTAATTAAATATCACAGGGTTATGGTACAGGAAAAAGGAACGATTTCGATCAATACGGAGAACATTTTCCCCATTATCAAGAAATTCCTCTACTCCGATCATGAGATCTTTTTGCGGGAACTGGTGAGCAATGCAGTGGACGCTACCCAGAAGATCAAGCGACTGAGTTCGCTGGGACATTACAATCAAGAGCTGGGTAACCTGAATATCAAAGTGGCGGTAGATAAGGATGCAAAGACGATTACTATTTCTGACAGTGGTATCGGCATGACTGCCGATGAAATTAAAAAATACATCAACCAGGTAGCTTTTTCCGGCGCTACCGAGTTTATGGAAAAATTCAAAGAGGCGAATGATGCCAATGAGATCATCGGCCGCTTTGGTTTAGGTTTTTATTCTGCTTTTATGGTGGCAGAGAAAGTAGAAATACAAACACTCTCTTACCAGGATGGAGCCGAGCCTGCCCGCTGGGTTTGTGACGGCAGCACTGAGTTTGAAATTACCGAAGGTAACCGCACCGAAAGAGGAACGGATGTAATACTCTATATTAATGAGGACTCTATAGAGTTTTTAGAGAAGTACCGTATTCAATCCATACTGGATAAGTATGCTAAGTTTTTGCCTGTGCCGGTGCAGTTTGGCACTAAGACTGAATCGGTGGAAGACGGTACGGATGAAGAAGGAAAAACCAAATACAAGAGTGTTGAGGTTGATAATATCATCAACAATACAAACCCCATCTGGACCAAGGCACCTGCTGATTTAAAAGACGAAGATTACCTGAACTTCTACCAGGAGTTGTATCCTTTCCAGGATGAGCCTCTTTTCTGGATACACCTGAATGTAGATTATCCTTTCAATCTTACCGGGGTATTGTACTTCCCCAAACTGAAGAATGATTTTGAAGTGCACAAAAACAAGATCAAGCTTTTCAGCCGCCAGGTATTCATCACCGATGAAGTAAAAGATATTGTTCCTGAATTTTTATTGCTGTTACATGGTGTGATTGATTCTCCGGATATTCCGCTGAATGTAAGCCGTTCTTTCCTGCAGAGCGACAGCAATGTAAAAAAGATCAATAGCTACATCAGCCGTAAGGTAGCAGAGAAACTGCTGGAGCTCTTCAAGAAAGACCGGAAAGCCTATGAAGAAAAATGGAGTGATATCGGACTGTTTGTGAAATACGGAGCTTTAAGTGATGAGAAATTTTATGAAAAGGCTAAAGAGTTCTTATTGCTCACCAATACCAATAAAGAGCATTATACCCTGGAAGAATACAGTGCTAAAGTAAAAGATTTTCAGACGGACAAAAGCGGACAGTTAGTATATCTATATACAGCTGATGCAGAACACCAGCATAGTTATGTGGCTGCGGCACAAAAAAAGAATTATGATGTGCTGCTGATGAACTCACCCATTGATACCCATTTCATTCATCACCTGGAAATGAAATTGGAAAAGACATCGTTGAAAAGAGTGGATGCGGATGTTTTGGATAAACTGATTGAAAAAGAAAATGCTGAACAACATAAACTTACCCCGGAAGAATCAGAAAAGCTGAAAGCCATTTTTGACAAGGCTATCAATAATGCTAATATGAAGGTGGAGGTGGAAAGTCAGCCTGCGGATCATCTGCCTGTTACTATTACCATGGAAGAATGGATGCGCCGGATGAAGGATATGAGCCGGCTGGGTGGTGGTATGAATTTTTACGGCGCCATGCCCGATACCTACAAAGTGGCGGTAAATGGTAATCACAAACTCATCAATAAAATTTTATTGGCAGATGAAGCGCAGCAAACTGTACTGGCCAAACAGGCTTTTGATTTAGCATTACTGGCGCAGGGTATGCTGAAAGGTGCTGATCTTACTGCTTTCGTGGAGAGGAGTGTGGAAGTGCTGTAAGTTCTAAATGGCAAATCCGATAAAATAGCGATGCAACGATGTAAATTTCGTATTGTTTTCGGCACCACAACAGATCCTGTAATTTGACTTTTCTCGATATATGAAAAACGCCCCGGAATAACCGGGGCGTTTTCTTGTGCACCTTCATTCATGTGAATTGATTGCTTAAACATGGCCTTCGGCCAGCATAGCATCTGCTACCCGAACGAAGCCAGCTATGTTTGCGCCTTTCACATAGTCAATGGTTCCATCTTCTTTTTTACCATACATCACACACTGCTCATGAATGTTTCTCATGATTGTTTGCAATCTTTTTTCTACTTCTTCTCTTGTCCAGGAAAGACGGATAGAGTTTTGTGACATTTCCAACCCTGATGTGGCCACGCCACCGGCATTGGCCGCTTTACCCGGTGCATACATCACACCTTTATCCTGCAGTACCTTAATAGCTTCAGGAGTAGTTGGCATATTAGCACCTTCAGCTACCAGTTTGCATCCTTTTTTCACCAGCATTTTTGCATCTTCTTCGTCCAGCTCATTTTGTGTGGCACAGGGCAGTGCAATATCACAAGGTATCTTCCATGGTTTTTCGCCTTCATAATATGGAACGCCGTATTTGTCTGCATATTCAGCAATACGTCCGCGGCGAACATTTTTCAGTTCAAGGATGAAGGCCAGTTTTTCTTCATCAATACCATCGGGATCATATATGAAGCCATTGCTGTCGGATGCGGTGAGCGGTATACCTCCCATATGGATCGTTTTTTCAATGGCATATTGTGATACATTTCCGCTACCGGATATCAATACTTTTTTACCCTTCAGGGTTTCACCTTTTGTTCTCAGCATTTCTTCAACAAAGAAAAGGGTGCCATAACCGGTTGCTTCGGGGCGGATAAGGCTGCCACCATAAGTGTATCCTTTGCCGGTTAATACACCGGTAAATTCATTGCTAAGGCGTTTGTATTGTCCAAATAAGTAACCGATTTCTCTTCCGCCAACACCTATATCACCAGCTGGTACGTCTGTGTCGTTGCCGATGTGTCGATACAGTTCTGTCATAAAGCTCTGGCAGAAGCGCATTACTTCATTATCAGATTTTCCTTTGGGGTCAAAATCAGAACCACCTTTGGCGCCACCCATTGGTAAAGTGGTAAGAGAGTTTTTAAATACCTGCTCAAAAGCAAGGAATTTCAGGATGCTCAGGTTAACACTCGGGTGAAAGCGAAGTCCGCCTTTATAAGGGCCAATGGCATTGTTCATCTGTACCCGGAATCCGCGGTTGATCCTGAAATTGCCTTCATCATCAACCCAGGGAACCCGGAAAATGATGACCCTTTCGGGTTCAGTCATCCTTTCCAGGATGTTGGCCTTTTTGTATTCGGGATGTTCTTCGATAAAAGGAATAATGGCATGGGCAACTTCGGAAACAGCCTGCAGGAATTCTGGCTGATACGGGTTACGCTTTTTCATCAGCTGCATGAACTTGTCAACAGCTGTATTTTTTGTAGCAATCATAAAAATGGTTTAATTGTTAAGCAATCCTATTTCACAAGGAGTATTGTCCAGACCTAGTCATCACAATGTCTAAAAGTAAAACCAGGGTATACCTGATTAAAATGAGTAAAGTCAGTCCCAGCTTCAGTTTTACATGAGTATTGACAGGAATTTTGGATTCCTTCCTGTAAATGATAAGTTGCTATTTTTGGACAAGTATGTCTCTTTTTATTGCCTCACTGAATTCCGGCAGCAATGCCAACTGCTATTATGTGGGAAATGACCGGGAAGCTGTGCTGGTAGATGCCGGTCTCAGTTGCCGGGAGACCGAAAAGCGGATGAAACAACTTGGTCTGCCTTTGCAAAAAGTGAAAGGACTTTTTGTTTCGCATGAACATGCAGATCATATAACGGGGGTACCCGGGATTTCAAAAAAATACCAGCTGCCTGTCTATATTACCGATAAAACCTACCAGAATTGTTCCATACCGGTTGAAGAACATTTGCTCCGTTCTTTTCGTCATGCAAAATCAGTAGAGATTGGTGAACTGTCGGTGACGCCATTTCGTAAAAGTCATGATGCCGGTGATCCGCACAGTTTTATGATTTCCGGACATGGGATAAATGTGGGAATCATCACTGATATTGGTTATGCCTGCAAGACAGTGATGAAATATTTCAGTCAATGCCATGCGGCGTTTCTCGAAGCGAATTATTGCGAGGATATGCTGGAGAATGGTGGGTATCCTTATCATTTGAAGCAACGGATCCGCGGCGATGAAGGACATTTATCCAATGCACAGGCCCTGGAACTTTTTCAGCATTATCGTTCCCCGGAGCTTCAATTGCTTATATTGTCGCATTTATCAAAAAACAACAATAAGCCGGAGTTGGTGGAAAGACTTTTTGCACCGCATGCAGGTAAAACGAAAATTGTAGTGGCTTCAAGGTATGAGGCCAGCGAAATTTTTGTAGTGAAAAACAAGAAATTAAAACAGCAATTGAGTTTGTTCTGATTAAGGCGCCAGCCGTTCTATCTTCCAGGTGTCATCATCTTTTTTTGTGTACATGATCCTGTCGTGCATGCGGCAGGGACGACCCTGCCAGAATTCCATACGAATAGGTTTTACACGATAGCCTCCCCAATGCGGCGGCTTGGGGATATGTCCATGTTTGAACCGCTCTTTGTAATAATCAAAAGTCTCTTTCAACCATGCTTTACCGGCAACCACCAGGCTTTGCGGAGATGCCCATGCCCCGATCTTACTGCCATCGGGACGGCTGTCGAAATATTCAATACTTTCTTTTGCAGATATTTTTTCTGCCACACCATTGATGCGGACCTGCCGTTCTAATTCTTTCCAGAAAAATAATAAGCAACAGTTGACATTAAAATCAAGCTGCTTGCTTTTGGCACTGTTGTAATTGGTGAAAAAAACAAAACCATTCTCGTCAAAAGCTTTTACCAGCACAGTCCTTGCTTCAGGCATGCCATCATGACCGACCGTGGCCAGCGTCATGGCATTCATTTCATCGATCTGTGATTTTTCTGCGTCATCCCACCAGCGCTGAAACTGATCAAAAGGAGAGCCTGCCACATCATCTTCATTGAGCGAATGCAAAGTATAGTCTTTGCGCAATTGCGCTATTTCCTGGGGATTCATCTGCTGTTTAAAATTAATTGCCAAAGATAACCAACTGTCAGATTACCGGCTCTGCCTGTTGTGTCACCATTGCAGCACCTTTTTCCAGTGCTTCTTTATTGATCGGAAGGAGGTGATGATATTTTTCCGGCAGTACTTTTTTCAATGCTTCCAGAATAGATTCAATCTTTACAACTGGTTTCAGGTGCAGGTAGGCACCGAGTATGATCATATTCATGATCTTGACATTCTTCATCAGCAAAGCTTCAGTAGTGGCGTTGATCCCTACCAGCTGAATATCTGTTCTTGTACTGGGTTTTAGGATATTGCCTGACTCATAAAGCAGCAATCCGCCGGGTTTTACCCTTGGTGCGAATTTATCCATTGAAGGTTGGTTCAAGACAATAGCGGTATCAAAGAATGAAATGATTGGCGAGCTGATCTTTTTCTCGGAGAGTATGGTAATACAGTTGGCAGTGCCACCTCTCATCTCAGGTCCGTACGATGGCATCCAGGAAATTTCTTTTCCTTCCACCATGCCTGCATAGGCCAGTGTCATTCCAAGAGATAATACTCCCTGCCCGCCAAAGCCGGCTACTACGAGTTCTTCCAGTTTTTTGAAATCATTCATGTTACTCATATTGATTAATTAAAGAATGATTGTTTTATCTCATTTTTCTTTTCTTGCTTCGATAAACTCAGCATGACAAGAAAAATGTCAGCCTGAGCCCGCCTGCGGCCGGTAAGCTTGTCGAAGGCTATTTTACTTAAACTCCTTTCGGCACTTTAATGTCACCCAGCGGAAATGTTTTTACCATTTCTTCATCAATAAATTTTGCCGCTTCTATCGGCGTCATCTTCCAGTTGGAAGGACAGTTACCAATAATTTCCACCAGGCAGGTTCCTTTATGCAATTGCTGATATTTGAATGCATTCTGTAATGCCTTTTTTGTTCTTCGGACTGCATTGGCACTGTTTACCGCCTGCCTTGTTACATAAAAAGCTCCCGGAAGGTTGGCCATCAGCTCTGAAACTTTGATAGGCGAACCATAGTAACCCACATCTCTGCCATCAGGGCTTGTAGTGGTATGCATGCCTGCCAGAGTGGTCGGTGCCATTTGCCCGCTTGTCATTCCGTACACTGCATTATTCATGAAGACAATCAAAATATTTTCTCCGCGGTTGATAGCATGTAATGTTTCTGCAATACCAATAGCTGCCAGGTCACCATCGCCCTGGTAGGTGAAAACATATTTGTCCGGCATCAGTTTTTTTATACCTGTTGCCACTGCACAGGCACGGCCATGTGCTGCTTCCTGCATATCAATGTCCATATAGTCATAGGCAAATACAGAACAGCCTACCGGTGCAATACCAATAGTTTGTTCCTGTATGTCCATTTCCTCCACCACTTCCATAATCAGTTTATGCACCAGGCTATGGGCACAGCCCGGGCAGTAGTGCATGGCTGTATCCACCATGGTATGTGGTTTGTGATACACCACTTCATATTCTTCCTCATCGTGACAGGCGGGTGTGATCACATCCAGCGCTGTATCGGGTAATACATGTTCTTCAGTTGGCATGATGATACTGTATTAAAGTTTCTAAATGATGTACAATGTCTTCTGGTGTAGGCACCATTCCGCCCATTCTTCCGTAGTATTCAACCGGAACTTTTCCTTCAACAGCCAGTTTCACATCTTCTACCATCTGTCCGCTGTTGAGTTCCACACTCAGCATAAGTTTCACCTGTGAAGAAAGTTCTTTCAGCCGCTGATAAGGATAAGGGTATAATGTAACGGGCCGGAACAATCCAACTTTGATGCCTTTTTCCCGGGCAATATCCATTGCTTTCTGACAGATCCTTGCACTTAAACCGTAAGCCACAAAAAGAAATTCAGCGTCGGTTGTATTAATCTCTTCAAATCGTACTTCATTTTCCCGGATACGTTTGAATTTTTCTTCCAACTTTAAATTATGTTGCTCCATCCTTTCCGGCTGAATGAAAAGCGAAGTGATATAATTTCTGCCGCGGCTTTTGGGTTTACCGGTAGTGGCCCATGATTTATCAATATTGGGTTTGGTATATGGTTTAAACTCTACTTTCTCCATCATTTGCCCTATGGCTCCATCAGATAATAGCATAACCGGATTACGGTATTTATCTGCAAGGTCAAATCCGAGATAAACAAAGTCGGCCATTTCCTGTACAGAGGCAGGTGCCAAAACGATCATTTTATAATCACCATGGCCACCGCCTTTTGTTGCCTGGAAATAATCACCCTGCCCGGGTTGAATAGTTCCTAAACCAGGGCCTGCACGGTTCACATTCACTATCAGGCAAGGAAGCTCCGCACCGGCGATATAGGAAATACCTTCCTGCATCAAACTGATACCTGGAGAGGAAGAACTGGTCATGGTACGAAATCCTGCACCAGCAGCACCATATACCATGTTGATGGAAGCCACTTCACTTTCTGCCTGCAGCACAATGCGGTTGTGTTTAGGCATTTCTCTTGCTAAATACTCCAGCACTTCTGATTGCGGGGTGATGGGATAGCCGAAGTAAGCATCACAGCCTGCGAGAATCGCCGCTTCTGCCATTGCCTCGTTACCCTTCATGAGTTTGGTTTCAGTCATAGTGGTTTATTTTGAGGGGCTGATCATTGTTTGTAATTGCTCTTTGATATTTTCCGGTGTGATGTCTACCGGTTTTTTCTTTGGGTGGGTGCGGTACACAGTTATTACTGCATCGGGACAAACCAATGCACAGTTAACACAACCGGTACATACATCATTATTGGCAATGATGTAACGATAGCCTTTGATGTTGATAGTGTCGGAAAGTGTAAGAGCATGTTCTTTACAGGCTGCTGTACAGAGTTCGCAGCCTTTGCATCTTTGAACATCAATTTCAACCCTTCCTTTGACTTTTCTTTCCTTCGCTGTAGCGGTTTTGTTGGTATTGTCTTCCATTGTCCGGGTTTTAGAGCTATAACAAATGTCCAAAGAAGCCTGTCCAAATCACAGTTGCCCCGTCATAGCAGGGTATGATTTATGTCAGTTTAATAAGGGAAAAAAGCGGTGCTAGCCCTCCACTGTGAGACTTGTCACTTTCATTTCCCGGCCCTTCAGGATTTTTAGTGAAAATCCCTGGCAGGAAGGACAGGGGTGGCCAAAAGCCGGCAGGTGAAAAATGTTGTTGCAATCGGAACATTGTGCTTCACCTCGTATGATGTCAATATTAAGTTCGGCTTTTTGCAAAACGGTATCATCCCTGATTGCCGTAAAAGCAAATTGCAATGAATCAATTTCAATACTGCTTAGCTCTCCCACCTGTATGTTCACAGCGGTGATCGTTCCTTCGCCGGGAGGTGGTGCATTTTTTTCAGCAATGGAAAGAATTGATTGTGCTATGGAGAGCTCATGCATAAAGAATGATAAAATTACACAGCACCCGATTGATTTTCTCCGGCTTGTTTATTCTCTTCTTCCTTTTTAGCCGCCGCCGCTTTATCGGCAGCGGCTTTTTCCGCTGCTTTACGTTTCTTTTCGGCAGCATACAATTCACGGCTTTCCAGTGCTTCAGCATACAACTTATTCCAGCCGTTGTTTATATTATCAGCTTTTAATGCGCAGGGGGCAGGCTCAGCTGTTTGAAATATAGCTCCTTCTTTGGGGCAGGCACGGACACATTCACCACAGTAAATACAAACGGCCCGGTTGAAATGATAGGTTTGTTTGCCTTCCATATCCTGGGAAAAAACAATAGCACCAGGCGGGCACACCATTTCGCAGCGACGGCACCAGATGCAAAGATGTTCATCGAAACCAATCAACCCACGGTAATCATCCGGGATAAATGTTTTTTCGAACGGGTATCTGGTAGTGACCGGTTTCTTAAATACGTTACCTATTGTTTTCAAAAAAGTTTTCATCATTCAAGTTTTATCTGGCTGTACAGGAAAGACAAGGATCATAGGAAGCAATGATAGCCGGGGCAGAGCCATATTCGTTCCCGGTGAATGCTTCAGCCATTGCTGCCACGTTAGAAAATGTCGGGGCTTTGATCTTCAATCTTTCCAATACCTGGGTCTTATTTCCTTTGGCATAATAGAACAACTCACCTCTCGGTGCTTCCAGCCTTACCGTTGCTTCGCCATCGGGAAAGGCTTTCGTTTCAGTGATCAATGGTGTTTCTGGTAAACCATTAATGATATTTTCAATGATACGGATGGAGACATATAATTCCCTCAGCCGCACCATGTTTCTTGCATATACATCGCCGCTGGTTTCTGTAATCATTTCATAACCCACTTCTTTCCAGGGAAGAAGGTCTTCTGTTTCGTTTCTGACATCCACAGGTAATCCTGCAGCTCTTGCAAACGGACCTACCACATTCAACCGCAAAGCATCTTCTTTGGTGATCGCCCCGGCACCTTTATTCTTTAATGATAATGTCCAGTTGTTTTTATAAATGTCCACCAGTTCATCCAGTTGCGGCATGAATTTTTTCAATCTTTCCATTATTGATTGTGCTACCTGGGGTTTCAGGTCTCTTGCCACACCACCCACAATGGAGAAATCATATTGAATACGGTTTCCACAAACTGCTTCCAACAATTCCATTGAGAACTCACGGTACTGCATGGTCTTCATGAACAGCGCTTCGAAACCCGAGTTTTCAGCCACATGGCTTAAACAGAGTAAGTGAGAGTGTATACGGTCAAGTTCGATGACCAGCATCCGTAAATATTTAGCTCTTTTCGGCACTTCTATCTTCACCAGTTTTTCTGCCACCTGTGAATAGGCAGTGGTATGTGATATGGAACAGAGGCCACAAACCCTGCCCACTACAAAACTTACCTGCCTGAATTTGAATTTGGAGCAACAGGCCTGCTCAATACCCCGGTGCACATAGTACACATTGGCATCGGTCTTCACAATTTTTTCATTCTCCGTCGTGAATTTAAAATGCAGGGGTTCCAGCAATGAGATATGCTGGGCACCTATCGGTATTTCGTATTGCTTTGCCATAATTATTTCTTCTTACGTAATGGACCGCTTTCGAAATCGGGTTCCAATACAAATCCTTTTGCTGTGTTTTCAATATTGATATTCATGAGGTCCACCAGTTCTGCTTCTGCCACCCATGCCGATACCACAATGTCTTTTATACTGGGAATTTCCTCTGCAGGATTGATCAATACAAAAAAGCAGGTAGTCTCGCAGGGATAAGCATAGTCGCTGAAGAACCATTGTACTTCTATTTTGTCGCCCACTTCCACAGCATTCATCACCATGAAGTGATGCAATTCCGGTTTATAAAATCCGGCTATATCTTTTTTCAGATCTGCCAGTGTGGTTTCAATCTTATTCATATAAATGCCGGTTTTATTTCGTCAGCAATATTTCTTCTGTTCAATTGGTTTTCTTCCTTCAGTGCCTCTTTGTTTAATCGTACAGATTCTTCCAGTTCTTTTGTTTTTGTTTCCAGTATGGCCAATGCCTGCACTACTCCGTCAATGATCTGCTCTGGCCTTGTACCGCATCCGCATACATAAACATCTACTGGTATGTACTGATCGATACCTCCTTCACAATTGTACATGCCGCGGAATACACCGCCGGTACTGGCACAGGCACCGCAGGCTATCACTACTTTGGGTTCCGGCATTTGTGCATAGATCTCCACCAATCGTTCACGGCTGCGTTTGGTTACGGGTCCTGTAACTAACAAGATATCCGATTGTTTGGGATTACCGGTATTGATCATGCCAAAGCGTTCAATATCATATTTTGGGCTAAGACATGCCAGTATTTCTATATCACATCCATTACAGCCGCCAGCGTTGTAATGCAGTATCCAGGGAGATTTTTTTCTATAAGAAGCCAGTTTCATGTGAGGCTATTTATTAGTAAGTTGATAAATGCAAGAGAAAACGACACGGTTAATGAAAACCGGAGCATTTGTTTATAGCTAACCCTTGCGGTGGAATTATCCAGTGCATTCAGGTAAAAGAAAGTGAATACTATCAATCCGGCGCCCAGTAAAATATTATTGCCTGCAAAAAGGTAAACCAATGCATAGCAGAACACATAATCCAGCCATTTGGCAGTGTATACTGCTTCATAGAAGATACCGGAGAACTCCAATTCAACACCGCCGGTTAGCTCCTGGTGTGCTTCGGCCACATCAAAGGGAGATTTTTTCAGTTTAATGGGTAACACCAGCAGCAGGGCAATAAATGCTAACGGCATTTTGAAAAGCAAAGGCTGTTCTGACTGAAAAGCCGCCGCTGCATCAAAACTTCCGGTAAGTACAAAAATGGAAACAGCGATAATGATTAACACCGGCTCATAGGCCAGTATGCTGATAGCCGTACGATTAGCACCGAGGTGACTAAAAATGGAACGGGTGCTGTAAGCTGCCAGTATCAATAAGGCAGTGGAGAGCAAATGCAGGAAAATAACAAGAATCAGATCGCCGCCCAGTAACAAAACACCTAATGCAAACCACAATGAAACAAAATGCATGATACCTAAAAATGCATGGGCTGAGTGAACGATCATTTTACGTTTATCGGCCAGTTTAAGAAAATCATAGAAGGGCTGCAATAACGGTGGTCCTATCCTTCTTTGCATCCTTGCTTTGATGATACGTTCAAATCCATAGACCAGCCCGCCAATAAGCGGTGCCAGTAATATTAGTAGTATCGGAATCCAAAGGTTGTTCATAATAATCAGTTTAAATCAATGCCACAATGATCAATGCTACAAAGAACAGAATACCTGCTGTTGCGAAATAAGGTGTAGCCTTGTCGGTGGAAAAATAGAAGGAAGAAAAAGAGTAATTCACTTTTTCCCCGCACATATATTCTTTTGCCCTGTCTACATTTTTAAAACGGACGAACATTGCTGCCACAATGGTAACAGGCAGTAACAGGAAAGCGATGATCATCGGCAGCAAAGGAAGTTTCACCGCACCGAGATACATATTCCAGCCTTCAGTTACCATTGCCACTGGTGTTCCGGCAATTTGTGTTGCAACCGGGGTAAAATAATTATTGAGCAACAGTGGCAATCCCACAACTGTTACCAGCAATAATCCCAACAGCAAATAAGTGGTGATAGCATAGAAGGGGCCTGTTTTTTCAAAATGTATCTTATCCTCGTTACCTGTTCTTGCAATCAGCAACCCCATTACTTTGAAATAAAGGAGGGATAATACAGCGCCGCCGCCTGCCACAGCTACCATTATTAATGCTCCAAGAATCTTTTTATCAGTTGCCAGTGCCCCCAGTGATTCAATACTCATCCATTTACCGATAAAAGCGCCAAACGGCGGGAGTAATAATGACATGAACCCAATAGTGATAACCAGCGCTGTGAAGGGGCCGCTTTCACCCAGCCGGTCCATATCAGAAGATTGTTTGAGATGGAATACTTTTTCCAGAATTCCTGCATTCAGGAAGAGCATAGATTTGGAGATACCATGAAACAGCACCAGTATCAATGATGCCACAATAGTAACAGGTGTGCCAACAGCCGCCATCATGATCATCAATGCCAGTAATGCAATAGTGGAATGGGCAAGTATCCGTTTGAAATTATCCTGTGATAATGCACCGATAGCCGCAGCAATAAAAACAAAGCCTGTCAATGCGATGATGACATTGGCTACCGGAGTATCCTTCAATGCCGGTGATAAACGAAGAATAATGAATGGTGCAATCTTCACCATAGTGGATGAGTGCAGCAAGGCGCTGACAGGAGTGGGCGCCACCATCGCTCCAAGCAACCATTTGCTGAATGGCATTTGTGCTCCTTTGATCAGGGCAGCGATGCTCAGCAAGGCCAAAGGCAGTAAGATGGTTTCTGCTTTGGCATTAGCCAGTAAGTTGCTGAAAGTAGCTTCACCATATCCATTGTGATGAATAAAGAAAATAGCAGCGAGTATAGCAAGTCCGCCAATTTGGTTCATCCACAGTGCTGTCAATGAGTTTTTAACGGATACTTCGTCTTTCCTGAATCCAATGAGTAAGAAGGAGGCCAGTGTAGTGAGTTCGAAGAACAGGAAGAAATATTCCAGGTTGTCTGATGAAACTACCAGGTTCATTACCGCAATAAACCAGAAGATCGTTGACAGAAAATATTTTTTACGAAAAGAGCTGCAATGCTCTTCATTAATATACCGGAGTGAGTACACAGCAATAATGCCGCTGATGACATTGATCAGCAGAAACATGAACAGGCTCAGTTTGTCTGCCATGAACTGCAGAGAGTGATGCGCCGGCATACTGTTAAGCAGGTATAAAAGGCCGGCCAGTTGCAGAAGGCTCATCAATCCGACAATCCAGCTCCTTTTTTTGATAGCGATCCAGCCAAAGAAAATAAGCAAGATGATATCGGCTACCGCCACCATATCATTCACATAAGCCGGAACGCCGAAATAGTAAACGCCTTCAGTATTGATAAATAAATAAACTGATATAGCTGAAAGCAATAAAGCTGCTGTTATGACCAATGATTTAGCCAGTGACCTGGGAACAAACAATAGCAGGAGACTGATCAGAACGGGTACTACAAACAGCGAAGTAATTAGTGAGTACATGACCCGGATTTTAGCTGTAAATGAGGATGCTATATTAAGCCGAATTGGCAGGGCAGGGTATGATGCGTATCAGATGTATAGATGATATGGCTTATGCAGCTAACTAATTCTTATTCTGCTGATTCTTTGTTGGACTGAACAAATCTGGATTTGAAAAATCGAAAGGCTTTTTGAAGGTTTTCCTGGGCTACCCTGCTAAGTACTGTACCCAGCCCCCAATTATGCCCGGATATGGCAAGTGTATATGCTTCCGGTGTTTTATTATACAGTTCTTTGGCCAGGTAGAGGATTGTTTCCGGGCTTTGCATGTGAGAGGAGAAGAAGTAGTGCCGGGCAGGTTGTATGGGTTTTATTTCAAATCCCTCTTTTATTGACGTATGAGAAGCATCGGCAAACACCACTTTATCGTAGCGGCAAACCATCAGCACATCTTCCACCTGTAACTGGTAGCGGAATTCGCAGTCCATTTCTTTGTATCCCAGGTGCCTGGCCAT
>CAZWIM010000047.1:0-21912 GCA_964634265.1 uncultured Chitinophaga sp. | reverse complement strand
CCTTCAGGTAGTTTAAAACCAAGCCGGGCGGACGAAGAGTTGACGGTGAAAATCAAGGAAGCTGCCAGGTTCTTAGATATGACGGTGCTGGATCACATCATTATCACCAGTGAGGGATATTACTCCTTTGCTGATGAAGGGCTGCTGTAAAGCCCTTTTTTATATTCATTGTAATTGGCCTGCCGGAGCAGGCCAAATTCTCACAGCAACTTTAGCTTCTCATAGAAATCAGCTAACCCTGTTTTTTTTAAAATCTCTTCATGGATGGCTTTAAACTCGGCAACAGATTCTTCTGGTAAAGAACCAAGAATTTCATCATCAAAGGCTCCTTTAGCGTTTAAAATTCCGGCTTCGATCAGCCTTGATAAAACCAGTACATTCTGTCTTGTAATTTTGAGACTGATCTTGCAATGCTCAGCCATCCCGGGGCTGCACAAAATCATTTCAAAAACTTTTGATTTTTCTTTCTTTCCGTTTGTTATTCCACTGCTCATACAACACAATTTTTGATTTAAAATTTGATGACAGTACAAATCTATTTTCAATTAGCCGATTCCACATAATCAGAATTTGATCAGGTGTTTATCATAGGGCTTGGACTGTTTAACTTTACAAGGCCGAAGGTTGCTTTGTCTGCAACCGGCAAGATGTTCAATTGTTGCACAATTGCATCTTGGTCCCCTGCCTCCGGAGTCGGCGGGACTATGGGAAAAGAAGTTTGAATGGGCATAGCGGCAAAAAACAGTGCTTGTCTTTTGCCGGAGATAAAGTGAAAATGAATCGTGATGAGTGAGCATAAAATTCCTTCCTGGATCTCCTTTCGGGTCAACCCCGAAGAATACCAGAAAATACATGGCTTATTTTCCAAAACCACGCATAGAAAACTAAGCGAGTATGCAAGGAATGTGCTGCTGCAAAAGCCTGTAACCATTAAAGTCAGGAATGAATCCGCCGATCAGTATTTAGATGAAATGATCGGGCTGAAAAAAGAGTTGAATGCCATCGGTAACAACTACAACCAGGCTATCAAAAAACTTCACACCCTAAATCATATCAGTGAAGTGAAGTGGTGGCTGAATTCACATGAACCCCTTCATCAGAACTTCCTGCAATTGACAGAAAGAATATTTCAGAAACTCAATGAAATCCACCGGCAATGGTCGTCCGAATAACAAGCCCGCATAGTTTGCAAAGGGCATTAAATTATAACGAGCAGAAATGCCAAAAGGAAAAAGCAGTTTGCATTTTCGCAGGAAATTATTTGCTGGAGGCTAACCAGATGAATTTCCACCAGAAAATGGAGCGGATGCAGGACCTGATTACAAGAAATGAACGGACAAAAAAAACCAACACACTCCATATCTCCTTAAACTTCGATCCATCTGAGAAATTTGCGCAGGACAAACTCACCCAGATCGCACGGGCATATATGGATAAAATCGGTTTTGGCTCCCAACCTTACCTGGTCTATCAGCACCATGATGCCGGCCATCCTCACATCCATATCCTGACCACCAGTATCCAGCCTGATAGTAAGCGTATTGATACGTACAATATCGGTCGCAACCAGTCCGAGAAGGCAAGAAAAGAATTGGAAAAGAGTTTTGGTTTGATTCCGGCGCAGGGCAAAAAAGCAGCGCAGGTTGCAGGCATCCGGCCCATTGATGTTCAGAAAGTTTTCTATGGCAAATCCGAGACCCTCCGTTCGATCACCAATGTCCTTAATACGGTGATTAATCATTTTAAATACACTTCGCTGGCAGAACTGAACGCCATCCTCCAGCAGTATAACGTGGAGGCCGACCGCGGCCGGGAGACAGGGATCGTTTATAAATCAGGAGGACTTTTCTACCGGTTGCTGGACGGACAGGGTAATAAGGTCGGGGTTCCTATTAAAGCCAGCCTGATTCACAGCAAGCCCACCCTGAAAAACCTGGAGAAAAAATTCAGGGAAAATGAAACCCTCCGGCAGCCCGACAAAAAAAGGTTGAAGACTAGTATTGACTGGGTGCTGGCCAAATCTCCGGGTAGCCTGGAAGCTATGATCAATGCACTGAAAAAAGAAGGGGTGCAGGCAGTTCTGCGGGAGAATAACCAGGGCCTGGTCTATGGGATCACATTTATTGACTTTCGGACCAAAGCCGTCTTTAACGGCAGCGATATAGGCAAGCCCTACAGTGCCGCTGGAATCCGGACTTCCCTGGCTTCAGGTCAACAGGGCCAGGAAAAAGCCCCAAAATCCGCACCTGAAACAATCCAGTCAAAGGATTTCAGCAAAAGGCTGGAGCCCTCCCTGGCTGACGGAGCCACCCCCAATCAAGACGGCCTGCTCAAAGAACTGCTGGAGCATGAAAAGAACCTGAACCGGGTTCCTGCCGAACTGCTGAAGAAAAAGAGGAAAAAACGCAATCCTAACCCCAAATAAACTGTTATGTCATCCGGAACCGGCGAAAATGAAGCGGGCCTCAGAAAAATCCTGGACTTTACCCGGCTTGGGTCTATTTTGGTCCTGCTCCTGCACTGTTATTTTTACTGTTATGGGGCTTTCGAGCGGTGGGGGCTTACAACTCAGTGGGGTGACCAGTTCCTCCAAAATATTGCCCATACAGGGCTGTACAACACGGTTTGGAAGTCTAAAGTAATTGCCTTGGGACTGCTGGGGATTTCCCTGCTGGGTGCCAGGGGCAAAAAATCTGAAAAAATCAACCCCCGATCAATCCTGGCCTACCTGATTTTAGGGTTGGGTCTGTACTTTTCCAGCACCCTTATATTGGGCCTTCAGGGACAGGTTGAACAACTGGCAATCGGGTATATGACCCTTACGGGGGTTGGGTTTTTATTAATGCTGGCAGGGGGCAACCTGCTCAGTCGTTACATTAAGGTGAATTTGGGAAAGGATATTTTCAACGAACTGAATGAAACCTTCCCGCAGGAAGAACGGCTGCTCGAAAATGAATATTCCATTAATCTCCCAGCACAATACAACCTGAAGGGGAAGGTTCGCAAAAGCTGGATTAATATCATTAATCCGTTTCGGGGGCTATTGGTTTGCGGCTCACCCGGAGCTGGTAAGTCGTATTTTGTAATTCAGCATATCATCCGTCAGCATATCCGGAAAGGGTTTACGATGCTGGTCTATGACTTTAAGTATGATGACCTGACTAAAATAGCTTACAATACGTTGCTTAAAAACAAGAATAGTTATAAGATCGAACCAAAATTCTATACTATCAATTTTGATGATCTTTCCAGGAGTCACCGTTGTAACCCGCTTGATGCTTCGACAATGTTTGATATAACGGATGCCACCGAAGCTTCCCGTTCAATCATGATGGGCCTGAACCGGGACTGGATCACCAAACAGGGTGATTTTTTTGTGGAGTCCCCGATCAACTTTTTAACGGCGATCATCTGGTTCCTGAAAAAGTATCAGAATGGAAAATATCTCACGTTGCCGCACGTAATTGAACTGATGCAGGTGGACTATGAGAAGTTATTCTCTGTCCTCCGTACTGAACCAGAGATCGAGGTGTTAATCAATCCCTTTATATCAGCCTATCAAAATGATGCAATGGAGCAATTGGAAGGCCAGGTGGCAAGTGCTAAGATCGGGATGGCAAGGCTTTCTTCTCCCCAACTTTACTGGGTGTTATCTGCAAACGATTTTACCCTTGATATTAACGATCCTAAAAAACCAAAGATTGTTTGCCTTGCCAACAATCCACAGAAGCAGCAGATATACGGGGCAGTTCTTTCCTTATATGTGACCCGATTAATTAAGCTGATCAATCAAAAAAATAAATTGAAGTCAAGTTTGATCTTTGATGAGTTTCCGACAATATTTTTCAATGATATTGATAGTCTCATCGCCACAGCTCGTTCTAATAAAGTTGCCACTTGTTTAGGCATCCAGGATTTTAGCCAGTTGAAAAAAGATTATGGAGCTGATCAGTCTGCTGTAATCATGAATATTACGGGGAATATCATTTCCGGCCAAGTTACGGGGGAAACCTCAAAGTTTTTGTCTGAACGATTCGGGAAAATAAACCAGGTCAAGGAGAGTATTTCAATTAATCGAACAGATACTTCGATAAGTAAATCCAGTCAGTTGGATTTTGCCATTCCGCAGTCGAAAATCGCTGGACTTTCTTCAGGAGAATTTGTAGGCATGATAGCCGATGATCCGACGAATAAGGTTAAGCTGAAAACTTTTCATTGCGAAATACTAAATGACCATGACGCATTGCAAAGTGAGTCTAAAACATACTTTCCATTGCCTACAATCGATATGATTACTGGAGACTTGGTGATACAGAATTTTCGTCGAATAAAAATCGAAATAGCAAAAATTGTAGAGACTGAAATTGAAAGAATTCTTAATACTCCTGGTATTGACAAGATTACAAAGTGACCGCTTATAATTTAACTCGTCTTCTTTGGTTCTTTACCTTCAAAATGCTCTCTGGCTTTCCGCATATTTGCAGCGTTTAAGATCATATACTTTCCGCTTATCTTTCGTTCAAGATTCTTCTCATTTGCAAATCCAAAACCATTCTGATACAGTTCATCGTAAAAGTCTCCCATCTCAGGGAATGTCTTAAAATGCATTCGTTGGTCTTCGGGAATCTTGAAACCCTTACTGTTAATAAATGCGCCCCACAACTCAAGTTCGTCGTTCGACTTCAAACGTCCCTGTAATTTTTCACGCCAACCTAAGTATTTTATTAAGTCGCCTGGCCCTTTTTTTCGCTTAATCATTGTTAGCAAGATGATTTCAAGATCATCTATACCTACTGAAAAAGGATAACGATCATCATCTTCACTTAAGGATAGCAAAAGACTGATGTCAATTTGCGGTTGACGAAATTTGCTGAGAGTTACAATTATAGAAAAGTAATTGTGGTATTTATTTGTATCAACAGTATACTGTTCTTTTCCATTTTTGTCATATATCGTAAAAACCTCCCCATTGTCGAACAATAATTTTACCCGGTCGGCCTGTTCGTACCCTTCCTGAATACTCTTTTTGAAACCAAGTGAAATCTTTTCAAAAGACTTTCTAACATCTCGCATTGGTTCAGGCTCCCGCCCAGCTTTGTTTTCGATAATTAAAGCGAGACCTTTATAAAGAACCAGCAAATCCTGTCCGCTACCACCAGGCTGTGTTGTATACTCATTGTAAATAAAACACTCATCTTTAAAAAATCTCTTAAATAAATCTGCCGTTTTATCTTGGAGCACATTGCCACGGCGTGAATAAAAGCGCTCGCTAATACCATTCGACTCTTTGGTTGCGAACTCAGTTAGAAGGCTATAGACAGCCGATATTAACTGTTTTGCTGAAACAATCAAAAACCTTCCATCTTTTACTTGGTAGATTGGCTGATGAAGGATTGGATTCCTTGCCGTATAAAATAAGTAATTCGATTCTTTTCGAGTTATTGTGAAAATCTCCAAAAAACGACGTACTTTATTAGAATCATACTTCTTTGATAATTCTTGCTCATCTACTGTAAACCGCTCACCTCGATTACTCTCATATTTCACCAGCGCTATTACATTAGAATCTTCTCCTTCATATTTCCAATCTAAAGGATTGGTCTTGTTCTTAAATTGTTCGTCCCAATATGCTTTACATTCGGGATATTCTTTTACTAGCTTTAACGGATAATTGAGCCTAATAAACAGTTCTTCATCTATCAAGTTATAAATACTTATAAAATCGGCCGTGGTTAAGCCAAACTGCTTCTCAATTTCTTTGTCAAAAGGGGTAAAAAAGGAGTCGATTCGTTCTATGTCTTGTTCCTCATAATTTAATGATCCTGCTCCGTAATAATCCATAAAGACCGGCATTGCGACTTTATACAAGTCATGATAGGCCACTGGGTCATCACCTTCCTTTGGCATTAACAGATCGTAATAACCAGCTTTTACAGCGACCGAATACTTAACCATTTCAAGCCATTCCTCAGTTTTAACTTCTCCCACTCTTACAACAAGTGCCGGATCTGATGTTAAATTAAGACTAGCCAGGTAGGTCAACTGGCGCAATGGCGAATCCAAGCCCTGGAAGGGATGAATTGGAATCCGTGGTATGTCGATGTGGGTGATTAATGTAGCAATTTCTCCAATGAAGGTATCGGAATCATGCCGGGCACAGAGAGCCTTTAAATGCTTGCTATTAGTATCAATGTCGAAATCTTTTATCGGTAGTTCCATCATCGGTTCTAGAAATCATACTCAAAAATACAATTAACCGAAAAACAAATCGGCCTGAAAATTCATTAGACACTACTCCCAATGCAGTGAATGACAACCGTATGCTTCACACGAATTAACCTCTAAAATCCAGAAAGCCTAAATAGCTTTCTAGAGTCAACACCCGTGCACCATACCCATATTTCTGTAACATTTTGGTCATATCCTTATCCGATGTGACCAGTAATACTATCCGCCCATTTAGCAGATGATCATTCACCAAAAATGATACTTCATAATCCCATCTCCAGTTCCACCGTGTTCGCCGAGATTTTTCATTTCGCAAATCGATATTGTCCATCACAATTCGGCGACAAATCCATTGATAAAATGCAACGGAGAGGGGAAACATCTGAGGTAATATCCCTCCTTTAGTAGCATGTTCTTCTCCGGTCATTTTAATTTGCAAAGTCTTTGCAAGAGAGAAGATGATGGCCATCGAGATCCTTGGTACAAAAAGCCCACTGTCGATGAACTCCAGCATTTTGTCTCGCAGGTCTTTACCGTTAATTGACGGGGTTGATTTGAGTGCTTCACGGCGCGATAGTTCAACAAAGCTTTCCACTTCACTAATCCATCTTGGTTCTTCACCATCTATATAGTCTCTATATTTACTAAACGTGTCAAATAACTGGTGACCTTCAATCGCTTTTAAATAATCAATTTTGAAGTCCCCAATGACGCCCGCCATATTTTTTGTTATCAATTCCACGTAAGGTGGCGAGACCTCGAAAAAATTGATCGCTAAGTGTAAATAAGGTAGGGGTATAATGTGCATTGTATTCTCAGCTTCTTCACAACAATGATTAGCCATCGCTATCAGACCTTTATGGCACTCATCATAATGTGGACTTTTCCCTGGTCCCGCTAAATTGGCAAGCATTTCCGAAGCAACCACCGGGGTGGCTTTCGCCATAATATTCTTGCGGGTTTCTTTTTCTTTGAGTTGAGCAATACTAGCTTCGATATCTCCAATAGAAGTGTCCCGAATTAAATTCCGGTAACTGTTAGTGTCAAAGACAACAGCAAATTTTTCACTTTTCATGACCGCAGTGTTTACTTAACTTTATTTTGCTCTCCCTTAAATCGATTTACCTTGATACTTATAAACTAGTTCCTCAAAAAGCTTTTTTATTTTTTGAAAATTGGGCCTTACATCTTTTCGATTAAGTGAATTGTAGAAAGGGGGAACGAATTTCGGGTCTCTTAAATGATATCGCAAAATTTTCCAGAATTGATTAGGCTCGCGGTGTAAATAATCTTCCATATGTTCGAGGTCACTGACGTGAAGCAGGAATAATGCATGAACATTCAAATTCCCAATTTCTCTTTCGCGGAGCAATTCCCTGAAACGCTGGTCAAAAATATAGGCCATCAATGGCGTTTGCAATGCCCGTTCATTGACAATGATAGCCGGATAGATATGGCAACGCTTGTTGAGTGGAAATTTAGGATCAACTTCATGAACTCTCTCCTGCAGCGTCGCAATGCAGTTAACCATCTGATCGACCCCAAAAGATTCAAAAAACTTAGCACGATCCCCTTTATACATTTTATTTATGTCCCCGGAGTATTTTTCCTCGTCATACAAACCCGTTGCTTTGACTTCGGCCAGGAACACTTTTTTATCATAACGGATATACACATCCGTTAACTCCATTTCATCATTACCTCTCTTAAATTTTAGATCATCGAATGTCTTTACAATGTGGTATTTCGCATTTTGAAACGAGTGATTGATAGAGTCCTTACAATAACACTCTATAAATTTTCCGATCTGTGCCCGATAATACCGAACTGGATACGCTGGTTTCCCGTCCGTGCCCATTATTTGTTTAACGCAATCGAACCAAAAGTCATTGATGAATTGCGAATATGATTTATCCAATAGCAAAATACTATCGGTGAGCAAATAGGTTTTATCGGATGTCTTCACAAAAGGGTATTTTCGTATTGAAATCAGCCTCTCCGTCTTCTCGTTCGGATATAAATGGGACAATGCATTAAACAACGTTTGATCTTCGTACTTCACCGAATAATGAAATGAAGTGTCCAGTTTTTCTCCGGTGAACTCGTTTGTAATATTGTTTATGCCATCTCTATTGTTCGCATAATACATGGACATTTGCTCATATACAAACCTGTCGAATTGAATGCCATAGGTATTTGTGAAGTATTCAGTGAAATGTAGCCCTAACTCGGCATGGCCTGCAAAAAAATCCAACAGGTGGTATCCCCTGTATGGTGTATACAGTGGATTAATATCCAGACTCAGCTCGTTCAGTGGCATCATTCTTGGGCCCAGTTCTTCCAGGCTCAACGGCTTTTCACTGATTTCGTTGGTTTGCCTAGTAGTGGCAGTATTAACCGTCAGTAAATATTCCAGCATTTTCGGCCACGCATGCCTCATAGTAAACTCTTTTACCTCCTGCAAATCTGAATGAATGATGTCCTCCATAGCATAGAGACAGGTCTGCCGGGTGAAAATCAGCGAATATTTCCTTTCGTTCACTATATGTCGCGCAAACAACGGATAATACTTTCTAAAGAGATTTTCATTATTGCCGCAGAAATAGAACAATTCTTTTCGCTGTGTTTCCAGGCTTGTGTCATAATACATTGTCGTTTTGGGTTTAAGCCGGTAGTTTAATGCAGCAAATTCTGCCAGAACTGTTGCCCGGTCAAAACCTTTCAAAAGGCTAATTGGATTTTCAGGCTGATCTACTCCATAAAAATCTTTATAGTTCAGGATGGACTGGCTTTTTGGTAGGGCTGAACTCACAGAATAAATTAAGTTATGCAAGTAATGAGACCGGACAAATATACTAAATTTATTAGCTGTTTTAAGGCAATACATCTTTAAAAAGTCCTCAATTCGCAATTTGCGAATTGCAAATTTTAAATTATATTTGCCTTATGAGAAAGCATAATGGCATGCGGCCGCAGGATATAGTAATCCTTTTGAAAATTATTGTAAAAGGAAACCTGCCCTGGCAAAATAAGGACTTGGCTGCAGAACTATATATCAGTCCTTCCGAAATCTCCGAATCACTTTACAGGAGTTCACTGGGCGGGTTGATCGATGCTGACCAGCGCAAAAAGGTTTATCGTCAATCGATGATGGAGTTCTTGGAACATGGCCTGCATTATGTTTTTCCAACAGAACCCGGCACCATGGTAAACGGTATTTACACTGCCCATTCCCACCCGTTCATGCAGCAACAATTCAAAGTTGAAACCCTACATTATGTCTGGCCGGAAGCCCGGGGTAATGTACGAGGTTTAAGCATCGAACCGTTATATAAAGAACAAGTAAAAGCTGCCTTGCAGGATGAAAAATTATACCTGATGCTTGCCCTTCTCGATGTCATTCGGGTTGGCCGGGTAAGGGAATTCAAAGTCGCCATTGATGAACTCAAAAAACTGATACTATGAAACACGTGCACGAGAATATTGTTCGTATCAAAGCGGTACAAAATAGCCTCGGAGAGCTCAGGGATAAAGTCGTTTTTGTCGGTGGCGCCACCGTCTCACTATATACCCAACGTGAAGCGCCGGAGATACGCGAAACCAAAGACGTAGATATCCTGGTTGAAATAGCCACGAACTGGGATTATGCAGCTGTAGAAGAGCAGCTCCGTAAACTTGGATATCAAAATGACCCGGAATCCAAGTTTGTCGGCCGATACCTGTTATCAGGGCTTATTGTAGACCTGATGGCTACAGATGAAAAGATTTTGGGGTTCAGTAATAAATGGTATAAAGAAGGCTTTCAAACAGCGATCGATCACCGGATAGATGATCTCGTTACAGTAAAGATATTTGACAGCCCGCATTTCATTGCTTCCAAGATCGAGGCCTTTAAAAATCGTGGAGAAGGTGACGGACGTCTTAGCAGTGATTTTGAAGATATCGTGTTCATCCTCGAAAACCGACCTTCTGTCTGGGAGGAAATGGAACAAACAACCTCTCCGTTAAAAGAGTATCTGAAACAAGAATTTCAAACATTTGCCGATAGTCCCTATATCGAAGAATGGATAGGTTCCCACTCCAGCTTTTATTCTCCCCCAAGTGCATACCTGATCCTGGAGGATCTGAAAAAATATTTAGGCCGCTAACCTTTATAACGACCATACCGGTCCGTATACCTCTTAAAATCCATTAACCGGCGGCTGTTATCACTATAACCGTTGTGCTGCAAAGCCACTATCGGATGGCACACTTTAAAAAGGCCCCGTCCCGCGAGTTGGCGGTCAAAATCTAATCCGGGTGCCAACGCAAGCAACCTATCGTAAAATCTTGCGGCGATCGTATATAGTGAAGTGCCGGAAAAGTCATCTACGGAAGAGTCCTGCTTTATATTCCCCCAGGTGATCCCTCCCAAATAAAGGTCGAACTTGGCCGGTTCATTCTCCAGGTAATAGCGAAATGCTCCTTTAGCCGTGAACTGTACATCATCTTCAGCGATGGTAATCATATCTAGGCCTTCGGTCTTCGCATATGACACAATCTGCTGATGAGCCTTGAGAATTCCCCGTGCTGGCAACTCTTTATCCCAAAAGCCGTCCCATATTCTCCGATACGGAATCTGCTGGACACGCAACTCATCCATCAGAGTTACCAAGCGATCCTCACGATGTGGCAGATGAATGATGTGAAGTGTTCTCATGGTTAATGGACGAAAATTGAAATAAGTTGTCAAAAAGAAGTTGTGGTTTTATATACGACATTTTAGCCGATCCTGTTGCCAGTAATATCCGCTCTGCTTCAAGAACAGAACCTAACACAGATTTTTCTGACTGCAGGAAATTGACAATATATGATATGAATAGATCAAATTGCTGCACTCCCTTTTTAAATCCTCCCTGATTGTTCCTCGTGGCTGCCGACAAATATTTTGAATCAACATGATATCCGTTTGTGTGCAACTCGCCGATCAAATGAGCAGGGTTGAATAAACTGAGCACAAAAAATTGGGTGAAATACAGATCCTTCAGAAGAGATGGGTTCAGGGGATACCAAAAAAGCGGTATCGTTCCAGACGTATTTTTGTCACCGAAGTCAGGATTATATAAGAGCTGACCCATTATCAGGCTGTTGTTCGGGGAATCCTTTTTTATCAATTTTTTGGCCGGCTCAATAATGTTATCCGGAAGGCTCTCAAGGAGTCGGGTAAATTTCCGATTAAACATTCTTGTATACAGCGATGCTTTGGGAAACCGGACGCCAGCGAACAGCAATCCTTCACTTGCTTGGACAAAATGGGGTTTCGCCATTCCTGTTTTATTGAATAGTTCCGCTATGTCCCTGAAATAAAATGATCCTTCCAACGTCGCAGAAAAGTCACTTTCCTTTTTCGGCTTCACTATTTTTAAGATCGCTTCTACCTGTCGTTTTAATTTATCAGCCGTCTTTTGATCCATGCCCGGATGCGGCTTTACCTTTGATGTGGTCTGGTCCTTTGGCTTTTTCATTGTCTTTGTTCCTACTAGTGTCAGCGAAAGTTCCAGTTCGTTACCCTCGAGCTTCTTTGTTTTCATTTCAGCGATCTGGGTGATCTCATGCGTCTTCAAATCATAAAAACTAAAATCACCGTAACGCAGTATATTAGTAATTCCATGATAAATAGTGAACTTACCCTCCAAATGTTTGTGCGTTTGAAGAAACGACATTTCCCCATCGCCACCTGTACCAGCTACAAAACCCTCAATTCGTTCATGCAAATACTGACTCTCAAGCAGATCAAGATTATTTCGGTAAAAGAAAAAAACAAACGCGTCTCCTATTGCTTTTCCGATATTGATTGTCTGGCTCATGCCGGCTGAATAGGCCGACAAGTTTTTCATCCGACGGCTAAACCATTCCTTTTTATAGTTGTCTTTGCGACCAACCAGATAACGCATTCTTTCAGCAATCCTGTTGCGTAATTTTTGCAGTTTGTACAAAGCTAGTGCAAGTTTCTCCTGAAACATGATCAACTCACTGGCAAGCTCTTTGGATCCTTCGCCAGCTCTTTTTAACGCTTCAAGGGTACGCCAGCAACTTTCGAAGGATTCTTCACAATATTTATACGTTTCTTTTATTTCTTTTACGGATACATGCATGGAATAGACCTGTTAATGAAATAATGGCAGCACTTGTGCCGCCATTATTAAAATACAATCAGGTGCGTTTAACCACTTCGCTACATTCCCAATGAAGCGTTGTTGTCTTTGTGGGAATGGAGGGATTCGAACCCCCGAAGACCGAAGCCGCCTGAATGATCTTTCAACCAACGCTTCTCAGCTAATTTACAAAAAGTAGGCAAATATTCCAATCACCTACAACATGATTATCATTGAAGGGAAAATTTAAAAAATAGACATGAATAAACGGAATAATGCTACTTTTATAAAAGAGTATTTGACACGTAAGACAAGCCAAAAAACACCAGTTTACGGATTCGTTTACGGTTTTTTGTAAGAGCATTCATTCTCAATAAAAAAGTTAGCCCTGTCGAGGCTACTAATAAAAATCCTTTTTAAATAGCAGGAACTAGTGATACCTCCGGGTTATTTATTATTGTAATAAAACAGGGCTTGTAAAAGTACCAGATCCATCTTGCATACTTAGCCAATAAAGCCCTTTTTGTGAGACCATAACCCGTATCCGAAATTCTTTTTGAAACGGCTCTTGTAACCAGGATGAATAAACTATACGACCCATGACATCTGTTATCGATACTATCACTCTCTCTTTCAGGGGTGAAGGAAACCTGATGGTAAAATTTCCATAATTTGGATTGGGCATTATTTCAATCTGTGGAAACTCTTTGAGTAGCGATGGTCTTATCATTGTAGCAATATTACCCGGAATACCGGGGCGCATAACAAGTATTGTGCTGCGCATCACAATTCGTTGATCTTTTGTAAAACGATCCCAGCAGGTATAAAGCGAATAACTCATGAAATTTCTGAGAGTATTGCCATAAGGAAACCCCGTGCAGGGATTCAGGGTACCTATCAGGTTGCAGCTTGCCTGCTCGGGATGCGGTTCTGTATCACATATCTTGTCACCATCCAGTTGACAATTATTATTGGTGGGACAGTTATTGCCAAATGCAGGAGACCATGTATGATCAAGTCCGAAATAATGACCTGCTTCATGAACTAAGATGGGATAGCCGGGTTTAAAGGAATAGGCAAGCATTACTATCCCTTCATAATAATAACCCTGATAATTGGCCGGTTTTGGCGGAGCAGCATACCCCTCTCTTGAAGGAAGTTTATGCGTAAGCCAGATATTCAGGTATTTATTGATATCCCAAACGGTTTTCTTCTGAACGCTATCCGGAAACAACTCACCTGTTTGCCTGTAAACAGGAAATACAGTAGCATCAATACGATTGATCCCATTACTAGGCCTTCCCTTTTCATCTATTGTAGCCAAAACAAACTCAATACGCAAATCCATACCACCGCTTGCAGAATCGGGATATGATGGCCAGATTGCCCTGAAGGATTGAGTTAGGTAATTGAGCGTTTCTCTTATTTGTTCTTCCTTTGGATTATTAATGCTGCCAATTTTATCCCGTAAATGCAGCACATGTACAACTACAGGAATTTTAAGTACAGTTGATGTATCAGTATGGATGCGGCTAACAGGAACCGTATTATAAGGTAAAGGGAATGTAAAAAGCTGATTGGCACATTGCTGGGCAAAAATTACCGGTATGCGCAGAACAAAAAGGATTATTGCAAAAAAGAGATATCGCATTAATAAAGATATCCATTAAGATATATTAAAAATAGGATGGTTTAAAAAAAGCATTATTTTTTTTTCCGGTCTTTGATGAAGAATGCCGGCAATATGATTGTTGGTTTTGAGCACTGAAAATCATTGCTGTCCCTTTATTGAATGTCCGTAATGTGAAAAAGCAAAATATTTACAGCTTCTCTTTCTATTAAAATTTCTCTACCTTACAACCAATAAAAACAAAGTCTATGCCTGTTCAACAGAACCGCCCTTCCACTTTTCTGCTGTTTCCCTGGGGGCTTATGTCCATTGTAATTATTCTGGTGCTAAACCTGACATTGAAAGACGAATGGTTCAGCAAAAACTGGAGCTGGATAGCCCTGGTCCTTATTATCCCCGCAGCTATACTTGAAAACTTCAAAGTAGGCTATTCCACCATGCGGATTATGTTCCTGAAAGTTGTGTTTTCACTGCTTTCATTCTTACTGGTAGGTATGGCATTTGGCTCCGCCCTTACCCATTACTATAATGTAAAATTTGTAAAAGAAGGAGCCACTATTAAAGCTATTGTACTTCCCTGGTATGTTTTATTGGCATTGGCTGTACTATTGCTCATACAGGTAGCACAGCTCTTCAGTATGCTGAAAGCGGTCAAAAGGGAGTTTATGCAGATGGACCCGGACCAATAATCAGAACTGCTTCAGCGCCGCCTTTAAAAAAGGCCAGGTGGGAAGTGTAGAAATAATTTTCAGTTCTTCTGCCAATGAGCTTTCATTATCCAGGAACCTCAGCACTTGCTGAGGTTTATTTTTTTGGAACAACCGGCTGAAAATTTTATCTCCGGGCAGTTTGTTATGGTACAAAATATAAAGTAACGTATTATCATAAAAACGGAATCGTCCCGGTGTTGATTGAATGCTTTGAAGGGATCTACCAGCCAGCAGGTGTTCAACTATCGCTTGTGATTGCTTTTGTATAAACTGAAAGGTATAACCACTGGAAGCTTTGGTTTGTCCACCCGCTGTGCCAATTTGCCAACCATTTTTCTTGAACTGAAATTTTTCGTTTGTCATAGGAATGATTCCAAACTCTTCATCTTTGATAGAATAATTGGTAATACCTAAAAAGTCTGAAATGTAATGCTGCAGCTCAGTATCATACTGCGCTGATTTTAACAGGGAAGGTGTGAATAAGGTATACTCCACCAATGCTTCCCGCTTAGTGAAAGGCAGCACATATACAAAACTGGTTCCATGCTGCTGATGCACCCGGAAGTCCATCATGGTTGCTTTATCCGGATCAAATACATCGGCAGAAGATTCTATCAGCCAACCTTTGAAATGTTGTAACACATTCAATGCATTTTTTGCAGGTGGCGAAGGCTCATACACTGAATTGAAGACAATACTTGCGGAAGTATCAAGCAATTCATGGTCCAGGTAAAGTTGAAAACTGTTTGCATCATTTGTAAACCTAACTTCTCCGGTAACGAATTCAATATTCGGGTGTTTATCGATCTCATTAAAGCAATACTGGTAAAAATCAACACCCCTGATCATTTTATAGGTATAGGGTGCAATTTCCATTTGATTATTATAATCGCTGCTGAAAAACCCCATACTATTCCAACTGCGATAAACAACCGGCTCAAAAAAACCATCTTCCTTTTCCCAAAAACACCAGGTCCTGTCGTTTTTATCCTTTTTTTCTCTGTCAATCAATAATACAGTTTTGCCTGCTGTTAAACCACTTCCTATCATCCGCATCAAAAGGCTCAGTCCGGCACAACCGGCGCCGGTAATAATATAATCGTATGATGGAAGGGAAAACATAACCGATTGAATCAAAGATAATAAGACAATAACAAGAAATTTTACTTCGGAGTTTTACGAATATAAAACGGGTACTGTTGCTCTTTGTTCGGGCACTTAACCAGTTTACTTTTACAACAGATCCAAACTATTAAAAACTGAACACATGTCCGATACTATGATTGCCATTGGCGGCTGCCATGTAGCCGGTTATAAAGTAGGGGAAGAAAACTCATTTGTTAATGTAATAGCAAAAGCTACAGGGTTCATACTTTCCCACCGGGCACCACAATACCAGATTAAAAAAACTACCGGCATCCGTGAAAAAATCAATAACTGCCACCCTGATGTGGTTATTCTTCAATTAGGCAATCATGAATTCAATGCTTCGCTTGAACAAATTCTGAAAAAGAAAAGCACTGATACTGAAAATCAAAACGAATATCCCTTACCGGATAAAAAGGAATTTTCAAAAAAGCCATTATTGCTGCCCGTAGTAAGTGAGAAAAAAGCCGGTTTTTTTCTTCGCAACCTCGCAGCACCGTTTATCTGGGGCTATTTGGCTTTTAAAAACTTCAGGCATCTTAAAAATATCCGTCATATTATAAAAGAAAATCCCGGAACAAAATTTGTGATTTTATCGCCGATTCCATGTTTAAATTCTTCTGATAACTACATACGCCGGAAAGCAGCCAGGTGTTTTCAATGGATATTTGACGGATTGCCGAATGTAAAATTTATCGACTTGTTCAGATATATTGCTGTTGATAAGAGATACTTTGAAGATCCGGCACACCTTAATACAACAGGCCATAGGATACTTGGGAGAATCGTAAGCCAGTATATTAAAGCTTATAAAAAAGATTCACAACAACCACTTGCAATAGCTGTCTGATAATAGTTTATGCTGATTCAACTGCATCCTTTGCATCCTTATCTGGTGCATATTCCACCCGTTGGCTACCAGCCATAAGCTTTTTGTCCTTTCGGACTTTATCCCAATATTTCCGGTTAACAAAAAGGAACCCGAAACTTTCTCCGTGTTCTTTACCTAAATGTTTGTGATGCATTTTGTGCGCCCAGCGTATAGCCCTTACATAGGTATGATTGCTGCGGGAAAACCATTTAAACCGTTGATGAATGATCACATCATGAACCAAAAAATAAGCAAAGCCATACAACATAATACCGAAACCGATGGCCTGCAACCACCATATATGATCATAAGTACCAAAATAGATAAGCAAAAAGCTGGGTACGGCAAAAATAAAAGCGAAAAGATCGTTCTTTTCAAATACACCAGGCCTTACCTGGTGATGATCTCTATGTAAATACCATAAAAACCCATGCATAACAAACTTGTGAGTACACCAGGTGATCCCTTCCATAATGACAAACGTACCAATCAGAACCAAAATATAATATACGATCTGCATAACACTTTATCTTTTTTATTCAACTGACTGTGCCTGCCTGTGCAGCCACCATTGTTCTATTTTAGGAAATGCCAGGTGAAACCATGCAGTATAACGGTGAGGATGGGTGGATAACGAAGCTTTGATTTCGTTCAATCCCTTGTAGCAATAATCCATTACCTCCTCCCGGTTATAATGAATAGCACCATCGTAATAGCCGGCAAAAACATGATCAAACTCATACTCTGTAAGGCCATTCTCAAATGAAGCCCTGTACGTAAAATCAAAAACTTTTTCTATTTCTGTATCGAAACCCATCTCTTCCTTCAGCCTCCTGTGTGCCGCATTCTTAACATCTTCTCCTTCTGCAGGATGGCTGCAGCAGGCATTGGTCCACAATCCACCACTATGGTATTTTCCCATAGCTCGTTGCTGAAGAAGCATTTCACCTTTGCTGTTAAAAATGAAAACACTGAAAGCACGGTGCAGCAGACCTTCTTTATGTGCAGCTAACTTCTCGCAACTGCCAAGGGGATTATCTTGCTCATCCACCAGTATCACTTTCGTCAGGTCCATATCAGATCAGCCGCAGTTGATTTTTTACTCCTGCCCGGAAAACTATCATGGCCTTCCGGTAGTCAGGTATCCTGATCCGGGCATCCAAAACCCTTGCAGGTTGCAGTCGCTTTATTTTTTTAAACAGAGAGAGATAATATTTATACGCCACATACACACCAAATCTCGCCTTCATAGGTAACTGCCGGATACCTTCAAATGCTTCCATAAAATCCTTTTGGATATCTTCTTCAATTTCCTGTTTATCTTTTTCAGAAAAATTGGTAAAATCACAACCCGGAAAATACACCCGGCTCATTCCGTTATAATCGGCTTTGATGTCCCGCAGAAAGTTCACTTTCTGAAAAGCAGCACCCAAAGCCCTGGCAGAATATTCCAGCTTATCGTATAATTCTTTTTTGCCCTCGCAAAAAACATACAGGCACATCAGCCCCACTACCTCGGCAGAACCATAGATGTATTCTTTATAGCCTTCTGAATCATAGCATTTTTTTTCCAGGTCCATTTCCATACTGTGAAAAAAAGCATCTACCAGTTTCAAATCAATATTGTATTCATTAACGGTACGCTGAAAGCTGTTCAATACCGGGTTCAGGCTGATACCTCTCTCAATGGCATCATAAGTGTCCTTACGGAATTGTGCCAACAGGGTTTGCTTGTCATAATCATGAAAAGTATCAACGATCTCATCGGCAAACCGAACAAAGCCATAAATATTGAAAATGGGTGTACGAAGATCTTTATGCAGCATACGGATGGCAGAAGAAAAGGACGTACTGTAGTTCTCCGTCACAATGCGGCTGCAATTTTCGCTGGTAGTATGAAAAAGTTGTACCATGATTCAATATAAGCAATTATCTGATAGATTTAACGACTTGTTTAGCCACTACTTCACCACTGATCAGGCTGGGTGGTACACCGGGTCCCGGCACAGTCAGTTGTCCGGTGTAAAATAAATTCTTCACCTTCCTGCTCTGGCATGACGGACGAAAAATAGCTGTTTGCCATAAAGTATTGGCAAGCCCGTATGCATTTCCCCGGAAAGAATTATAGTCAAGCACAAAATCACTTACTGAATATGATTTTTTATACACAACAGAATCCAGTATTGACTCACCCATGTGTTGCTCCATTCTCCGGGCAATCATTGTAAAATACTTTTCTCTTATTGCTTCGTCATCCCCACTGAGCCCGGCAGCAACTGGTATCAGGAATACAATATTCTCACAACCTTCAGGTGCCACCGAATTATCCGTAGCAGATGAAACGCTTACATAAAACAAAGGTTCAGTAGGCCAGCCCGGTTTTTTATAAATTTCTTTACCGTGCTGTTCAAACGGTACATCGAAAAATAGGGAATGATGAACAGGTTTTTTCAGTTTCTTGTTCAATCCAACATAATACAAAAGACAGGAAGGGGCCATCACCTTTTTCTGCCAGTAAGCATCAGAATAACTGCGGAAGGCTTCCGGCAACAGTTTCGTTTCAGTAAAATGATAATCAGCACCGCTGATTACAGCATCCGCCTCATAAACAGCTTTGTCAGTCACCACTTTCTTAACACTGGATTGGTCAATCTCTATTTCCTTTACGGTTTCTGAAAAATGAAATGTTACTCCCAGTTCATTTGCAAGCTTGTGCATTCCTTCCACCACGGCATACATTCCACCCTTTGGGTACCAGGTACCACCTTTAATATCTGCGTAATTCATCAGGCTGTACAAGGCTGGTGTATCTTCTGGTAATGCTCCCAAAAATAAAACAGGAAACTCCATCAGCTGACGCAGCCGGGGATGTTTGAAATAGGAGGCAATATGTTTTTTTATCGATGAAAAAACCTGCAGTTTGAAAATACCGCTAATGGTGGGCCAGTCCATGAATTCTGTTATCGAACGTCCCGGCTTATACACCAGTTTATTGATCCCTACATCATACTTATAGGCAGCTCCCTGTAAATATTTTTCAAGTTGCTCACCACTTCCGGGTTCGATGCTGTCAAAGGTTTTTTTGAGTGAAGCAAAATCTGCGGGCATATCCGTAAATCCGTTATCCCAATATACCCGGTACGATGGATCTAATCTTTCCAGTTCATAATAATCACTGACCTTTTTGCCGAACTGGGCAAAATAACGTTCAAAAATATCGGGCATCCAATAAAAGCTTGGACCCATATCAAAAGTAAATCCCTGCTCTTTCCATTGCCGGGCACGGCCACCGGGTGTGCTGTTTTTTTCAATAACAGTCACCTTCCATCCTTCTTTTGCCATAAAAGAGGCGGCAGACAATCCGGCAAAGCCGCTGCCTATTACAATTACTGATTTCCGATTAGTCATTATGATTTTTAATACCGGCTGAGTTGCTCTTTCAGCAATTTACGGGCAAAATGGATACGACTCTTAATAGTTCCGAGAGGTTCATTTAAAGCCTCTGCGATCTCATTGTATTTATATCCATCGAAGTACAACAGGAAGGGTGTTTTAAAGATTTCAGGCAATTGCTGAATAGCTTCCTGTATCTCTTTCATACGGAGACTGCCCTCAGCAGCATTACCAACAGTGGCCTGCTTCTGGTTTAGCAGAAAGTCATTGGCACTATTGTCAAAAATGGTTTTTTGTTTAGCTTTTCTGCGGTAATTATTAATAAAAATATTCCGCATGATGGTGAAGAGCCAGGCTTTTATATTAGTGCCAACATTGTATTTTTCCTGGTTCGCCAATGCTTTATAGAGGGTCTCCTGGTACAGGTCATTGGCCGCTTCGGTATCCCTTGTGAGATTGATAGCAAATGGCTTCAGAAAGTCTGCATTACTGACCAGCATTTGGTTAAACTCAGTTGTTGACATAAAATTGTGTTTAATAATTGAATTGTAAAGTTAAACACAATAATTACGTATAACCAAATTTTTTGTTTAATTTATTAGTTAATTTTTTTAAACAAAAATGAAGCCCCCAAATAAGTGCTAACCAGCCACTTATAGTGTATTGAAAAATTCCATGAACTCTCCAAGGGACTTTTTGAATTCCACATTTGGGGGTATCCGTTTTTTGTAATGCTGGGTGAGCTGGCCTGAAATGATTGTTTTAACCTGTCCGAAACGTAACTGGACATTGGTAAGAAACTTCTCAAAATTGAAATTAGCTGCTGTAGCAGTCAGGTGAATGAAGATAATATCAGGCTTCTTGGCATTGATCACATATTCCACATCCTTTACCGGTACATTGGCTCCCAGGTAGATTGTTTTAGCACCCCTGTTCTTCAACAGGTAATACATATAGAGTAATCCCAGCTCATGATGCTCTCCTTCCGGTAAAAACAGCAGGAAGGTTTTGTCCATATTGATATGGGAGATTGTTCCCTCTATGGCAACAATCAGTTTCTGCCGGATAATATTGGTGACAAGATGTTCCTGGGCAGGATTGATATGCCCGGTAAGCCATAGAATGCCAATCTTCTCCAGGAACGGAAAGATTATCTGCGTTACCGTTCTTTCAATACCCCGGGCAGCGATATAATTATTCAGCACTTTCTCAAATCGCTCCATATTCATATCCACCATCTCCTGCACCAGCTCATTGATTATGCGTTCCTGGATCGCCTTTGGATCGCCCAATGAAAGTATTCGTTGCTGGATCTCCTGGTTATCCATGCGGTCAATATGGGATATTTTAAACCCATATTTATTCAATAAAGCAATATTGAGAATGGTCTTTAATTCATCATTGCTGTAATAACGGATATTGGTGGTGGTACGCTGGGGCTTCAGAAAATTATACCGTTGTTCCCAGATACGGATCGTATGGGCTTTGATACCAGAAAGGTTTTCCAGGTCTTTGATGGTAAATGCATTCATAATAGCATAGTTACAACCGGCTAAAAAAAAAGTTCAGCCAATTTTGACTGAACTTCCTAAAATCATTAAACCCCTTCCAAAAAATCTACCCTTAAACCCGCTTCAACACTCATATACTTTTCAACCTTTCAACATTTCAACTTTTCAACCCTTCAACCCTATTCAACCATTGTCACCCTGAGCTTAGTTTACCCTGAGGAACCGAAGGGTCGAAGCCTGCCTGCCGGTAGTGTAATTCTTCAGTATTTCGGTAACAGTTTTCTAAATT
>CAZWIM010000046.1:0-22062 GCA_964634265.1 uncultured Chitinophaga sp. | reverse complement strand
TTTTAACCACAAGGCCAGTAATCCTGCTTTCATAGGCACATGAACATGCACAAGATCCGGTTTACCATTTTCAACAATGTAGCGTCGGATAGCTTGCTTAAAAATGAACAGGTAATTAAAATATGCCCTGATTCTTCCTAAAAAGGAACTACTAGCCGGAAAATATACTATGTGCTCAGTCAGGCCATCACTTTTTTGTATCTCCTTTTCCTTCTTATTGGTTTGACCGGAACTGTCACTGGCAACATAAATGACATAAATGTCGTTGAATGCAGCAGCGGCCTTTGCATGCCTTTGAATAAAATCACCATTAAACGGATCAAGCTTACTGGGATACCAGCTGCACAACCACAAAATTTTTTTTCGTGTCATTAATTGCTAAATTAGATTACTAACAACATGCATCAAAATTGGGAATATATTTTATACTAAATAATTACTTTGAAAATGGCTTTGTTAAAACGGTTCAGAACCCTGAAATCAGAAGATAATACCGGATTTGGTACCAGCACTAACAATAGTGGAGGTCGTTTCTATAACCGTGACCGGGGCCGGGCTAATGTAATTAAACAAGGAGTTGGTATTTTAAATAAATACAGCTGGTATCATACAATGCTTGGCATGTCAACGGGGAGGTTTCTACTTCTGCTATTAACAATTTATATTACATTAAATCTTGTTTTTGCCGGCATCTATTATCTAATTGGGATAGAACATCTGGCGGGGATAGATAAAAGCCACAATCTTAAAGAGTTCTCAGAAGTTTTCTTTTTTAGTACCCAGACGTTCACTACAGTTGGATATGGGAGAATAAGTCCAACCGGGTTTCTTACAAGTGCAGTTGCTACTTTTGAGGCATTTATAGGCCTGCTAAGTTTTGCCATCGCCACAGGTCTCTTTTATGGACGTTTTTCAAGGCCAAGAGCATTTCTGAAATTCAGTAACAACGCAATAATAGCTCCATTTAAAGACGGAAAGGCGTTGATGCTTAGAATGGCTCCTTTTAAAAACAACAATCTTTCTGAAGCCAGTGCAGAAGTAACACTGGCGCTTCAAGTTGATGAAAACGGGGAAAAAATGAATAAGTTCTATAATCTTCCCCTTCAGATAAACGAGATAAATTCTTTGGCATTAAGCTGGACACTTGTACATGCTATAGATGAAAATAGCCCATTAGCTGATTTCTCGGAGTCAGACATTAAGGATGGCAAATTGGAAATACTTGTTTTTGTTAAAGCTTTTGACGAGGTATTCTCTAATACTGTTGTATCCAGGTGGTCATATACATCTCAGGAAATAATCTGGGGTGCAAAATTCAATGTTATGTTTCACCCAAACAAAGAAAATACAAGCACCATACTTGATCTGGATAAACTTAATGACTATAAAAAAACGGTTTTACCGGAGAACTCAAAATAGTTCAATTAACAACAGGAATGAGCCTGAAAAAATCTTTCCTGTTCAGGTAATAAAATAGTAGCAGGTAGATCAGAGGTAAAAAACTCAGGATTTTTAATAGGAATAACCCTGTATAAAAGCCAGAGAGATACATCCCTGCTAATCCAATAAAGCCACCAAACAACTGACCATCGCTTATAGAACAAACTACATAGAAACAATACGTATTTAAATCCTTGTATACAAGCTTTAATGGCCTTGAGATATGATAGCCATCTGTAATTACAAGCCTTGGGTTATTAGCCTGCACAGGTATGCCAACAGGCTTACTATCTGCCAACGGGTAGATATCTTTACCGTTTACGATAGCCCTCACCTTCAGGAAACTAAGCAGTACCTGGTTCTTGCGTTGCAGCACTATGTAATAAGGTGCAGAAATACCTGAACTGTTAAAAATAAAAAATCCGCCGTTATTACGTTACTTCAGTGCCTTAATAATTTCAATGAAATCGGCAGCGATTAGTGAAGCACCACCAACCAATCCGCCATCCACATCGGGACAGGCAAACAATTCCCTCGCATTACCCGCCTTTACACTACCGCCATAAAGAATCGGAATTTCATTGGCAATGTCAGCACCATATTTCCCGGCAATAACAGAACGTAAATAATGGTGAATTTCTTGTGCCTGTTCTGTGGAGGCGGTTTTACCCGTACCGATGGCCCAGATAGGCTCGTAGGCAATAATAATATTTTTTATTTCTGCTGCTGACAAATGAAACAGGGACTCTTTAAGTTGTTTTGCCACAAAATCATTTTGTGTGCCGGATTCCCGGATGTTCAGTGGTTCGCCGCAACAAAAAATTGGTGTGATAGCATTCTCTAAACAAAGATTCACTTTATCTGCCAGCATGGCATTAGTCTCCGAATTGTACTCTCTTCGTTCACTATGGCCGATAATACAATAATTCACACCAATGGAATGAAGCATATCTACAGACACTTCACCGGTATAAGCACCGGATTTTTTATGATGGCAGTTTTGGGCTGCCACTTCATAATTCAATTCATCTTCTACTTCACTTCTGCTCATTATAAGATACGGGAACGGGACGGCAAAAATGGCCAGCTGATGAAAATCCAGCCTGATCTCTGCTTCCAGTATCTCATCTAAGAGTGTTTCAGCTTCCTGGTAGCTGAGGTTCATTTTCCAGTTTGCTGCTGCAATTTGTTTTCTCATACTTATTGACTATCGTTTAAAGGCCTTTTTAAAATGATCATTACATTTCTTGTATCGCCATAATTGCGGTTTATATCGGTGCTGCCAATTACTTCCCATCCCTGCCTTCCCAGTTCATTCAGCTTATCACTCAAAGCCTGGAAATTCACAACACCACCGCCACTGAAAAAACCACCTGCAGCAGATACTTCCAACACCTTGTATTCAAATTTTTGCATGTAGCAAAACTTTAAAATTTGTCAAATATATAATTCAAAATGCTTTTCTCCTCTTCATTAACTGATTTACCCTTCAATTTTTTCCAATCAGTAATATCGAGTAAAGCTTTATCAAACTCATAGCGGTTTACCCCTTCACTACCCCACGAAAAACTGGGAATATATTTTGGCGTAAGGCCGGAGCCAAAAACATTGCAACTAACACCTATCACTGTCCCGGTATTGATTGATGTATTTACTGCCGTACGGGAATAATCGCCCATGATAACCCCGCATTTCATCCCGGCATTCATTTCCCCTTTTGGTGTCCATATCTTTACATCACTTGCATTATTTTTCAGGTTACTGTTAGTAGTACCTGCTCCCATATTGCACCATTCTCCTACCACAGAATCACCGAGGTAACCATCATGTGCTTTATTACTGTAGCCAAATAGTACGGAATTTTTCACCTCCCCTCCCACAACACAACCCGGGCCTAACGTAGTGGCTCCATAAACTTTAGCTCCCATTTTAAGACAGGCCTTTTCTCCCATCGCAAAAGGCCCTCTTACCAGGCAGCCCTCCATTATTTCCGCATCTTTCCCGATATAAACGGGCCCCGCAGAGGCATTAATAACTGAATATTCTACTGTAGCTCCTTTTTCAATGAAAACCTGGGAGGGTTTTATCACTTTGTTGGTTTTAGACAAGGGCTGTGATTTTCTTTTTTCGGTCAACAAAACAAAATCCTGCCTTATGGCCCAGTCGTTGAGCTGAAATATATCCCATGGGTATTGAATTGTTTTCACTTGTTCTTTAAAAGTAACTGCGTGGCCTACTTTGATTTTAAATTTGTCAACAATATCTCGTTTAGTGATACGAAAAGCGACACTACTGCCTCCCGGTGTTGCAATAAATTCACCATTTTTTAATCTTAAAATGGCTTTGACCAGCTTTGGTGTTGGCAAAACGTTGCCATGTATCATCAGGCAAACACCATCTGCCACAGCTTCATCTATATTGACAGACCGGCTGAGATCTTTATAGTCATCTTCCTTCTTATCAAAGGATGGTAATCCCAGCATCATCTCCCATTTTTCCCTAATGGTCAAAATTCCCACACGGATATCCTGTAGTTGCCGGGTCAGCGTAAAAGGATATAGATTTTCAGGCTGGCAGAATTCTTCCGTAAAAATGATCTTGTTCATAACTAAGCGGTTACTTAAAATTAAGCAAAGTTGTTTAGCCTTCTCATAAAGGCTTATAATCAAACAAGATAGATCAAGAATATCATCCCGGGGAATGACCATAATCAGCAGCCCGGCTGATAAGCACTCATTGCATAGTTCTAATTAAAGGTAATTACCTAATACTTGTCGAAGTATTTATAATGAACAGTAGTCAGACAACTACTTACCAAAAGCAAAAGCTTCTATTTTTTGCGCCTGTTTGTCGCAGTTACTTTGTACTCAGAAAGACACAACAATATTTCCCCGAAAGGGCCTATGAGAAACAACAATATCCAATATCCTGTTTAGGATCCGATACCCTCTGAATAATTCCGCACCTGTACTTTAGCTTATTCCGTACCCCATTGAAAAACTCGATCAATCCGTACCCGCATGAAAAACTTTTATTAAAAGTTATTTTATGGAATACGCAATGACAAAAAAGGAGTACAAAATGGTACAACAAAAACAAACACTTCAGCGACTGGTAGATAGTATCATCAACCAGTTAACTCCTGAAACAGTTAAAGGTAATTTCCGTATCCTAAATGAGATCAACCCCCTGTTAGTTTTAAAAACTGACCCGGAAATAGTAAAGTCTGTCATTCGGGGATTAATAAACACTTTGTTTGAAAAAAGCTCCAACAGGCATATTCTTATTTCAGCAAAAGAATACGGCAATGTACTTCTTGTACATGTTAAAGATTTAAATAATGAAAGCTCAGCAATATCTGAAATGCTCCCATTTTCTATTATAGAAAAGGCAAAAATGATAAGTGGTTACGTAGGAATTACCAGGCATTTCGATAATACAACTGTAGTTGCATTTAGCTTTCCGAATCTGCCGATGGCAGCATAAGTCAATATATCTGAACAGGCTGAAGACATAGACCTTTTATTTTATTAAACCCTCTGAACGGATAAATCACATCAAAACAAATCAGTATTTTGGGCTGACAAATTTCAACTAATGAAAAAACTGTCAGCCCTTTTTCTTTTCTTAAGCTTCTTTACGACAATTCCTGCTCAGCCTGAAATAAAAACAGGCGCAGAACAAACAGAAAAATACCTGCCGCTACTTAAGAACAAAAGGGTAGCCATCATGGCCAATCAAACCAGCATTATTGGTTCTTCACACCTTGTTGACAGCCTTGCGAAACTGGGTGTAACGATTGTGAAGGTGTTTGGCCCCGAGCATGGTTTTCGTGGCAATGCAAGCGCCGGTGTACATGTTGCAGATGAAACGGACCCTTCGACAGGAATACCCGTTATCTCACTTTATGGCAAAAAAAACAAACCCAGTAAAGAAGATTTGGCAGATATTGACATATTGATATATGACCTTCAGGATGTAGGAGTCAGATTTTATACCAATATCAACGCTTTAGCTAGGCTGATGGAAGCTTGTGCAGAAAATGGAAAGGAAATGTTACTGCTGGACAGGCCCAACCCAAATGGATATCTTGTTGACGGGCCAGTGTTGGATATGAAGTATAAATCCGGTATCGGCATGTTCCCTATTCCCATGGCACACGGATTAACGGTGGGAGAATTTGCATTAATGGCAAATGGCGAAGGCTGGTTAAAAGACAAATTAAAGTGCAAAATCACAATAATCCCAGTGGCAAATTATAATCATGACTTGCCTTATACCCTTCCTGTAAAACCTTCGCCTAACCTGAACACACAACAGGCAATCCTGCTATATCCATCCACCTGTATGTTTGAAGGAGTTTATTTAAATCATGGCAGGGGCACTGTGTTTCCGTTTACAGTTATTGGCAGCCCGGAACTAAAGGGACTGTACTCATTTTCATATACACCTACCGGAATTAAAGGAATGGCCGAAACGCCACTTTTCATGGACCAGGTATGCTATGGAATTGATCTGCGTGAATATGATGTAAACCTACTGCGTAAAGCCAAACAGATCAACCTGCAATGGATAATAGAGTTATACATAGCACACCCATTCAAGGAAAAATTTTTTGATTCAAAACTGAGTAACCAGATGGGTACTATTGAAAAATTGATCGGCTCAGGTGAATTTCGTCAGCAGATCATTGATAGAAAATCTGAAAAGGAAATTAGAGCCAGTTGGGAACCCGGGCTAAGTCAGTATAAGGAAATGCGTAAAAAGTACTTGCTGTACCCTTAATACAGCAAGTACCGCTATAGTTTATTTTCTCTGTTCTTCAATCCATTTTTGCAGAGTTTCTGCATATCTTTTAGCATCAGCATTTTCACTATCAAGTTCAAGGTATTTCTCAAACCACATGAGAGACCTTACATAATCATTACGGATATTAGCCTCATATCCTCCCAGGTAGCCATATGCCTTAAGCAGCATCTTCTTATTCTTCTCTTTATCTATCTCTCCTATTTCAGTTACTTTTTGATAATGCGGAACTGCTAAACCCTCCGTTAAAGCAGTATCAATGGCAGCATTTGCCTGAGCCCTCCAATAGTAGCCGAATATATCCTCCGGATATCTTTCTGTGTACAAAGTAAATACACTGTCCGACTGCGGGTACTCTGCAGCAGTATAGTGAGCCAGGCCCCAGTTGAAAAGATCAATATTATTGGTCTTTTCCTTCCATTGATATAGCTTTCCTAACCAATATGCCTGTTTGGATGCCATATCAGCTTTCTTGGCAAGTTTAACAATGGCAGTAGCATATTTAATTTTATTGGCAATCAGGGTATCCATTTCAGTTGCTATGGAATAATAATCAATGGCCCCTTTTTCTGCACCCGGCTGAGCTTCAGTAAGTATAGCCCTTAGTTCAAAATCAGCTGCAATAAGTTTTGCAGGTTGCTCTTTTGAAAAGTACTGATTAGCATACTCCAGTGCTTTTAGTGTATCGTTACTCTTCATTGCAGAATAAGCCATTAATTTATATAAACGGGGCTGCACTTTCTCTTTTTCGTTATCAATAAGTTTTAATGCCTCATTAATTGCCCTGTTGTAATCACCCGTCAGGTAATACATATCTGTCATCCGGTAATCATGCTGGGTATTATGGTCAGAATTTGCAATAAATTTCTCCAGGTATTTACGGGCAATTCTTACATCAACATAATAATAGTGATCATAAAGCGCCTCCAGTACCGGGGCATAAGTTGAGTCAATTTCATATGCTTTCATGAAATGCTCAAGATAAACTTCGGTGTTTTTCTGCGCTGTAAATATTTTACCAAGCAGATAATGTGCCTTTACATTATTCTTATCTTTCTTCAAAGCTTGCTGAAATGCCAGATAAGCTTTGCTGGCATCAGAAAGTTTACGGTAGGCTAATCCTTCTAATATAAAAACTGACGGGTTATCTTCATCTTTATCAGCTGCCATCTTTAACCATTCCAATGCAAGTGATGCATTACCCTTCGGCTCTGTGATATTCACCTCTGCCATAGCCATGAGCAATGTGGGGTTCTTTCGGTTCTTCTTACTTTCGAGAATTGAATTGAAGATTGCGGTCGCCCCGGCATTGTCACCTTTTTGTAATAAATACCTTGCATAAGTAATCCTGTCAAGCGGATCGGCATCCGGGCTTTCATTCAACTTATATTTTGAAATAAAATCTTTTACCTCATCTATTTTATCCTGTTCAAGATAGGTTTTAACCAACAGGTAATTTATATCCGGCATTACACCTTCTTCATTGATTTTCTTTTCCAAAATGACCTCTGCACTTTCGTATCGTTCATTATCCAGTAATTGCTCCACTTCTGCTGCATCCTGTGCCATCAATAAAGTGGAGTGGATAAAAACTACCAAAAGGGTTCCGGTTAATTTTTTCATTATCATATTCATGTTTTTAAATTTGAGGGGTTGTTCCGGCTACAGTTAGAACCGGAATATTGGATTCTTTATAAACATATTTTCCTAGAAGACGGTTAAGCCAGCCATCCGGCTGCGTTTCTTTGCCATTGTTTACAACGATAAGATCAGCTTTAACATTCTTTGCAACAGCCAGCATCCCTCCTATACTGTTATTATCAGTACTGATACTGCAATGGATATTCACTTGTGTGTAATCCCGTAATAACTGGTAGGCCCTGGTCATACACCAATTGCTACGCTTTTCTTCATTCTTGTTTTTGCCGGAGCTGCCCATCAGGTGTATATATCCATTACTCTGCCTGGCCAAATAGGTTGCCATTGTTAACTTCCGTATTGGCAATGTATCGCCAACCGGCACTACAATATTCTGCAGGTGATGAATATTAAAACGGCGGGTGACAGTCAGAACGGGACATTGGGTTTGCTGTATCAGTTTATTAACATTAATTTTTTGTATCAACGCACCAAAGAATCGCTTGGGATGCTTTGGTATTAAAACCAGGTCTGCATGTTCAGAAATGATTGTCTTCTTCATCATTGTTTGCCAGTCACCGAGTTCCTGTGAAATTGTCATCAGCAAACCGTCATTTAGCTTTATACTATAAATTTCTCGCAGTTGCTGAAGTTTAACAGCAGCAGTCTTGGCATGTGATTCATAAGTAGAAGTAGAAAAATAACCCTCATACAGAAATGGCATTATTGCAAAAGGTGTTTGTACATGCAGCACATGAACGTCACATTGAAATTCATTGGCCACCTGAACAGCTTTTTGCATGGCCAATGCCGTGTTACGGTTAAAATTTACGGGCACCAGTATTTTGGTAAATAGTTTTTTCACACTCCCAGATTATTTGAACCCCAAAATACCAGCAGTATCTAAAACCGGAATTAGGCCAGAATTAGAATTGAATTAAAATACTATTTCCGGAGTGCGGGAAGTAGTATAACCAAAACTGTTCCCAGCTCCGGGGTGGAACTAACGGATAAAGTTCCCTTATGAAGGCTTATGATTCTTCTTGTAAGCGTTAGGCCAAGCCCGGTACCTTGCTTGCCCCGGGCATTACCACCCCTGTAAAATGGTTCAAATAGTTTGTCAATTTCTTCGTTAGAAAGTATATCGCTATTATTCGTGAAGGTGATCATTACTTCTTGTTTCAGAAAGGACAAAGACACTTTAACAGATGCATCCGGAGAATATTTGCAGCCATTCTCCAGCAGATTTTTAAAAGCGCTGTACAATAAATGATAATTGCCAAAAACAAGGCATTCGTTTTCATCTTCCGGTAGTTCATCAAAAAATAACGCTGCCTTATATTCAGTATTCTGGCGCAATAAATCTGAATGAGCCTTTATTAATACTTCATCAATCCGTACTTTATCCAAAGTTATGCCGCCATCTGTGCCTGCTTTGGCAATTTCAAGCAGGTTGTGTGTTAACTGGTGCAGTTCTCTCACATCGTCAAGTACGGACTGCAGTACATGGCGGTATTCTTCAGGGGAACGATTTTGTAACAACGACACTTCAATCTGGCTGGATACCGAGGTAAGCGGGGTCGATAACTCATGAGAAGCGTTGGATATAAACCTGCGTTGAATGGCAAATGATTCTTCCAATCGGTTCAGCAGATCATTGAATGTTGCATTCAACTGGCTTAACTCATCCTTTTTGTTTCCCTCGAACAGACGATGTGACAGATTTTGAGAGGTAATAAGTTCTACATCCCTTATCGTTTCTTTAATCGGCCTTATGATACTCCTGGAGAACATATAGCCCGCTGCCAGCGCAATAATGACTGCTGCAGGAAAAAATAGCAGGAAAATACGCTTCAGGTTTCTCATATAATCTTTACCGGCAAGATTATCCGCTGCTACCAGTACAGTAAGATTCAAAACCGGGTCTCTGTGATAATAAAGGCATACATCTTTTCCATTCACTGAATAAAATATTTCTCCACTTTCGGCAGCATCAGCGAATCTCAAGGAATCCGGACTTAGCTTTTGTGTTCCCTCATCATGATACTCATAAAGTACATTCCGGTTATCATCATATATGTTTATGTTCTTATTGAACAATGCAGGCGGAGCATTGGCATCAAGAGACTTAAGAAGGTTGGTTGTATCTGATCTGAAAAAAGTATAAAGCTGTGCCGTACGGGCTGCTCTTGTTTTTAGTCGTTGCCGGTAATCATTCTGCAAGGTTTGACGACTGATGGTATATATCAAAAAAGCAATGACCAATACAATAGCCGAAACTATTGCAGCAAACAAAAGGTTGATTTTATATACCAGCTTCATCAGCTCTTATCCTTTAAAACATATCCCATCCCCACTTGTGTATAAATGAGTGGTTGGTCAAATCCTTTATCGATTTTCTTACGCAGATAATTCACATAAACATCAATCACATTCGTACGGGTATCAAAATCAATATCCCATACCTGCAAGGCAATATCAGCCCGGGAAACTACCCTGTTCTTATTTCTCAGGAAATACTCCAGTAACTGAAATTCTTTTGCCGTTAATTGTATAGGCTGGCCGTTTCGTGTTACCTGTTTGCTGTCAAGGTTCATCACCAGGTCATCTGCCTGAAGCAAAGTACCTGTGGCAACTGTTGTGTGAGTCCTTTTTAATAAAGCTCTTATACGTACAAGTAATTCCCTGAAATCAAATGGCTTTACAATATAATCATCAGCTCCTGCATCAAAACCTTCAATTTTGTCTTCTAAAGCACCCATGGCAGTAAGCATAACTACAGGAACTGAAACATTTGCTGCCCGTATTGCCTGGCATAATTCATACCCATTAAGCCCCGGAAGATTAATATCTGCAATCACCAGCTGAAACGGTGTATTTCGGAACATTTTCAATGCTATTGCTCCATCATAGGCTACCTGTGCAGTAAAGCCGTTTTCTTCAAGTCCCTGGCGTAATGCATCCGCAATTTTTTTTTCATCCTCCGCTATCAAAATATGTATTCCCGTCATTGGCTCAGTTGTATTATAAAATTACGGTCTTAAATTATATACGAAGCTGTTTGTCTCCTTCTTTGAATGAAACATGATACAGGTCTGTTCTGCGATCAGCCCATGTCTGTACGCTTCCAAACTCACGGTTTCTTTTAAGCAGATTAATATCCAACTCCTGTACGATCGCTGTTTCTGCATTGGCTGGCGCCTCTGCTGCCAGTCCTTCCCGGTGAAACTCAATATCACTTGGAGTGAGAATAGCTGATTGTGCATAATGAATGTCAAGGTTCTCAACCCTGGGCAGGTTGCCAACCGCACCGGTGATCACAACATAAACCTGGTTCTCAATTGCACGGGCCTGTGCACAATACCTTACCCGCAGGTAGGAACGTCTTACATCTGTATTGAAAGGAACAAATATGATTCCGGCCCCTTTACTCGCTGCTACTCTTGTTAATTCAGGAAACTCAATATCGTAACAAATAGCAATGGCCACTTTGCCGCAATCTGTATTGAATACTTTCATTTCATCTCCGGGCTTCACTCCCCACCATTTCTTTTCATGCGGGGTAATGTGAATCTTGAATTGCCTTGCCCATGTCCCATCTCTTTTAAATAGATAGGAAACATTATAAAGATCCCCATTCTCAATAATAAAATGTGAGCCACCAATTATATTCACATTATACCGAATAGCCAGCTTTGTAAACATCTCAATATACTGTTCAGTAAACTGATCGAGTTGCCGAACTGCCTCGGCAGGCGACTTTTGAGGCAGGAACGTTAGCAATTGCATAGTCAGCATTTCAGGAAAGACCACAAAATCTGACCTGTAATCTGAAGCTACGTCTACAAAATATTCGCAGCTCTCTGCAAATTCTTCAAAATTTTTGATCATTCGTAATTGATACTGGATACAACAGATTCTCACATAGGGATCCGGCTTAACCGGTTTTTTCTTATCACTGAGCATCAGGTTACTCCACTCCAGGAAAGTACCATATCCGCAGGATTCTTTATCATTTGGCAGGTATCCGGGCAATAGTCTTTTTAGCACAAACCCATTGGAAAGCTGGGCAGTAAGCACTGCATCATATATTTTCTTATCAATAACATGTTGAACATACTCTTCCACATCCATAGTAGCTGCATGCAAATGATAACCAGGTATCCTCCCGCCAATGAGAATGCATTTTAAATTTAGTTCCCTTACGAGGTTCTTCCTTGACTCATAAAGCCGCCTGGCAAGTTTCATCAGCCGGTATTCCGGGTGAACCATAATTTCCATTCCATAGAGTGTATCACCATCCGGGTCATGATTGGTGATATAACCCATATTGGTCAGTTCATTCCAACTGGCAGTATCCGGGTATTGTGATCTGTTTATGATAAGACTGCAACTGGATGCTACCAGCCTTCCATCATATTCTACACAAAACTGCCCTTGAGGGAATATAGAAAGAATACTATCAAACTGTTGCCTGCTCCATGGCTTCATACCCGGAAAGCAGGCAAGCTGAAGTTCACAAACACTCTCAAAATCCGAAGATTCGATTGTACGGCATTTAACCTTTTGCTTTTTTAAAACGGTTGTTTTCATAAACTACCTGTTCAGTCATACAAAATAACCGGCAGGAGTTTGTGCAGGCATTAATTTCAAATTAGAAAATCATTAGAAGAATCTATTTGAAAATAACATTGCAACCTGATTGTATTGAGTAAGTGTATCCTGCTTGTTATCATTTCCATAACGACTATATCATATTAGCCGATTTCTCCACTTTCACATCTTTATGTGATTCACTTACCACTTCAACTTATTGATATTTGAGGATATTCATAGTAAATAAATTAGTTAACACATGATAAAGGCAAGTAAATTCTATAATCTAATAACCACCGGGTTATTCTTCCGGGCTTGTTCATATCAGCTTATAGTGATAGTCTATTTCACTTTTTCATGCAAAGCTCAGTCTCAACAAATCAGGTTCGACTCTTTGGTTAAAGAATACGAACAGCTGAATTGGAGCGGTGTATTATTAATTGGCAATAAGGATAAACTAACATATTCCGCAGCCATAGGATATTCCAACAGGGAGACCCGGGCTCCCATGCAATTGAACACAGTTTTCAAAACTGAGTCAGTAGGCAAAATGTTCACTGCGATTCGCATACTTCAATTAATTAAGACTGGTAAGCTATCATTAAGCAGCACCGTTGCTGAACTTTTACCAGATTGGAAAATACCTAATGCAGACAAAATGACTATTCAGCACCTTCTTACTCATACTTCGGGACTGAGTAGCCAGTGGGAACACCCGGCATATGAGTTTGGAAAGATTTATAGCCGGGCTGAAATAAAAAAATTTATCGAGGAAGCACCGGTGATTTTTAATACACCCGGTGAACGCAGTTATTATAGCAACTCTGGATATGTATTATTAGAAGAAGTCATTACCCAAAAAGATAATGTTCCGTTTGAACAATCAATTAAAGAGAACATATTTACCGTTGCAGGTATGCAGCACACAAAATCATTAAATGATTCGGTTTTACCAAACAATGCAGCAAGGCCTTATTATCAAATAACCGAAAATCGTTTTACTCCCGACGAAACAAAATATGGTGACGGAAAAGCCAGTGGAGCCGGGGGTTGGATGTCCACTGCAGAAGACCTTTTTCTGTTTGCGAAAGCATACCTGAACGAAAAATTATTGCCACGGAACTGGATGGAAATACAACTCACAAATAATCATACAATCGATAGCAGTTCACCGTACAGAAGATTGGGCATGGCTGTTTTAAAAGATAAACCAGAAAAAACGTTCATTGTCGGACATAATGGCGGTGGCAAAGGGTTCACCATAGACCTTTATTTTGATTATTACAAAGGTGACATTGTAGTATGGTGCAGCAACCAATATGGTGCTGCGTATGAACTTACAGCCAGGGCTTTTGCTATCCTCAACGATAAAAAATACAACAAACCTATACACAATGAAAGGATCAGGCTTGCAGAATGGTTGTTAAAACAACCGGCTCACACTACTCCCGGTATTACGGATTCTGTGCTATCCAAACTTAATATCAAAGCCCCTAATGAATTTTTGTTCATTTCTGTTTTCGATAATCTTACAGAGGTACATGAACATCGGGCAGCCAGAGGAGTTATCAGTACAGGAAGGGATAGATTCCCGTCTTCTGTATACATGTGGATTAAAAGCGGTGAAAATGCACTAAATCTTAATGATGGGGTTGAAGCAAAAAAATATTTCGAAAAAGCCTTTCTTATAGCAGAAGAAAATAAGGATAACACTTTAATGACTGTAATTAAGCAAAAAATAGCAGCCTGCCCCAAATAAGATTCACCCGAGTTCCACAACCTCCATAGACTTATAGCTGCAGCCTTATCTTTGCTGCCTAACGATGATTGTATGAACCTTGAATTTAACAGAAACGAAGACCAGTTAAAGCAAAGCCTGAGTGACATGCGCCGAAAACTGGAAAAGATCCATGAAGGGGGCGGAAAAAAATCCATTGAAAAGCAAAGGGAGAAAAAAAAACTTACCCCGAGAGAACGGATAGATTATTTAATTGACCCTGATAAACCTTTCATTGAAATCGGTGCCTTTGCAGGGTATGAAATGTACGAGGAACAAGGTGGTTGCCCTGCCGGTGGCACAGTTGCGGGGGTCGGTTATGTCAGCGGGAGGCAATGTGTTATAGTAGCCAATGATCAAACAGTTAAGGCGGGTGCCTGGTTTCCGATCACCGGCAAAAAAAACCTAAGGCTGCAGGAGATAGCTATGGAAAATCATTTGCCCATCATTTACCTGGTAGACAGTGCCGGTGTATTCTTACCTATGCAAGATGAAATATTCCCGGATAAAGAACATTTTGGCCGCATCTTTCGAAACAATGCCCGTATGAGCGGTATGGGTATTACACAAATTGCAGCTGTAATGGGACCTTGTGTGGCTGGCGGTGCCTACCTGCCCATCATGAGCGATGAAACACTGATGGTGGAAGGGAATGGGTCCATTTACCTGGCAGGTCCTTATCTTGTAAAAGCAGCCATTGGCGAAGACATTGATAATGAAACATTGGGTGGTGCAGCCACACACACTGAAATAAGCGGCATAGCAGACTATAAATTCAAAACGGAGCATGAATGCATGGATCATATAAAACGAATGATGTCCATGCTGGGAGAAAAGGAGAAGGCAGGTTTTGATCGCATCAACCCAAAATTGCCCAAAAAGGACATAGAAGAGGTGTATGGCATTTTTCCCAGCGAAGGGAAACCGTACGATGTGCTGGATATCATCGAACGAATTGTAGATGATTCAGATTTCGAACAGTTCAAAGCGGAATATGGTAAAACGATTGTATGCGGTTATGGAAGAATAGACGGATGGGCAGTTGGGATAGTAGCCAACCAAAGAAAAATTGTAAAAAGCAAGAAAGGCGAAATGCAGATGGGCGGGGTAATTTATAACGACAGCGCAGACAAAGCTGCCCGTTTTATTCTCAACTGTAACCAGAAGAAAATACCACTGGTATTTCTGCAGGATGTAACCGGCTTTATGGTGGGCAGCCGTAGCGAACATGCCGGCATCATTAAAGATGGCGCCAAAATGGTAAATGCAGTTGCCAACTCGGTTGTACCGAAAATTACAATCATTACCGGCAACAGCTATGGAGCCGGCAATTACGCCATGTGTGGTAAGGCTTACGATCCCCGCTTTATTTATGCATGGCCAACAGCTAAAATTGCAGTAATGAGTGGTGATTCAGCTGCTAAAACATTGCTGCAAATTGAAGTAGCATCCAAAAAAGCAAAGGGTGAAAAATTGACGGAAGAAGAAGAAAAGAAATTATTTGACAAAATCAAGAACCGTTACGATAAACAAACTTCACCCTACTATGCCGCTGCCCGGTTATGGGTAGATGCCATCATTGACCCGGTTGAAACAAGAAGAGTTATCAGTGAAGGAATCAATGCAGCCAATCATAATCCGGAGATCAAAGAACTCAGAACCGGTGTCTTCCAGGTATAATTATGAGCCATAACGTAACAATATATACAGATGGATCATCCAGGGGTAACCCGGGTCCCGGTGGCTATGGCGTTATCCTTATGAGCGGACATCATAAAAAAGAGATTTCACAAGGTTATAAACTGACTACCAACAACCGGATGGAATTGATGGCTGTAATTGCAGGTTTGAAAGCGTTGAAAAAAAACGGAATGCATGTCACCATTTACTCAGATAGCCAATATGTAGTGAAAGCATGCGAAGAAGGCTGGCTGAAAAACTGGATAAAAACCAACTTTAAGGGAGGTAAAAAAAATCCTGATCTATGGAAAGAGTTCTATAAACTTTCCCAGAAACACCACATCCGTTTCAAGTGGGTAAAAGGCCATGCAGACAATCCTTACAACAACCGCTGCGATGAACTGGCAACCGAGGCTGCAGACGGGCAACATCACACACTTTTGACGGATGAGGGCTATGAAGATAAAAGCGGATCACTTTTCTGAATCTTATTCAAAAGAAAACCCACCAGTAAAACACTGATGGGTTCAAAATATTTAGCCGCTTAATTAAGCAATGGTAAGCACAGCCTTTTTACCTGTAACATAGTTATAAGACAAAAGAATCACTGGCAGAAAAACCAGCATGGCAGCCAAAGAATTTCTATAGAATGGCAGACCTGCTTCATAACAAGTCATTAATCCACTGAAACTTCTCGCATATACCGCTTCTGTTGTAGCCTGCCAAACCATAAAGTTGGATGCCAGAAAATATACAGTAGGAGCAATAATACCACCTGCAACCAGTCCGCTGTAGCGGTTCCCTTTGAAAACCCATCCAAGTAAAGTGGCAGAAAGTATCAGCAAATAGTTTTTCCACTGACCACCATAAAAACCGGCATATTCAAAATTCCCGGTCTTATGAAGCAGGTGAATGATGGCATCGCTTATAAAGAGTGCCAGCAATGGCATTATGAACGACATATCCTTTTGCTTAATAATAAAACCGGCAAAAAGCGCTATAGCAATAACAGGTGAAAAACCTGACCAGTCAAGATCAGGACCAAAGAAAAATTTACAGGCTGTAGCCAAAGCCACCAACACTATTGTAAAAACAAGTATTCTACCGTTAAACTTCATATCAGGTAATTAAATGAACAACAAAAATAACAGAAATGGCCCAATTCAGTGAGCTATTTATCAACGGTTGTGGATTCTACTCGAAGCCCTGAAAACAGTGGATTTTACAGCGGCTGCCAGGTACACTTTATGCCCTGGGAAAACAACGGCTGCGGGACTTCCCGCCTGCAAACGAATGGTGTCATTTTCATCATCAATTTCTGTCATTCCTTCAGTCAGTAATACCGTTTCTACACCCTGGGGGTTGAAAGAAAAAGTATCACCAGCCTCCAACTCAAAAACGCTTAATCGAAAATCATCCACCGGGGTTTCATACACCCTCTCACCTTCACTATCTGCTTCCGGAGACAAGATTTGGGGATAAGTAGCTTCACATTTTACATGTTTCATTAATTCCTTCACATCAATATGCTTTGTGGTTAATCCCCCACGTAGAACATTATCAGAATTTGCCATAATCTCAACGTTCTGTCCTTCCAGGTAGGCATGTGGTACCCCTGCCGTCTGGAACAGGCCGTCTCCTTTTTTCAGGTGCACCAGGTTGAAGAAATAAATGGAGAAAATACCCCTGTCTATATTTCCGTTTGAAGAGAACGTTTTCTGCGCCCTTGCAGCCCAAAAATCCGGGCTTGACTTTTCCATTTCTCCTGATTCATAGATTTTACCCAGATTTTCGATAAGAGGTGTCAAAATTCTGTTTACTTCTTCCTGCGACATTTCCATTACATGCTTGTACAAACCTGAATAGCCTGAACTATTAAAAATGGGCAGTAGCTCTCTTAATTCTGTTACATTTAATAATGTATCTGTCAGTTCTTCCGATGGTTTAAATCCATGCAATAACCAAAAATCACTCAATGCCACCAGCAATTCAGGTTTATGGTTGGCGTCTTTATAACAGCGTTGCGGCGAATCAAGTGGTATGCCTTCGGCATTCTCCCTTGCAAATTCAATTTCCGCAGCGGCTTTTGATGGATGTACCTGTATTGAAAGCATATCTCTTACATCCAGTATTTTAAAAAGATAAGACAAGTCTGGGGCAAGAAAAGCAAGATCAGTGGGTGTACTGCCTCCCGTATCAATACCAGCCATTCCCAGCGGATGTATTCCCATCCAATATTCTGCAAAAGGTCTCCTTGGTTTGTTTTCGGCTTTCAATAAAGAAGGTATAAACGAATAACCTCCCCAGTCGTAATGTTTTACCACTCCTTGCAACCGGTAAATGCCAGCCATAAATTATTTTCTTTTTTATCTTGTAGTAAAGATAATGCATGGCTTTGCATAACGAGTTAGGAAAAGAGGGAGAAGAAAGGGCAGCCCAATGGCTGATCGCTAAGGGATACATCATTCTGCACCGAAACTGGCGGCATTCTTATCATGAAATTGACATTATAGCCAGTAAAGGAAAATTTTTACACTTTATCGAAGTAAAAGCAAGGAGGGCTTCTTCGTTGGGAAACCCGGAAGACAGTGTCACCAAAAAGAAATTTAAACACCTTCAGAAAGCAGCTGACGAATATCTTTTCCGAAACCCCGGACACCAGTGGATACAGTATGACATTCTCTCTATTACCGTACAGAAGAATGGAGACGCAGACTATTTTCTGATTGAAGATGTATTTCTGTAATAACAGGCAAGCAGCATTGATTTTATATTACTGGCCGATACGTTCCATCATTTTTTCCACCAGTTTGTAAGTAGCCGGACAGTACTCTACATTTTGCTTATGAATATGTACAAAGTCTTTGAACTTTTTTGATAAGTGCGGGAAGCCGGCACAATCGTCCGGGCGGATCTCATAGATACTGCACATATTATCATCCAGGTTCAGAAACTGGCAGGGAGTATGTTTATTCATCCAATCCCTGTCCCCAGCCCTTTCCTGTTTTAGCCATTTCTTTTTGAACTCATCAACAGTCATGTTGAAATGGGCAGAAATTCTTTTAAGGTCATTCTTGTTATAAGTAGGAGTCATCGTTTTACAACAGTTGGCACAGCTCAGGCAATCCGTTTCTGCCCATACTTCTTTTTCCATCAATGCAATTTTTGCATCCAAATGCCGTGGGGGTTCCTTTTCCAGCTTGGTCAGGTAACGACGCATCTTTGGTTTTGCATGTCTTGCTTTCTGTTTAAACGACCGGAGATTAACGGGTGGAATCTTACTCATTTGCCGAAGATAATGATCGGATGTTATTTCAAAAACTTCCTAAAAGATTTTTTAGCCGCTAATCCGGCAATGGTTATTTTTGTTGCCTGTCAAACCAATAAAATATGAAATTACTCATCGCCTCTGCACTTTCTATATTAATAGTATTATCAATCTCAGGTTGCAAGTCCTCATCTTCGGAAGGGCCGGCATTGTTTTGTGATACAACCTGCCTGAAGGATACCGTAAAATTTAATAGCGACTTTGCCTTAAAGCCTTATGTATATATCTCTGCGAGGGATTGCCGGGCCGATACACTGATCTGGAGTTACAAAGGCATGGGTATTAACCGAAAGACAGGCTTCACTTACCTGCTCAATAATTCAGTAACTATTAATAAAGATTACATACGTTGTGTATTCAATGATACTTCTTATGCCTGGCTCTTATTTAATGATTGTGCAACAGGCAGAGGTTATCAATTGCGTCTTCCTTTCAATAAAACTGCAGACATAGGCCGGAAAAGCAGCGGTATTAATAATATTGATAAGAAATTCTCCATTTCCGACAACCTGGTGGTAAATACTGATCGTGGCAATATTTATGTAGAAGACATGATCACCGGCAAGAAAGCCATGATGACCTTTGGCCAGAAACTGGATATTGACTACGACGCTATTCATGAGTATATTGATTCGGTTAATATCACCAATAACCGCATTTGGGTGAAAGTGCTGATTGATAAACAATGGAAGGAACTGGAGAAAAATATCACTTTAGAATAAAGTACAATGGTTAATTATGTAGATGAAACAGCTATGAACAAATCAACTAATTAACCAGCATGTGGGAACCCTACAAAAAAGGATTCAAAGCCTACCTTGAACTGGAGAAATCACTATCCCCAAATTCGGTTGAAGCATACCTTCGGGATATTGAGCACCTGACTTCCTATCTGCTGCAATCAGGCCACTTAAAAAATCCATCAGAAATTACGCTGAAAGAGTTGCAACAGTTTGTAAAATGGATTGCAGAACTCGGCATGACGGCCACTTCACAGGCAAGGATTATTTCAGGACTGAGGGCTTTTTATAAGTATTGTGCATTGGAGGATATTTCAAAAACAGATCCTACCGTATTATTAGAAGCGCCAAAGCTAAAAAGATCTTTGCCTGATGTACTTAGTTTTGAAGAAATTGAAAACATGATCGGGCAAATTGACCTGAGCAAAACCGAAGGCGGCCGCAATAAAGCTATACTGGAAACAATGTATAGCTGTGGCCTTCGTGTAAGTGAAGTAGTCAACTTAAAGCTTTCACAACTTTACCTGGATCTTGGATTCATCAGGGTACTGGGAAAAGGTGATAAAGAAAGACTGATTCCTATTGGCAGCAGCGCCATAAAATATATTACCATTTACAAAAATGATATCCGGGTTCATCTTACTCCTAAAAAAGGAAATGAAGATGTTCTTTTTTTAAATAACCGGGGAAGCAAACTTTCCAGGGTAATGATATTTTATATAATTAAAGACCTTGCATTGAAAGCCGGCATTAAAAAAACTGTCTCACCGCATACATTCCGGCATTCCTTTGCCACCCACCTGGTGGAGGGCGGTGCTGACTTGCGGGCAGTACAGGAAATGCTGGGCCATGCCAGTATCACCACCACTGAAATCTACACACATCTTGACAGGGAGTTTCTGCGAAAAACGCTGGAACAATTTCATCCCGGATTTAAATAAAAAAGCCCCGGACAGACCGGGGCCGTAGGGTGGACTTCTATGATAACCTGTAAACTGCTTACTGAATTACGATTTTCTCTGTTAACTTTTTGCCGGTTTTCTTGCTAACCAGTACAATGAAATAATTTCCTGCTGCTGTTACCGGGGCATCTATGTTCAACACTTTAGCCGCAGCATCAATCCAAATTTCTTTTTGTGTAACTATTTGACCGGATTGGCTGGTAAACTGCACTGCATAATATCCTTCTTCCAGCAAGTGAACTCCGGCTGTAATATTGCCGCCTGATTTTATAGGATTGGGATAAATGTAAAACCGGTTTCTGCCTGCCGGAATTTCTATATCCCGTTGAATTATTTCATCGGTTTCCACTACAGGTTCTTTTTCAACCGGCCCCCTTGAGCCTAATTCTCCTTTTATATAAATTCCTGCGGAGCTGGTGGCAATTTCACCAGCCTGGTTATTGATACTAAGCTTTACTTCTGTAAATGCTCCCATTTCGGCTATGCATATTTTTTGTGCTTCATAACCTGCGGAGGCTACTAACAAATGGCCCAGGCTGTTGTTTACATCAAAACTGAACGTCCCTTTTGCATCGGCGACAATGATATTTCCTGAGTTTGTCACCGTAATTGTAGCAAAAGGTATTGCCTCCCCTTTCTCATCTGTCACCTTCCCTTTAATCGTTTTTTGTTTGGTGATGGGGCTTTCAATTATCGTAGTGTCAGCCCTGCCGGAAAAAGTGGTAGGCAAGACTAGCCCCAGTATCCTGTTATCATTGGTTACTTTCATATTTGTTGTATCGGTATCATTTACGACTGCTTTGCTGTTCCTGGTTTGCTGGGCAGAAGCCTTTGCTAAAAACAAAGCAGGAAGCGCCATTTGGAAAAAATATTTTAGCCAGGGAATTCTTTTTTTAGGCATCTCAATATCTCTGTGTAATTGTCCTGTCATAAAGCGTCCGCAAACAGACCCGGAGGAAGGCTTTTTGAAGAATTGAACCAATTCATGATCAGTCATAATGCTAAAATCAACTACCTGTGTCTGGCAGGAGCCGCAAAAGCGGCCTTTTTCTACAGGGGTCATTTTGTCCCAGTTCTCGTGGCAGGGTGTAGGGA
>CAZWIM010000045.1:7392-22321 GCA_964634265.1 uncultured Chitinophaga sp. | reverse complement strand
GCACAAGTCACACTTAACTGGGATAACTCGAAAGTGCCCATGGATAATATAGATCTTGCCGATATTTTGTCTGCTGAATATAATGGAAGTGATTGGGAGAGCAAGGGAGGGGCTGCTACAGGTAATATTTCAACAACAGGTAGTGTAACCTCTGGCAGCATCAATACTTTTGGTGAAATGACACTGGGATATAAGTCATTTCCGGTTCCATTGAAACTTTTATTATTTTCCGGGCAAAGAAAAAATAGTATCAGCTATCTTAACTGGGTAACGGAGAATGAATTTAATGTTGATCGCATCGAAGTACAGAGAAGTTACGATGCAGCCTCTTTCATAACTATTGGCACAAGGCAGGCAAGGAATAGTGGTAACAGGGAGTTGTACAGTTATGATGATCCGTCGATCTACCAGGGAATAGCGTATTACAGGCTTCGCAGTGTAGATTTTGATGGAACGTTCAGCTACTCCAAAATTGTTGCACTAAGTGATAATTCGTTTGTCAACACTGACTTTGTTGTACTTAATCCAGCCCGGTATGTCATAACAATTTTTAACAAAACGGTGGAACAGGGAATATTTACATACCGGTTGATAAATTCTACTGGTCAGACAGTTCTTCAAGGTAACCTGAACTTTGAGTCCGGTGGAAATGCAGTCATTAAATTACCATCACAAGTAGCTTCAGGAAGTTATCACCTGGAGTTAAAAAATAAAAACATTCGATTTACAAGGCAGGTACTGGTTGAAAGATGATCCTTTAATATCAGAATAATTCGGACCCTGAGCTGCCGTCCCGGAAACGGGACGGCATTATTTATGCCTGCCAGCCAATATCTTTTCAACATCTCTTAATGTAAATCCTTTGACTTGCAATAAAACAAGGTAATGGAATAGCAGGTCGGCAGCCTCACCAAGGAATTTTTCATTGTCATTGTCTTTGCTTTCAATAACCAGTTCAACGGCCTCCTCCCCAACTTTCTGGGCTATTTTATTTATACCCTTATCAAATAGGGAAGAGGTATAGGAAGTACCAGATGGATTATTTTTACGGTCGTTTATTATTTCTTCAAGTTTTTCAATTGAAAAAGCAGTGTTTACCTCATTGAAACAGGTGTCATTGCCGGTATGACAAACGGGACCTGCGGGATTCACTTTTATAAGTATTGTATCATTATCGCAGTCTGTCAGAATTTCTTTAACAAATAGAAAATTGCCGGATGTCTCACCCTTGGTCCAAAGCCGGTTTTTGCTGCGGCTGAAAAAAGTAACTTTTTTCTCGTTACTTGTTTTATTCCAGGCTTCCTCATTCATAAATCCCAGCATCAATACTTTTTTTGAAAGCTGGTCCTGGATAATAACAGGGATCAGTCCATCTGCATATTTGGAAAAATCAGGCTTCATATTCTTACAGGTATTTTTTTTTCAGCTAAGTAATTTTTCAAACTGGGTATATTGATTTCTTTGAAATGGAAAATACTGGCAGCGAGGGCTGCATCAGCTTTTCCTGTTTCAAAAATAGCGGCAAAGTCTTCCATCTTGCCGGCTCCACCCGATGCTATCACAGGTATAGGTGTGGCTTCTGCAATTTGCCTTGTTAGCTCAACTGCAAAGCCTTTTTTAGTTCCATCATTTTCCATGGAAGTAAGAAGAAGTTCACCGGCACCTCTTCCTGCACCCTCTTTTGCCCAGTCAAGTACAGTTAAATTTGAAGGATTTCGGCCACCGTGAGTTACGACTCTCCATTCGTTATTAATGATCTTTGCATCAATAGCCAAAACCACACACTGGCTGCCAAAGTTTTTTGCCAAATCATTGATAAGCGAGGGGGTACTTACAGCCGATGAGTTTATTGATACTTTATCTGCCCCGTTTTCAAGCAATACACTTACATCTGAAATACTGTTAATACCACCACCGACAGTGAAGGGGATATTAATATTGACTGAAATTTCCCTCACCAGCTTTGCCAGTGTCTTCCTTTTTTCGGTGGTAGCTGTGATATCTAAAAAAACCAATTCATCGGCTCCTTCATCACAATATCGTACAGCCAATTCTACAGGGTCGCCTGCATCACGCAACTGAAGGAATTTAGTCCCTTTAACGGTTCTCTTATCTTTTATATCAAGACAGGGTATTATTCTTTTGGTCAGCATCAGCAAAAGCGTTTCAATTGGGTCAAAGAAATTTTGTTTTCATAAATCGCTTTACCGACAATAACTCCTTCACAACCTGCTTCTCTTAGTTCTTCAATATCTTTTATCATACTTACCCCGCCACTGGCGATTAAATCAATGGAAGGGTGTTCGTTCAGTATCTTTTTGTATAACGAAATAGCAGCACCTTCCAGCATTCCGTCTTTACTTATATCTGTACAAAAAAACTGCTTTACACCTTTTGTTTTGTACTTCCCGATTAATTCAAATACGGTGACAGGTGTTTTCTCAGTCCACCCCCTGATAACAATTTTTTCATCTAATACATCTGCGCCAATTATAAATTTCTCGGGTCCAAAAGCCAGCAAACAGCCGGTAAAAGCTTTTTCATCTTTAATAGCAATACTGCCAACAGAAGCATATGCGGCACCTGAATTAAAAGTGATTTCAACAGTTTTTTGTGAACTGATACCCCCGCTAAAGTCAATAACAAGGTTTGTTTTGCCAGCTATGCGTTCAAGGACTTTCCAATTCCTTACTTCGCCTGCTTTGGCCCCATCCAAATCTACCAGGTGTAACCGCCTTAGTCCGGCATCTTCAAATTGCATAGCAACTTCCAAAGGGTCTTCATTATAAATTTTTTTATGATTATAGTCGCCTTTTGTTAACCGGACACATTTCCCATCAATAATGTCGATAGCAGGTATTATGAACCCAAAGTTCATCTTTGGTGCATTTTTTTGAATTGTCTTTATTGATTCTGTCATAGGGCTAAAAAGTTTTTAAGTATTGTCTCACCGGTGGTTGCAGATTTTTCCGGGTGGAATTGTACTCCAAAGAAATTGTCTTTACTTAGGGCGGCGCTGTAGATTTCCCCATATTCTGTTGTCGCTATTGTGTACTTGCTAAGTTCAGCATAATAGCTATGTACATAATAGCAATAACTGTTTGAGTCAATATTGTTAAATAGTGCTGTTTTTTGACCGGTGATGTTGTTCCAGCCGATTTGAGGAACTTTTAAATTGTTTTCTGTTCGATCAAATTTTTTCACTTTTACATTTTCAAATATACGCAGGCAGGAAGTATTGTTTTCTTCCGAATGATCACACATTAATTGCATTCCAAGACAAATCCCTAATACGGGCTGATGAAGTGAGCTAATGAGTTTGTCTAGATTTCTTTCTGACAGATACCGCATTGCCGTACTGGCTTCACCAACTCCCGGAAAAATAACTTTGTCGGCTGTAATAATTTGATCGGGATCGTCTGAAACAGTTGCCTGTACACCTATTCTTTCCAATGCAAAAAGCACTGACTGAATATTGCCGGCATTATACTTTATAACTACAACTTTCATTACAGTATTCCTTTTGTGCTGGGAAGTTGCTGATTGTCAGGATCTCTCCGGATAGCAGCTTTTATTGCTTTAGCCAAAGCTTTAAAAATGGATTCGATTTTGTGATGTTCATTTTCTCCTTCTGCTTTAATATTCAAATTACATTTAGCCGCATCAGAAAATGATTTAAAGAAGTGATAGAACATTTCTGTTGGCATATCGCCAATTTTTTCCCTGTTAAATGTACTATGCCAAACCAGCCAGCTTCTCCCGCCAAAATCTATGGCTACCTGTGCAAGGCAATCATCCATAGGCAGGGTGAAGCCATATCGTTCAATTCCTTTTTTATTGCCCATGGCTATAGCAAATGCTTCGCCAAGAGCAATAGCCGTATCTTCTATGGTATGGTGTTCGTCAATATGCAGATCCCCCTCTACAGTTATTGCGATATCTATGCCGCTATGCCGGCTGAGTTGTTCCAGCATATGATTGAAAAAGTTCAGTCCTGTATTAATATTAGAAATCCCTTTTCCGTCAAGGTTCATCAGCAACTGAATTTTCGTTTCATTGGTGTTTCGTTGATGCTGGATGATTCGTTGCCCTAACTTTAAAAACTCATATATCGATTTCCAATTATTTGTTTCTAAGGCAATGGTTGAGTTCAGAATGGTAATATCGTTAGTGATTTCAGCGGCTCCAAGACTTGCATCATTATTTATCCAGATAGCTTTACATCCCAGGTTCTTGGCTAACTGAACATCAGTTATTCGGTCGCCAATAACAAATGATCCTTCAATATCATATTCAGAAGAATTAAGGTACAGATTCAGCATTCCTGTGGCGGGCTTTCTTGTTGGAGCATTGTCTGCTGCGAATGTTTTGTCTATATGAATATTGCTAAAAATGATTCCTTCATTTTCTAAGGTTTTCAATATGAAATTTTGAATGGGCCAGAAAGTTTCCTCCGGGTAAGCTGCGGTGCCCAATCCATCCTGGTTTGTTACCATGATCATTTCAAAATCCAATTCTGTGGCAATTCGTTTCATCCAGGTGAACATGTCCGGGTAAAAAACCAATTTCTCAAATGCGTCTACCTGGTAGGTAGGGGGGGCTTCTTTTATTAAAGTGCCATCCCTGTCTATAAAAAGTATTTTTTTCATGCGGTATATGTTTTCAATGCATCAACCAATTGATTGTTTTCATCCGGTGTACCAATTGTTATTCTCAGGCAATCTTCGCAAAGAATAATTTTAGAACGGTCTCTGACAATAATTCCTTTTCCTGCAAGATATTCATAGATTATTTTTGCATTTTCCATCTGCACCAATATGAAATTGGCATCAGAAGGATAGATTTTATTTACGAATACAAGCTGCTTAAGCTGGCTGATTATCCATTCTCTTTGTTCAACCGTGGTCTTTGTCCAGTTATTTACACTTGAAATATTATTCAACGCTTCAAGGGTCAGCTTTTGTGTAGCTGTGTTGATGTTGTAAGGGTATTTTACTTTGTTCAGGTAATCGATTACCGGCTGACCGGCAAAGGCCATACCTAATCGCAAGCCTGCTAACCCCCAGGCTTTTGATAAGGTTTGCAGAATAACAAGATTCGGATACTCGGTTAATTCAGGAATGAACGTTTTTTGACGGGCATAATTGATATAGGCCTCATCTATAATAACAAGTCCGTTAAAATTATTTAGTAATACCTCAATATCGCTTCTGTTTATACTGTTACCTGTTGGATTATTAGGCGAACAAATAAAGATCATTTTGGTATTTACATCCACTGCTTCTTCGATACTTGTAAGATCTGGTTGAAAGTCCGGCAATAATGATACTTTTTTTACCTGCACATCGTTTGCCTCAGCACAAACTTCATACATGCCATAAGTAGGAGGCAAAATGATGACATTGTCTTTACCAGGATAACAGAAGACCCTGAAAAGTAAATCAATTGCCTCGTCACTGCCATTACCTAAAAAAATATTCTGTACTGGCACACCTTTTATTTGGCTGATCTTTTCTTTGAGCTTTAGCTGAAGGGGATCGGGATAACGATTATAGTTTTCTTCCAAGGGTGAACCAAATGAATTTTCATTTGCATCAAGGAAGACAGTGGCCTCTCCTGCAAATTCATGTCTTGCAGAAGAGTAAGGCGTCATTTTTTTAATATTCTCTCTGACTAATTTATCCAGTTCAAATTTCATGTTACTCATTTAATCGGATTGCAACTGCGTTTTTATGGGCTTCAAGTCCTTCCGCCGCTGCCATTACCTTTACTGTGTTGCCAATATTGTTTAATCCATCTTTTGTCAAATGCTGGTAGGTGATTTTCTTCACAAAGCTATCCAGCGATACTCCGCTGTACATAGCAGCATAGCCATTCGTGGGTAAAGTATGATTGGTACCGCTGGCATAGTCTCCGGCACTTTCCGGAGAATAATTGCCAATAAAAACAGAGCCGGCATTTGTGATTTTGACTGATATTTCTTCTGCATTCTCGCAGCTCAAGATAAGGTGTTCAGGTGCATAAAGATTAGACAGCGCAATGGCTTCATCAAGACTGCTTGTAACTACCGTTTTACTGTTTTGTAATGCTTTAGTAGCAATTTCCTTTCTCGGCAAAATTTTTACTTGTTTATTGATGGCTTCATTCACTTTTTCTGCAATTATTTCGCTTATAGTAACAAGCAATACTTGTGAATCGGGGCCATGTTCTGCTTGCGAAAGGAGGTCGGCGGCTACGAAATCGGGAACTGCTGTTTCATCAGCAATTACCAGCACTTCGGAAGGACCTGCGGGCATGTCAATTGCTACACCTTCTGTTTGTATTAATTGTTTAGCAGCAGTTACGAACTGATTGCCTGGACCGAAAATTTTAAAAACCTTTGGTATTGTTTCAGTACCATAGGCCATAGCAGCTATCGCCTGTGCCCCACCAACTTTATATATTTTATTTACTCCGCAAAGTTTCGCTGTAAATAATATTGCAGGATTGATATTTCCATCTTTTGACGGAGGAGTACAAAGAATGACTTCTTTGCAACCTGCTATGCTTGCAGGAATTGCCAGCATTAAAACAGTAGAGAATAAAGGGGCAGAACCACCGGGGATATATAGACCAACTTTTTCAATGGGCTGGGATTGACGCCAGCATGTAATGCCGGGCATTGTTTCAACTTTCCTGACCTCTTCTTTTTGAGTCTTATGAAAAAGTTCAATATTGCTTTTCGCCTGATAGATAGCTTTTTTTAGCTCTTCACTCAATAACGACTCAGCCTGCTCCAGTTCCTCGTCTGAAGCCAATAGTGATGTTAGTTTTATGCCATCATATTTTCTAGCAAATTTGAAAATTGCATCGTCTCCTTTTTTCTTTACTTTTTTAAGAATTTTTGATACGGTTTCATTAACTGATGAAATATCAGCAACCGGACGCTGAACAATTTCCGGCCATTCCGCAGGCGATGGATATTTATATAGCTTCATTATAAAATCATTTTTTCGATCGGGATGATAAGAATACCCTGTGCACCATTCGCTTTTAATTTTTCAATGATATTCCAAAAATCACTTTCATTGATTACGGAGTGAACTGAACTCCAGCCGGGTTCGGCAAGGGGCAGAATAGTGGGACTTTTCATTCCGGGCAAAAGACTGCAGATACTTTCCAGTTTTTCATTAGGGGCATTCAGCAAAACATACTTATTATTCTTTGCTTTCTTTACGGATCTTATCCTGAACAAAAGACTTTCCAGTAATATTTTCTTTTCGTTCGGCAGGCTCCTGTTACTGATCAGAACAGTTTCTGAAAAAAAGATAGTTTCCAGTTCTCTTAATTCATTGGTAAAAAGGGTACTGCCGGAACTTACCAGGTCACAGATGGCATCTGCCAGGCCAATTCTTGGTGCTATTTCTACAGAGCCACTTATCTGGTGTATTGATGCGCTGATATTTTTCTCATTTAAATAGGTTGATAGAATAGAAGGGTAGCTGGTAGCGATTTTCTTACCTGCAAGATCATGTATAGAGTTTATTGAACCGTTTTTAGGTGCAGCTATTGAAAGCCGGCATTTACCAAATTCCAGCTTCTCTATTGCATCAACTGACTTCCCGGCTTCCTTTACCACATTTTCACCTACAAAGCCTATATCGGCTACCGCATCCTGTACATATTCAGGAATATCATCATCCCGGAGAAAAAAGACTTCAACGGGGAAATTGGCTGCTGCCACCCTTAGTTGATTGTTACCATTACTGATCTCTATGCCACATTCTTTCAACAATTTCATGGAGCCTTCATATAAGCGTCCCGACTTTTGGATGGCAATTTTTAGTGTTTCCTGCATAAAAAGCTTTGTTGCATTACAAATAAAAAGGGCTTACTGTTGAGTAAGCCCTTTACTATGTTTAATATATAACATCTCACGGCCTACCCGGAAGGAGTAAGAAATGATGATGTATATGTGTAAATAATTTCATTGCTTTCGCAAATTTAGGGGATTAAGACATTCAGAAAACACTTGTATAGTTTTTCCTATTGAAGCCATCCTATTTGGAAATTAAATGCAATGACTTCCTTAACCTGCAAAACAAGCAACAACTAATTAGTAATGTCTTTTAAAGCTCTGTTAACCTCTGAATTTGGTATTGGCCTGTGGGTTGCCGGGGCATCCGTACTTCTGGGAAGCACAAGAGGAAATGACAACGATAAGGGTCAGAAACATCAGGGCGGCTAAAATTTTATTTTTCATAATATAGTGGATGTTATAGGTGAATAACGAAAATTGATTTCAATTATTTTATATGTGCAAAGATAGTAAGTGGTAATGAAAAAGGAGTGGTAAACCTACTGGGGCTTTTACCAGTATAACGCTTTGGTTATCTTTTGGTTTACCCTTAAAACCTTGTCTAAAATGGCGGCTTATTTATACCTGTCAATCCATTACCTTTACTGCCCGTTATTTTAAAAATAAGTGAAACTACTGACCCAATGCTGCAACTGAAAAAGCCCCTCGCCTTTATTGACCTGGAAACGACTGGCGTTAATCTTGGTACAGACAGAATCGTTGAAATTGCCATAATCAAGATACTTACGGACGGTACCCGGATAGTGAAACGAAAACTTGTTAACCCTGAAATGCCGATTCCCAAGGGTGCCAGTGATGTACATGGAATTACAGATGAAATGGTGAAGGATGCACCCACTTTCAGGCAAGTAGCGCAGGAATTAAAGCAAGTACTGGATGGCTGTGATATTGCCGGTTATAATTCTAATCGTTTTGATATTCCGCTGCTAATGGAGGAATTTCTGCGGGCACAGGTTGAATTCGATATGAAGAACAGGAAGTTGCTGGATGTGCAGAATATATTCCATAAGATGGAACCTCGTACACTGGGAGCAGCCTATAAGTTTTATTGCAATAAGAACCTGGAGGGAGCCCATGGCGCAGAAGTAGATGCATCTGCAACACATGAAATACTGGAAGCACAGGTGTCCCGCTACCCGGAATTAGGCAATACTGTTGAATCCATTCTCAAGACAATCGGTGAGGATCAGATCGTTGATTTTGCCCGTCGCTTTGTACTGGAAAACGGAACCGAAGTATTTAATTTCGGTAAATATAAAGGCCGCCCTGTGGCAGATGTACTGAAAGCTGAGCCGCAATACTATGATTGGATGATGAAGGGTGATTTTCCCCAGCACACCAAGCAGAAGCTTACCGAGATTTATACCCGTACGATGTTAAAAAAGGGATGAAGCGTTTTTCTGCCAGCAGCCATTTTTTAACATGCCATCTTTTTTGATTATCGTAAATTAGATGCTCATTCTAAATGCTGATTTGGAAAAGTTAGTTATCATACCAACTTACAATGAGAAGGAAAACATTACCAGTATCCTTCATGCTATTTTCAACCTGAATGAAGGGTTTCATATACTTGTTATTGATGACGGATCGCCTGACGGTACTGCACAAATTGTAAAAGACCTGCAACCCAAATTTTCCGGTCAGTTATTTATTGAGGAAAGAACGGGGAAACTGGGCCTGGGGACTGCTTATATCCATGGATTTAAATGGGCCATCAACAGAGGCTACCAGTTTATATTTGAAATAGATGCTGATTTTTCGCACAATCCCAAAGACTTGCCCCGGTTGTATCATGCCTGTAAACATCAGGGTGCTGATGTGGCTATTGGCTCCCGCTACACTAAAGGCGGCGGTGTTGTCAACTGGCCCAAAAACAGGATTGCTTTATCTAAGGGGGCTTCTCTTTATACCCGAATGATTACATGGATGCCGGTTAAGGATCCCACTGCAGGATTTGTTTGTTATAAAAAGGAGGTCTTAGAGACCATTAACCTGGATGAGATCCGTTTTGTGGGTTATGCTTTCCAGATTGAAATGAAATTTGCAGCGTGGAAACTTGGTTTTAAAATAAAAGAAGTGCCTATTATTTTCCAAGATCGTACTTATGGTACATCCAAAATGAATAAGGGAATTGTAAAAGAAGGTATCCTTGGAGTCTTGAAACTTCGCTGGCACAGTCTCTTTACTAATTATCGAAAAAGAGTCAAAAATTCAGAACCACAAAATACCGGTGCCAAAGAGCAAAAATCAGGTGAAGTGCTGGCAGAGAGTAAATAACCAATTGTTTATTCCCTCTTTTACTTAGTTTGCAGGCCTGATGAGAAAGGCTTTTCTTCAATTGCATATTGCTGTATTTCTAGCTGGCTTTACCGGAATCCTTGGCCGCCTCATCACCCTCAATGAAGGCATGATCGTTTGGTACAGGCTATTGTTTACAGCAATTACAATGTGGCTGTTATTTGGATGGCTGAAAAAAATCCAACGAATCCCTGTAAACGATATCCTGAAAATAACTGGTGTGGGTTTCATCGCAGCCATGCACTGGGTTACTTTTTATGGGTCAATTAAATATTCAAATGTCTCAGTTGCACTTGTTTGCTTTTCAGCCATCAGTTTTTTTACAGCTTTATTTGAGCCGCTGATACTCAAGAAAAAAATCAATTTGGTGGAACTGCTGCTTGGATTGATTACTTTATCAGGTATTTATATCATTTTTCATTTTGATACACAATTTAAGACCGGGATCATCATAGGAATTATTTCAGCGGTCCTGGCATCTTTGTTTCCCATTTATAACCGGGAATTTCTAAAACGTATCAATGTGGAGACCATGCTGTCCTGGCAACAGACAGGTGGCTTTTTGGTATTATCTGTTTTGCTGCCTTTTTATTTGCAAAAATTTCCAGCTAAAAGTTTTATTCCGGACTGGGAAAATATTGGCTGGCTGCTGGTATTGGCATGGTTCTGTTCTGTTATTGCCTTTCAGCTTTCTGCCAATGCATTAAAAAGGCTTTCTGCATTTACAGTTAATCTTACGTATAACCTGGAGCCTGTTTATGGTATATTGCTGGCCTTTACTGTTTATAACGAGAATAAGTATCTCGGTAAAGGATTTTACATCGGGTTTGCCGTTATTGCTGCGGCACTGATTGCCCATGTGATTATATTAGTTCGGGTTGAAAGAAAACTGACTCATGATGCAGTCGAGTGAATACCATCAAAAGATTATTGATTATTACCGGGACACAGAGAATGCTTATAAGGATTCCTGGGATCTGAATAATAGCCTCGCCATACATTATGGTTATTGGGATGCACAAGTGAAATCCTTTCCTGAATCATTAATACGGATGAATGAAGTAATGATGAAAGCGGCAGATATTAAATCCTCAGACAGGGTGCTGGATGCCGGTTGCGGTGTGGGAGGCAGCAGCATCTTCCTTTCATCCATGCTTGGCTGCAGGGTCACCGGTATCAGCTTGAGTGAAAGACAGGTAAACCAGGCTACAGAAAATGCGAAGAAAAAGGGAATCAGCGACATGGTTGATTTTAAGGTCATGAATTATTCGGCTGCTGAGTTTCCTGATGCCAGTTTTGATGTGGTCTGGGGCTGCGAAAGTATTTGCTATGCAGATGATAAAGAACAATTCATTAAAGAGGCTTACCGCTTGCTGAAACCAGGCGGACGGCTTGTGGTAGCAGATGGATTTGTTACCGAATTCTCAAATAATGAAAACCCTGTTATAAAAAAATGGCTGGAAGGATGGCAGGTAAATTACCTGGAAACACCGGAAAGATTTCAGCAGTTTATGAAGCAGGCCGGGTTCAATGAAATTAAATACAGCAATATCTCCCGGCAGGCGTCACATTCTTCGAGGCGACTTTATAAGTTTTATTTTTTAGCCAAACTTTACCTGATCTGGAAGAAGATAAATTTTTCCAAACCAGCCACAGATTTTCAAAAGAAAAATATTGCAGCCTGTAAGTACCAGTACAAAGGATTAAAAAAAGGGCTTTGGCAATATGGATTAATTACTGGTCAAAAGTAATCCTGAGATTAAAACTCAATGATAAAACCTATAGTGGGTATTACACTGGCATCATCATTTGTTAAGATAAAAGGAATCGCATTTGAACCATTTTGCTGTATTGGTTGGCCATCAGTGGTTACAAAAGCTGTATTATCTGCATTTCGTTTAAATGTGTACTGCGGAAAAGCCGGACTTTTAGCGTTATACCAGTTGGTAATATCCAAAAAAAGATCAAGGGTGATTTTCCGGAAATTCCATTTTTTATCAATACGTATATCGCTGGCATGAAAAGCACCAAGCCTTTGCGTATTCAACTGATTATAATCCAGTATGCCGGTACCGAAGGTCAGGTAATTTAATTGTGAGGCTGGCAGGTCAAATGGAGTGAAAGGTGCGCCGCCCTGGTAACGGAATTTCAATCCCAGTTCCCAGTTCTTATTGAATTTATATCCCCAGATAAAAGACAAAAGATGACGGTTATCCCAGGCGCTGGCCACTTCTTTTCCATTTGCGCCACTGAATCGGCTGATGAACCAGGTGTAAGAGAATGTACCAAAGAAACGTTTGGTCAGTTTTTGCTGGGCAAAAAACTCGAACCCATAAGTATTTCCTTTTCCGTTGGTGACCACATCTTCATTGCCAATCACACCAAAATCTCCTCCCAGGTTCGCCAGAGAAATACCATCCCTTACCGATACCGGCACATTACTATATTTTTTATAAAACCCTTCCAGGGTGAAACGGGTAGTATTATTTGGAAGGAATTCTGTTCCTATCGCATAGTGCATGCTACGGGTATAATCTGCGTCATCGTTAACAAGACTTCCGTTGTTATCCCGGAAGCTCAAAATGGTATAGGTGGGTATTTTAGCATAACTGCCAACGGATGCATTCAATGTCCATTTATCTGCCAGTACATAGGAAGCACTGATTCGGGGCGAAATGGCCGGAAGAGGATTCATGCCATCAGCAGTAAAACTGTTCATATCTGTCCTGAGTCCGGCGCTGATGCCTAAACGATCGTCCAGGTATCTTTTACTTGCCTGGGCAAATGCACCGAATCTCCAGAAGCCAATATCAGAGTTATATCTGACAGCCAGTTCAGGTTGAATGACATTGCCGTTCTGGTCAGTCAGTTCTTTACGAAGCCTTTTGTAATTATTGTTATTACTTTTTACATATTGGGTCATGCCCCCATAAGCGATCTTCCATCCATTGATAGTTTTATTTACATCAAATCGAAGTTTATTTTCGATTTCCTGGGAGAAAATGCCCAAACGTCTTTTGGCTTCATTGCCTTCTTCATTATCATCAAATTTTTCAATTTCATTGTCAAACATATTACGGCTCAGCGACAGGTTCCAGTATCCGTTTTTTATCTGTCTTCTCAGGCTTGCGCCAACGGTATAATTCCATTGATGTATTGCAGCTGTGGCATCCAGCACATATAATTTTTCCGGTGTTGCATCTTTGGGTGCTGCAAAAGTGAAGTCATCAATAGCCCCCACACCGATCAAAGTCAGGGTGGTTTTCTTATCCAGCTTATGAGTTACCTTATATTGAAAGTCCCAGTAGTTGGGCCGTATTGGCAGGTCAATTGCTTTAAACAATAATTGCAGGTAAGACCTTCTTGCCGAAGCAAGAAAAGTAGTATTTTTTGATAATGGGCCCTCAAAAGTTCCTGCAAGTTCTGTGGCACTTAACCGTACATTTCCCTGGAAGGCATTAGGGTTACCGTTTCGCTGACGAAATTGAAAAACGGACGACAAGGCGTTATCAAAACGGGCATCGAAAGCAGAAGAGCTCAGTTTTACATCCTCAAGGAAACTAACATTTAGTATACCAGTTGGCCCGCCGGCACTACCTTGTGTTGCAAAATGATTGATAACAGGTATTTCAATTCCGTCGAGATAATACACATTTTCATTAGGTGCGCCCCCACGGATTATGATATCATTTCGGAAGCCGCCCACACTGCCGGCGGTACCGCTAACCCCCGGTAAAGCCTGGATTACCCTTGATATATCAAAATTACCGCCCGGATTACTGCGGATTTCCTCAGTTGTCAGCCTTTGAACGCTGAGTGGGGTCTCCAGGCTGGCTGCTACCGCAGTACGCCGTGTACTTTTCACCACAACGTCTTCCAACCTGGTAATGGCTGCTTCCATTTGTACTGAGAGATTGATCTCATTTCCCGAGGTAACCACGATGTTATACAGCAAAACCTCGTTATAACCAACGGAAGTAAAACGTACTGTATAACTTTTAGGAGCTATGCCGGTGATTCGAAACTTACCCGAAGTGTCCGTCATAGCACCTTTTCCAGTTCCGACCAATTCTACAGTCACTCCACTAAGGGTATTCAGCAGGTTTTTATCCGTAACTGTTCCGGTAAGAGACCCTGCATTCTGGGCATCAGTATATATAAAGTGAAAAAGCCCTAAGCAAATAGTAAATATTTTGTTCATATCTGTAAATCTGTTCACATAACATTCAACTAATTGATTTGTTTGCTTTAACTTGTTGACCCTGATTATATATTGCTTATGGAAAAGAAGGCTCTGTTATTCCTGATCTACCTGCTTTCGGTAGTAATTGTTTTTGGTCAAAAAAAGCCCCTTGATCACACTGTTTATGATGGCTGGCAACGTATAGGTGAGCGGCTGATCAGTAATGATGGTAAATGGGTGGTGTACACCATTGACCCACAGGAAGGGGATAATGAACTGGTGGTTCAGTCTTCCGATGGACAGTATAAAAAAACGATTGCAAGAGGTTACAATGCAGTTATTACTGAGGACAGCCGCTATGCTATTTTCCGTATCAGACCATTCTTTAAAGACACCCGGGATGCAAAAATCAAAAAGAAAAGGCCCGACGATATGCCAAAAGATTCTTTCGCAATTGTAGAATTGGGTAAAGACAGCGTATGGAAAGTGGCCAGGGTGAAAGGATACAAAGTACCCGAAAAGGAAGCCGGTTGGGTAGCATATCACCTGGAGAAACCTGTTGAGAAAAAGGAGCCAGAGAAAAAGAAGAC
>CAZWIM010000045.1:0-7292 GCA_964634265.1 uncultured Chitinophaga sp. | reverse complement strand
GAATTTAAAAATTTCAGCTTTTCTGAAGACGGTTCACAAGTAGCTTACCTGGCAGAAAGGGATGCCCGTCCAAAAGAGCTCCAGAAATTCTACAAGGTCTGGTATTATAAAGCAGGGATGGACAGTGCTCAACTGCTGGCGGATAAAAATTCGATAGGTATGAAACTGGGCATGACCATCAGTGAGTATGGAAACCTGAACTTCAGTAAATCCGGCAATCGATTATTTTTTGGAACGGCACCTATACAGCCTCCTAAAGACACATCATTGGTAGAAATGGACCAGGTAAAGCTGGATATATGGCATTACAACGATGATTATCTGCAAACGGTGCAGTTATTCCGCCTGCAGCGGGATCTGCAAACAAATTACCTGGCTGTTTATCACCTAGACAAAAATGAATTGCAGCAGCTGGGTTATATGGAAATCCCCACAGTGTACCCCACTAATGAAGGCGATGGCGACCAGTTTGTGGGGGTTACTGATTTTGGTAAACGCATCGAAAGCCAGTGGGCTGGTAACACCAGGAAGGATATTTATGCCATTAATGTAAATGACGGAAGCCGTCAATTGGTAAAGAAGGACCTGCAGGGAATTATTACACCACAATATATTTCTCCTACAGGCAAGTACATTATGTGGTACGACAGCAAGGCCCGTCATTATTTTGCATGGGATGGAAAAGAAACAAAAAATATTACTCAAAAAATCAGGTTTCCGCTATGGAATGAGGAGCATGATACTCCTTCTGATCCTGCACCTTATGGGGTAATGGGTTGGCATGAAGGAGATAGTGCGGTGTATGTGTATGACAGGTATGATGTCTGGAAATGTAATACATCAGCTAGAATAGACCCTGTAAATATTACAATAATAGGCAGAACTGGTAAAGAAAGAATCAGATATGTACAAACAGATCCTGAAGCGAGGTTTCTCAAGCCATATGAAACTGTTTTTTATAGAACAATTAATGAAAAGACCAAGTCAGAAGAGCTGATTGAATCAACATTAAAGGATTGGTTATCGTTCGAGCAGGTAGAAGGTGGCGCATATACATTTGGTCAAATCAAAAAAGCAAAAAAAGCTGAAGCATTACTTTTTACCCGTGAGTCATATAAAAATGCACCAGATTTATTTATTGATAATCTGAAACCAAATTCAGTTGAGCCGGCAATTCAGCTTTCTTCCATAAACCCCCAGCAAAAAGACTACAACTGGGGTATTGCTGAATCATACAAATGGAAAGCTTTTAATGGAAAAATGTCAGAAGGTATTTTATACAAGCCTGAAGATTTTGATTCTGCAAAGAAATACCCGTTGATTCTTTATTTCTATGAAACGCATTCCAACGACCTGCATGATTATATACCACCGACACCGACCGGCAGCCGGCTGAATATTTCATTCTTTGTCAGCCGTGGATATGTAGTGTTCTCACCGGACATTCGTTATACAATCGGCCATCCTGCAAAAAGTGCTTATGACTATGTTGTAAGTGCCGCACAGGATTTGGCAAAGCAAAAGTGGATTGATGCAAAAAATATCGGCATACAGGGACAAAGCTGGGGAGGTATACAGGTGGCGCAGCTTATCACCATGACAAATATGTTTAAAGCGGCATGGGCCGGAGCACCGGTTGCAAATATGACGAGTGCCTATGGTGGTATCCGTTGGGAAAGTGGTGTGAACCGCCAGTTCCAGTATGAGAAGACACAAAGCCGTATTGGAGCAACATTATGGGAAAAACCCAACCTTTATATCGAAAACTCTCCGTTATTTCATTTACCGAAAGTCAAAACACCGTTGGTGATAATGGCCAATGATGCAGATGGCGCCGTACCCTGGTACCAGGGGATTGAGTTGTTCACCGCAATGCGCCGTTTGGGTAAACAGGTTTGGATGCTTAATTACAATGGCGAGGCGCATAACCTGCGGGAAAGGAAAAACCAGAAGGATATTTCTATCCGGGAGCAGCAGTATTTTGACTGGTTGTTGAAAGGTGAAAAACCTCCGAAGTGGATCACGGAAGGTGTGCCGGCGATCAAAAAGGGAAAGGACTGGGGACTGGAATTAGTTAACTAGTTTAATAGTTGAGTGGTTAATTAAAGAAAACTAACCACTCATTGTTATTATGCGGCCTCGCTGATAAATTTTACCAGGCTTCGCTTGGCGATAGGTAATAATGTTTCATCTACCGGAAAAGCCAGCGTTGTTTCTATAGAATAAACAGCAGGGTTAGGTAAGTCCCGGCGTTGCTTTATCAGTTCTGCTTTAATATGTTCATAGGTACTGCTGAAGCTGCGTACCCAATTATCAATAAAAGCAGTTTTTATACTCCTGTATTTTTCATCATGTTTTTCAAAGAACGAGAGCCTGTAATGATAAACCCGGGTACTTTTAATATTTCCGCTGCTCAGGAAGAAGTAACCTTCTTGGGTATCGAGCGGAATGAGGCCTACCGGAGAAATATTGATTTTCTCTTCCACAAACTCATATATCTCTGTTCCGTTGTGAATAGTTTTTTTGATCCTGCTGGCTGAATAGTGAATGATGTCTTCCAGTTCCTGCATCAGCTCATCGTCTTCGATCATTTGTTCATAAAGGATTTGTAATTTCTCCATTTGTATACCAGTCAGTTTTTTGGGGAAATGCTCCTGCAGGTATTTTTTGTTTTCCCTGAAGGCAACGATATTGTTGTAATGAAAGATAATATCTGCCAGTTGCGGGTAAAGTTTGTTCTCGTTGAAATATTTGTTCACTTCCTGCAGGTAGGCAAGTAGCGTATATTTCTTCAGTTCGAAATCAATACGGCCTTCGGCGAACCAGGTTTCGGATAATGACTTCATATTTTGCGGATTTTTGTTTTCTAATTTACAAAAAAGATGAAATGAACAAAAGAGAGGTTTATTTTTAGGTTGTTAAAAAAATAGTTATGCGAATTTTACTTTTAAGTATTTCTGTTCTTCTTTTCTCCTGCAGTAACACCATATACATTGTCCGTCATGCCGAAAAAGCCCCGGTGGAAGCCGGTGCAAGCCAAATGATGGCCAGTGATCCGCCGTTATCCGAAGCTGGAAAGGCCAGGGCAGTGGCTCTCCGGGATAAATTAAAGGGGGAGAATATCAGGCATATCTATTCTACAAATACCAAACGTACGATTGCAACAGCAAAACCATTGAATGAATTGCAAGGTAATACCCGTATAGAAATTTACAGCAGCAAGAAAGATTCGACTGATGCTTTTATTGAAAGGTTGAAAGCAATAAGGAAAGGTAATGTGCTGGTGGTCGGTCATTCAAATACAGTCGATGACCTAATAAATGCAATTTGCCAACGCAAGGAAATTCCTGCTGACCTTGGCGATAATGAATACGATAATTTATTTATCCTGAAACGTAAGGGTAGCACTTATCGTTTCAAACGGGACAAGTACGGGGAGAAGTCACCTGATTAATCCATACCGCCCGGGACTTTTTCACCGGTTTTCTTTTTCCACTGCATTTCAAATAGAAAGGAAATCTGCAGGAAATTTCTTCCCGTTTCATCATTGATCCTGTAATCAAACTGATGTAGGTAACCTGCCTGCAAAGTAAATAATGAAGAAAATTCATATCCAGCTCCAAGAAAAGCCCTGTTACGTTCAAAGTAAGGAGCCCTGTTAGTAAAGAAAATTTCATTGGAGGCTGTCAGGTAGTAGGTGCCCGGTTCAATTTTTTTGTTATTAAGGGGAAAAGCGGTATTCAACCTGTACCGGAAACGGTTTCGAAAACCGTTGCTTGTCCATCTTTGTTCAGCCCTGTACCGGTGTTCCAGTTTCAACCTTTTTTCATATTGGGTCATGTTAAACTGAATCCAGCTTCGCCATTCATCATTGACCATCGGGGTTTTAAAATTTCCTTCCGGTGAATAAGTGTCAAATATCCCAAAGCCAGCGGAGACAGATGAAGTTTTACTGATGGAATAGCTGGCGCCCCCCTTTATTTCGTAATAATGAAAATCATCATAAAACCTTAGGGAGCGGAGTTGCAATTCTCCAAACAGGTTCCATTTTTGATTAAGATCCAGTTTTGCATTGAGGATGTTCCAGCTTCCGGTTTGCGCAGTAGCCAATTGCGTTGATAAAAGGATTAAAAAAAACAGAATAAATCTCATAATTAATAAAAAAGCTTCCGGGTAAACAGAAGCTTTTAGAAAGGTATGATCAATGTATTAAAATTCTCTTTCCGGGTTGAAGTTCTCCAGTTCTTTGGCAACTGCCGTTAGGAAAGTAGCGCCAAGGCTTCCGTCCACAATCCGGTGATCGTAGCTCATGCTCAGGTACATCATGTGGCGGATAGCGATACTGTCACCGGCAGGAGTTTCAATAACGACCGGCCTTTTCTTAATAGCGCCGACCGCCATGATGGCCACTTGTGGCTGGTTGATAATGGGTGTTCCCATCAGGCTGCCGAAAGTTCCCACATTTGTTAATGTAAAGGTGCCGCCTTGCGTATCGTCAGCCTTTAGTTTTCCGTTACGGGCAGCATCAGCAAGGTTATTAACCTGTTTAGCCAGCCCTACCATATTTAACTGATCAGCATTTTTTATCACCGGAACTATCAGGTTGCCACTCGGCAGGGCAGTGGCCATACCGATATTGATATCCTTTTTAACAATGATGTTGTTGCCGTCCAGTGAACAGTTGATCAGGGGAAATTTCTTAATACATTTTACAATGGCTTCAATAAAGAGAGGCGTAAAAGTAATCTTGGTTCCTTCTCTTTTCTCAAATTCTTTTTTCACTTTATCCCGCCACATCACCAGGTTGGTTACATCCGCTTCGGTGAAGCTGGTAACATGCGGACTTGTTTGCTTGCTGCGTACCATATGATCAGCAATCAGTTTCCGCATCCGGTCCATCTCAATAATTTCTACATTGCCGGTGTAAGTGGTTAGTTGCTGGTTGTTTGTTTCTTGTTTTTGAGTTTCTACTTTTGAAACAGGGATAACCATTTCCGCTGGCCTGGATTGTGACTCCCGGCTAACTACTCCCGACTTTCTTCCGCTCACATATTGCAAAATATCTTTCTTGGTTACCCTGCCTTCATTACCAGTACCAGGAATATTTTCCAGTTCTGTCATGCTTACACCTTCACTGGCAGCAATATTCAATACAAGAGGAGAGTAGAAACGGTTAGTATTACCAGTTGAAGTTTGAGGTTTATAGTTTTGGGTTTGCAAGGTTGGCTGAGAAGTTTCAACAACAACAGCCTCCTGTATCGGCTGAGCTACAGTTTCCTTTACTGGAGTTGTCATTACCGGTTGTGAAGCCGGGGCTTCAGCAGTGCCAGTTCTTATTTTGGCTATAGTAGTGCCGATTGGAACCACATCATTGACATTGAATAATATTTCTTCAATAACACCAGCGGCTGTGCTTGGTACTTCACTGTCCACTTTATCAGTGGCTATTTCCAAAACAGTTTCATCCATTTGTACGGTATCTCCAGGCTTTTTGTGCCATTTCAATACAGTAGCTTCCATAATACTTTCACCCAGCTTTGGCATTACTAAATCAACTAAAGCCATATTACTATTTTAAATTGCAGATTTTAGATTGCAGATTGCCAGGCATACCAGTTGGCAGCAATAACAATCGTTCGGGCCAAAGGTAAAGTTTTCCGGTTAATCCTTTAAATCATGATTACTTGTCTTTTGGCAGGAAAATCATGCGTCTGATAATATGAACTTGCGAAGAAAATTCAGGGCATTAGCGGCAGTCATAGCAATATTCCTTTGCCGGTCAAAACGAAGATTGAGTTTGAGGGTGGCTGTTTTTTCTTTATTGGCAACCGCAATCCACACAGTGCCCACAGGTTTTTCTTCAGTACCGCCATCTGGTCCCATAATGCCTGAAGTGGCGAGGGCATAATCCACATTCAATTCTTTGATAGCACCGGCAGCCATTTGCTCAACGGTTTCTTTGCTAACAGCCCCTGCTCCCAAAATAGTTTGTTTTTGAACAGCCAATACTTTTTCTTTTATCTCGTTGGCATAACAGATAATACTACCTTTATAATAAGCTGATGAACCCGCTATGGATGTGATAAGATGGGCGATATAGCCTCCGGTACAGCTTTCGGCAGTACCCATTGTTTTATTTTTTTCCTTTAGTATTTTTCCAACTACAATTTCCAGCCCTTCATCCTCATTCGTAACCAAGTATTCTTTTACTAATTCCTGAAGCTTTTCAAAATATGGCTGTAATTCGGTTTCCACTTCTTCTTTACTGTTTCCTTTTGCAGTCAGCCGCAATTTTACCATGCCGTAATTAGGAAGGTAGGCCAGTTTAATATGTTCGGGCAATGCCGGTTCAAAATCTTTCAGCAGTTCAGCGATCACAGACTCACCCTGCCCCGCAGTGAAAGCGGTTTTGTGAACAATCGCCGGCATACGGAATTCTTTTAACAGGTGGGGTATAACTTCATTTGTCATCAAGCCCTTCATTTCATGCGGAACGCCGGGCAATGATATAAATACCCGCCGGTTTTTATGGAAAAGCATTCCCGGAGCTGTCCCCCTTGCATTATGTAACACGGTACATATATCGGGTACCTCTGCCTGCTTTAAGTTTCTTTCCAGTATTGGTCCCGGACGGCGGTATATATTTTCAAAAAGATGTTTAACATGGGCCAGCACCTGCTCGTTCACCACCAATTTTCCACCAAAGTATTTGCACAGTAGCGGTTTGGTGATATCATCAGCTGTTGGACCCAGCCCCCCGGTTATAATAATGATATCGGATAGTTTGCTTTCCTCCTCCAATGCATTCCATATATCATCATATACATCACCCACGGCTAACCGGCGGCGCACCCAAACACCGATTTTATTCAGTTCCTGGGCAATAAAAGCCGAGTTAGTATCAATGGTCTGACCAATCAGGAGTTCATCTCCTATAGTGATAATGGATGCAATTACCGAATGGGAAGTCATTTAGGAATTGATTAGTACGAAATGAATTAGTTTTAAGCAAAGTTATCAACACATAGCTATGAAAAAAGTTTTCTTACTGGTTGCTTGTTGTTTATTATTGGTTATTGGTTCTTACAGTCAGACAGTTTCCGGACGTTTACAAAAAGCTTTTACTGTTTTTGAAAAAGATGAGCAGCTGAAGCATGCCATTAGTTCCTTATTTGTAATTGATGCCAAAACCGGCCATGTGGTGTTTGATAAAAACTCACAGGTTGGATTGGCGCCGGCTTCTACACAAAAAGTAATTACCAGTGTGACGGCTTTTGAGTTGTTGGGAAGGG
>CAZWIM010000044.1:5749-22726 GCA_964634265.1 uncultured Chitinophaga sp. | reverse complement strand
CGATGGGGCAATGAATAAAAGAAAAAGATGCCGGGTCAAGCCCGGCATGACACATCCCTCGAATCCAAGTAATCTGTGTTAATCCCTGCCTGCCGGTTTACCTGCCGAAGGCATGGCAGGAAGGTGTGGCCAATCAATAGAAGAAAAAGATACCGGGTCAAGCCCGGCATGACAGGACTCCGTATCATCAACCTTTAAACCCCCTCCACTACTCCACTCCGCAACCAACTAACCAACAATCCCCTCTGAAACCACCCCATTATTCCGTACCTTCGCCACCATTTTTGAAACGGCTATGAGTGCTACTTACAGAGAATTTACCGGACTGAATTTACCGGCCTTTGAGCAGGAAATACTGGCCCGCTGGACGGCCGGTCAGGCTTTTGAAAAAAGCGTTTCCCTGCGGGAAGGCGCCACTCCTTTTGTGTTTTATGAAGGCCCGCCCAGCGCCAACGGTATGCCCGGCATTCACCACGTTATTTCCCGTACGCTGAAAGACCTGGTATGCCGCTACAAAACCATGAAGGGCTTCCAGGTAAAACGCAAGGGCGGCTGGGATACCCATGGCCTGCCGATAGAACTGGGGGTGGAGAAAGAATTGGGCATTACCAAAGAGGATATCGGCAAAAAGATCTCTGTTGAAGACTATAACAAGAAGTGCCGTGAAGCGGTGCTGCGCTATAAAGACAAGTGGGATGAGATAACCCGCAAGATGGGCTACTGGGTAGACCTGAACGATCCCTACATTACTTTCAAGAACGAATACATTGAAACACTGTGGTGGCTGCTGAGTGAGCTGTACAAAAAAGGATTGTTGTATGAAAGTGTGAGCATACAGCCCTACTCCCCCGCTGCGGGCACCGGTTTAAGCAGTCATGAGCTGAACCAGCCCGGCACTTATAAGGATGTGAAGGATACCAGCTGCGTGGCGATGTTTCGTGCCGTGCAGGATGCTAAAAGCCAGTTCTTACACGATGCGGTACATGGCGCCGAAGTTTTCTTCCTGGCATGGACGACCACACCATGGACCCTGCCGAGTAACCTGGGCCTGACCGTGGGCGGCAACATAGATTATGTGCTGGTGAAAACCTTTAACCCCTACACACACCTGCCTATTAATGTGGTGCTGGCCAAAGCGCTGCTGGGAAAATATTTTAAAGAAGAAGGAAAGGATGGTGATTTTGACGGCTACAATGAAAAAGTAAAACTGCTGCCGTGGAGCATCATCACCGAATTCAAAGGAAGTGATATTGAAGAGTGCCGGTATGAACAACTGCTGCCCTACGATGCCAACAGCGCTGCACATGCCGGTGGTGATCCGTTCAGGGTACTGGTGGGTGATTTCGTTACTACCGAAGACGGTACCGGTATTGTACATACTGCCCCGGCCTTTGGCGCCGATGACTATAAGGTGGGCAAGAAGTACGGCATCGGCATACTGACGATGGTGGACCGGGAAGGAAAGTTTGTAGACGGGCTGGGTGAGTTCAGCCACCGCTTTGTAAAGAATTATAAAGACGATCCCAACTATGTGGACGTAAACGTAGACATAGCTGTCAAGCTGAAGAAAGAGAACAGGGCTTTTAAAGTAGAGAAATACGAACACAGCTACCCGCATTGCTGGAGAACGGATAAACCGGTGCTGTACTACCCGCTGGATGCCTGGTTCATAAAAACCACGGCCATCAAAGACCGGATGGTGGAACTGAACAAGACCATCAACTGGAAACCGGCTTCCACCGGCGAAGGCCGCTTTGGCAACTGGCTGGAGAATATGGTGGACTGGAACCTGAGCCGCAGCCGGTATTGGGGAACACCGCTTCCTATCTGGAAAACAGAAGACGGCGAAGAAGAGAAATGTATTGGTTCGGTTGAGCAATTAAGAGAAGAACTTCGCAAAACAATTGATTCTGGATTCTTGAAACTGGATACTGGCGAAATCCCAGAGTCCAGAATCCAGCATCTGTGTTCAGACCTGCACAAGCCTTATGTAGATGAAATCATCCTCGTCAGCGATACAGGCAAACCGATGAAACGGGTGCCCGACCTGATCGATGTATGGTTTGACAGTGGCGCCATGCCTTATGCGCAGTGGCATTTCCCGTTTGAGAATAAAGAAACTTTTAAACAATCATTCCCGGCTGATTTTATTGCCGAAGGGGTGGACCAGACAAGAGGCTGGTTCTATACCCTGCATGCTATTGCCTGTTTAGTGTTTGACTCGGTGGCTTATAAGACGGTGGTATCAAACGGGCTGGTGCTGGATAAGAACGGCAATAAGATGAGCAAGCGCCTCGGCAATGTGGTGGACCCGTTTGAAACGATAGAGAAATACGGCGCTGATGCCACCCGCTGGTACCTGATCACCAATGCATCGCCGTGGGATAACCTGAAGTTTGATATTGAAGGCATCAAAGAAGTGCAGCGCAAGTTCTTTGGTACGCTGTATAATACGTACCAGTTCTTTGCCCTGTATGCCAATGTGGATGGCTTTGCGTTCAAAGAAGCGTATATACCGCTGAACGAAAGACCGGAGATAGACCGCTGGATACTTTCCTCCCTCAATACCGTGGTGAAGAAAGTGAACCAGTACATGGATGACTACGAACCCACCCAGGCGGGCCGGGTGATCGAGGATTTTGTGGATGAACACCTGAGCAACTGGTATGTGCGCCTTTGCCGCCGCCGTTTCTGGAAGGGCGAATACGAGCAGGATAAGATCTGCGCTTACCAGACCTTGTATGAGTGCCTGGAAACACTGACAAGATTAATTGCGCCGATATCACCATTCTTTAGTGACAGCCTTTTCCAAAACCTGAATGCAGTAAGCGGACGCTTTACGGCAGAATCTGTTCATCATACCGATTTCCCTGTGGCGAATGATGCGGCCATTGATGAATCACTTGAAGAAAGAATGCAGCTGGCGCAGGATGCTTCTTCCCTTATATTGTCACTGAGAAAGAAAGTGAACCTGCCTACCGGACAGGCAGGTATCAAGGTTCGTCAGCCATTGCAGAAAGTACTCATACCGGTGCTGAACCTCTCCATGCAGGAGCAACTGAAGAAAGTGGAAGACCTTATCAAAGCAGAGGTGAATGTAAAAGAGATAGAATACCTGAGCCCGGACAATACGTTTATCAGTAAAAAGATAAAGCCCAATTTCGTGGCGCTGGGTAAAAAGCTGGGACCAAAGATGAAGGCCGTTTCGGCAGCGCTGGCACAGTTTACCCAGGAAGATATAGCACGGTTAGAAAAAGAAGGTCAATATAGTTTGTCAATTGATGGCGAACCTGTAATATTACAGATTACCGAAGTGGAGATCAGCAGTGAGGATATTCCGGGCTGGACGGTGGCGAATAAGGGTAGTTTGACAGTGGCTTTGGACGTAACGGTAACACCTGAACTGGAAGCCGAAGGACATGCCCGGGAGTTTGTAAACCGCATCCAGAAAATACGCAAAGACAGTGGTTTTGAGCTGACGGACAGGGTGGAAGTAAGGGTGTCGGATGGTATGGGATTAAAAGATTCTTTAACACGGTTTAAAGACTATATTTGCGCCGAAATTCTGGCGGACAAATTGGAGTTTGTCCCGGAGTTTAAGGACGGAGTGGAGATAGATATAAACGATGTTTTGCTAAATGTGATTGTTTCAAAAAAAGGGTAATTTATGGCAACTAAGAAAAAACAGGCCCCCAAGAAGGCCGCCAAACCCGCCCCTAAAAAGCCTGCAGCTAAAAAACCTGCAGCAAAGAAAACTGTGAAGAAATCAGCACCTAAGCCAGCCAAAAAGGCTGCGAAACCGGCACCTAAACCTGCCGCCAAGAAGGTTGTAAAACCAGCTCCGAAGAAAGCCGCTCCGGCCAAACCGGCCCCCAAGCCAGCAGCCAAGCCTGTTGTTGCCAAAGCCCCGGCCAAACCCGAACCGGCACCCAAGCCTGTGGTGAAAAAACCCGGTACGGTTGACCCCAAATCACTGGTTTCTATAAAACCTAAAGTAACGCCGGTTACCAAAAAGGAACCGCCGAAACCGACCAAGATTGTGATCCCCAAGACCACAACCAAAAGCTCGGTGAAATATGAACCCGAATTCACTAAATCTGTATTGGATGCTAATGCAGCCTTACAACAATCCGGACCAACGATGAGATATTCAGACGCTGACCTCGCCGAATTCAGAGAGATCATCCAGAAGAAGCTGGATGCTGCCAAAAAAGAACTGGCTTATCTGCAGGGCCTGATCACCCGTAAAGACGAAGGCGGTGATATGGACGAGGCCCGCTACATGACTATGGAAGATGGCAGTGTAAGTATGGAAAGAGAGCAGCTGAGCCAGATGGCCAGCCGCCAGATCACTTTTATCGATCACCTGGAAAAGGCGATGATGCGTATTGAGAACAAAACCTATGGCATTTGCCGTGTTACCGGCAAGCTGATCGACAAGGCAAGGCTGAGGGCAGTACCGCATGCCACGCTGAGCATCGAAGCCAAGCAGATGATGAACAAGTAAGAATTAATCGTCTACATATGATAAAACCCCGGCATGCCGGGGTTTTTCTTTTATCAGTATTAAAGTAATTGCACTTCGGGCTATATCTTTTTGAACACGGATAAAATTTAAGAAATCTGTGCTAATCTGCTCAATCCGTGTAATCCGTGTGCTGTGTCTTTTTGGAATAACCAGTTTTACTTTATTTATTCTGCATTACTTCAAGGGCACAGGTTCTGCCGATCTCTTCAGCGCCGGCTTTGTCTTTATCAGCCTCGGCTTCTGATTTGTATTTCGCCATCATCTTGTCAGCAGCACAATCGCATATCTGTGAGATCTGGTCTTTGTTCAGCATTTTTTGCAGCTCTTCTTCTTTGGCCATTTCCTTGTTGCATTTCTTGGTGAGGTATTCTTTTGACCATTCTTTTTTGGCGCAGCCCACCAATGCAACAATGAGCAGCAGGGGAATCAGTTTTTTCATGTGTTAGTTTTGATTGAAAAATAATTGAAGGGGTAAGATAACAAAATTTTGGCAGGCCCCCGGTATTCCTGCAGGCAAGCTGCAGGCAATATTTTTTACATTCGTAAGCTTGAAAAAAGAAATACTCTTCATACTGCTGCTGATACAGATTGGGGCTTCTGCCCAGTCCGTAAATTTTTCTATTACCCTCCGGTTTGAGCCAATCACTGCTTCAAAGAATATTTATGTTTATATGAATGATGACTGGCGGATTGATACACTGGCTTTTCCCGAATCGAATGTGTTAACTTATACCGGCACTATATCAAAACCGGGTACATTTCATATTGCCACCGATTCGGCCATATGCTCTCAATATTTGTGGGTGGATAGTATCCCTGCATCTTTGACCCTGAAAGAAGAAAAAACAAAGTTTGAAAAAAATAAACTGGTGATGAAAGACCTCACTGGTTCAGAGGATAGCCGGTTGCTGTTTCAGTTAACCGAGCCCCGGCAATTGCCAGTTATCAGGATCTATACCAATGCTTCGAAAGAAACAAGGGATTCAGCTTCAAATGTCTTTGTCAATTTCTACTATAATATCATTGACAGCATATTTATTGCCAGACCTGAATCACCTGTCATTCCGCATTATATACGCTTTTACCAGCAGATGCTTGGTACGGAAAAAACAAGTTTACTCTATAACCGCCTGAATGCAGCACAACAAAATGCTGAACAGGGACAAAAGATCAAAGAATTCCTGGACCGGAATGTTATACTGTCGAAGGGTACAATCCTTGATGATTTCACGATGAAACAACCCAACGGTAAAAAGCTTTCGCTGTATAAAATAAAAGGCAGCTATATACTGCTTGATTTCTGGGCCAGCTGGTGCGGACCCTGCCGGGCAGAGAACCCTCACCTGATAAAGCTTTATAACAAATTCAAAGAAAAGGGCCTCCGGGTAATCAGTGTCTCCTTGGATGATAATAAAAAGGACTGGGTAAAAGCGATTGAGAAAGATAAGCTTCCCTGGCTGCATGTGTCAGATCTCAATGGATGGGAAAACCAGCTGGCAAAAAAATATCAAATCTCTTCTATTCCGTTCACCATACTTCTTGACAGCAATTACAAAGTGATAGCCAATCAACTTTATGCCAGTCAACTGGATTCTATTCTTTCTGATCTTTTGAAATAGTGAATTACCTCCTGCTGGCGATCAGCAGGTTCAGGTCAGTGTACTTCAGATCGAAACGCTGACTGAGGTAGAAATTGGTGAGTGCCCCTTTGAAGATATAGATACCCTGGCGCAGGTGAATCTTGTGCCAGAGCAGGTTTTCAAATCCTCCCTCCTCGCCTGCTTCCAGCAATAAAGGCATCAGCACATTACTGATAGCCTGTGAAGCGGTACGGGCAAAACCGGATGGAATGTTGGGAACGCAGTAATGAATCACTCCATACTTCATAAAGATGGGATGTTCATGCGAAGTGATCTCCGAAGTTTCGAAACAGCCGCCGCGGTCAATACTTACATCAATGATGACAGAACCCGGCCGCATATTGCTCACCATTTCTTCTGTTACTACCAGTGGCGTACGGCCTGTTTCACTACCCAGGGCACCAACGGCTACTTCGCAGGTCTTTAATTGCTTGGCCAGCATTCTTGGTTCCAGTACAGAGGTCCACATCCGCTGACCGATATTATTCTGTAATCTTTTTAAACGGTAAACATTATTATCAAACACTTTTACAGAAGCGCCTAAGGCGAGGGCAGCTCTTGCCGCATATTCTCCTACGATACCAGCACCGATGATGATAACCTTTGTTGGCGCAATACCGGAAATACCACCGATAAGCACTCCTTTGCCATGATTGGCCGAACTGAGGTATTGTGCAGCTATCAGCATGACAGCGCTGCCGGCGATCTCACTCATACTTCTTACGATGGGATAAGAGTCACTGTCGTCTTTCAGGTTCTCAAATGAAATAGCGGTCACTCTTTTTTCCATCATCTTCTCCAGTATCTCAGCTTTGAGTATGGATTGATGTATCGGTGAGATGATGATCTGGTTCAGTTGCAGCAGGGGCAGGTCTTCATCAATGATGGGTGCACTTTTTACCAGTATGGGGGCTTTAAAAACATCGGCCCTGTCGTAAACGATCTTGGCGCCAGCTTCGCTGTAGTCTTTATCCCGGAAATGAGAAGCTTCACCGGCATTATGTTCAATGATCACCTGGTGGCCATTACTGATCAGCACACTGACAGCATCAGGTGTTAAAGCAATCCGGTTTTCCTGGAAGGCAATTTCTTTGGGAATACCAATCATCATTCCTTCCGACTTCGGCTTTATATCAAGAGTTTCTTCGAGGGTTTCGTAGCTGAACGAGGTACTTATTTTTGGCTTTTGCTGGCTCATGAGGCTGGTTACTGGTTAGACAGCCGGGTACTTGATACCCCGGCTTTTGCACATATTCAAATGTACCTAAATATTAGCGATTTTCAGCCTCCTGCTTTGCGTATCAAGCAGCTCGATATAAACATGAACAGTATCATCAGGGAAAATACCGGGAGCTTTTTCCGGCCATTCCACCAGGCAGAGATGACCACTGTATAACGCATCCTCCACTCCGGCCCTCTGTGCTTCTTCTTCACTGTTCAAACGGTAAAGGTCCATATGAAATAGTGGACGTTTGGTGCCTTCACAAGCATACACATATTCATTAATGATGGAGAATGTGGGACTTCCCACCACATCTTTCACGCCTTTGGCATCGCAGAGGGCATGGATAAAGGTGGTTTTTCCTGCGCCCATTAGCCCATGAAAAGCGAAGACCTTGTGCTCACCAACGGCTTTCCAGAATTGGCTGGCTGTTTCTTGTATGGTATTGAGTGTAAATACTAAATCCATGTTGCAAATTTAGCCGGATTAGCAACCTTGTTGCTCAAATATTCCCGTTTCAGCAAAATGCCTCCTTCTCTTATTTGGTAAATTTGCATTATGGGACAGGTACAATGGAAAGTAGACGGAATGGACTGCAACACCTGTGCATTGAATATTCACCAATACCTGGAGAAAAAAGGTATGAAGAATATTAAAGTGAACTTTGCCACAGGGTATGTAAGTTTTGATATTAACGGCGCTGTCAACGAAAAGGATTTAGCACAGGGCATCAATGGGCTAGGTTACGAAGTGGCGGAACATGCCCCTGTTACTGATAAAAAAAAGACACCTTTTCTCTCCACACACCTGCAGCGGTTCTGGTTTTGTTTTCCTTTCACAGCAGTACTGATGCTGCACATGATACCCGGCCTGCATATTCACTGGCTGATGAATCATTGGGTGCAACTGGCATTAACCATTCCGGTTTACATCGTGGGTATGAGTTTCTTTGGTAAAAGTGCTTTGAAGAGTATCCGTAACCGGATGCCCAATATGAATGTGCTGATTGCCGTTGGCTCCACTGCAGCATTTGTGTACAGTCTTTATGGTTCATTGACAGGACAGGCTGAGCAATATATGTTCTATGAAACAGCCGCAACAATTATCACACTTGTCTTCCTGGGCAATTATTTAGAGGAGACTTCCATTGCTTCCACGCAAAGAGAATTGAATAAACTGGCCAAATCACAGAAAGTGATGGCCAATATGATTGCTTTTGATGATGAACATAAAGAGCAAATCTTCCCGGTAGAGAATACGGACCTGCGGGTTGGTGACCTTGTTTTAATAAAAAGCGGTGAACAGGTTCCAATTGATTGTAAAATTCTCTGGGGTGATGTCCATGTGAACGAAGCAATCATCACCGGCGAAAGTCTGCCTGTTCACAAGAAAGCAAAAGACAAACTCATCGGCGGAAGCGTCATAACAGATGGAACAGTGAAGGCACAGGTAACGGCTGTATGGAATGAAACGGTTCTTTCCGGCATTTTGAAAATGGTGAAAGAAGCCCAGGGTGAAAAACCACCTGTACAATTGCTGGCTGATAAAATCAGCGGCATCTTTATACCAATAGTGCTGGTTATTGCTACCTCCACATTGGTGATCAGCTGGATCGTATTAAAAGAATTTACTCCGGCGCTGATGCGCAGTATAGCGGTATTAGTTATTGCTTGTCCCTGTGCGATGGGACTTGCCACTCCTGCTGCCATTGCAGTAGGTTTGGGCCGTGCTGCCAAAACCGGTATTCTCTTCAGAAATGCCACCAGCCTGGAAACATTCAAAGACATAAAGCAGGTGGTGTTTGATAAAACGGGCACATTGACCACCGGCTTATTTACCATTGGCAACTGGCAAATTACTGACCCGACAGTCAATGAAAGTGAATTTAAAAAGATTGTTTTTTCGTTAGAGAAATATTCCAATCACCCGATTGCCCGGTGCATATCAGAGGCCTGGAAGACTAAAGAACAAATCCTATGGAAAAATATTGAGGAAGTAAAGGGGCTGGGCATGCAGGCGGAAGATAAAGATGGTAACCTTTTTGTTGCCGGCTCCTATAAAGCTGTTGCAGGTCTGACCAAAGAAGATAATCATAATGTTTACATTCAGCGGAATGGCAAACTACTAGGCTGGATTGATGTCAAAGACGAAATAAGACCTGAAGCAAAGACGGTAATTGATTACCTGCATAGCAAAAACATCAAGACCGTACTCCTGAGCGGCGACAGGCAGGCCAAGTGTAATCAACTGGCCGTAGTTTTAGGTATTGATACGGTGATAGCCGAGCAGACACCGGAAGAAAAGTTGAAAAAGATAGCTGAGTTAAGCGCTACTACTCCTACTGCAATGGTTGGCGATGGCATCAATGATGCACCGGCACTTGCCAAAGCTACGATCGGCATATCGATGAACGAGGCTTCACAAATCGCTGTGCAAAGTGCACAGGTGATATTGATGAACCATGGTCTTAAAAATTTACCTACTGCACTTGGATTGGGAAAACACACCTATCTCACCATCAAGCAAAATCTATTCTGGGCTTTTGCATATAACATAGTAGCGATTCCAGTTGCTGCGTTTGGTTTTCTTACTCCTACTTTTGGTGCATTAGTAATGGGCATGAGTGATGTTGTGCTGGCGATTAATTCTGTGAGGTTGTTTGTAAAGAAAGTGGTGTAGTCGTGAATGATGAGTTGTCAGTCGTGAGTAGTCAGGCTGAGAGTTTTCCCTTTCGAAAATATTCTTAGCTTCGGGAAAACCTTAACTATGTTCCTTGATTTATCACACACAAAGCTTGATGTGTTTTCAGTGACGAAGGCATTTTTACTTTCCTGCTATAAAGAAACACATTTTTTGCCTCAAGAGGAGAAATTTGGATTAATTTCCCAAATCAGGAGAGCAGCTCTTTCTGTCCATCTCAATGTGGCGGAAGGTTGTAGCAGAAAATCTGTTACAGTAAGAAAACGCTTTTATGAAATAGCAAGGGGATCGATAATTGAAATTGATGCTGCTTTGGGAATTGCAGCTGATTTAAACTTTACCTCCAAAGAAAAACTTTCAGATCTCGGGGTATTATTGGTCAGAAGTTTTCAGTTAATATCAAAAATGATTAATTAATGAATGGTCTGCTAAAAACTCACGACTCACCATTCACGATTCACGACATACTCCAGCAATACTGGGGTTACGATACCTTCCGTCCTTTGCAAGAAGAGATCATCAATGCTGTTCTACATGGGAAGGACACTCTTGCTTTGATGCCAACCGGCGGAGGCAAATCGCTGTGCTACCAGGTACCTGCAATGGTCAGGCCCGGCTTATGCCTTGTTATTTCACCACTCATTGCACTCATGAAAGACCAGGTGGAAAACCTTCGGCGAAAAGGTATTACTGCTTATGCCATTTATTCCGGCATGAGCCGAAAAGAGGTAATCAACATTTTTAAAGTTGCTACTGAAAGCAATTGTAAATTTTTATATGTTTCCCCTGAAAGGCTGGAAACATCATTGTTCAAAGAATATTTACCGGGATTAGCTATTAATCTGGTGGCGGTGGATGAAGCACATTGTATTTCCCAATGGGGTTATGATTTCCGGCCACCTTATTTGCGCATAGCGGCTCTGCGAAAAGAACTTCCGGATGTACCGATGCTTGCGCTGACCGCTTCAGCAACACCTGATGTACAAAAGGATATTTGCGAAAAACTTGAATTCAGAAATGAAACTATTTTCCGGCAATCATTTGAACGGCCCAATCTTTCGTACAGTACTTTCAGTGTAGATTCCAAGATAAATAAGATCATTGAAATTTTACAGAAGGTGCAGGGCAGTTCCATTGTTTACTGCAAAAGCCGTAAACGAACCAAAGAGATCAGCGAATTATTAAGGCTGCAGCATTTCTCCTCTGACTATTATCATGCAGGTCTTGTACAAGAGGAACGAAATAAAAAGCAGGAAGCCTGGATCAGCAACAGAACAAGAGTAATAGTTTGTACCAATGCCTTTGGTATGGGTATTGACAAACCGGATGTGCGAACGGTTATTCATGCCGATGTGCCCGATTGTCTTGAGAACTATTACCAGGAAGCCGGAAGGGCGGGCAGGGATGGGAAAACCAGTTATGCTGTTTTGCTATACGATAACCGTGACCTGCATGAACTGGAAGAGATGGCAGAATTGCGTTTCCCTTCTTTGAATGATATCCGGAATGTGTATCAATCGGTAGCCAATTACCTGCAGATACCCGTTGGAAGTGGTGAAGGCCAGTATTATGATTTCGACATTACTGATTTCCTGAAAAAGTTTAAGTTAGTCAGTCACACCACCCTTTATTCGTTAAAAGCATTGGAGCAGGATGACTGGCTGGCCTTTAATGAGCAGGTTTTTCTTCCTGCCACGATCATGTTCACCGTTTCCAAAGAAAGTCTTTATGCCTTTGAAAAAGAGAACCCTCAACTGGAAGCATGTATCAAAACATTGCTAAGAGCATATGAAGGTATCTTCGACCAGGTGACCCCGGTTTCAGAAAATGTAATTGCCGGGTTGATGAAGAAACCTGCAGACGAAGTGAAAGAACAATTAATGCTGCTAAACCGGGCTGGTATTATCGAATACCAGCCGCAAAAAGATACACCGCAGCTACTGATGCTGCGCAGCAGGATAAAGGCTGAAGATATTTCCATTGATATGGCTGCTTATAATAAACGGAAAGAAAGATTCAGGCTGCGAATGAAACAAATGGCTGCTTATGTAAAGGAAGAAGCAGAATGCCGCAGCCGGATTATCGGCAGTTATTTTGGTGATGAAAAAATAAGAGCCTGTGGTATTTGCGATAACTGCCTGCGCCAGAAATCAACGCAGCTAAGCCAGGAAGAGTTTGATGCATTGCAGCATCGTATCACTAACATTGTTAAATATGAATCACTTCAGATTAAAGATTTGCTGCAAAAACTGAACGGTATTAAAAAAGAAAAAGCCTGGAAAGTATTAGAGTTTCTCCAGGCTGAAAATATCATTGAAATGGATGCGGGCGGCCGGGTGAAATTAAAATAAACTCTTCCTCCTGCTTCTTCCTCCCAAACCCAGTACACCCAACAAAGAACGAATGATGGTGTTACCCGCCGTTCTTGTCATGCTTCTTATGGTAGGATCGTCGAAAACAGATTTCTCTTTTTTGGTAGTTGTTTTCTTTTCGTCTTTTTCATCTGCTTGCTTTTGTTCTTCTTCTTTCTTCGAAGCTTCCTCCAGTTTTTCTGTTAATATCTCGTAAGCACTTACATTGTCAATTACCTGGTTGTATTTTGCTGCAATCTTTGACTTGCTGACAAGTGCATCAATTTCTATATCCGACAAGATATCCATCCTGCTCTGTGGCGGACGGATCATACAATGTGCCAGCTGTGTGGGAATTCCTTTTTCATTTAAGATGGTTACCAACGCCTCTCCCGTACCCAATTGGGTAATCAGGTCCTCTGTCTTATAAAAATCTGTCTCCGGATAATTTTCAGCAGTCTGTTTGATCACTTTCCTGTCAGCAGCTGTAAAAGCCCTTAAAGCATGCTGTACTTTCAATCCCAATTGCGCCAGCACATCAGCCGGCACATCCATCGGGTTTTGCGTACAGAAATAAATTCCTATTCCTTTGGAACGTATCAGCTTGATGATCGTTTCAATTTGTTGCAGCAGTGCATCATTCGCTTCCTGGAAAATCAGGTGTGCCTCATCTATGAACATAACCAATTTTGGTTTATCCATATCCCCTTCTTCCGGGCAAGTAGCATATAACTCTGCCAGCAGTTGCAGCATAAACGTTGAAAAAAGTTTGGGGCGATCCTGCAAGTCCGTTACTCTCACAATGGAGATCATTCCCCGGCCGTCATCATTGATGCGCATCAGATCCTCCACTTCAAAACTTTTCTCCCCAAAGAACAGATCTGCACCCTGTTGCTGCAGCTCTATTACTTTTCTTAAAATGGTTCCGGTAGACGTTGTAGATATTTTTCCATATGTTTTTTCCAGCTCCGCTTTTCCTTCATCACTCACATATTGCAGTACCTTGATGAAATCTTTCAGATCCAGCAGCGGCAGTTTATTATCATCACAATATTTAAAGATCATGGCCACAAAACCACCCTGCGTATCATTCAGTCCTAAAATTTTGGATAATAACACCGGGCCAAATTCACTGACAGTGGCCCGAAGCCTTGCACCCTTTTGCTCACTTAAAGTCAGCAGGTCAACCGGGTATGCAGTGGGTTTGAATTCAATATTCAATTTTTGGCAGCGGTCTGTGATTTTATCATTTATTGTACCCGCTGCTGCTATACCACTTAAATCACCTTTAATATCCATCAGCAATACAGGGATACTGGCATCACTCAATCCTTCGGCCAGTACCTGCAAGGTCTTTGTTTTACCCGTTCCTGTTGCCCCGGCAATCAATCCGTGCCTGTTCAGTGTTTTGAAAGGCAGCAACACATCAGCCCCCCGAACCACTTCGCCGTTTAGCATAGCAGAACCAATCTTGAATGATTCTCCTTTGAATGTATATCCTGCCTTAACTACTTCCAGGAATTTAGCACTGTCTGCCATTTTAAAATAATTTGCTGTTCAAAAATTAAAGTTCCTCTTCCCTCTCCAGCATCAAGATAGCACTTTGCGGCACGATAAAGTACTTTTCGTTTTCATACATTACCTCCGTAGCGCCACTTAGCAGAAAGATTGCCAGGTCTCCTTCTTTCGCCTGCAGCGGTACATATTTCACCTGTTCTTCTTCTCCTTTCCAACTCTCATCCTCCACGGGCATGGGAATCACATAACCTGGTCCTGCTTTTATTACATAACCCTGTTGCACTTTCTCTTTTTCCTGCACACCTGGTGGCAGGTACAATCCGCTGGCTGTCCGTTCATCGGGACGGGTAGGTTTTATCAGTAACCGATCGCCGATGACGATTAATTTCTTCAGTCTGTTATCTGGCGTTATATGCATGGCACAGTTTTTTATTATATATGGCAAAAGTAGAAAGCAAAGGGTTTTAAACCACGGTGTTTTAACAAAATATTCAACCCCGATACTTGAACCCCCGAAATGCTTTAACTTTATTTGTCACCAATATAAAACCACTAGAAATGGAAGCGAAAAAACCTAAAATTCTGTTGTGCGAAGACGATCCGAACCTTGGAAGTGTGCTGAAGAATTACCTCGAACTGAACGACTATGATGTAACCCTGGAAAGAGATGGCCGTCTTGGTCTCGCAGCTTTCCAACGGGAAAAATTTGAACTCTGCCTGCTGGATGTGATGATGCCTAATATGGACGGATTCACCCTGGCTGAAGAAATAAGGGACGTAGACCCGGATATTCCGCTATTCTTCCTCAGCGCCAAAACGATGAAGGAAGATGTGATACAGGGGTATAAACTGGGTGCCGATGATTACATCACCAAGCCATTTGACAGCGAAGTATTGTTGCTGAAAATAAAAGCCATCCTGAAAAGGAATGAAGAGCAGAATAAAGAATCAGAAAACAAAGAGTACGATCTCGCCAGCTATCATTTCAATCCTAAGCTGCGCCAGCTTATCCATGATGGTGTAACACAGACACTGAGTCCGAAAGAAAATGAGTTATTGAAAATGCTGGCCGAGCACCTGAATGATTTGTTGCCAAGAGAAGCTGCACTGAAAAAAATCTGGGGCAGCGACACTTACTTTAACGGCCGGAGTATGGATGTGTATATTGCCAAACTGCGCAAATACCTGAAAGACGATCCAAAGATTGAGATTGTGAATATACACGGAAACGGATTCCGCTTAGTAGTGCAATAGAAACACGATTTAAAAGATTCAGAGGGATTATGGGGAAACCTGTAATCCCTTTTCTATGAAAATAAAGTACCTGAATTGCCTGGCTTTATTTTTCCCAAATGCTCGTAGGCTTTTGCTGTAACTTCTCTTCCTCTTGGTGTACGTTGCAGAAAACCTTCCTGTATGAGGAACGGCTCATATACTTCTTCTAAAGTGCCGGCTTCTTCGCCAACAGCCGTTGCAATAGTAGTAATACCTACGGGACCGCCTTTGAATTTATCGATGATAGTAGAGAGGATTCTGTTATCCATATCATCGAGACCATGCTCATCCACATTCAATGCTTTTAAAGCATGCTGAGTAATGCCAAAGTCAATATTTCCATCATTCAACACCTGGGCAAAATCCCTGACCCTTCTTAAAAGACCATTGGCTATCCTTGGTGTGCCGCGACTTCTTCTTCCAATTTCTTCAATAGCTTCCTTCGAAATTTTGGTACCCAGGATCCCAGCTGACCGTTGAATGATCTTATTCAGCACTCCTGACTTGTAATACTCCAACCGTGACTTAATGGCAAATCTTGATAATAAAGGTGCTGTCAATAAACCGCTTCGGGTAGTTGCTCCAATAAGTGTAAAAGGGTTGAGGTTGATCTGTATACTTCTCGCATTGGGACCGCTGTCGATCATAATATCAATGCGATAGTCTTCCATTGCTGCATACAAATATTCTTCAACAACAGTGCTGAGCCGGTGTATTTCATCAATGAACAACACATCATTTGCTTCTAAACTCGTCAAAAGCCCGGCGAGGTCACCCGGTTTCTCAATTACCGGGCCTGATGTCTCTTTTATATTGACACCCAATTCGTTTGCAACAATCCTAGACAAAGTTGTTTTGCCCAAACCCGGGGGACCATGAAATAAAACATGATCCAACGCCTCCCCTCTTATTTTAGCTGCTTTTATAAATATCCGCAGGTTTTCTATAATCTGATCCTGTCCTGAAAAATCATTTATTTGGGACGGCCTTATTGAATTCTCAAATGCCACATCCGCAGAACTTAAACTCTCTTTATCTGAATTCAGGTTAGGATTTGCCATGAATATTTTTTGTAAACTTTGTAAAACTAATCATTAAAAAACATTTTTATGAAAATAGGCATCATCGGCTCCGGACAGGTAGGCCGTGTATTAGCTACAGGCTTCTTAAAAGAAGGTCACCAGGTAATGCTGGGCACCCGAAACATTTCAAAGGATGAGGTGGTAAAATGGCAACAGAACAATAAAAAAGGCTTGTTGGGGTCATTCCAGGATACAGCACAATTTGGTGAAGTAATTGTATTAGCCGTGAGCGGACTTGTTGTGGAAGATGCCATTTCACTGGCGGGCAAAGAACATTTCTTTGAAAAGATTGTGATTGATGCCACTAATCCAATTGCAGCTGTGCCTCCGGATAACGGTGTGTTGAAATTCTTTACCACACTAGAAGATTCATTGATGGAAAGAATACAAAATATGATACCAGATGCAAGGGTGGTTAAGGCATTCAGTTGTGTGGGTAATGCATTTATGTATAAACCGTCATTCAAAGATGGTAAGCCTACTATGTTTATTTGCGGCAACGATGCAGATGCTAAAGAAACTGTATCTGCTATACTTACAACGTTTGGATGGGAAACAGAGGATATGGGCCGGGTAGAATCAGCCCGGGCTATTGAACCGCTTTGCATTCTTTGGTGTATTCCAGGTTTTATCCGGAACCAGTGGTCACATGCTTTTAAGT
>CAZWIM010000044.1:0-5649 GCA_964634265.1 uncultured Chitinophaga sp. | reverse complement strand
ATTCTTTGGTGTATTCCAGGTTTTATCCGGAACCAGTGGTCACATGCTTTTAAGTTGTTAAAAGCATAATAGGAGTTATAAGTATTGATTCATTTGCAGAATGCAATCTGGGTCGGGGCTGTTAGCCAGCCATTTTTCTTTTTCTGAATATTTGCAAACTCCCGGATAATCTCCGTGCCAGTTGCCTATATCCAGTATCACCTGGAAATGAAGATGTGGCGGCCATTGGCCATTCTCCGAAGGAATTCCAAACTCTGCAAATATTTCTCCGGCAGTAATCCGTTGTCCTTCCTGTATATTTTTTATGGAATTAAGACTAAGATGGCCGTACAAAGTAAAGAATGAAAAACCTTGCAGGTTGTGTGAAAGGATTATTGTGGCCCCATAATCGCCAAAGTGATTATTAAAAGCAAAGCTGTGTACTATGCCTTCTAAGGGTGCTATTACAGGAGTATTCGGCTTTCCCCATATATCTGTTCCCAAATGCAGTCTTCTTGGTTCTTCACCATGGCTATTTCCATCAAATACTTTGCTGGCACTATAAACAGTGCGGTGCTCTGCATAGCCACCAATACCATACCGTGCATTGTTTTTTTCCAACTTCGTATTAATCCATTGGCTAAACTGTAAAGTATCATTCAATATACCCGGCACCAGTTCATCATTGGCTGCTGTAAAATCAAGAGAAACCAGTTTGTCTTTTTCGGAATTAAAAGGCACAATGCGGTGAAATGAAATTCCTGGTGATCTTACAATCGTTTCAAAGAGTGAAGACTGATTCATTGTATAAAGTTAGAAATGCCAGTGCACAAAAAAACACCCCGGAAATCCGGGGTGTAATATTCTTAAGTGGTTATGTCAATTATTGTCGTCCGATAATAACCTGGAAAGCCTTTTCGGATGTTCTGATTCCATCATCGTAGAAGAACTTAACCATATAAACACCAGATGGCAAGTGCGTCAGATCAATTGGTACTACCCTGCCGTATGCCAGTCCGCTGAATGTTTTCTGGCTTACAAGTAAACCAGTCGAAGTATACACATTCATACCAAGATAATTATACAATACGCTGTTGATCCTGATATTGAATTGACCATTGTTCGGATTCGGGAAGAGTACTACTGCATTATCTCTCAGCAGCCTGATCCTTTCCGGACAGTCAACCACAATTGCTTTTGTAGTATCTGTAGCAGTACATCCAAAGCTGTTGGTAAAGGTGTAAGTAAGAGTATAGGTACCAATTGCTGTTGCTGTTGGCACAAAATTGAAACCAGACACACCGATACCACTCCAGCTACCACCGGTTGGTGTACCTACCAGCGGAACCAGTGTATCACTGATACAGATTCTGCGGGTCCACAGGTCAGTAGCACTTACTACCGGCAGCGGATTCACTGTGAGTATGGCCGCATTGGAAGTTACATTCTGTCCGCAACTGTTGGTTACGATCACCCTGTACCTGTTATTATTCAATGCAGTTGTTGTTGGAGATACAGTCAGTGTTGGTGTATAAGATCCGCCTGTTGTAAGGTTCGTCCATGTTACACCACCATTGGTGCTTACCTGCCACTGATAAATATTCGGAGCTGGTACACCTGTTGCCACCACATTGAATGTGGCATTTGTACCGGCACAAACGGTAAGATTAGCAGGCTGTGTAGTAATTGTCGGCGGTGTAGCAACCACCAATGTAACTGAGTTTGATGTTACAGGCGGAGGACATACACCAGAGACAATTACACGGAACCTGTGGCTATTCTGTGTGGTCTGCACATTCAGTAAATTAAGAGTAGTTGTAGTTACCCCTGCATACTGTGTACCATTATTCACCAGGTTGGTCCATGTTGCTCCGTTATCTGTACTTATCTGCCACTGGTAGGTTAAACCTGTACCGGTAGCAGTTACTGAGTAGTTCACATTAAAGCCAGGGCAAACAGGTGCTGACAAAGTTTGTGGCTGAACAGTAATAGCTGGTAATTGGTTAACGGTAACCGTTATCGGAGTTGAACTGCTGCAGCCTTGTGCACTGGTAACAGTAGCAGTATAAGTTCTGGTAACTGTTGGTTTGGCGTAAATGATTGTACCGGAAGCCAAGGCTGTTCCTGTATACGCAGTTGTTGCAGCTGCGTTAGTATATAATTCCGTTACAGGGCTATAGACTACTGTACCAGCTCCGGTTGTAACTGTTCCTGTAATAGGAAGAATATCTCCATTACAGATTGTAGCACTGGCCGGAGAAAGTGTTACTACCGGTGTAAGGTTCACCAATACAGCTACAGTGGTACTCTTCGAACAACCATTACCGTCTGTTGAAGTAAGTGTATAGGTTTGGTTACCTGCCGGGATATTAGTTACACTAAAGCTTACATTGGAGTTATTAGGCCCGGATGTCACCGGGGCACCGATCGTACCAGGACCGGTAAGTGTGTGAGTATAGTTACCCAGCCCGATACCTCCTGAAACGGTTCCGCTAATTGTAACAGATCCCGGTGAACAAACAGTAGAAGGTGTCGCCACCAGGCTGGTATGTACTGGATTACCTACATTAACAAATACTTCAGCAGTAGTACCTGCACCGCCACCCGGGCTTGTACAAGTAACTGTACAGGTATAATAACGGGGAGCTGCAGCAGTAAACGTATATATATTACCGGTTGCACCAGGTATATTGGTATATGGTCCGCCCGGAGTGGGTGATTCTTTCCACTGGAATGCAAGACCTGAATTAGCGGAATATCCGCTTACGGTCAACGTAACAGAAGATCCAATACAAACGGCTGATGAAGCAGGTGTGATAGCACCAGGAGACGGAACTCCTGAACAAGCAGGCGCACAGGTCCTGGTTAAACTAAAGTTTCCGGAATTGGTACTAAAGCCTGTTACCAAAACATAGTACGTAATACCTGCGTTTGTATTGAAAGTAACTTGTGACTGTGTACCACAGAAATCATCATTACCGGCTACACAAGTAAATGTACCACAGGTACCGGTGAACACACCAATTTTGGTATCATAAGATGAACCACAAAGGCTCATGGTAACAGGTGAACCATCACCGGTAAACCTATACCAAAGTCCGGGGGCAGTATTTAGCGTTGTACCACAAGTAGGTACAGCATCAGGAGTGCCCAAAGCAGTAGTTCCGGTAATAGTTTGACCACAGTTGATATTAACTGCGTTTGCACAAACATCATTTGGTGGCGGCGCACAGGTTCTGGTTAATGTAAATGCACCAGATGCACTACCGAAGCCAGTGACCAGTACATAATAGGTAGTTCCGGCTATCGTATTGGGTACCGTTACCTGTGATTGCAAACCACAAAAATCATCATTACCAGTGACACAAACCAATGAACCACAAGTGCCGGTGAACACACCAATTTTGGTGTCGTAAGATGAACCACAAAGACTCAAGGTATTATCCGTACCGGTACCTACGAAACTGTACCAGACACCCGGTGCTGAACTTAGAGTAGTAACACAAGTAGCTACTGCATCGGAACTAGCACCAACAGTAGTACCAGTAATTGTCTGTCCGCAGTTGATATTAATAGCGCCTGAACAAACATCATTTGGTATAGCCGGTATACAAGTTCTGGCCAATGTGAAATTTCCAGAAGCAGACCCGAACCCGGTAACCCTTATATAATAAGTTGTTCCAAGTGTGGTTGGAACAGTAACCTGGGACTGCAAGCCACAAAAATCATCATTTCCAGTAACGCAGGTTAAGGCTCCGCAGGTGCCTGTGTAAACAAATAGTTTTGTATCAAAAGAAGAACCGCAAAGGCTGATTACATTGCTTAATCCATCTCCGGTAAAGCTATACCATACACCCGGAGCTGTACTTTGAGTAGTACCGCAGGCAGGATCAGCATCAGCAGTTGCGCCAACGGTAGTGGCATTTATTGTTTGACCACAATTGATATTAATAGCTCCGGTACAAAGATCATTGGCAACAGGAGGGGGCGCACTGCAACTGGTGCAAGTGACTGTTCCTGTATGACAGGCTGCATCTGTTCCACAACTGGCATTGGTATTATAATGGAGGTACAGCGGACCTGAAACTGTACAAGTAACAGTAACAGGAGCAGTGCCAAATCCAAGTACTGTACCACCCGGAGTTCCCTGGCGGATTGTAATATAGTTGCCTGCACCACCTGTAGCATTAAATTGATATGTTGTTCCGGCTACACAGTTGTTGATCGTACTGTATTCACCGGCAAAGGCGCAGGTGGTAATTGTGACTGGAGTTGGAGTGGTAGGGGCTGTAGTAGTACCAAATGCAGAAGTGTTAGTACACTGGTTATAAGCAGCATTACTGAATAGTACTACAGTAAGAAGTAGTAGAAGGTATACTTTCTTCATAAGCAAATTTTTTTGGTTTAAACTGAACCCACCATTCCAGGTAGTTTCAAGTGGGAAAGTTATGATTTTTTTACACTATGACAAGTTTTGATAAGAAAATAATCCTGCATTATCCCCGTTTGAGGGTAGGCAATCTTAAGTACTATGAATTTAACCAAAATCTTCAGTTTTAAACCTCTTTTCCTGATCATATTATCTGCCCCTTTGGTTTCCTATCCTCAAATGATTACCGGCTCCTGGAAGGGCCGGATAAATAAGCAAAGAGTGGAAGTCAAGATCATCCAGAAAGGCGATAGCCTGACGGGTACATCTTATTATTACGAATCCGCCGGTAATTACAGGAGGTATTCTATCAAAGGATATTTTGATGCCATTACCAATGAAGCAGTGTGGTGGGATGACCAGTTACTGGAAGAGAAATCTGGTCGTTTCAGCATTGGTACCCCCGGTAAGATGCCTTTGTTGTCAAGAGCTGATTTCAACTGCCCGGGAGGAGGTAAAATGATGCTGGATGGAAAGGCTTTCAAACCCGGTGATGAAACAGCTATTAAAGGTGAAGTTCACCTGGATAAAACCGGTCAACCCTTTTTTGATGATGAATGGGACTTTGTAATAGACAACTTCACTGTTGGCGCCAATGATCCAGATATTATTGACAGTGTTGCTTTGATTGCAAAACAACCACCTCCAGTTATCATCAATACTGAGCCAGCCGGGAAGCCTGTAACTATTTCCCCTGCCCCGCCTGTAGAAGAGAAAACTTTACCCGAAAAAAAAGAGCCTGAGAAGGAAAAACCTGTTATCTCCGAATCTAAACCGTTGGTAGCACCAAGCATTGAAGAAAAATTCATTGCAAGGCAAAAAACATTCATTAAAGAGATCCCTCTTGCCGGCGATTCGGTTGAACTAAAATTTTATGATAATGCAGAAATAGACGGAGATTCTATATCACTTTTCCTTAATGACAAATTACTGCAGCAACACATACGGCTAAGCGCAAACGCTTATATTATTAAGTTGGCTGTTAAAGATCTTCAATTAACGAATGAACTGGTAATGGTAGCTGAGAACCTGGGAGCCATTCCTCCCAATACAGCTTATATGGTTGCCATCGTGAATGAATATAGACATGATGCTTACCTTGCCAGCACGGAAGGCAGCAGTGCTATGATACGATTCACCAAAAAAGAATAAAAAAAAGACCAGCCGTTGTGGCGGCTGGTCTTGCTTATTGGTTTAACAGTTGTGTTTACTGGTATACGATGATCCTTCGGGTACCGATC
>CAZWIM010000043.1:0-23114 GCA_964634265.1 uncultured Chitinophaga sp. | reverse complement strand
ACCGAATGAACCGAAAAGGAATTTTTGTTTTATCCTGCTTACTCTGTGCCCTTCTCTCCTATTCACAGAAAATAAACCCGGCCAACCCGGATCTGTCGCCGGGCAATTTCAAACTGGACTCCTTACCCACTTCGGAAATCAATATTCCCATACAGGTTAACCTGAAGCCGCTCTATGCTATGGCGGAAAAAAGTGTGGACACTTTGTTCACCTCTCCCGGTTACCCCGATGGATGGGTGCAGGAAGGTTGCGATATACGTTACAAATATTCTTTTCGCAGAAGTCCGCTAAAAATTACCGGCAGCGGCAACAGTATGTCGCTGGGTTTTACCGGTTATTACAAAATTGTAGGCTCTACCCGGGTTTGTGTAAAAGGCGCTGTGATCTCCCCATGGACACCGGCCTGTAAATGCGGTTTCAGTGAACCGGAACGAAGGGTGAATGTATCTTTCACCAATACAGTGAATGTACAGCCGGATTTTAAGATCAAACTGGCGGTGAAAAGAAATGAACCGGAACCCCTGGATAAATGCGAGGTCTGCTTCTGGGGACAGGATATTACCAAACAGGTAATGAAAGGACTGACGGAAGAACTGGATGCTGCCAAGAAAGACCTTGACAAGAGCTATGGCACCGTTGATTTGAAATCCCGTTTCCAGCAGGTGTGGAATGAACTGAATAAAGTGTACAGTTTATATGGTCTGGGCTGGCTGCAGATCAATCCGCAAAAGCTGCGCATCAATAACCTTTTTGTCAATAAAGATTCGCTGAACATTTATCTCGGTCTTACAGCCAGGCCGGTCATAGGTTTTGAAAAACCGGCAGAGAAATCTTCGGTTATTCCCAATATGTCAGGGTTCAGCCGGCAGGGCGGCTTTTCTATTTTCTTAGATGCCAGGCTGGATTATGATTCGCTGAGTATGATCATGAACCAGAACCTGGCCGGTAAACAGTTTGATTTCAAAAAGGCGTTTATCAAAAAACATTTTGTGATTGACAGTTGCAAAGTGTACGGTGGCGGTTTTGAGAAACTGGTGATCAAAGTAAACTTCTCCGGCACCAATACCGGTGTCATCTATTTAACAGGCAAGCCGGTGTATGATAAAGAAAAACGGGTAATTGAAGTGGCCGATATTGATTTTGACATCAAATCAAAAAATATCCTGCTGGGTTCGGCCGACTGGTTGTTTGATAAAAAGATCACCAAAGAAATAGCAAAAAATACCCGGTTTGAGCTGGGCGGTTATATTGATACCGCTAAAGTTACCATCAATGAACAATTGAACAGAGAATTGACCAGTGGTGTTCGCAGCAGCGGTAATATCAGGGACATCAAACTGATCGGTATCTATCCTATGCAGGAGTATTTAGTGATACGCAGTAACTGTGCCGGTGAGTTATCGGTAAAAGTGGAGAATATTAATTTCAGCCTGTAGTTTCTTCCTCTTCATTGGCATCCACCCGGAAAGAAAAATTCCGTTGCGCCACATAACTGAAAAGAATGACAATGGTGATTGTAATAATTTGTGCAATTACCGGGTAGATACGGAATCTTTCCACCAGTATTTTCAGTAAAATATAATTCAGCGCCAGGTTGAACAGGCAAACCATGAAATAACGAATTAATTGCACCCTGCCCCGCATATTGGAATCGCTGAAGACAACATATTTGGCCATAAAGAAACCTACAGGAAATGTAACACAAAAAGAAGCGATCAATGCCGCAATATGGCCTTTGAAGGCATAGAATCCAAAGTCAAATTGCTTTTCAAAAAAGATAAACTTGAAACTGATGTAGTAGACGAGCAGGCCCAGTATTGTATTGCCTCCGCCGGAAGCCAGGTAGCGAAAGGTCTGCAGGTTCATGAACCTCCTGAACGGCGGATAGAAGAAATCAATAATGGGGAGCATGAAATCCCGGGCACTATGGATGTGTCGTCGCATGAGCAGGCAAAATACCAAATTCCAAATAACAAATTCCAAGTTCCTTAACCGGTTTCGTAAATTTGCCGGCTAAATACATGAGATGAGCATTGTACTGGAAATAAAAGCAAAAGTGGCCATTGTTTTAAAAGAACTGTACGGTTATGAGGCATCGGGAGCAGAACTGACGATAAACAGCACCAAACCAGAATTTGAAGGCGATTATACCCTGGTAATGTTTTCTTTCGTCAAACAGTTGAAAAAATCTCCGGAGCAATTGGGAAATGAAATCGGTGAAGCCTTGGTCAAAGCCAGCCCGGAGCTATTCACAGGCTTCAATGTCATCAAAGGTTTTTTGAACCTGACCATAGCTGATAATTACTGGATCAATTTCCTGCAATCGAACTATCACCAGCCCCGGTTTGGTTTTAAAGCCCCGAACGGTCAGAAGGTAATGGTGGAATACTCCTCTCCCAACACAAACAAACCATTGCACCTTGGTCACCTGCGAAATAATTTCCTGGGCTGGAGTGTGGCGCAGATCCTGAAAGAAAGCGGTTACGAGATCATCAAGAGTTGTATTGTAAACGACAGGGGCATTCATATCTGCAAGAGCATGATTGCCTGGCAAAAATTTGCCAATGGTGCCACACCGGAAAGTACGGGGGTAAAAGGAGATCATTTTGTAGGCGAATATTATGTGAAGTTCAATGATGCGTACAAAGCAGAAGTAGATAAGCTGGTAAGCGAAGGAATCGATAAAGCAACTGCTGAAAAGGAAGCCCCTATCATGAAAGAAACGCAGCAGATGCTGCAGGACTGGGAAGCGGGTAAGCCGGAGGTGATTGAATTATGGAAAATGATGAACAGCTGGGTATATGCTGGATTTGATGTGACCTATAAACGCATCGGCAGTGATTTCCAGAAGATGTATTATGAAAGTGATACCTACCTGCTAGGCAAACAATTTGTGGAGGAAGGATTGCAAAAAGGCGTTTTCTATAAAAAGGAAGATGGCAGTGTATGGATAGACCTCACCGCTGAGGGACTGGATGAAAAATTAGTATTGCGTAAAGACGGTACTTCTGTTTACATCACCCAGGATATAGGGCTTGCACAACAGAAATATGATGAGTTCAAATACGACCAGAGCCTCTATGTGATAGCCGATGAGCAGAACTACCACATGAAAGTGCTTAAACTGATCTTGCAGAAATTAGGAAAACCCTTTGCAGATGGAGTTTATCACTTAAGCTATGGGATGGTGGAACTGCCTACCGGAAGAATGAAGAGCCGGGAAGGAACGGTAGTGGATGCAGATGATATGGTGGATGAGATGGTGAATGTGGCCCGTCAAAAAACAGAAGAATTGGGTAAGGTGAAAGATTTCACCGAAACTGAACTGAAGGAATTGTATGATACAATTGCCCTTGGCGCTTTGAAGTTTTTCTTGTTACGGGTAGATCCGAAAAAGAAAATGATCTTCAATCCTGAAGAATCCATCGATTTTCATGGCTTCACAGGGCCGTTTGTACAGTATACCCATGCCAGGATCAAATCAGTGCTCAGGAAGGCAGAAGGCACAAGGAACAATGCGCAGGGAACAGGGTTGCTGAAACTGGAAAAAGACCTCATCGTTTTGCTGGAGCAATATCCAACAATATTGGAACAGGCGGTGGCAGAACATAATCCTTCCGTCATTGCTATCTACGTATTCAATCTTGCGAAAGCGTTCAATACTTTCTACACCGAACACTCTGTGATGAATGCCGAATCGGAGGAGAAAAAACAACTGCGGTTACAAGTTTCTGAAATGACAGCGAATGTCATCGCATCAGGAATGAGTTTACTGGGAATCAGGGTACCGGAGAGAATGTGAGGCAGTACTTAGTCTATAGTCGTGAGTCGTTAGTCTGGAGTCAGGAAAAATCATTTTTTCAACTATAATAAAAAAGAGCTTTCATCAAATGAAAGCTCTATCAATTTATTGCATCTTACTATTGACTCAAGACTACAAACTCCCGACTCATTACATTCCCATCATCATTTTTTTCTGCTTCAGGCTGGCGAGTGCCGGATCCATTTCAATGGCTTTATCACAAAGACGAATACCTTTTTCCGTATTCTCTTTTCCTCCTTTTTTCTGGTAAGCCATACCGATCATGTAAAGCGATGAGGCGCTGGTATTGTCGTATTCCAGCACTTTGTCCCAGTACTCAATGGCCTGGTCAAACCTTCCTTTGTAATAATAGGCTTCTGCCACCATGTTCAGGATATTCAAATCGCTGGGTTTTCTTTTCAGAATCTCATTCAGCATTGCCACACCCTGGTCCAGGTCGCCTATATTCAGGTAGGCGATGCCAAGGTTTTCAAAATAATCGTTGTCTTTTTTATAGCCTTTTTCACCGGCCATCAGGATATACTTGAGGGCATTTTTATCATCATGCATAGCATAGCAGATAAGGCCCAGTTCATACATCCAGTAATTTTTTGTGGGATCGAGTTCAATTGCTTTCTGGAAATGAGGAACAGCAAGCTTATAGTTGGTCATGTCGGCATAGCTGTGACCGATCATGTATGGTATCTCTGCTTTCTCCGGGTCTTCTTTGGCTGCCATGGTCAGGTATTTGATGGCATCGCCATAGTTATCCATATCATAATGTGCCTTTCCTACGTAGTATAAAACTTTTTCTGAAGGATCGGCAGCCTTCAGTTTGTCAGCGTAGAATAACACATCTTCATTTTGTTTTAGCTGAAAAGAAAGCTGCAGCAACTGCTTGTAATTGGCAGCAGACTGGTCGCCCAGTTCTACCAGCTTTTTATACATATCCCTTGCCTGTCCATAGCGGCGCAGGTCAAAGTAAGCAGAAGCGAGTTCCGCCACAATGGCTTTACTGTTGCCATCATATTTGGCGGCTTTCTCAAAATTTTTAAGTGATTCAAGACGTCTGCCGTTTTGTTTCTCCGTCAACCCTTTTTGTAGAAAAAAGTCAGCGCTGTCAACACTAACAAGATTGATGGAAGTAACGGAAGTCTGTGACCATGCAGTAGCTATTGCCAGCATGCAACAGATGGTGAAGATTGGGCGTATCATAGGGCTTTTTTTGGTCCCGATACGGATCGGGATGGATTTTAAATTGCTACTCATGCAAGGTAATTTTTGCCTGTGATAAATCAAAGCAGAACCGGGTCAATGTCAGCCAAAACCATTCCAAAATAGTATTATTTCAGAATGATTCCCGCAAGGGCTGGTAAATTTACGGTCACCCTGTACTTTTTTTGATTCTTGTCAATAAGCTCACACCTTACATCAGGATTATAAACGTCACCTGTGCCCCAGTATATTGCCTGGTCACTATTGAATATTTCAGCCTTATAAGGCTTTCCGCTTACCTCAATCTGCCAGTCGTTTCTCACCACCGGGGTCATGTTAAGAATAACCAGCAGGTCATCTCCTTTTTTCTTTCCTTTCCTTTTGTACACAATAACCGATTCAGCCCGGTGGTTAAGGTCTACCCATTCAAATCCATCTATGCTGAACTGGTTGATATGCATGGCAGGTTCTTTCATTAATATTCCGTTCAGATCGGACACACATTGTTTTAGTAAGCGGTGACAATCAAATTGTAATAATTCCCATTGTAATTCCGACTTGTAATTCCATTCACTGGTCTGGCCAAACTCACTGCCCATAAATAGCAGTTTAGCCCCCGGATGTGTCCACATATAAGTATAAAGCAGGCGCAGGTTAGCGAACTTTTGCCATTCATCTCCCGGCATCTTATACAACATCGGGCTTTTGCCATGGACCACTTCATCATGACTAAGCGGCAGCATGAAGTTTTCATCATAGTAATACATCATGCTGAAGGAAAATTTATTCTGGTGAAATTGCCGGAATAACGGATCGAATTTGAAATAATCCAGTGTATCATGCATCCAGCCCATCATCCACTTCATACCAAAGCCCAAGCCATCCTGCCAGGTAGGTTTTGAAACACCGGGCCAGTCTGTAGCTTCCTCAGCAATGGTTTGAGTATCCGGAAAATCACGGAAGATCGTTTCATTCAGGTCTTTGATAAAAGCAATGGCTTCGAGATTTCCGTCACCACCAAATTCATTCGGTTCCCATTGTCCATGTTCCCTTGAATAATTCAGTTTTAGCATAGAGCTGACAGCATCCACCCTTATGCCATCAATATGAAACAGATCAAACCAATAACGGGCACTGCTGATTAGAAATGACTTAACCTCTCCCCTTTTGTAATTAAATATATAACTGTTCCAGTCCGGGTGAAACCCTTTTCGCATATCTGCATATTCGTACGTATGCGTCCCGTCAAACATGAACAGGCCATGTGCATCATAGGGGAAATGCGAAGGCACCCAGTCGAGAATAACTCCAACACCTTCCTGGTGGAAAGCATCAATCAACCGCATCAGCCCCTGCGGATCACCAAATCTTGAAGTGGCGGCAAAGAAGCCGGTACATTGATAGCCCCAGCTTCCATCAAAGGGATGTTCCATCACAGGCATAAATTCCACATGAGTAAATCCTGTTTCTTTAACATACGGCACCAGTTTCTCCCTGATATCATCATAAGTATTATAGCTCTCTTCATCATGTTTGTCCGGCCTTTGCCAACTGGCAAGGTGCACTTCATACACACTCCAGGGAGCCTCCAGAGAATTGTGTTTTTTCCTGTTCTTCATCCATTGCTCATCTTTCCAGTCATAATACATATCCCAGGTAATGCTGGCAGTATGTGGTCTTTTTTCCCAAAAATTGGCAAAGGGATCTCCTTTATCCAGTTTCCTTTTTGCATAGCCCACAATATGATACTTGTATGCTTCCCCTAATTTGAAGTGCGGAATGAATCCTTCCCAGATACCACTTTTATCCCAGCGGGGATACAATTCATATTCATGATCCTTCCAGTTATTGAAATGTCCTTTTACAGAAACAGAAGTAGCATTGGGTGCCCATACGCAGAAATACATACCCCATACTTCATTAACCTGCACAGAATGAGAACCAAATTTTTTATATAACTGGTAATTGGTGCCGGCCTGGTAATTAGCTACATCTTCGTCTGTAAGCAGGGAATAATTCCAGACAGACTTGGATGTATCAATAAAATGCGAGTCTTCATATTTTTTACTCTCTTGTTTCGCTACAGGTGCCTGTACTTTCGGTTTCGGTGATTTATTCTTTTTTATTGTCATATTTCCTTTAACGTAAAATTATATAAGCGGTTCAGTAAATATGGGTAACTAAAAATAGCTTCGCAACTGCCGGGCCGATAGCCGGGTAACCAACATCAAAACCATAAACCGGCTATGAAAAAAGCCCTGCTTAGTTTAACCTTATCTCTTGCTTCGATTTTTGCCTTTACCCAGTCTTCTATTAAAGGTACAGTTACCGATTCAGTAGAAAAAAAGAATCCCGAAAATGCAGTGATCTCACTGATGCGCCAAACCGATTCGGTGCTGGTCAAATATACCCGGGCCGATAAAGAAGGTCATTTTTTGCTGACTGGTCTGCGGGAGGGAAAATACATTTTAATGATCACCCATCCTTTTATGGGTGACTATTTTGATCAGTTAGATGTTAAAACCGGTTTGAACGAATTGGGTGACATCTATGTAACGCCAAAAAGCAAATTGCTGGCTGAAGTGATTATTAAAACCGGTTCTCCTATCCGCATCAAGGGCGATACGACTGTTTACACAGCCGACAGTTTTAAAGTGAGGCCGGGAGCCAATGTAGAAGAGTTGCTTCGCAGATTACCGGGTATACAGGTAGACAAAGACGGAAAAATAACAGCCATGGGTGAACGGGTAACGAAGGTGTTGGTGGATGGTGAGGAATTTTTTGGCAGCGATCCCGGTATTGCTACCAAAAACCTGCGGGCCGATGCTGTGAAGGAAGTGGAAGTCTTTGACAAAAAAAGCGACCAGGCTGAATTTACCGGCATCGATGATGGTATCAAAGACAAGACCATCAACCTGAAAATGAAACAAAAGAAAGGTTACTTTGGTAAGATTGAGACAGGTGGCGGACTAAAAGATAAGTATAACAATGCTGCCATGATCAATGCATTCAAAGACAAACGAAAAATGGCGGCCTATGGCATTATGAGCAACACCGGTCAAACCAATCTCGACTGGCAGGATGCCCAGAACTACGGAGGTGGTGCCGATAACATGACTTCAGGAATTACAGAAGATGGTGGTATGTGGGTAAGTGTCACCAATGATGGTGATGATAATTACTGGGGGGGACGCAACGGCATTCCCCAAAACTGGAGCGGCGGGCTTCACTACAGCAACAAGTTTGGCAAAGATGATAAACAGAGTTTCAACTCCGGATATAAATTCAATAAGGTAAATGCACCAATGGAGAATTCTACTTTCTCCCGAACATTCTTACCGGACAGCAGCTGGTTCTCCAATAGCATCAGCCGCAATTTCAATTCTTCCGTAAAACATGCATTTAACCTGACGATGGATTTCAATATAGATTCTGCCAACTCCATCAAATGGACAACCCGTGCCAACAGGAGGGATACCCGGAATACAACAGATTTCTATTCAGAAGCTTTATCGGAAAGCCTCGACACTATCAACAACAGCAGCCGGATCAGTAATAATAAAACAGAAAACAGCAGTATTACTTCCAGCCTGCTCTGGAAGCACAAATTCAAAAAACTGTCAAGAACGGTTTCAGTCAATGCTGATTTTTCCTGGAACCAGACCAACAGCGACGGGCTGCTATATGCCCTCAACCGTTATTATGATAAAGGACTGCTGAGTGTAATAGACACTACCGATCAGCAGAATCTCCGAAACAGTGAAGGAAAAAGCATCAGCACTAAAATTGCCTATACCGAGCCGCTGGCAAAAGATTTTTACCTGGAACTGAGTTATTCACTTGCCTATAACCATAATAATAATGACCGCATCACCAACCGCAAAAGCAGCAATGGTAAATATGAAGATGTGATAGACAGCCTGAGCAATGCATTTGTGTTTGACAGGCTGGTAAACACACCGGGGCTTAACTTCAGGGTGAACAAGAAAAAATATAATTATTCATTCGGTGCTTCAGTGGGCTTCAGCAATTTCATTCAAAAGAACCTGACAGAAGGAATCAGGACCAACTATAATTTTACCAATTTCTTTCCGAGGGTTTCTTATTTATACAAATTCAAGCCAAGCCAGAACTTCCGCTTTAATTATAATGGCTCAACGAATGCCCCTACCCTTGAACAACTGCAGCCTATTCGGGTAAATACAGATCCGCTGAATATTTATATTGGTAATCCCGGCCTGAAACAATCTTTTCAGCACAGTTTCAGCACTGGCTATAGTTCATACAATATACTCAAGGAAAAGAATCTGTGGACTACGCTGAGCTTCAATTTCACCCAAAATGCCTTTGTTCAATCCAGTTCGGTTGACAGCGTTGGTAAAAGAACTTATCAGACGGTAAACACAAATGGTGTGTATAGCCTTAGTTTTTATTCTGATTATGGCTTCAAGTTCACCAAAAGCAAACTTCGGTTTGGCATTGGCCCTACTGCCAATGCATACCGGAATATAGAGTTCATCAACAATGTAAAAAATATCACCACCACCACTAATTATGGTATCCGGTTGAATATTAATAAATATGTTGAGAATAAATTTGATTTCTATATAAGTCCTTCTTTTACCCTGAATAAATCTAAGGCCAGTGTGAATTCAGCTGCCAATGCCAGCTACTGGCAACTTGACGGATGGGCCAATGCTCGGGTCATGCTGCCAAAGAAATTTGAGATCAGCACCAATGCCAATACGCAAATCCGGCAAAAGGATCCGCGGTTTACCCAGAATAACAATTTTACCACCTGGAATGCCAGCCTGACCAAACGTTTCTTCAAAGAAAATGCATTTGAAGTTTCCCTGGGCCTGTTTGATATACTTAACCAGAACAGGGGTTACCAGCGAAACTTCAGCAGTTTCAGCTTTACGGAAAATTATTACACCACGTTGCGAAGGTTTTGGTTATTGACACTGACCTGGAATATTTCTAAAAATGGTAAACCTGCAACAGGATTTTAAAAGCTTTGATCATGAGAAAGACTCTATTCATACTATCCTTCTTCATAGCTGTTAAGACAGGTGCACAGCAATTCATCAACTCGGGTATGATTGAATTTGAAGTACGAACCAATAACCACAAAATTTTTGGCGACGGCATCTGGGCTGAAATGTTCAAGGATAAGCTGCCACAGTTTTCTACCAAATACTATTCGTTCACCTTCAGTAATAATAAAGCACTGTACAAGTACGAGAGACAGGACGAGAAAAATAAAATTCCTTTTGGAGGCGGCAATGAGGAGGAAAATATATGGTTCAGTGATTATGCAGCCGGCACTTTCACCGACCAGAAGTTTGTATTTGATGATACTTACCTGCTGAGTGATTCTTTAATGAATATTGAGTGGAAATTGTCTCCCAATGAAACAAGGGAAATTGCCGGTTTTAACTGTCGCAAGGCCACCGGTAAAATTTTTGACAGTGTGTATGTATTCGCCTTTTATACAGACGAAATAACGGTAAGCGGAGGCCCCATGGGTATTCATGGCCTGCCGGGAATGATACTGGGTATAACGATCCCCCGTATGTACACCAGCTGGATTGCCACCAAACTACAGGTGAGCGGAGTAAATACCAGCATGATCAAAGCCCCGCAAAAGGGTAAAAAGAAAAAGGCAACCGAGCTGCAGGAAAACGTAAAAAAAGCCACCAGCGATTGGGGCAACTGGGGCCAGCAGGCTATCTGGAGTATCTTTCTTTGATTATTTTACTAACTCCAGCACAAGACTTTCTCCCGCCTCTATCTCCAATCCATTGAGGGAATGACTTTTGTCGGTGATTACATTTCTTGCCTGAGTAAAGCCATTCATCCGTTCATTGAAAGGTTTCCAGTCAGGTTTAACTGCCTTATCACCGGTGTTGGTAACCACCATCACTGTTTGTTTTGCATCATAGCGAAAGTAGATGTAGAGATTGTCTTTGGGAACAAACTGCATCGTTTTACCGGTAGTCAGTGCTGTGGAGGTCTTTCTGAAATTAGCCAGTGAACTGATGTAGTTATACGCTTCGTTCTGTTTGTCGCTCCTGCCCTCTTTGGTGAACCGGTTATCCTTTGGTTTGTCATCCGGCCAGCCACCGGGAAAATCTTCCCGCACCGGTGCATCTGATCCTTCTTTTTTATTTTTCATCAACACTTCAGTGCCATAATATAATTGTGGGATGCCTCTTATGGTCAGCAACCAGTTAATGCCCATCTTCAATTTTTTCCAGTCTTCGTTGACAGTTGAGTACACCCTGTCCATATCATGGTTATCAAGGAAAGTACAGTTGTTCATCGGGTTTTTATACAACACATCCTGAGTAAGTGTGGTGTAAATCTTCGCTGTTCCGTTCTGCCATCCAAATGGTTCATTCATCCCGGCCAGCATTGCAAAGCAGGTTTGAAAATCCAGCATACCTCTTGCATTATGCTTAAACGGAGCAGTAATATTATTCTGCGTAAAATAGGCATTGGCCACAGTGGTATTCACCCATGATTCACCAAATACGGTAACTGTAGGAAACTCTCTTTCCAATGCTGCATTTACATTGTTCATGAATTGCTCATCGCAGTATTTATAGGTATCTACCCGCCAGCCGTCAATACCATATTCTTCTGTAGTCCATATGGCATGCTGAATCAGGAAATTGGCTACATAGGGATTTCGCTGGTTCAGGTCCGGCAGGTGTGGCACAAACCAGCCTTCCAGCATTTGTGTTTTGTCGTGACCCGATGCATACGGATCATAAAAAACTTCTTCCCGGTGATTAGGCCCCTTATCTCCCTGGGATGTATTGAACCAGCTTTTCATAGGCGGGTCAAGGGCAAACCAATGATGATTGCCCACATGATTGTACACAGCATCCTGTATTACTTTCATTCCTCTTGCATGCAGTCTATTGCAGAAATTTTTATACCCTTCATTGCCACCAAAACGTTTGTCAATGGCATAGTGATCGGTGAACCAATAGCCATGATAACCGGCCACATTATTTCCCCATTCCTGCATTTTAGGCATATCATTTTCTATCACTGGTGTCAGCCACAAAGTGGTAACGCCTAAATGGTCAAGATAATCCAGTTTATCTTCAATTCCTTTAAAGTCGCCTCCGTGCCGGGAGAACTTGTCTTTACGGTCACAAACTTTGTCCCTGTATTCATCGATCACATCATTGGCTGGGTTGCCGTTAGCAAAACGGTCGGGCATGAGCAGGTAAATAAAATCCTTTGCGCTAACGCCTTTTACCCTTGTTTTTCCATTTTCTTTACTACGGGCCTTTAATTCATATTCTACAATTTTATAGGCCACCGCTTCCGGTGATTGCAGGTTATCAATCCTGAATTTTATTTTTCCCGGTTTTGCAGAAGGGCTGATCTGCAGATCAATAAAAAGGTAATTCGGGTTTTCCACTTTTGACTGCTTTACCATCTTTACACCGGTGTACGGCAACATAGTGATCTTTTCCATGGCCACCCTGTCACGATGTATCATCAGTTGAAGGTTAGGGTTTTTCATACCGGTAAACCAGTGGGTGGGATATATGTCAGCAGCATAAGCATATGCATATGCATAAACGGACAGGCACAGTAAAAAAACTAATCTTTTCATAGAAACTATTTATCTTTTATACGTAACGTAAGGACAGCGGCCAATATCATGGAGCAGCCGCCAAGAACAATAGTCATAATTGCATTGCCATTAAAAATATGCTTGGTGAAAATTCCGAGCAATGTTGCAGCCAAAATCTGAGGAATCACAATAAAGAAATTAAAGATCCCCATATATACACCCATCTTGTTAGCAGGCAGTGCTTTTGTCAGCATGGAATAAGGCATGGCTAAAATACTGCACCAGGCCAGGCCTACACCCGCCATACTGATGATAAGCAGGTTTTCGTTTTTAAAAAGATAAAAGGATATCAACCCCGCACCTCCTGCAATCAATGCAATCATATGTGCACCGGGCCTGGAAAATTTCTTTGCCAAAACCGGCAGTAAAAAAGCAAAGACAGCTGCAAAACCATTGTACCAGGCAAAAAGTACCCCTACCCAGTTACCCATATCATTATAGGCCTTTGACGTTGTGTCAGTAGTGCCTGCAATATGCTGTGCTAAGGCAGGTGTGGTGTAAATCCACATGGCAAAAAGAGCAAACCAGGAAAAAAACTGAACTACTGCCAGTTTTTTCATCGTGTCTGGTAAAAAGTTAAGATCATCCATTACCTCAACAAACCCGTTACTGATGTTCTTCTTTTGTAATAACCAGGCCAGCAGTTGAAAGAATCCAAATGCTGTTATACCACCAGTGAGTACATACAATTCTTTTTCTAATTTATTTTCAGCAGATGTATTATAAAAGTATAATCCCGCTGTAAGCAATGCTCCTAAAAAAAACCACAGCATTCCCTTTTTGGAGAAAGAAGCGGCAGGTGTTTTAATATTTACGATATGATTGGTGTCTTCAATTTCACCGAATGATTTTAATTCCTCCGGCGAATATTCCCTTGTTGTAAAAACAGTGTAAGAAATGGCAAGCATGTAAATAACAGCTCCGATTATAAAAGATATCCTGACGGAGTCAGGAATCACACCAGGAGCCGCTTCATTCGCCACTCCCAGTTCAGTCAATAAAAAAGGTAACAAAGAAGAAATAACGGCGCCCACTCCGATAAAAAAACTTTGCATGGCGAAACCTGTAGTTCTTTGTGAATCGGGCAACATATCACCCACAAAGGCCCGGAAAGGTTCCATCGAAATATTAATTGATGCATCCAGTAACCATAACATTACAGCAGCCATCCATAATGCCGTTACACTGGGAAAAACAAATAAGGCCAGTGAAGCAAAAATGGCCCCGGCCATGAAATAAGGCCTTCGCCTTCCGAGTTTTCCCATCCAGGTTTTATCACTCATATGCCCGATGATAGGCTGAATGATCAAACCGGTAAGAGGAGCAGCAATCCATAAAATGGGAATCTCTTCAATTTTCGCACCCAATGTTTGAAAGATGCGGCTGACATTAGCGTTTTGCAGGCCAAACGCAAACTGAATTCCAAAGAACCCCACACTCATGTTGATAATCTGGAAAAGGGTAAGCCGGGGTTTACTGCTTTTTAGCGCAACTGACATAAGCAATCATTAATTTATAATCTGAGTATACCGAAAGATAGGTATAATATGTAAAAAGTACACATAATGTGTACTTTTTAAAATTCTATAAAAGCAAGCTTTTCTATAACACAAAGCCGTTGGGTATAATTGCTCCTTTTTTAACGACTACAATTCCATCTTTTACTGTATACAAAGGATGATCTGTGTTTTCAAGATGAGTCCCGCCATTAATACGAACATCATTACCAATTCTTACATTCTTATCAAGGATGGCATTCTTTATATAACATCTGTCACCTACACCTAAGAGCGGAATTCCCTTTGCCGTGTCTCCTGCAATATCATCCAGGGTTTCATAAAAATCACTACCCATAATATAAGTGCTGACAATGGTGCTGCCATGCCCTACCCTGCTCCGGATACCAATCACGGAATGTTCAACCCGGGAGGCGTGGATGATCGAACCTTCGGCTATTAATGTTTTCTCCAGCGTAGTACCGCTGATCTTGGCAGGAGGCAACATCCTTGGCCTGGTGTAAATGGTGCGGTCGTTATCAAACATATTGAAGTCAGGTATGTCTTTTGTCAGGTCAAGGTTGGCTTCAAAGAATGAATAAATATTACCGATATCAGTCCAGTAGCCGCTGTATTGATAACTGGCTACTTTGTATTTACTGATTGACTGCGGGATGATTTCTTTTCCAAAGTCAGTAGCATCTTTGAATTCTGTCTTCAACAGATCAAACAGTAGTTGCCGGTTGAAAATATAAATACCCATCGATGCAAGGTAGATCCTGCCTTTTTGCTGCATTTCTTCTCCTGTATCGCTAATCCAATCACCGAGTACTTCTTTCTTAGGCTTTTCAATAAAAGAAGTTATCAATCCGCCTTCACTTTTAAGGATGCCAAACTCCGGCGCCTCTCTTTGCACCACCGGTATGGTTGCAACGGATATATCTGCGCCTAATGCCTTATGATTATCCAGCATTTCAGCAAAATCCATCTGGTATAACTGGTCTCCGGAAAGTATAAGTATGTAATCACTTTCAAAAGGCTCGATATGCCGTAAACCCTGTCGTACAGCATCAGCGGTACCCTGGTACCAGGTGGGGTTATCAGGTGTTTGCTCTGCAGCCAGTATATCTACAAAAGCTTTACTGAAGGCACTGAAATGATAAGTGTTCTTGATATGGCGGTTGAGTGAAGCTGAATTGAACTGAGTTAGCACAAACATCCTTCCAATACCATTATTGAGGCAATTGGAAATAGGAATATCCACCAGCCTGTATTTACCTGCAATAGGCACAGCAGGTTTGGAACGGCTGGCAGTTAACGGGTATAATCTTGAGCCGGCGCCACCGCCCAGTATCACAGATAAAATTTCTTTTGAATGAGTAATTGTTCTGACTGCCATAAACGGTCGTTTTTTATTTCAATGATTTATAAAGGTCAATATATTGTTGTGCAGATGAATCCCAGGAATGATCTATCGTCATCATCTGGCTGCGCATCCAGTTATAAAGGTCATGCTTATTATTGTAAAGGTCAATAGCCCTGCCCACAGAATAATTTATATCCCATACCGAAGGCTGATCAAACCGGATACCCACTCCTTGCCAATCGCCCATATCCGTTACCGTGTCTCTCAGCCCACCTACATTTCGTACCATCGGTACTGTTCCATAACGCAAAGCGTATAGCTGGTTTAACCCGCAGGGCTCCACACGGCTTGGCATCAATAAAAAATCTGAACCGGCATACATAAGGTGGCTCAGTGGTTCACTGTAGCCAATGTATGCATTATAATATCCTTTAAACTGGTGTTTCAGCTGATCAAGTTGGTCCTCCAGGTTCGGATCACCAGAACCCAACACAAGGAAATTCACATTTCCATGATGCTGGTAAATAGATTGGGTGATAGCTTCCGGTAAAAGGTCTGCTGCTTTTTCTCCTACTAATCTTCCGATAAAAGAGATTAGTGGCTTATCCGGATCCAATCCAAACTGACCAGCCAGTTCTTTTTTATTCTTTTTCTTTCCTTTCTCCACCAGTTCTCTGCTGTAATTCTTGATGATCATACTATCCGTTTCCGGATCCCATACATGGGTATCTATTCCATTTAATATGCCGCTGCTTTTTCCCACCTCATACTGGAAAAGATTTTCAAGGCCATTGGCAGATTGTCTCAACTCCTCCAGGTAACTATGGCTTACCGTGGTTACTTTCCAGGCACATTTCACTGCCGAAGCCATGGGGTTGATGGAATTATTCCAGTCAAGCATCCCCCATTTCCATGAATCAAAGGAAGGCAGCAAATAATATTTATCCCAACCTATCCAGCCCTGGTATTGGCCGTTGTGTACCGTAAAAACAGTTGGAATATCAGCCAGCTTCTGCCTGAATTCAAAACAGTACTTTACCATAAATGGGATGAGCCCGGTATGATGATCGTGACAGTGAATAACATCCGGTTGGTGATTCCATTTATTCAGCCAGTCAACTACTGCTACCTGGAAAGCAAGAAAACGTTCCGTGTCATCATCATAGCCATATATTTTTTCCCTGTCGAGAAGGCCATTTATGTCCACGAGGTAAAGATCAAAACCTAGCTTATTCGTTTTTTCTTTGATAACAGCATAATTGAAATAATGCGGTCCGATATGCTGGTTACCCTCATGAACAAGGTCCCATTCATTATTATACAAAAACTTGGTACGGTACATCGGCATCACCACTTTGGCTACATGACCAAGTTCTGCCTGGTATTTAGGCAAAGCACCAACCACATCTCCCAGGCCACCGGCTTTTGCCACGGGATAACATTCAGCAGCTACATGAATTATTTCCATTATTAATACGCAGAATTTAAACGGTAATTTAGGGGATTATTTTCATAGCATGTATGATAAACCGATCAAAAGAAACTGATTTTTTATGCATATTCACCATACCCCTAAAATGAATCTGCTTTTTTTTATACAAGCTGTCAACAGTGCTAACAGGTGTTTTTTTACGGGCATTAAAAAATGTTATACTTTCAGCACTATTTATTAAACATTCGATTGCTATGAGTCAACCCAAACAACCAACCAACTACGGCGCATTAGGAACCCTTGTTACTGTGTTTTTCTTCTGGGGTTTTATTGCAGCCGGCAACAGCGTTTTTATTCCATTCTGTAAACACTACTTTCACCTCGACCAGTTTCAAAGCCAGCTGATAGATTTTGCGTTCTACACCGCCTATTATATCGGGGCCTTGTTACTATTTGCTTATGGTGCCTATGGAGGAAAAGACCTGGTGGGAAAATGGGGCTACAAGAACAGTATAGTCTATGGTTTACTTTTTTCTGCCTTAGGAGCCGCTGCCATGATCCTGGCAGTAAACGGAAACAGTTTTGCCGGCATGCTGATCGGTTTATTTATCGTGGCACTGGGTTTCTCATTGCAGCAAACCGCCGCCCAGCCTTTTGCCATTTCACTGGGTGATCCTGCCACAGGTACCAGCCGGGTAAACCTTGGCGGTGGTGTCAACTCGTTTGGAACATCTGTTGGTCCTCTGGTGGTTGCCCTGGCCCTGTTTGGTTCTACAGCTGCTATCACGGATGAAAAAATTGCTTCACTCAGCCTTTCGAAAGTGATACTTCTCTACACTTTTGTGGGAATACTTTTCGTGGCAGCTGCGGCTATGTTCTTCTTCTCAAAAAAAGTACCCTCTGGCAAGATGGTGGAAACTACTGAAAAAGCCAGTAAGGCACTTTATACCTTATTGATCATGACAGGTCTGCTGATTGTGATGTTTGTGCCTGTTTTTAATAGTTACAAAACTGATCTGACCAATGCTCCCGAAGCTGAAAGACATGCGATGGAAGCATACAGATTAAAATGGCTGATCGGCGCTTTGTTGGTTGTGGTTATTGGCCTTATCGTTGCCAATATCAGTGCTAAGAAAAAAGCAGATAACTGGGGGCCTATGCAATACCCGCAATTGATACTGGGTATGCTGGCCATTTTTGTATATGTAGGTGTGGAAGTGGCCATCGGCAGTAACCTGGGAGAATTGCTGAAACAGGAAAGCTTTGGCTCACATGCTGCTTCGGAAGCCACTCCTTATATTATTATGTATTGGGGTAGTTTGATGATCGGCCGCTGGACAGGCGCAATCAGTGCCTTTAAGCTGTCTGATAGTACAAAAAATATTCTTCGTTTTGTCGTTCCGCTGGTAGCCTTTGGAATACTGATAGGCATCAATACAGCAGCGCAATATGATATGAAGCCACTTTATTTTTATGTGATATGTGTGCTGATACAAATTGCGGCTTTCTATATCAGCAAGGATAAACCTGCCAGGACCATGCTGCTTTTCAGTGTGCTGGGTATTGTTGCCATGGTGATCGGTTTGATGACAACCGGAACAGTCGCTATTTATGCCTTCCTGAGTGGTGGCCTTGTATGTTCCATTATGTGGCCCAGCATTTTTAGTTTATCCATTGCAGGACTCGGAAAATATACATCCGAAGGTTCAGCTTTTCTTATCATGATGATTTTAGGCGGTGGTATTATACCTCCTATACAAGGTAAGCTGGCCGATATCATCGGTATTCATCATTCTTATATAGTAGCTGCCATTTGTTTTGCTTATCTCGCCTTCTTTGCCTTTGCGGTAAAAGGAATTTTGAAAAAACAGGGTATTGATTATGATGCAGAAGTAAGTGCCGGCGGTCATTAATTTAAAAAAACAGAACCATGTCTCAGTTTGCAATAGGAATAGATATCGGTGGCACCAACACAAAGTTTGGTGTGGTTGACCGTAACGGTCATATCCTGGTACAGGACAGGATGCTGACCAATGAACATGAAACCGTACAGGAGTTCATAGAAGACCTGCACCAGAAATTAGATCCGATGATCAAAGATGCAGGAGGTGCTGAGAAATTCGTGGGCATAGGTATGGGAGCTCCAAACGGAAATTTTTACACAGGTTCCATTGAATATGCTCCTAACCTGAAATGGAAAGGCATCATTCCGCTGGCCAGCATGATAAAGGAGAGATTTGGTTTGCCTTCCAAACTAACCAATGATGCCAATGCAGCCGCCGTAGGCGAAATGATGTATGGCTGTGCCAAAGGAATGAAGCATTTTATTGTCATAACATTGGGAACAGGTGTGGGCAGCGGTATTGTCATTGACGGAAAGATTGTTCTCGGCCATGATGGTTTTGCCGGGGAACTGGGACATACAATTATCCGTCCCGGTGGCCGATTGCATAAAGGAACCGGGGCAAAGGGCAGCCTGGAAGCATATGCCTCGGCAACCGGTGTAAGAGAAACAGCCCTGGAATTATTGACCCGATATCCCGAAGAAGAAAGTTTATTGAGGAATTATTCCATTAATGAATTGACCAGCCAGACCGTTTATGAATGTGCTATCAAGGGCGATAAAATTGCCAATGAAATATTTGAATTTACCGGGGAAATTTTAGGAGAAGCTCTGGCCAATTTTGTTATGTTTTCTTCTCCGGAGGCGATCATCCTTTTTGGTGGTTTAACCAAAGCCGGGGATCTTATTATGAACCCTACCCGGCAGGCCATGGAAGCCAACCTGATCCAGGTATTTAAGAATAAAGTGAAGTTGTTATTCAGTGATCTTAAAGAAGCCGATGCGGCTATACTCGGTGCCAGTGCATTGGTTTGGGATATTTAAAAGAAAAGGTTCGGATTTAACCGAACCTTTCTTTTTTGTAAGGTAATGCTATTTGATATCCTCGTAAGGAAATTTCTTAGAAGCCTTCCGCATCATAGTATTAATGATTGTATTGATATCACTTCCCAGGCTGCGGGATAATGTTTTTTCATACTTCCATAACAACTCCCCTTCTTTGGCTTCATGTACATTGATAGTACATTTTCCCGAATTAGTGGGTCCCCAGAAACCAAATGCTACCCCCAATGCAATAGAAGCTCCTTCAGACATGGGCTTATCTGTATTCAAGGTTCCGGATATCAACCCGTCAACCCCCAATAAAGAACAGATTTCTTCTTTTGTTTTGGCCCGCAGGGAATCTATTGTCCATCCGTTCTTCAACAGCAGTGCATTGGTTTTGCTGATATCCTGGAAATTCACTTTAAAATCTTCTTTCTCTTTCTTCTTGAGGAAATATGTTTGTATTGCGCTTTGCACGGCCTCTCCTTCTTTCTTTTGAATCTGCTCCAGTTCACCCTGTTTCAGTTTCTCCTTTTCTTTCGGACGCAGGTTGATCAGCACATCAAACGGCAATATGGCCAGTTGGGTATGATTGTTTGCAATAGAATCAAACTTGGGATGTGTATAAATCTCTTTGGTTTGTGCACCGGCATTAAATGCAATCACCAGCATTGCCAGTAACATAATTTTTTTTACTCGTAGCATGGTTAAAAGTTTGTACAAAACTATTGCGGCCGTTTGAAGAGTAACTAACATATATATGTGAAAAAAGCCCCCGGAGGAGCTTTTAACAAATTTGAAATACTTTCAATTTAGAATGCCTTTTTTACCGGCTCTGTTGTCTCTTTTGACTTTACCAGGTTTTGCTGGCTGATCATATCACTCATTACCTTCAGTGCCTGGTCGAGGTAAATATCTTTCTGCAGGTTTTTCAGCCACTGGTTAAAACGTTCCTGCTTGTTCTTGTCATCTGCCCAGCGGTTTACTTCGTTTGGCAAAGCCGACACATTCAGTTCCGTATTCAATTTGAGAAGTGACTCCAATTGCTTTTGTGTAGTACGAATTGTTTTCAGTTCTGCCCTGTACTTATCCAGTTTTAATGAATAGTGTTTGTCATTTTGTTTGGACAACCACTCACTGCTCTCTTTGATCAGTTTGAACGTATTATCATTTTCGAGCCGCTGATTACTGAATTCCTGGATGGTTTTCAGATCATAACCGGGTTTCCAGGTATTATAGGGGGCCTTGCTGATCTCATCCCAGGGCAATGCATCTTCATCATCTTTTTCTCTTACTTTCAAATATTCCAGGTTGTCCGGCAGCACAATATCAGGTGTAACTCCCTTCAGTTGCGTAGAGCCTCCATTGATCCGGTAGAATTTCTGCAAGGTGAGTTTGATAGTGCCCAGATCAGAGTTAGACATGGAGAACCCATTTTCGGGATCCAGGCCAATATTCCGCTGCACAGTTCCCTTGCCATAAGTAGAGGTGCTGCCGATAATGACACCACGGTTATAATCCTGTATGGCAGCTGCAAAAATTTCAGAGGCTGAGGCGCTGAATTCATTCACCATCACTGCCAGCGGCCCTGTGTATAATACATTCCTGTCTTTATCTTTTAAAACACTTGGCTTATTTTCCCTGTCCTTGACTTGTACAATCGGGCCTTCATCAATAAATAAACCGGCCATCTGTACCACATCATACAAAGATCCGCCACCGTTGTTTCTGAGATCGATCACAATGCCGTCTACTTTTTCTTCTTTCAATTTCTTTACTTCATTGGCCACATCTGTGAAGCTGCGGTTGCCATTGGGGCGATCGAAATCAGCATAAAATTCCGGAAGGAAGATATACCCGATCTTGGAGCCGTTGTTATTTACAATAGCGCTGCGGGCAAAGGTTTCATCCTGTACTATTTCATCACGGATCAGCGAAACTACTTTTAAGGAACCATCTGATTTTTTCAGGGTCAGTTTTACTTCAGTGCCTTTTTTACCCCTGATCAGTTTTACTGCATCTGTTACAACGAACCCGGTCAATTCTACAGGTTCTTCTTTTCCCTGTGCCACTTTTACAATCACATCTCCTGCTTGTATTTCTCCTGATTTCCAGGCCGGGCTTCCGGTAAGCACACTGGCAACTTTGATATTTCCATCATCATATTGAAGTGAGGCACCGATGCCATAAAAACGTCCGCTCATTTCTTCGTCAAAATATCTTTTATCAACCGGCGGGAAAAACTCTGTATGCGGATCCATGGTAGTGGTAATCGCATTCACATACAGGTTGAATTTATCATCGTCTGAAAATTTGAAGCGGTATCTTTCGAAAGTCCTGTCCATGATCCTCTTCACTTTCTCTCTTGCTTCTTTTTCCAGTTCTTCATCTGTTTTAACCACAAAGCCCTCTTTGCCTTTGTTTTTCTCCCGGGTTTCCAGCAGGTCGGCATAGCGTTCGAGGGTCATATATTTTAGCTTTTTCCTCCAGCGTTCCTTTATTTCTTTTTCATTGACAGGGTATTCCAGTTTGTCCGCATCAAGTACTACTTCTTCATCAACGGTAAAATCAAATGGTTTGGTCAAAAATTCATTCACTATCGCAGAAGCCTGCTCCATACGGGTAGTAAAGGTTTTACCGGCAGCGAGGAAGAATTCAACCGGCGCCCCTTTGATTTCATCATCCACCCGGGTTTCAAATTTCTTTAAAGCGTCAAGGTCAGCTTTTACAAAAAAGTTCTTCTCCGGATCCAATTCCTTCATGTATTTGGCAAATACCTTTTGGGAAAAGGCATCATTAATGTCCTGCGGGCTGTAATGCCCCTGGGATAACATTTCTCCCACCAGTTTCATGATCTGCTCGTATTTGGAAGGCGGGTTCACAGGGGTTTTTGCACCGGCATTGATAGACTTAAAAGCGAGGAACATACCTGCAACCAGTACCAGCACAAGGATCGGGAGTCTTTTCATATTCAATAGATATTTAATTGTATTGGACATAATCCAAAAATAACGCAAAAAGCCTGTTTTTCTTGCCTTTATACGCTTTTAACAAGTGTTTTTGATGAATGGTTGAAATGCAGTTGAGAGAGCCTTCCTTTATTTTCGAAATAATACGGCGTAAAGCTTCTTTTATTTTTACTGAAAACTCATTTTACTTATTTTTGCTGCCCGAAAACATGGTGGCTGTAGCTCAGTTGGTTAGAGCATCAGATTGTGGTTCTGAGGGTCGCCGGTTCGAGCCCGGTTAGCCACCC
>CAZWIM010000042.1:22579-23962 GCA_964634265.1 uncultured Chitinophaga sp. | reverse complement strand
AATGCAAGAGGTTTCATTGGCCGCAGCCATGGTTGCCCGGCAGTTCCCGACCAGGCATCAAGACCAATCATCAATACAATCAAAGAAGGTTCCTGCCTGTTTATCTACCACCCTTCATATGTAGATAAATCTGTAGTACTTAATTAAGCTTTCTAAATAAAACATCAGCCTCCCAATTTAACAGGACGAAAGCCTCCCGTAACCGGGAGGCTTTCTTTTGACCTGCAATTTTGTTTATATACAGGAATTAACTGCCTGACCAATCTTTATCTTTGAGAATTAATTAATTCTTATGCTTAAGATTGGTGTTTTTGGTGTCGGTCACCTTGGCAAATTCCATTTAAATAACTGGAAAGAAATAACAGGTACAGAACTGGTTGGCTTTTATGATCCAAATGACGAAGTGGCTAAAGAGGTGGCAGACAAATACCAGTTACCCCGCTTCTTAAATGCAGATGCCCTGATTGATGCCAGTGATGCTATTGATGTGGTTGCTCCCACCAATTATCATTTTGAACTTTGCGAAAAGGCAATCAAAAAAGGCAAGCATGTATTTGTGGAGAAACCTTTGGCTAATACCATGGATGAAGCAAGGCAATTGGTGAAACTGGCTGCAGAATCTGGTATAAAATTCCAGGTAGGGCATGTAGAAAGATTTAACCCTGCATTTTTAGCTATTAAGGACATGCAGTTAAACCCTATGTTTATCGAGGTACATCGCCTGGCCCAGTTTAATCCGAGAGGTACGGAGGTCAGTGTGATATTAGACCTGATGATACATGATATTGATATTATTTTAAGCATCGTAAAAAGTGATGTAAAAAACATTTCAGCCAGTGGTGTAGGCGTTATGACCGAAACCCCGGATATTGCCAACGTCCGTATTGAGTTTCACAATGGCTGTGTTGCCAATCTTACCAGCAGCAGGATCTCCATGAAAAAAATGCGAAAGATCCGACTGTTCCAAAAGGACTCTTACATAGGAATTGATTTTCTCAACAAGAAAACAGAGATCATTAAACTAAAAGAACCACAGGACTCCAATGTATTTGCCTTTGATATAGAAACACCAACAGGCAAAAAAACCATTGCTATTTCTAATCCAGTGATTCCTGAAGTGAATGCGATAAAAAAAGAACTGGAAGAATTCCGGGATGCCATTTTGCAAAATACCAAAACAGTGGTTTCAGAAATGGATGGCCTGATGGCCATGGATGTGGCCCACCAGATACTCGAGAAGATAGGAAACAACATCATCACCCGCTGATGCAACCTGACAAAAAAATAGCTGTGGCATGGTATGCCGTAATTGATTTTTTCACCGGTATGCTGGCATGGGCCTGTTTCTTTTTTGTTCGCAAATGGCTATTGCATGAAACAATC
>CAZWIM010000042.1:21057-22479 GCA_964634265.1 uncultured Chitinophaga sp. | reverse complement strand
ACAGGCCGTTGGATTTTGCTAAATAAGATTAAGCGCCAATTATTAAACGGAGAAGTTTTTTTCCGCACACTTATGATCGGTAGTCATGATAATGCTGCCCGTATTTTTAAAGAAACCGCCCGGCACTTGCAAGACAGCGGCTATCGCTACTCTGGCTTTGTTACACCTGATATTAATAGCAAAAATGGCTTCCACAAAAGTATTCCAAGACTGGGCAATGTAAATGAACTGGAAAAAATTATTGACGAGCAAAACATAAAACTGGTAGTACTGGCACTGGAAAAGAACGAGCAACCATTATTAGAAAATATAATCAACCGGCTGAGTGAAAAAGATGTAGAAATTAAGATCCAGCCGAATACTTTAGACATTCTTTCCGGCTCGGTAAAAACAAGTAATGTGCTGGGTGCAGCTCTTATTGATCTGCAAACCGGGTTGATGCCTGAATGGCAACAAAATATCAAACGCCTGATTGATGTACTGTTTTCTGTGACCGGCTTAATTATCTTATCTCCGTTATTACTTTATATAGCGATTCGTGTAAAACTGTCATCGCCCGGGCATGTAATATACGTTCAGGAAAGAATTGGTTACAAAGGGAAACCTTTCCGAATGTATAAGTTTCGCTCCATGGTAGATAATGCAGAAAAGGACGGGCCGGCTCTTTCCTCCTCCGATGATACAAGGATAACCCGTTGGGGAAAAACAATGCGTAAGTGGCGGCTTGACGAGCTACCGCAATTATGGAATATTATTCTGGGCGAAATGAGCCTGGTTGGACCAAGACCCGAAAGGCAATTTTATATCGACCAGATAATTAGCCGATACCCGTTTTATAAATACCTGCTGAAAGTAAAACCAGGTATCACCAGCTGGGGAATGGTACAGTTCGGATATGCCGAAAATGTAGATCAGATGATTGAGCGAAGTAAATTCGACCTGCTTTACATCGAGAATATCTCGCTGGCCCTTGATTTCAAGATCATGATTCATACCCTCAGGATCATATTCAAAGGAAAAGGCAAATAAGATTTTAGATTTCCAATTGCAGAGATAAGATTTTATTTTTGATGAAACGAGTCCTGGTGAAAAAACTAACCGCTTCATTACTTTTACTTTTAATTTTTACATCTGGTTACTCTCAATCTGACTACTGGCAGCAGCAGGTCAATTACCATATTGATGTATCGCTAAATGACAAGGAGCATACGTTAGATGGTTTTGCCAGCATTGAGTATATCAACAATTCTCCTGATAGTTTAAGCTTTATCTGGTTCCATTTATGGCCCAACGCTTATAAAAATGATAAAACAGCATTTAGTGATCAATTGCTCGAAAACGGTAACACAAAATTTTATTTCTCCAACAAAGAGCAGAAAGGCTATATAAACCGTCTTGACTTCAAGGTGAATAATGTTACTG
>CAZWIM010000042.1:18302-20957 GCA_964634265.1 uncultured Chitinophaga sp. | reverse complement strand
TTCAAAGATATTTCCCCCTTCATCAGTAAATATTAAAAAGCTTGAATACAGGCAAGATAATGTTCATGACTTTGCCTGGTTCGCCGACAAACGGTTTATAGTAAATGAAGATACCTGCCTGCTTGCATCCGGGAAGGTCATCAGTATTGTCACCTATTATACTCCAACGTATAAAAAAATATGGAATGAGAGTACTAATTATACAAAAAGAGCAATACAACACTACTCTGCACTGGTTGGAGAGTATCCTTATAATGTTGCGCAGGTAGTTCAGGGCCCGCAAAGCTTTGGCGGCGGTATGGAATACCCAACCATTACTGTTATTTCACCCATGAATAACAAATCTGCCCTTGATCAAACAATTGCTCATGAGGTTGGACACAACTGGTTTTATGGTATACTTGGAACAAATGAAAGAGCATTTCCGTGGATGGACGAGGGCATTAACAGTTACTTTGAAGATAAATATAGTAATAGCCATTACAGTGAGTCAGACAAATCCCGGCAAATTGTTTTTGAATCAATAGCAGCAGAAAAGAATGATCAGCCCATTGCTACTGCTTCCGGGCAGTTCAGTGAACTCAATTATAATCTTATTGCCTACTATAAAACTGCCGAGTGGTTCCGTTACCTTGAATCAAACTTGGGAAAACAAGTGCTTGAAAGTGCTATAAAGGAGTATTATCGTCGCTGGCAGTTCAGGCACCCCCAACCTGATGATTTTAAAAAAGTTATTGAAGAAGTAAGCGGAAAAAAATTGGATAATGAGTTTTCTCTGCTCTATCAAAAAGGAATTTTGCCTAACCAGCAAAGAAAAGGCACTAAAACATTTGTATTACTCAATCCTAAAGGCCTAAACTCCTATTTGAAGAGCCCATCAAAAGAGCTTATAACAATCGGACCTGCCATTGGCGCCAACAGCTATGACAAATTTATGGCTGGAGCTTTTATAACTAATGTAAAGCTACCTCCATCAAGGTTACAATACATGCTGGCAGCCATGTACGCTACCAGTTCAAAAAAAATTACCGGTATAGGTTTCATCTCACACAGCTTTTATCCCAAAGGTTTATTCCGGAAAATAGATATTGGCGTTAGTGGTTCCGCATTTACCGTTGATGAGTTTAAAAATTCAACTGGGGAAAAATTGTCCCTTGGTATGAACAAAATTGTACCCGGCATTCACCTCACTTTAAAAAACACAAACCCAAGAAGCAGTTTTCATCGCTATATTCAGTTCAAAACTTACTTATTTAATGAAGACGGACTCCGTTTCTATCGTGATACGATAATAAATGGTAACGATACATCCATTACAAACAAATTTGGCAAATCAAGCAATAACAGAACTCTTAACCAGCTAAAATTTGTCATTGAAAATAACAGGGCATTATATCCTTACAGCGGTGAACTGAAAATTGAGCAAGGCACTGATTTCATCCGTACAGCCTTTACAGGAAATTATTTTTTCAACTATGGAAAAGAAGGCGGATTAAATGTCAGGCTGTTTGCAGGAAAGTTTTTCTACACGTCTGCAAAAACTTTTACCAACCAATTTGCTACCGACCGTTACCATCTCAACCTTACCGGTGCAAATGGATATGAAGATTACACATATAGCGATTATTTTATTGGCCGAAATAAATTTGAAGGGCTTGCCAGCCAGCAGATAATGAACAGGGATGGTGGTTTTAAAGTAAGAACCGATCTGCTGGCAGATAAAGTTGGGAAAACGGATGACTGGCTGATAGCTGCCAACTTCAGTACTACTATTCCCCAGGCGATAAATCCGCTTAGCGTACTACCATTTAAAATTCCGCTAAAGTTATTCTTTGATATAGGCACTTATGCAGAATCATGGAAGGAAGAAGCGGAAACAGATCGTTTTCTTTTTGATGCAGGCATTCAGATCCCCTTAATCAAAGAAACAATCAATATTTATGTGCCTCTGATCTATAGCAGTGTATTTAAAGATTATATACAATCTACTATTGCCAAAAAGGGGAGACTATGGAAGACCATTTCCTTTACAATAGATATTTCCAATTTCAGCTTCAGAAAGTTTGACCGTAACCTGAACTTTTGATGGGTGAAAAATACAACATACGACATCTTACAAACAGAGAAATAGATAAAGTAAAATGGGACTACCGGATCTCGAATTCAGGCAATGGACTCATCTATGCTTATTCTTACTACCTGGATACTATGTCGAAGAACTGGGATGCTTTGGTTTTAAACGAATACGAGGTAATAATGCCCCTGACATGGAATAAAAAATACAGTATAGAGTACCTGTACCAGCCATTTTTAACTGCTCAATTAGGAGTGTTTGGAAATAACCTTACTTCCGGAATTATAGAGGCATTTATCAAAGCTATTCCCTCCCATTTCAGATACTGGGATTTCTATTTGAATCATCAAAATGTTTTCCCTTTAAGCAATTTCCCTGTTTACCAGCGATCAAACTTTGTACTAAACCTGGAAAATACTTATGAAGAGCTATTCAAGAACTACCGGGAAAACATCAAGCGAAATATAAAGAAAGCAATACAAATAGGTTGCTCGGCAGAAAAAGAGTTTGAGGTTGAAAAAGTGATTCAACTGGCAGTACGGCAAATGAAAGATCAGTCAAAAGAAACAATTGATAATGTA
>CAZWIM010000042.1:15560-18202 GCA_964634265.1 uncultured Chitinophaga sp. | reverse complement strand
TAATATACTTTCTGCTATCAATAGGTCAACTGGCCTTGTTATTTTAATATTATTTTCCTCACCCTCAACCAGTGAAACTTTCATACCATAGGCCTCCACAACAGTAGCCTCGTCAGTAAACTTATCCTTATAATCTATTTGAAAAGCTGGAAGTAATATTTTGCTGTGAAAAGTTTGTGGCGTTTGTACCAGCATTACCCTATTCCTGTCAAAAGCTTCATTACCCTCTTCTGTTATTAAACGTATGCTGTCCTTAGAAGGGATTGCCGGAATAGCAGTACCAGTTTCCACTGCCTGAAGGTAGCAGCGCTGAATCAGATCTTTCGTAACCAAACACCTCACTCCATCATGTACAAAAATTATTGATTCTTCATCAATAAGAGATAGGCCGTTCTTCACTGATTGAAAACGGGTATCCCCTCCGGCAGTTATCCTTATCCTCTCTTTATCAAAAAAAGCATCAATAATTTCCTGTCCCATGTCAGTATAATCAACAGGTAATACCAGTATAATCTGAAGCTCATCATAAGCCTCTAAAAAAGCTTTTAAAGTATAATAAAGCACCGGCCTATCCTTTAGCAGCATAAACTGCTTTGGCAGACTGGCTCCCATCCTAGTACCTGAGCCTCCCGCAACAACAATAGCGTACTTTTTCATTTCTTTATTTGTAGATCAATATTTCTTTTTTACCGTCTGCATTTATCATTCCCCTGTACATTCCCTCACTATTAAATACCATAGCTGAATTCCCTTTTGCATCTACACCAATCATTCCACCCTCACCTTCTATTTTCAGGAGTTTGTCATGTACCACTACATGCATTGCTTCTTGAAGTGAAAGCCCTTTGTATTCCATTAGACAACTCACATCATATGCTGTTACTGACCGTATGAACGGCTCACCATGTCCTGTACAACTGATTGCACAGGTTTTGTTGTTAGCATAGGTGCCTGCACCAATAATAGGACTATCACCAATCCTTCCAAACTGTTTATTGGTCATACCTCCTGTGCTGGTAGCAGCCGCAATATTACCATGCATATCCAGTGCCACAGCTCCGACAGTTCCGAATTTTTTGTCTTTAATGTTAACATTATGATCAAGTGCAGTGGTATCCGTTCCCTGCATCTCTTTCCACTGATCATATCTGAAATGGGAGAAAAAATAATCATCTGGTTCTATAACTAAACCCTGTTGCAAAGCAAATTCATAAGCCCCTTTTCCGTTTAGCATTACATGCTGGCTCTTTGTCATAATCGCAAAGGCCAGCTCAATGGGATTACGAACATTTCTTACCGCAGCAACAGCACCCGCCATCAATGTTTTTCCATCCATAATCGAAGCATCCATTTCCTGGCTGCCATCCTTACCAAAAACAGATCCTTTGCCCGCATTGAATAATATACAATCTTCCAGAGAAACAACAGCAGCCCTGACAGCATCAATAGCTGTTGCTTCATTTTTTAAATGGCTGAATCCGGCCTTCAATGCATCTTCTAATGCTGCCAGGTAAGCCGACTCCTGTTCGGGAGTAATGTCTGACTTTGAAATAGTGCCGGCTCCTCCATGTATGACGAGGGTATAGCGAGACATATTGTAATTACGTTAATTAACGAACGAAATTAGGTATTTTACAGCCGAAACTGTTTTACCTGATGCTGAGAAAAAAACTAACCCTTGCTGACTGGATATTGATAGCTGCAAACCTAGTTCCTGTATTTGGTGTATGGTTTTTAGGATGGGATCCGGTAGAGGCATTTATTGTTTATGCCATGGAGACAATGATTGTGGGAATCCTGACTGTAGGAAAATTACTTGTCGCCACATTGGCAAAAGGCGGAGACGAATGGCCCGCCAATGGTACTGTTTCACGACAAAGCGGATTTTTCTTTATATTTTTCTTTATCCTGCACTTTGGAATATTTGCATTAGTACAAACCACAATTTTTTCTCAAACCGCTGGCATAACACCTCCGGGCAGTCATACATTACACTTTTTTTTTAAGTGGTATACCTACATTAATGAGGATATTGCCTACATGCTTGCTGCATTTGTGATCAGCTACCTGGCTAAAAGCTTTATACCTTACATCCTTAACGATGAATACAAGACTACCCCATTTATGATCATTATGTTTCAGCCTTACGGCAGGATTTTTATTCAGCAGTTCACTGTTATATTAGGGAGTATGTTCTTGACATTGGGAGCAGGAAAAGTATTTGTATTAATATTTTCTGCAGCTAAAATAGCTTTTGAGATATATATTGACTATGATAAAATGCTAAACAAAACAATGGAAAACTTGAAGAACAGATCAACCAAGCAATGATTGACATTCTTTCAGCAACTTTTCTTTGTTAATTGTAATGGTACCCACCTCTTCACATACCAGGCCCCCGGCAATATTGGCCATTCCTGCCATCAAGTTTACATCTTTTGTAGCTGCATAAACAAGAGATGCTACAGCGATAACCGTATCTCCCGCCCCTGAAACATCGGCTATATTTCGCATATGTGAAGGAATAATATGCCCTTGTGTATCCCGCTGATAAAAAACTCCTTTTTCTGAAAGTGTAATAAAAGATATTCTATGCTCAAGAAGCCTCATAATTTCCGAATGAATATTCTCAAGCACCGGAA
>CAZWIM010000042.1:0-15460 GCA_964634265.1 uncultured Chitinophaga sp. | reverse complement strand
AGCATCTGCTGATTACGGCTTATTATTCTTGTCTTATTAGTTGTAATCCGCCTGGGAGAAAAGAGCATATAAGACGTATCAATTTCGCTTGCGTCAAGCAGATTTTTCAGCATTACTGCTTCTTCATCATTACCTGCTACACTTAAGATTGTTACCCGTGCATCCAAAGCACGGCAATTTAATGCTACATTACCGGCCCCACCTACTCTGTATTCTTTCCTTTGCAATGAAACAACCGGTACCGGCGCCTCAGGGGAAATCCTCTCAACCCTGCCCCACATATAGGTATCCAGCATCACATCTCCGATGACCCCAACCTTCAGTGATGAAAAGGAAGAAAAAAGTTGCTGAAAATCTATCATACCCCAAAGAAAGAATTATTTCCTATCCTCACCAAACGAAAACGCCCCTGAAAGGGGCGTCCTATTTCGCATCTAATATTATTTCTTCTTCTCTGGCTTGTATTTCTCGTTAAGTCCTTTTACCAGCTCTGCCGTAATGTTATAGGCAGTATCCCGATAAAAGAATAAACCCTGCTCGTAGGAAATGATATATGTGTAATTATGCTTTGAATTGTACTCTTTACAAAAGCCTTCAATTTTCGTTTTGATGTCTGTTTCCCTTCTAGTTTTGAGATCAAAATAATCCTGATCAAGCTGTTGTTTGCGGGCTTTCATTTCATCATCCATTTTCTTTATTTCCAGGCTTGCAGCTTCAGATTGTGTTTCAGAAAGATTACCTGCCTGTGCCAGGTTTTGGTAATAAGCATATTTGTCCTGGATTTTCCGTGCAAGCCTGTCCATTTCAGTGGCTATTTCGTCTTCTTTTTTGTTCAATTCGGCTTTTACTTCTTTGACCAGCTCAAAATTGGCTGCAACTGAATCCATTTCAAAATAAGCCATCTTAAATGTAGCATTTTCAGGAGTATTATTTCCTTTACCTGTATAGGATGATGACTTTACTTTCTTAGAATCTAAATGGGAGTACAACAGATAACCGGCCACAAGGGTCAACACCACATTCCATATTAAAATTCCATTTTTCATTCAGTTATCTTTTTACAAAACTAAGTATGTACAGGCCGGCAAATATAAGCAATCGGTTCACTTTAGGAAACCCTTAACAGCCGCCTGAAATGAGTAAAAAAGGAGTAAGAAAATCTTACTCCTTTATCGAATCAAAATGAACTTATTAATTATTCTTCTTCATCAAATGCCATTGCTTCCCGGGTAGTCTGGAGCAATTCATATTCTTCCTTGCTTCCTACGATCATATTCTCAAACTCCCTGAGACCCGTACCTGCAGGTATCGGGTGGCCTGTTATCACATTTTCTTTCAGGCCAAGCATTTCATCGGTTTTACCGTTAATAGCAGCTGATGAAAGCACCTTAGTAGTTTCCTGGAACGAAGCTGCCGATATCCAGCTTTGTACACCCAACGAAGCCTTGGTAATACCAAGCAATGTAGGCGATGAAGTAGCAGGTTTAGCATCACGATACTCAACAGGTTTCTTATCGTTTCTGCGAAGTATAGAGTTTTCTTCTCTTACCTCCCTCAATGTTACGATCTGACCTGCACGAAGTTTTGTGCTGTCACCAACATCTGTTACAACTTTCTTGTCAAAGATGTAATCGTTCTCTTCTACAAATTCAAACTTATCAACCAGGTCATCTTCAAGGAACCTTGTATCACCCGGATCAACAATATTCACTTTACGCATCATCTGGCGAACGATCACTTCAATATGCTTGTCATTGATCTTCACACCCTGCAAACGATAAACTTCCTGAATTTCATTTACCACATACTCCTGTACAGCAAATGGTCCTTTGATTGAAAGAATATCGAATGGTGCGATTTGACCATCACTCAACGAAGCGCCGGCTTTTACAAAGTCCCCGTCTTGTGCAAGAATTTGTCTTGTAAGCGGAACGAGGTATTTTTTCTGTACACCATCTTTAGCCTCGATAATGATCTCACGGTTACCACGTTTAATGGCTCCCATCATCACTACACCATCGATCTCAGAAACTACAGCTGGATTACTTGGGTTCCTTGCCTCAAACAACTCGGTTACACGAGGAAGACCTCCGGTGATATCTCTCAGTTTACCGAGCACCCTTGGAATTTTCACGATCACCTGACCTGCTCTTACATCATCACCTTCTTCCATAATGATATGGCTTCCGGTAGGCAGGTTATATGATTTTTTCTCCTTGCCTTCTACCACGATTGAAGGGATCTTTGTTTTATCCCTTGTTTCGATAACCACTTTCTCACGGTGACCTGTTTGCTCATCAGCTTCTTCACGATAGGTAACCCCGTCAATCACATTTTCAAATTTCACCGTACCATTTATCTCTGCCATGATTACGTTGTTGAACGGATCCCATGTGCAGATAATATCGCCTTTATTTACTTTCTGACCATCTTTTACATTGAGTGTAGCACCATAAGGAATATTATTGGTGATCAGCAGGCGGTCATTTTTAGTATCGATGATACGAACTTCACCTGTACGTCCGATTACTACCTGTGTCTTTTCTCCTTCATTATTTTCAATCGCAACAGTACGCAGGCCATCGAATTGGATAGTGCCGTCAAATTTTGCAGTCAGTGTTGATTCTACAGATGCAGATCCTGCCACACCACCTACGTGGAATGTACGGAGTGTAAGCTGTGTACCCGGCTCACCGATTGACTGAGCAGCAATGATACCCACTGCATCACCTTTTTGTGCAAGATTACCAGATGCAAGATTTTTACCATAACACTTCACACATACACCTCTCTTGCTTTCACAGGTAAGTACTGAACGTATTTCCACAGTTTCAATTCCTGCATCTTCGATCTTCCTGGCGATATCAGCAGTGATTTCTTCACCAGCTGAAACAATAAGCATATCGCTAATGGGGTCATATACATCGTGTAATGATGTACGTCCGGCGATCCTGTCGCTTAATGGTTCAATAATATCCTCATTATCTTTTAATGCAGTTGTGGCAATACCACGCAATGTTCCGCAATCCTCTTCTGTAATTACAACATCCTGGGCTACGTCTACCAGACGACGGGTAAGGTAACCGGCATCGGCAGTCTTAAGGGCCGTATCGGCAAGACCTTTACGGGCACCGTGTGTAGAAATGAAGTAATCCAATACGTTCAAACCTCCTTTAAAGTTTGAAAGGATAGGGTTCTCAATGATCTCAGAACCAGTAGAGCCGGATTTTCTCGGTTTGGCCATCAATCCCCTGATACCCGCCAACTGCTTGATCTGCTGCTTAGATCCCCTTGCACCGGAGTCAAGCATCATGTATACAGAGTTAAAGCCTTGTTTATCGCTACTTAATTCCTTGATCAGTGTTTCAGTGATTCTTGTATCCACACGGCTCCAGATATCTACTATCTGGTTATAACGTTCGTTGTTCGTAATCAGACCCATATTATAGCTATCCCACACTTCATCTACTTCACCCTTAGCATTATCCAGCAATTCTTCTTTCACATCCGGGATAATCAAGTCGTTAATATTGAACGACAGACCACCCTGGAAGGCAGTGCGGAAACCTAATTGTTTAATGTCATCCAGGAACTTTGCAGTTTTAGGAACATTAGTAATCTTGATGATATCGCCAATGATCTCACGGAGGTTCTTCTTGGTCAGGAGGGCATTTACAAATCCCACTTCAGCAGGTACATGCTGATTGAAGATTACACGACCTACTGTCGTTTCGATGAGCTTATGCTCCAGTAATCCATCAGCATTACGGATATTGGCTTTCACCTTTATCCATGCATGAAGGTCAACTACTCTTTCATTATATGCGATAATAACTTCTTCGCTTGAATAAAAGATCTTTCCTTCACCTCTTACAGTTTCAGTTGCAGTCGTCCTCTTACCCTTTGTAATATAATATAGACCCAAAACCATGTCCTGCGAAGGAAGGGTAATTGGTGTACCATTCTGCGGGTTCAAGATATTGTGAGAGGCCAGCATTAGCAATTGTGCTTCCAGGATCGCAGCATGGCTTAATGGCACATGCACCGCCATCTGGTCACCATCAAAGTCGGCGTTGAACGCTGTACAAACCAACGGGTGCAACTGAATCGCTTTTCCTTCTATCAGTTTTGGTTGGAAAGCCTGGATAGACAAACGGTGAAGCGTCGGGGCACGGTTTAACATTACTGGGTGACCCTTCAGAATATTTTCAAGTATATCCCAAACCACAGCTTCCTTCTTGTCTACCAGTTTACGGGCAGACTTAACTGTTTTTACGATACCTCTTTCAATTAATTTACGGATGATAAATGGCTTGAATAATTCAGCAGCCATATCTTTTGGCAAACCACACTCATGCAGTTTCAGTTCAGGACCTACCACGATAACCGAACGACCAGAATAGTCAACCCTTTTACCTAACAGATTCTGACGGAAACGTCCTTGTTTACCCTTCAACACATCACTAAGTGATTTCAATGCCCTTCCACCTTCTGCTTTTACAGCATTTGATTTACGGCTGTTATCGAACAGCGAGTCAACAGCTTCCTGTAACATCCTTTTCTCGTTTCTGAGGATTACTTCCGGAGCTTTGATCTCCAATAATCTCTTCAAACGGTTATTACGGATAATAACCCGACGATAAAGATCATTGAGGTCTGAAGAGGCAAAACGGCCACCATCCAGCGGAACTAACGGACGCAATTCAGGCGGAATAACAGGAATATACTGCATTACCATCCACTCAGGACGGTTTGTAATTCTTGTGTTTGCATCACGGAAAGCTTCCACTACACTCAAACGCTTCAGGGCATCAGCCTTACGTTGCTGTGATGTTTCGGTAGCTGCCGCATTACGCAGGTCAAACGATAACTGGTCTAGGTCAATTCGTGCCAGCATATCATGTACTGCTTCAGCACCCATTTTGGCGATAAACTTGTTTGGATCATCATCAGGCAGGTACTGGTTATCTTTTGGCAATGTATCAAGAATGTCGAGATATTCTTCTTCCGTCAGCAGATCACCAACGTTTTGTCCTTTATCGACACGGATACCCGGCTGAATGACTACAAATCGTTCGTAATAAACGATTGTCTCCAATTTTTTGGAGCTAACGCCTAACAGGTAACCAATCTTATTGGGAAGCGATTTAAAATACCAGATATGAACAACAGGCACTACCAACTTGATATGACCCATTCTTTCACGGCGAACTTTCTTCTCCGTTACTTCCACACCACAACGGTCACAAACTATGCCTTTGTACCGGATGCGTTTATACTTACCGCAAGCACATTCGTAATCTTTAACCGGTCCAAAAATCCTTTCGCAAAACAAACCATCTCTTTCAGGCTTGTAAGTACGATAGTTGATAGTTTCAGGCTTTAAAATTTCACCATAGCTTCTTTCCAAAATTGTATCAGGAGAAGCGAGGCCGATGGTGATCTGTGAAAAAGCCGCTTTGGGACGATTTTCTTTTCTGATTGCCATGTTACGTTTATCGTTTGTCGTTTATGTTTTTTGTTACCTGCGACATCAACAATGCTCATCTTCGTTGCGTCGCACTCTTCAGCGTTCTGTTCGTTGCTGAGCTTTATTCAAACTTCAGGTCAAGACCAAGACCTCTCAATTCATGCACCAATACATTGAAAGATTCCGGTACGCCAGCTCTTGGCACATTCTCTCCTTTTACAATTGCCTCATATGTCTTGGCACGGCCAATGATATCATCTGATTTAATTGTCAATAATTCCTGGAGAATATTCGATGCGCCATAAGCTTCCAATGCCCATACTTCCATCTCACCAAAACGCTGTCCACCAAATTGTGCCTTACCACCCAGCGGCTGCTGTGTTATCAAACTGTAAGGTCCTATTGAACGGGCATGCATCTTGTCATCCACCATGTGGTGAAGTTTGATTACATAGATGATACCGACAGTAGCTTTCTGGTGGAATTTCTCTCCTGTTTCACCATCATACAGGTAAGTGTGACCATACATCGGAATATTGGCCTGCTTACAATAATCGGCGATCTCATCAACAGATGCACCGTCGAATATCGGTGTAGAGAACTTCAATCCTAATTTTTCGCCAGTCCAACCTAGGATCGTTTCGTAGATCTGACCAAGGTTCATACGGCTGGGTACACCCAACGGGTTCAATACAACATCTACAGGTGTTCCATCTTCGAGGAAAGGCATGTCTTCCTGGCGAACGATCTTGGCTACGATACCTTTATTACCGTGACGACCCGCCATTTTATCACCCACTTTCAACTTACGTTTAACAGCGAGATAAACTTTTGCAAGCTTTAATACACCGGCAGGTAATTCATCACCAATTGAGATATTGAATTTCTCTCTCTTATAACGACCTAACTCCTCATTAAACTTGATGTTATAGTTATGGAGTAAGGTGTTAATCTGGTCATCAACTTTCTTATCACCAGTCCAGCCTAAAGGATTGATATTAGCATAATCAAGGCCGCGGAGATTTTTCTCGGTGAACTTGGCACCTTTACCAATTTGCACTTCACCGAAGTTATTGCTAACGCCGGCCGATACATGGTTAGCCAGCAGTGTAGTGAGTTTTTCCAACAGCACTTCCATGAGATCATTTTCATTCTTTTCATGGATTCTCTCCAGTTTTTCCATAGCTGCCTTTTCTCTCACTTTAGCATTCTTATCTTTCTTGGCTCTTTGGAATAACTTCTTTCCAATTACAACACCCTCAACGCCGTTCGGAGCTTTCAGTGAAGCGTCTTTAGCGTCACCAGCCTTATCACCAAAGATGGCACGAAGCAATTTCTCCTCAGGTGTAGGGTCACTTTCACCTTTTGGTGTGATTTTACCAATCAGGATATCTCCTTCCTTCACAGCAGCACCAATTCTAATAATACCGTTCTCATCAAGATCTTTGGTAGCTTCCTCAGAAACGTTTGGAATGTCTGGTGTCAGTTCTTCTTCTCCCAGTTTTGTATCTCTCACCTCTAGTTCATATTCAGAAATGTGAACAGAAGTAAACATATCTTCTTTAACCACTCTTTCGCTGATAACAATGGCATCCTCGAAGTTGTAACCCTTCCATGGCATGAACGCCACTTTAAGGTTCTTACCAAGTGCCAGTTCACCGTTCTTGGTAGCATATCCTTCAGTCAGGAAATCACCTTTTTTAACCTTCTGACCCTTCTTTACAGCAGGGTTAAGATTGATGCAAGTTTCCTGGTTTGTTTTGATGAATTTGGTAAGTCTATAAACCCTCAGATCATCCTCAAAACTTACAAGCTTTTCTTCTTCGTCTCTTTCATAACGAACATGAATTTCGTTTGCATCCACAAATTCAACCACACCATTACCCTCTGCATGGATTTGAATCCTTGCGTCACGGGCAGCTTTTCCTTCCAAGCCGGTACCCACAATTGGTACATCAGGGCGAATCAGCGGTACAGCCTGGCGTTGCATGTTGGAACCCATTAGGGCACGGTTAGCATCATCATGCTCAAGGAAGGGAATCAATGATGCACTCAAACCAACGATCTGGTTTGGTGCCACATCCATATATTCCACTTCATTTTTATCCAGTATTGGGAAGTCACCAGTTTGGCGACTTACTACTTTCTCTTCAACAAACTCTCCTTTTTCATTCAATCCTGAGTTAGCCTGGGCAATTTTTGCCAGATCCTCTTCTTCAGCACTGAGGAATGATAATTTTTTCATATCCACTTTGCCGTTTTCCACTTTACGATATGGAGTTTCAATAAAGCCCATATCATTGATCTTGGCATGCACACACAATGTGGAAATCAAACCGATGTTTGGTCCTTCTGGTGTTTCTATGGTACACAAACGTCCATAGTGAGAGTAGTGAACGTCACGAACCTCAAAACCTGCTCTTTCACGGCTCAAACCACCGGGACCGAGTGCTGAGATACGACGTTTATGTGTAATCTCACTCAATGGGTTTGTCTGGTCAAGAAACTGAGATAACTGTGATGTTCCGAAGAATGAGTTGATAACGGAAGATAGTGTTCTGGCATTGATCAAATCAACCGGGGTAAACACCTCATTATCCCTTACGTTCATCCTTTCACGGATGGTTCTGGCCATACGGGCAAGCCCCACACCAAACTGAGCATATAACTGCTCTCCTACGGTACGTACACGACGGTTGCTGAGGTGATCGATATCATCGATCTCGGCTTTACCATTTGTAAGTTTAACCAGGTATTTAATGATGAGGATGATATCCTCTTTTGTTAATGTCTTTTTTTCAAGCGGCTGATCAATACCAAGCTTACGATTGATCTTGTAACGGCCTACTTCACCAAGATCGTAACGTTTGTCACTAAAGAACAATTTGTCAATAATGCCACGGGCAGTTTCGTTATCAGGAGCATCAGCACCTCGTAACTGGCGATAGATAAATTGAACGGCTTCCAGTTCACTGTTAGATGTATCCTTGTTCAGGGTATTATAAATGATAGCATAATCACCGCCCACATCTTCCCGCTGAATGAACACACTCTTCACATCCATTTCAGCAATTGTGTTAATTGCATCTTCATCCAGTACAGTATCCCTTTCCATCACAATCTCATTCCGTTCAATAGAAACTACTTCGCCGGTGTCTTCATCCACAAAATCTTCCACCCATGTTCTCAACACCCTTGCAGCAAGACGTTTACCTACATATTTGCCCAGGGTCTTTTTATCTGTTTTTACTTCATCTGCCATTCCAAACAGTTCAAGAATATCCTTGTCTGTTTCGTAACCGATAGAACGCAACAATGTAGTAACAGGGAATTTTTTCTTGCGGTCTATGTAAGCATACATCACATTGTTGATATCTGTTGCAAACTCCATCCAGGCGCCTTTGAAAGGAATAACCCTTGCAGAATAGATCTTTGTACCGTTCGGGTGAACTGACTGACCAAAGAACACACCAGGAGAACGGTGCAACTGAGACACAACAACCCTTTCTGCCCCATTAATAACGAAAGTACCGCGGGGAGTCATGTAAGGTATATTACCAAGGAATACATCCTGTACAATTGTCTGGAAGTCGACATGCTCCTCGTCATTACAGCTCAAACGAAGTTTGGCCTTTAGAGGAACAGCGTAAGTCAGCCCCCTTTCCATACACTCTTCAATAGTGTAACGGGGAGGGTCAATAAAGTAATCCAGGAACTCCAAAACGAAAATATTCCGGGTATCAGTAATCGGAAAATTTTCTTTGAATACCCGGAACAAACCTTCAATGTTACGTTTGTCCGGTGTAGTTTCTAACTGGAAAAATTCTTTGAATGACTGGATCTGTACTTCAAGAAGATCGGGTGTTTCAGCCAGGTGCTTGATTTTACCGAAATCCACTCTTGAGTTCACTTTTGTTGAAGACATATGCGTAATACCGGTTTTACAACGTTGAGGACATACAAATCACTCACAGGCTCTCATTTTGAGAAAAAATGAAAACCCATGGAAGTCAACTACTTACACATGATTTGGGATGTCAAAATATATTTGGCCAAAATAAAGGATGGCAAAGGTAAGGATTTATAATTCTCAGCCAAGAAAAGTTTGCTCACAATAACCCGGCCAAAATACCACTAAGTGGCCATTTTCCGGCATTTAATCCTTTACTATTTTGGCTTTCAAAGAGTCCCCATGAACTGGTCGAAGATTGTTGCAGATTACCTCACTTTTACCCGAAGGGACAGGATAGCCGTTATTGTTATTTTGATATTGATTATAGCGGTATTTCTTCTCCCAAAAGCAATACCTAAGACAAATCAAAAATCACAGACTCTGCAACCAGATACGGCCTGGATTGCAGTAATGAAAAGGCTGGAGGTTAAAACCAATGATAATGAAAGGGCCCCCGAAGCCTATGAAAATGATGACAATAACAGCTATCAATATGACCGGCATATAGGTCATTATAATGCAGGCTCAAAAGCTGAGCTTTTTTACTTTGATCCAAACAATTTATCAATTGAGGGTTGGAAAAAATTAGGTATCCGTGATAAAACAATAAATACAATTCGCAATTACCTGAGTAAGGGAGGAAAATTCAAGAAGCCCGAAGACTTGAAAAAGATCTACGGTTTGTTTCCTGATGAGTATGATAGAATAGCAGCGTATATCAGAATTGCAGACAATAATATTCCTCCCCGAGATGAACAGGAATTTCGCCCAACAGCAAACAACAATTCATCTTACAACAAACCTGGATACGCTGTAATTGATATTAATACAGCTGATACCTCAGCCTTTATTGCCCTTCCGGGAATTGGGAGTAAACTTGCGGCCCGTATAATAAATTTCAGGGATAAACTAGGTGGCTTCTATTCAATTAACCAGCTTGCTGAAACTTATGGTTTGCCAGATTCTACCTTTCAGCGCATCAGGAAATACTTAAAACTGGAGAATGATGCATTGAAAAAGATAAATATCAACACAGCCACTGTAGATGAATTAAAAGCCCATCCTTATATCCGCTATAGCCTTGCTAAACCCATCATAGCTTATCGGAATGAACATGGGCCGTTTTCGAAAATTGAAGATCTGAAAAAAGTGATGGCTGTGACTGAAGATGTTTACAACATGATTCTTCCATACCTGGCAATAAAATAGCCCTTCATTTGATGAAGGGCTAAACTTTCTTATCAGGAAAAGAAATTAAGCGATTTCAACATCAGCACCAGCTTCTTTCAGCTTAGCTGCGATATCTTCTGCTTCAGCTTTAGAAACACCTTCTTTTACATTCTTTGGTGCTCCGTCTACTAAGTCTTTAGCTTCTTTCAATCCAAGACCAGTCAGGTCCTTAACGATCTTCACAACGTTCAGTTTTGAAGCGCCACCGCTCTTCAATACTACATTGAAAGAAGTCTTCTCTTCAGCCGCAGCTGCGCCACCGCCATCACCAGCAGCTACTACTACTGCTGCCGCTGCAGGTTCGATGCCATACTCTGATTTCAGGAAGTCAGCCAGTTCCTGTACTTCTTTTACTGTTAAGCCTACCAGGCTTTCTGCTAATGCTTTTACGTCTGCCATTTTGTTTGAATTTTTCCCGTCTTCTTATCCACCAACTGGTAGATCCGACGGATGATTAAAAAAATTATTTATGCCTTTTATTTCCCATCCGGCCAGGTAGCTATTTGAATTGCAAATGCAATAAATAATTCAATTACTCTGCTGCAGCAGCTTCTGCTCCACCAGCCTTTTGCTCGTGATGGTGTAATAAAGCAGCCAATACTCTCTTGGCAGGAGACTGCAACAAGCCAATAACTTCTCCGATGAGTTCGTTCTTGGTCTTTATCTGTGTCAAAGCCTTCAGGTTGTTATCACCCATGTACACATCACCATTGATGAAAGCGGCTTTCAGCACCGGTTTTTCGCCGTTGCTTTCCTTACGGAAAGAGCTGATGATCAGCGCCGGCTCTTTCGGGTTTTCTGAAAACATCAAGGCTGTTACCTTATGTAGTGAATCATACATACCTGCATATTTCTCATTATCCAATGATTCAAGCGCCTTTCTTATAAGGGTGTTTTTTGCCACTTTCATTTCTACCTGCTTGTTAAAGCATGCACGGCGCAATTTACCCACCTGCTCTACAGTCAGTGATTCTGTATCGGCAACATAGAAGTTATTATATTGAGAGAACTTGCCTTTCAGCAGCTCAATCACTTCGTTTTTTTGATCTTTTGTCATGATAATTAGTTTTAATCACTTTATGATTAGTGAACAAATGCTTTTGTGTCAATTGCAATACCAGGACTCATAGTGCTGGCCATGCTTATACCTCTCAGGTATGTGCCTTTTGCTGAAGATGGCTTAGCCTTGATTATGGCGTTTAGTAACTCCTGGCTGTTCTCAGCAATTTTCTCAGGGGTAAAACTTACACGGCCGATAGAAGCATGAATAATACCTACTTTGTCAACTTTGAAAGCGATCTTACCACCTTTTACATCGTTGATTGCATTAGCCACATCGTTAGTAACTGTGCCGGTTTTAGGATTGGGCATCAGGTTACGGGGACCTAATACTTTACCCAATTTACCTATTTTAGGCATTACAGATGGAGTAGCGATGATTACATCTACATCTACCCAACCACCTTCTATTTTTTGTACAAACTCATCCAAGCCTACATAGTCAGCGCCGGCGCCTTTTGCCTCGGCCTCTTTATCAGGAGTGCAGAGAACCAATACTCTCTTCGTTTTACCTGTACCATGAGGAAGCGTTACAGTACCACGGATTGCCTGATCAGCCTTTTTGGGATCCACACCAAGACGGATGTGCAGATCAACAGATGCATCAAACTTGCAGGTGGTGATTTGCTTTACCAGTGCAGATGCTTCCTTTAGTGAATATGCTTTATTTGCATCAACCTTCGTATCGGCAACTTTTCTTTTTTTACTAATGAATGCCATTTTAATTCGTTTTTGGATTCAAAAAATTAATTTTCCCACGGAGCTTTACCTTCTACATTTAGACCCATACTACGGGCTGTACCGGCTACCATTTTCATGGCGCTTTCCACAGTAAAACAGTTCAGGTCTGGCATCTTGTCTTCAGCAATTGCCTTTACCTGATCCCATGTCACTTTGCCTACTTTGTTGCGGTTGCTCTCTTTGGAACCCTTTTGAATCTTGGCGGCTTCCATCAGTTGAACGGCTGCGGGAGGGGTTTTGATAATAAAATCAAAACTCTTGTCAGAATAAACAGTAATTAAAACAGGGAGAACTTTCCCGGGTTTGTCCTGAGTTCTTGCATTGAATTGCTTGCAGAATTCCATGATATTAATACCCTTGGAACCCAGCGCAGGACCGATTGGAGGTGCGGGGTTGGCCTGGCCACCCTTGCACTGTAGCTTTACAAAGCCAGAGATTTCTTTTGCCATTTTCTTTTGATTTATTGGTTCTAGCGACCTTTCGTTTTTACTACTCGGTCTCCCAAATTCCTCATAATCCGCCTAAACGGATAATTCTAAAGAACTAATTGGGGGTGCAAAAGTATGAGTAAAAATCAGATGAACAATGGCTTTAATGCACATTTTTTAATTCTGAAAGCCAACAAAAAAAGCTACCAGGAAACCCGATAGCTCTTAGTTATTATAAATCAATTTATTAGCTGATTTTTTCCACCTGCATATAATTTAGTTCAACAGGCGTAGAGCGTCCAAATATTTTAACTGTTACTTTCAGTTTTTTCTTTTCATCATTCACTTCTTCTATTACACCGTTAAAGTCATTAAACGGTCCTTCAATAATCTTAATGGTTTCACCTACAATAAACGGTTCACTCATGCTAATACCACCCACTTCTGCCATCTCATCCATTTTGCCCAGCATCTTATTAACTTCAGCTTTACGAAGGGCGATGGGATTTTCCTTTCCAAGAAAATGGATTACGTTGGTTGTATTCTTAATAATATCCCTGAGGTCGTCTGTAAGCTTACCATTAGCTATTTCAATCATTACATAGCCGGGATAATAGTTTCTCTCCCTCATCACCTTTTTACCATTGGCAACTTTGTAAACTTTCTCAACAGGCAGAAAAACCTGCTTTACCTGATCCCAGCCACCACGGCTCACTTCTTTATCGAGGTATTCTTTTACTTTTTTCTCCTTGCCACTAACTACCCTCAAGACATACCATTTGGTATCCTGCTGCTGTACATTTTCTGTATTTGCTGTTGCTGCATCCATTGTTTAGAAAAGTTGTTTGTAAATAAACTTCAATCCATTGCTGGCAACAAAATCCATTGCCAATACGATGAATGTAATCACAATCGTTGCAGCCAGGACAATCATTGTAGATTGCTGAAGTTGCGGCCAGGTTGGCCAACTTACTTTTTCAGTCAACTCCTTGTAAGACTCCCGGAAATAATGTGCAATCTTGTTCATAAAAAAACTGTTTGCACGGGCAGAGAGATTCGAACTCCCATCAACGGTTTTGGAGACCGCTATTCTACCATTGAACTATGCCCGTAGAAAGCTAAAAGCTATTAGCAGTAAGCTAACAGCTTTTAGATTCTTATAAATCAAAGATATAAAATTTAATCTTTGCGCCTTACGGCTAAAGCTAAAAGCTTGTTGCTTAAAGCTTACTTGATGATCTCAGTAACCTGGCCGGCACCTACTGTACGGCCACCTTCACGAATCGCAAACTTCAAACCTTTTTCCATCGCAATAGGTTGGATCAGTTTTACAGTCAGCGAAGTGTTATCACCAGGCATCACCATCTCTGTACCTGCAGCCAATTCTACTTCACCTGTAACGTCAGTTGTACGGAAATAAAACTGAGGACGGTACTTATTAAAGAATGGAGTGTGACGACCACCTTCCTCTTTGCTCAATACATAAACCTCTGCTTTGAAATCAGTATGAGGAGTGATAGAACCAGGCTTCACGATAACCATACCACGACGAATCTGGGTCTTTTCAATACCACGGAGCAACAAACCGGCGTTGTCACCAGCTTCACCCTCATCGAGCAGTTTACGGAACATTTCTACACCTGTTACTGTAGAAGTAAGAGGAGCTTCAATAAGACCAACGATCTCAACAGGCTCACCTACTTTAATACGACCTCTTTCAATACGACCTGTGGCAACAGTACCACGACCAGTAATAGAGAATACATCCTCTACAGACATCAGGAACGGCTGATCAACCGGACGAGGAGGCAGCGGAATGTAAGTATCTACTGCTTCCATCAGCTCTTCTACTCCTTTAACCCATTTTTCTTCACCAGCAAGAGCACCGGAAGCTGAACCCTTAATGATTGGTGTGTTTGCACCATCAAAGCCGTAGAAAGTCAGCAAATCACGGATTTCCATTTCAACAAGATCCAACAACTCAGGATCATCAACAAGGTCAACTTTATTCATAAACACAACCATACGGGGTACACCTACCTGGCGGGCCAGCAGGATGTGTTCTTTTGTTTGAGGCATAGGACCATCTGTAGCAGCCACAACCAGAATAGCACCGTCCATTTGGGCGGCACCAGTGATCATGTTTTTAACATAGTCGGCGTGACCGGGACAGTCAACGTGGGCATAGTGACGGTTAGCCGTCTGATACTCAACGTGGGCTGTGTTAATGGTGATACCACGTTCCTTTTCTTCCGGAGCAGCATCAATTTCATCATATTTTTTTGCTTCAGCCATACCTTTCTGAGACAGAATGGTAGTGATAGCAGCCGTTAAGGTTGTTTTTCCGTGGTCGATGTGACCGATGGTACCAACGTTAACATGGGGTTTGTCCCTTTTGAAGGTCTCTTTAGTTGCCATTGTTATCTGTTTTTAGATTGTGTTTTACTAATTGTTTTTATTCCTCAAAAAACGGGAAACATTGCTGCTACCCGGTAATTGTTCTGTTGTTTGAGCCGTTGATGAGAATTGAACTCACGACCTCTTCCTTACCAAGGAAGTGCTCTACCACTGAGCTACAAC
>CAZWIM010000041.1:15881-26442 GCA_964634265.1 uncultured Chitinophaga sp. | reverse complement strand
CATTGGCGGTTGGTATTGAGTTTGGAATTCCGGTAACCAATACAGAAGTGCGGCCTGTGAAGCGGTACGGGGCGGCAAAGATTTTGAAGATGGGGTAGGATTAAGAGTTGAGAGTTTAGAGTTTAAGGTTTAAAGTAGGGTGGGTATCAGTCCCGGTTTTGTCTGTATCTTTCTTATTCAATATTTTTAAGTTCAACAATCTCAATATAACATGATTACCATTGCTATTAAAGATGAAAACTTCAGCGGCAAAGTCCTGCAGGAAGTGCAGGTAGGGTTTAGCAGCAATACCGTAACCATTAAGGATGTAATTGAAGCAAGAGTGCGGCAGGAAGTGGAACGCTATAACCAAAAGCTGCCGGATTATTACAACGGGCTGATAGAGCCGAATGATGCGGAAAAAACGATAAACGGCTACAAACAACGGACAAAAAAAACCCATTGATGCAGAAAAGCAGGTATATGTGGCGCTGGATGCCTTTCAGAAAAACGGCTTTTTCGTACTGGTGGATAATCAGCAATGCACCGAACTGGAACAAACTGTTCAGCTTACATCCAACACCCATATCGCCTTTGTAAAACTTACACCATTGGTAGGAGGCTGAGCAACATGGGAATTTTTGATAAACTGAAAAAAGTATTTGACAGCAGTAAGCCCGATGCTGAGTTTGAAGATATCCTGCATACACAATGGCAGGTCTCAGTTAAAGAAAAGGCCACTTTCTGGAGCCTTGATTTTAGTAAGCAACTCATATGGACCGATACAATAAAGAACTGGCCCGATAAAAAGCGAGTGGCTTTTTCTCTTTTCCTTATAAAGAAGATGGCAGAACTGATGAAGGGAAAAAGATCCTACGGCACAACTGATAAAGACTGGCAGCAGCATGTGGTGGCAAGTAATTTATTACAGGTGATTTTCCGGAATAAACTGCTGATGGATGAAGAAGAAGCTGTGCAGGTGTACCTGGCATTTAAAAATAACAGCCGGTACGACTGGTCTTCTTTTACTCAATGGCCGGTAAACCTTTTTGTAAACCAGCTGGAGAAACAGTACAAAGGGGAGCCCCTTACTGCTGCATTAAAGGATATGCTGCAGCAGCTGCAAAAAGATATTAATAATGTAAATGAAAGCTATCAGCAGAAAGAAAGGATAAAGCTGGCGGAGAAAATTGATAACCTGCTTTTCAGTTCAGAAAACAAAAATGAGATCAAGCCTGCCAGACTACTCGGCAATGATCGCCTGGCCGATAAAGTGAATACGGCAATTGAAAACATGCCGGCAGCAGAAAAGAATTATTGGTACCAGTTGCTGCCCCTGGCACAAAAAGCATCCGGCTCCAAACCTTCGGCTAAATATCTTACTGAAACCAAAGCGCTGATTACCGCACTGGGCGCTGATAAGTATAAGAAAACACTGCATGAGTGGCTGCAGTTCCTGGTTGACCTGAAAGAGACAGAAGAAAAGCACCGGGTGGATTACGGTAACGGCAGTTATTACGATTATACTTCCTATGATTATCTCAGCTCCGTAAACGCCGAAGCGGTAAAAGGCCTGTTATGGACCTGCGCCCATTTTCATGATGCTGTTACAATCAAGACAATTGCTGCTCTCGCCGAAAGGGCCTACCGGAAAATACCCGGCAAAGGCCCTACCGCCGCATCGGTGGGCAATGCCTGTTTATATGTATTATACAAATCAAAGGGACTGGATGGTATCGGCCAGTTGTCCCGGTTAAAACTCCGCATCAAGCAGGGCAGCACCCAAAACCAGATTGAAAGATATTTACAGGCTGCTGCTGAAGAGCAGGGTGTGACCGTGGCTGAAATTGAAGATATGGCCGTAGAGGACTTTGGTTTGCAAAACGGTTCCCGTAGTTTTTTCTTTGATGAATATAAGGCAGAACTGGTGATTACCGGTATTGGCAAAACGGAGCAGCGCTGGTATAAACCGGATGGCAGTCCGCAGAAATCTGTACCGGCTGCTGTAAAAGAAAAACATGCTGCCAGACTAAAGAAACTGAAGGATACCGCCAGACAGGTGGAGCAAACCTTAGTGGCACAGCGGGACCGTATTGACCGTATGTTCCGCAATGGCCGAAGCATCAGCATAACCAACTTTAAGCAATACTACCTGGAGCATGGGTTGATGTGTTATATCTCCCATAAGATCATCTGGAATTTTCATACAGCTGATAAAGCAGAACAGGCGATATACCTTAACAACTACTGGGTGAATGCAGCCAATGAAATTGTGGATATCAGCGCCGCTGAAACGGTTTCGCTCTGGCATCCGGCACTGGCGCAGGTGGCAGACATTAAAGCATGGAGGGATTTTTTTGTTCTTCACCAGTTACAACAACCGTTGAAACAGGCTTACCGTGAAGTCTATTTGTTAACGGATGCTGAGTTGAACACCCGTACCTACAGCAACCGTATGGCCGCCCATGTGCTGCGACAGCACCAGTTTAATTCGCTTGCCAAGGCAAGGGGTTGGCGCTATGCACTGATGGGTGCGTTTGATAACGGAATTGATAACGATAAAGCCTCGCTTTCCCTGCCGGACTATAAACTGCGGGCTGAATACTGGATCAGTGAAGTAAATGCCGATAACGAAATGAATGATACCGGTATCTGGAACTATGTTAGCACCGACCAGGTACGTTTCATTAATACCGCTACCAACGAAGTGGTGGAACTGGTGCAGGTGCCTCCATTGGTATTTTCAGAAGTGATGCGGGATGTGGATCTGTTTGTTGGCGTGGCCAGTGTGGGTAATGATCCAGCCTGGAGCGATAACGGTGGTATGCCTGCCTACCGGGACTACTGGCAATCGTATTCGTTTGGTGAACTATCTGAAGTGGCAAAGAACCGCAAAGAGATATTAACGGGGCTGGTGCCGAGACTAAAGATTAAAAACATAGCGGAAATAAAAGACAAATTCCTGGTGGTGAAAGGCAAACTGCGTACTTATAAAATCCATATCGGCAGTACCAATATTCTCATGGAGCCAAACGATCAGTATCTCTGCATTGTACCTGACCGCAGCGCCAAAAGTCATACAGAGAATTTGTTTCTGCCATTTGAAGGGGACAACGGCTTGTCCATCATTTTATCCAAGGCCTTTTTGCTCGCTGATGATGATAAGATTACCGACAGCACTATTACATCACAGATCAACCGTAAATAACCAGTACCGATGCAACGATACGGACAGCAAATGATGATTCCTGAAGTGGGAGCTGAGGGGCAGAAAAAACTGGCTGCAGCCAAAGTGCTGGTGATTGGCGCCGGGGGACTGGGTACACCAGTGGCTGTTTACCTGGCCGGGGCAGGTGTAGGTACAATAGGTATTATGGATGGGGATAACATTTCCCCGTCAAACCTTCCAAGACAATTTTTATTTCATGAAGCAGAAGCCGGTCAATCAAAGGCAACAGTACTGGCGGAAAGAATAAATGAGCAAAACCCTCTTGTATTGGTTTTGCCTGTTGTTGAAATGATTGATGAACAGAATGCAGTTGCACAAATCAGCCGGTATGATGTAATATGTGATTGCACCGATAATGCAGCTTCGAGAATACTCATTGATAAAACCTGCGGTCAACTGCAAAAGCCATTGGTGTATGCCGTTGCAAGAGGCTGGGAGGGATATGTAACAGTATTACATCATAAAAGAAAGATAACACTTGAGGATATTTTTCTTCCGTCAGGCCTCCACGAAGGCGAGATGATGAGCTGTACAATGACGGGTATTATCGGACCTGTATGCGGCATAGCCGGAAGCCTGCAGGCGGCGGAGGTAATCAAGGTACTGCTTGATATGGAGTCTGCTTTGGACGGGGGTATTCTCTGCATAGACGCATCCTGTCCCTCCTACCGGTTGTTCAGGTTGAATACACAGGCAGCAGCGCGGCGTAGTCTGTAAACTCCTGACTAACGACTATCGACTCACGACTCATAACTCCCGACTCCCGGCTTTCTTCATCTATTCCACCGCCACTCCGGGCAGGCCGAGTTTTTCAAAAATGATTTTAACCTGCTTAGCGGTAAAGTAGCGGCCGTTTTTGGCGCCTACTTCTTTTTCGTGCAGTAGTATCCATTTCTTGATCGTACGTACGGTAACACCGTATATATGGGAGAGTTCGGTCAGGCTGTAGGGTTTGATCTCAATCCGGGTTTGTTGCGTAGTGCTCATATCAGTTTCTTTTATCGGTTAATATTTTCAGGTCAGGCATAGTAGTTCAAATAATCATCATGTTCAATGGCCAGCAGGGTGCAGAGCTGTGCCACCGTAAGTTTGGCTTTCTGCATCAGCCGGGCCAGCAGCTGACGGATCTTTTGCGGACTTTCCGGGGCTATATCCAGTTGCGGCGGTTCCCTTCTGCGGATCTTCTGGTCGTTGAACTGCTGCACAAGGTAACGTTTCTGGTTAGCCGAAAGAAGACCCAGGTCATCGGCCCGGTACAACAGGGCGATCATGCTCACTTTCCATTTTCGTTTTAATTCGCCCAGCAGGGGCAGGCTGATGCCGTTTTCAAAGTCGGGCAGTATATCCTTTGCGGGCATCAGGAATTCAGCCGCAAAAAGATTGGCTTCATGGCTGATATCCCTTTCATGAGGTACAGTGCAGAAGGTATGCAGGAGAAGATGGCCCAGTTCATAGGCCAGCGAAAACCGCTGCCGGTCGCCCAGGAGCCTTCTGTTCAGGAAAATTACCGGCTGCTTATCATCGGTAAGCATAGAGCGGCTGTCAACCCGGTCGGTACCAAAGTCGAACTGGTGAATGAGAATGCCTTTTTCTTCCAGCAGCTTTACCAGGTTCAGCACCGGGCCGGGCGGCACCTGCCATTTCTTTCTGACAAGTGTGGCGATTTTTTGCGGCGTATGCTTTTCCGTCACTTCATATAAGGGCAGGGCAGCTGTACTATGCCCGAGGGCACCGGTAACCAGTTGCACATGACGGCGAAGGATATTCATTTGCGCTTCAATAGGGGTAATGAGTTTGGCGGGTACATTCTTTCTTTTGCGATAGCTAAGATTTACCGGCAGTATTTCCCCCTTTTGTAAAAAGAAATGCGGCGGAAAATGTGTGGCCGCTGCCAGGGCCAGCAGGGTGTGTTCATCTGCCCGGCTATCGCCATGCTCCAGCCGGGATATATTGCCTTTGTAACTATGCAGGCGTTCGGCCAGTTCGGCCTGTGTCATCCCCCTGGCTTCCCGGGCCAGCAGTATCATTTGCGGATTAATCGTTGCGGCTGTCATTATCAGTCATGTTCTGCAAATCAAACTTAATAATTGAATTTGTATAATTCAATAAAAAGTTGCAAAATGTGGATAAAAATACTAAATATATTAGTTTATTAAAACCATATTATTGCTACTGGTTACATGAAAGTTTTTTAATCTGTCTGGATGGGAGGTAGTACAGCATTGCCAAAGGCAATAAAATAATGCTGCGGGACTGCAAGTCCCGCAGAGCAGTGGGAAGAAAGATTAGTTGCTGCGAATAACTATGATTTATTCGATCATTATCAACTTTTCTTTTGTATCGCTGGTTAAAACATTTTTTATTTTATCAATAAGAAGTAAAATTGTCTCATAGTTATTGTTGGTGACATTCAAAATAATAAATCCCATTGAATATTTCGCAAGGTTTTGCTGGTATTGTAAATTTTTATCTGATGTGAGCAGAAAATCAAACCCATCTGCCTGCATTTCATTTATAAGTTCACCATTTTCAAGAGTATTCCATCCTTTGTCATTTACTGTATAGATATCACAAACGTCCTGTAGACGGTACTTGAGTTTTACCGGAAGGTTCTCATCAAGCAGCACCTTTTGCATTGGCTATTGCATGAAAGTTGAGAAGGTTTTCAAAATGATCTATCACCTGGATGGCCTGTTCTTTCTTTACAGAAGGAAAATCTTCGATGAATTCGTTTAAGGAATGGCCGGCCTTTAAATAATCAAAAAGATTCTTAACCGGAACCCTTGTGTTGGTAAATACAGGCTCCCCGCTTTGAATGTTTGGCGATATGGTAACCGGGTTTAACATTTTACATTATAAAGATAGTAAAATTTCTTCCTTTCCGGGTGTCCGTTCAACACAACTGTTTAGGCGTAGTCCCCCGTTGTCCGTAGTCTTCAACCAAAAAAAAGACGAAAGGCTGTTGTTAGGCTGTGTCTAACCATCGGCTTTGCTTAAAAAAACTGTCATGGCAACTACAGTTACGATGCCATAGGCAATTTAAAAGCAGACATAAGCGAGGCATAACCAAGATGAACTGGAGTGTGTATGAAAAAATATTGCGTATCACAAAGAGTACCGGAACTATTAAGTATTCCTATTATGCCAATAGTAATACAATGGACACTTACAAGAGGAGCAGTGTTTTTAGAGGGCAAAAAGCTGGGGCATCAATCCCGATAGTGGTTGTTATTGTAGTTTGTACGGCTCGTTATTTTTAGAAGGAAGTCGTATACCTCTGTCTCCTGCGACTATGATAGACAGGCCAGTAGTATGCCGGTTAGTTTTTTTGGTCACGGGTAAACGGTAAAGTTTACTATTGCCAAAGGCAATAAAATGGAACTGCGGGACTGCAAGTCCCGCAGAGCAGTAAACAATTCCGCATACATAATTTATAACCCGCATAAATCATAAAAATTAAATCACAGCAAATAAAATTCAAATACCCGGCCTGCCTGGTATCCTGTTTTCCCGACAGGGAGTAACCAGCAACCCAGCTTTCCCGGCCGGCAGTAACCAGCCCAACATTTCTCCCCAACTTCTCCCCATGCCTGTGAATAACTGCCTGTTAGCCAGCGGCAATTTTCTTCACCTTTGCCTTATATTCGCCGCCTGACTTAAAACTGAAAACAGTGAGATTAAAGAGCTTAGAAATCAAAGGATTCAAAAGTTTTGCAGACAAAACCATCGTCAATTTCGACGACAATATAACGGGCATCGTTGGCCCCAACGGTTGCGGTAAATCCAATATCGTGGACAGCATCCGCTGGGTGATCGGAGAACAAAAGATCAGTCACCTGCGGAGTGAAAACCTCGACAGCCTGGTGTTCAACGGATCCAAGACCCGCAGCGCTTCCGGACTGGCTGAGGTAAGCCTCACCTTTGAAAACACCAAGAACCTGCTGCCCAACGAGTTCAGCACGGTGACGATCACCCGCAAATTCTACAAGAGCGGCGAAAGCGAATACCGCCTGAATGATGTGCAGTGCCGCCTGAAGGATATCCAGAACCTGTTCATGGATACAGGTGTAAGTACCGACAGTTATGCTATCATCGCCCTCGACATGGTGGATGATCTGATCAAGGATAAAGACAACAGCCGCCGCCGAATGCTGGAGCAGGCCGCCGGTATCTCCATTTACAAAACCCGTAAGAAAGAAGCGAAGCAGAAACTGGAAGCTACGGAGCAGGACCTTGCCCGTATTGAAGACCTGCTGTTTGAGATCAACAACCAGTTAAAAGCATTGGAAAGCCAGGCAAAGAAGGCAGAGAAATACCACGAAATAAAAAAGGAATACCGGGAAGTAAGTATTGAACTGGCTAAGGCTGCACTAGAAGGGTTCAATCTCTCATACAAAGAACTCAACGAGCAGCAGGAGATTGAAACAGATAAGAAAGTAAAACTGGAAGCTGAAATAGCCACGGATGAAGCGGCGCTGGAGCAGGAGAAACTGGCCTTTGTAGAAAAGGAAAGACAACTGCAGGCCATGCAGCATGCTTACAACGAAATGGTGCAGCAGGTAAGAACGAAAGAGAATGAAAAAAACCTTTCCGCCCAGCGGCTGGAACATCTCCGGGAAAAAGAAAGCAGCCTCAGCGGCTTTTTACAAAAAGCAGAAGGCCAGCTGAAAGGTATTGATGAAAGCATTGGCTTTACCAACCTGCAGGTGGAAGAAGAAGAAAAAGCCCTGGCAGGATTTAATGAACAGTTAGAACAACTGCGGCATGAATCAGATGCTAAACGCAATGTGCTGGATGAAAAACGCCGTCACTTAGATGAATTGCGCAGCGAATACCAGCATATTCAACGCAACCAGTTTGATGCGGAGAAGAAAGTGGCGGTTGCTGATAGTTCTGTGCAAAACCTGCAGCGTATTATCGGGCAGATTGAAGAAGAAAGAAAGCACCGGGAAGATCAGCGTCATCATTTAGACCAGGACAGGATACTGAAGGAAAAAGAACTCAGCATTAAGAAAGTAGACCTGGAACAACTGCAACAGCACCAGGAAAACACCAAAGAGCAAATACTGCAGACACAATCTGTACTGGATGGCCTTCGCAATAACCTGGCAGAAGAAACAAGAAAGCTGGATGCCAAAAAGAATGAACATGACCTGCTGAAAAGCATGATCGATTCAATGGAAGGATATCCTGATTCGGTGAAGTTTCTGCATAACAACAACAACTGGAGTCACAACTCACCCATACTGTCAGATGTATTATATGTAAAAGAAGAATACAGAACGGCGCTGGAGAATGTACTGGAACCTTACCTGAGTTATTATGTGGTAAACAACCTGCCCGAAGGTTTGCAGGCTGTACACCTGCTGGATGAAAACAAGAAAGGAAAAGCGAACTTCTTTTTGCTGGATAAAGTAAATGACGGTGCATCCGGTGTATCGTCTCATCAGTTAGAAGGGGCCATACCGGCGCTGAGTGTGGTGGAAGTGGAAGAGAAATACAGGAAGCTGGCAGAACACCTGCTGGGCAATGTATTTATTGCCGACAATGAAGATGCACTGCAAAACAGTAACGGCTTTGTGGTGATCGAAAAACACGGCAAGTATGTAAAGGGTAAATATTCGCTTACCGGTGGCAGTGTTGGCCTGATTGAAGGAAAGAAAATAGGCCGGGTTAAGAACCTGGAAAAACTGGAAGAAGAGATCGCAGCACAGGATACCGTGGTGGATGCATTGCGTTCAGAAATACAGGCAAGGCATAATGAAGTGATCGCCTTCAACGAAGACCTGAGAGAAAATGCGGTAAGGGAAACTGAAAGAGAGATTCAGCAACTGACCAACGAAGTATTCTCGCTGCATAATAAACTGGAGAACCTGCACTCCCTGCAAACCAACAGCCAGCACCGCCTGGAAGAACTGAACCTGCAGGTGCAACAGGCCTTAAGTTCTGTGGAAGGAGTGAGGAATCAACTTGCGGAATACAATGAATTGTTACAGGCCAATGCAGCTAAACTGGCTGAAGCAGATGAAGCCTTTAAAGTAACAGAGGCGGCTTACAATGAAGCCATACAACAGTACAATGACTTTAACCTGCAGGTAACAAGACAGCAAAGCAAGATTGCAGCGCTGAAGCAGGAACTGGATTTCAAAACGAACCAGTTGAACGACCTCCGCCAGCAAATTGAAAATAATACGGCACAGCTGGCCGAAACAAGCACCAATATTGAACAGTCTTCCCAGTCATTGGAAGATATTGAAGAGGCATTGGTTCAACTGATGCAGCGCAAGGAAGAAGAAGAAGGAAAACTGAATGAAGCTGACCAGGCTTATTATAATTTCCGTAACCAGCTGAGTGAAAAAGAAAGTGAGATACGCCACAAGGTGAAGGATAAAGAACAGGTGGAGCATATGCTGGCAGCGATCAAAGACAAACTGAATGAACTGAAGCTGCAGCTGGCCGGTATGAAAGAAAGAATGAATGTGGAGTTCCGCATTGACCTTGAAGCAATCCTCGGTGAAACCCGAACAGGAGAAGTGCCGGTGGAAGAGTTGCAGGAGAAAGCAGACCGGATGAAGAAACGATTAGAGAATCTCGGCGAAGTGAACCCGACAGCGATAGAAGCTTTCACGGAGATGAAGAAGCGGTATGATTTCATCGTTGAACAAAAGACCGACCTGGTGAATGCCAAAGACAGTTTGCTGAAGACAATTGAAGAAGTGGAAGCAACGGCTAACCAGAAGTTCCTGGATACTTTCCATTTGGTGAGAGATAATTTCCAGAAAGTATTCAAAACATTGTTTACCGAAGATGACCAGGCAGACCTTGTGCTGGAGAACCCCGAGAATATTGCAGAAACAGGTATTGATGTAGTGGCCAAGCCAAAGGGTAAACGTCCTTCATCATTAACGCAGCTCAGTGGGGGAGAAAGAACACTGACCGCTACAGCTTTGTTGTTTGCCATTTACCTGATCAAGCCGGCTCCGTTCTGTATCCTCGATGAGGTGGATGCGCCGCTGGATGATGCCAATGTGGGCAAGTTCACCAATATGATCCGCCAGTTCAGTGATAACTCCCAGTTCATCATTGTTACGCACAACAAAATGACGATGAGTACCGTGGATGTGATCTATGGGGTGACGATGCAGGAACCGGGTGTAAGTAAACTGGTGCCGGTGGATTTCCGGAATTTGCAGCAGAATCAGAATTAGTCGATAGTGAATAGTCCATAGTCCATAGTCAATAGTCCATAGTCGATAGTATTGAGTCCGGTTATGCCGGACTTTTTTTAATTACACTGTTTTATGCGTACCATTATTTTACTCTTTGCCTCCAATGTGTTCATGACCTTTGCCT
>CAZWIM010000041.1:13013-15781 GCA_964634265.1 uncultured Chitinophaga sp. | reverse complement strand
TTTATGCGTACCATTATTTTACTCTTTGCCTCCAATGTGTTCATGACCTTTGCCTGGTATTATCATTTAAAACACCAGGGCTGGCCTTTATGGAAGGCGATATTGATCAGCTGGGCGATTGCCTTGTTTGAATACTGCCTGATGGTGCCTGCTAACCGGATAGGAAAGGTGGATGGATTTAATTTATTTCAGCTAAAGATGATCCAGGAAGCTATCACCTTAATTGTATTCTGTGCTTTTGCAGTATGGGTCATGAAAGAGCCTTTTCAATGGCGGTATATCGTCAGTTTTGCATTGCTGATGGGAGCAGTATATTTTATGTTCAGCAAACAACCGGTTTAATTAGCTGCTGCTTTTGCAGACCGGTGTTGATGCTGTTCTCTTGAACGTTGTCTTTTAATAAGGTCTGCTTTTACTTTGTGTACCGCTGCGCTTACGAGAAAGTAAAGACCGATGCAAAGTGTGATGGATGCAACGATGGCCCATATATACCAGTCATCTTTCTGTTCTTTTTCAAAAACAGGAAATAACAGCAGGAAAACACTGCCGGTCACAAAACTGAAACCGAGCAGGAGGTTGGTAACGTATTTATCACTGTGGGAATTGGGCATGGCCGATATTTAGTTTTTTCGGGACGAATACCGTCAGCAAAGACTGGCAAAAATAGGGAAAAAATAAACTTGTGTTAATCAGCTGTCAACAGCAAACCGCTACTATTGCAATAAGTATTTTTGTAATATTACCAATAAGTGTATGAAGAAAATTTTAGCATTATTGTTTGCCGCAGTCATGGTGAATGTGGCTGCTGCTCAGGAAGCGCCGGAGGGTTTGTTTATCGGATCAAAAGCGCCGGACTTTAAGGCAAAGGACCAGAACGGAAATGAAGTACGGTTAAAAGACCTGCTGAAAAAAGGAAAAGTGGTGCTGGTGTTTTACAGAGGCCAATGGTGTCCTTATTGTAACCGTGAGCTATCCCGTATACAAGACTCCATTCAGCTGATAAAAGACAAAGAGGCAACAGTCGTTGCCGTATCACCGGAAAAGCAGGAGAGCATTGCTGCAACCGTGGAGAAAACAAAAGCCGAATACCCGGTACTGTATGATGAAGGCCTGAAGATCATGAAAGCTTATGACGTGGAGTTTGAAGTGCCGGAGAACACCATCACCCGGTATAAGAACGCCAATATTGATATTGAAAAGAATAATGGTTCCAACGGTAAATACCTGCCTGTGCCTGCCGTGTATATCATCGACAAAGAGTCAACCGTTACGTATCGTTTCTTTGATGCGGATTATAAGAAGAGGCCATGGGTAAAAGACCTGCTGAATAATTTATAACAGTCAGCGCCATACGATTTTCCCGATCTTTCCTTTTTCACCGGCGAGGTAAATGACAGCGCCGAGTTTGGAAGCCCTTACCACATGAAAGCTTTCTTTGCTGATCCATTTCCAGTTTTTGCCACCGTCGTTGGAATAATCCACCCCGTTGAGTCCGCAGGCAAATACATCTGTTTTGGAAAAATATTCCACGCAACTGCGATAGCCATGCGGGGGAGTATGGGGCGTTTCCCAGGTTTGTCCGCCATCGTTGGTGTAACAGCAATTTTGTAACCGGGATGAATCGGCATTGAAATCACCGCCTACCACAATCATTTTCTTTCCACCTTTCATTTTTAATTTATCCCAAACTGCGATAGAATTGGCCCCTGTTGTTTCCTGTCCCTGTATAATGGGCAGTTTGGTTGATTTATCTCTCACAAACAATTTTGATTGCCGTCCTCCGCTTACAAATACGGCTTCATCCCTGTCAAGCACTCTGATATTGGTGCCGCTTGCGGCAAAACAGGCTTCACCGCTATCTGCAAGTGGCCTTTTGTTGAAAGGAATATCCTGCCAGCTATTGCCACCATCAAAAGTGCGGCTGATAAAAAAACGGCCATTGATGGGATCGCCGATCACTATCCCTGCTTTTTCATTCCAGAATTCCATGGCATCGAGAAACATGCCTTTGTCTTTGTTTTCGTACACTACTTTCCAGCTTTCACCACCATCAATGGTTTTTAAGATATAAGCCGGTTCGCTTACGGCCATGATAATAGCGGTTGAGGCATCAAATGCTTCTATATCCCTGAATTCTTTGTTTTCAAAACCTTTTACGATCATCCATTTCCAGGTTTTACCACCATTGGAAGAACGGCCTACTGTTCCCTTGCTGCCACTAACCCATATTACATTATCATTTACCACACTCAGCCCACGGATGCTGGTATTGGTGCCGGAAGTAAGCACTTCCACCGTAGCCCCCTGGGCAAAAAGAGTTGTTTGGCACAACAGAACAGTTGCTATAAAAAGAAAGCAAAGAATGTTTTTCCTGGTCATGGTTGTTGCTTGTAAGATTATTGATAGGGAGTCATCGTTCTCCTGACTTGTCCTTCGGGGCCCAGTTCCATTACAGCATAAGCAGGAGCAAATTCCTGATAAGAACCATTCCACCAGTTGCCGGAAACAGCGCCGTTGCAGTAATATTTAATACCGAGATAATCCACTTCATCCTGCAGGTGAATATGTCCGCTGATGCAGACTTTGATATTCGGATACTGACGGAAGATCGGTTTCAGGGTCAGAAAATCGCTGTGCATCAGGTTGCGTTTGATCATCAGGTCGCCATTGGCTTCTGTTTTATTAAAGAACAAACCTGCACAGATGGATAAGATGGGAATATGCGAGATAATGCAAATGAATTGTGTACCTGCTGTGCTTTTCAATTC
>CAZWIM010000041.1:0-12913 GCA_964634265.1 uncultured Chitinophaga sp. | reverse complement strand
TGGGAATATGCGAGATAATGCAAATGAATTGTGTACCTGCTGTGCTTTTCAATTCTTCTTTCAGCCAGTTCAGTTGTTCTTCATCCAGCTTACCGATGTAACCACCGGCGGGGTTCAGCTGGGTGCTGTCTAATACAATAAATTTCCAATTGCTTTTGGTAAAACTGTAAAACCGTTTAGGCATTTCCAGTGTTTCCACCACCCACACTTTTCCGTAAAGCCTGTCAGCATCGGGTTTATTGTTTTTGATGAACCAGCCCCACACATCGTGGTTGCCGATGGTATGATAAACCGGGAGGCTGTTTTCTTTTTGCAATATATTTTTGAAAAGATCCCACTGTGTTTGTGTTTTTGCTTTGTCGGCTTCTAGGGCATCCATGATAGCATCACCGCCATTAACAATGAAATCAACTTTGTTGCTTAATTGCTGAGCATGCTGCAGGGCTTTGGCCATACCGGCTTCCGGCACCAGGCCGGGCTTGACATGTATATCGGAAAGATGTGCAAACCGGATCCATTTTTTCTTTTCTGCTGCTGCTGTGGCAAAGGAGGGAAGCATGGCTCCGCCAATGACAGCGGCCGTGTTTTGCAAAAAGACTTTCCGTTTCATAAGTTATTTCAATTGAGCAATGAATTCTTCTTTGCTGACGATTCCCTGTTTTCTCCACACTTCTTTTCCGTTCTTATAGATAATAAAAACAGGTATCGGTTCGATGTTCATGGCTTTCATCACTTCGGTGTGAACACCGGCATCCACTTTTATGAGTTGAAAATGCAGTGAAGCATCTTTTTGCAGTTCATCCAGCACCGGGTTCATTTTAACGCAGGGCGGGCACCAGGTTGCTCCGAAGTCAACCAATATTGTTTTATCTGCCGGTATCATGGCCTGGTAATCTGCGATGCTCATTTGTTGTTGTGTAGCCCCGCCCTCCACTGGTTTATTGGCCCTTTTCCAGGCATTGATGCCCCCCTGTAATTCAACTACCTGTTTGTAGCCATTATCCCTAAGCCAGTTGGCGGCGCCGGTACTGCGGCTGCCTACCAGACAATAAACATAGAGTGGCTTGTCTTTGTCAATATATTTTACCCTCTCGGCAAACTCCTGTTTGTTCACCCAGTTGGCCTGTAACGCATTTTTGATATGACCGGAACTGAATTCTGCAGCGGTACGAACATCAAGGATTTGCACATCAGGAGCGGATAACCCTTTTTCAAATTCTTCGGCATTGACTTTGCTGTTAGGACCCGACTGGGATTGGCAACTGCCGGCAATAAATAATAAAGCAAGGACCAAAACGTTTTTCATTATGACTTTCTTTTCAGGATACAAACAAGGTTCAAATGTAGTGCTTTGTTTCCCATTCAACGGGTAGCCCGGGTTGCGTTTCTTTTATCCCCGGCTGCCTGACTGGTAAGGAAAATAATCTTATTTTTAGCGATTAAACAGTAATTCCCCTTTTATGAAAAAACAACTTTTATATGTGCTGGCTATCGGGTTGGTTGTCATTATGGGCTGCCAGAAGGAGCTGAGCTTTGAAGGTGACAGCAGTCCTGCAGAAGGCAGCCTGCAAAGTGATATTAATGGTGATTGTCTGCCTAAGTCAGTCAACGGGGTTTATGTAGCGGCCAAACCATTGGCAGCGGATACCAATACGATTTCAGTTTCAGTAAATGTGGTGAAGACAGGTTCTTATGTGATCAGTTCTGATACGGTGAATGGTTATTTCTTCAGGGCAACCGGTATTTTCACCACACCCGGTGTGAATACAGTAACCCTTCGGGGAAACGGAACACCTTTCGCAGCCGGTGTAAATAATTTTGTCATCACATTCGACAGCACTGTTTGTGATATACAGGTTACTGTTTTGCCAGCAGGTGCAGGTGGTCCTGCCACATTTACTTTAGTGAATGGTGGTACACCAGCCAATTGTGCCAGTGCAGTGGTGAACGGAACCTATACAAAAGATGTGGCCCTGACGGCAACCAACACAGTGGACGTTACGGTGAATGTAACAGCTATCGGAACGTATAACATTAGTGCAACAGGTGGCGGAATGACTTTTACCGGTAGTGGCGCCTTTATCGCATTAGGTAATCAAACCGTAACCTTAACAGGTACGGGAACACCTACGACAACCGGTGCTAATACCGTAACATTTGCGGCACCTTTCTCCGGTTGTAGCTTTACAGTAGATGTAGTAGGGCCGGCCGTTTATACAATTGACTGCCCAAATGTAACCGTAAGCGGCACTTATCAGCAGGGCGTAAATCTTGGGGCCGGTAATACCATTACTATTCCGGTCACGGTAACTACAGCCGGAGGGTACAATATTTCTGCATCTGTTAACGGGATGACCTTTACCGGATCTGGTAACCTTACAACCTCCTCCACAAGTATAACCCTTACAGGTGTAACTACCACCTCACCGACAAGTGCCGGTACTTTTAACCTGACAGTTGGCACACCTGCATGTAGTATTCCAATCGTTTGTACACCTGCACCAGTAGTCGAATGGAGTTTCAAAATAGGGGCGACAACTTATTCCGGAGCTACCTCAGATGTTATCGGGATAGACGCAGCAACATTTCCACCCTTTAGAATTGTTGACTATTATGGTGAATTTGGCGGTACTCCCGATTTATTCAATCTTACTTTAGGGGATCCGGCAGGAGGAATTTTTTCAGCCGGGGAAACCTATAACTCTAATTTTACAACAATTGTAAACGGAGCCTATTTTTACTTCGATGGATTGCCGGGCATTGAACTTGAAGCTACAGATCCGGGCACAACTCCGGGAGTGAATATTGTTGTTACTATAACCAGTCATGATATTCCAACCAAAACAATTATCGGCACGTTTAGTGGTACTGCCTTTGATTATGTTTCAAGTACCACTAAAACTATTACCAACGGTACATTTAAAATAGTCTATCCTAATTAACAACATTGTGTAAAACAAAAATGCCGCCTTTGTTCTTTCAAAGGCGGCATTTTTTATTGTTCGAAAAATGTAAATCAAAACCCTTTTTTCATTCCTGATTCCAGTGGTGGTAACTTGAAATCATCCACCGCACTTTTCTCCGCAATTTTCTTTTCAATATCTTCTATTTTTCTTGGTGCAAAGTGGGAGAGGAGTTCGTACCCGCTTTCGGTGATCAGCAGGTCATCTTCAATCCTTACAGCTATACTCCACCATTTTTTATCGCAGTTGCTGCCTTCCGGTATATAAATACCCGGTTCGATCGTAATCACCATGTCCTTTTTCAATTTATCATAGGTCCCCCTGTCATGTACATCCATACCAATATGGTGACCGAGGCCATGGGGATAATATTTTCTTACTTCATTTTTATTTTTAATGATGCCTAAGTTTATTAATCCATCGGCAATTACCTGCTGGGCAGCAGCAGTGGCGTCGGCCCATTTGGAACCATCTTTCAGGGTTTTAAAAGCAGCTTCCTGGGCATCATAAACCAGCTGGTATATCTGTCTTTCTTCCGCGGAGAACTTTCCGTCAACAGGTATGGTGCGGGTCACATCTGCTGTATAGCCATGATATTCGGCTCCCACATCCATCAGCAGCATGCTGGTACCTACTTTTGTCTTGGTGTTTTCCATATAATGCAGGATACAGCCATTTTCACCGGCACCAATAATAGAACCATATCCTACACTTTCTGCCCCGTACTTTTTGTGTACATATTCATGAAGGCCCTGTATTTCCAGTTCCGACATATTGGGGTTAACAGCTTTCATTACTTCATTCTGCCCCTGGCAGGAAATTTCAACAGCTTTACGCAACAGGTCCAGTTCTTCCGGGGTTTTTATTTCCCGTAATTGTGCCGTCAGGTCACGATACAGGCGGTTATCGAATCGTTTGTCATCCGCCATTTTTTCGGGCATGGCTGCTTTTTCTTTAAACTGCTGAATGAGGTCAAATAGATCAGCATTGTCCCAGCCGTTGGGAATATCCACCGGTATTTTATCAACAATGATCTTACTGAAAGAAGAAAAGTTGATATTGAATTTTTTGAAGTCATTGCCATTGAAAGCCATGTTGATACCCAGCTTTTCTTTAGCGCCTTCTGTACCCAGTCTCCTGCCGGTCCATTGTTCGGCCTGGGCATTTCTTTTTTGTACAAATAATACTTCTTTGAATTTATTTCCCTCTGTATCTGTTTGCTCCTCTTTAAAGATGAGCAGCAATGAATGCGGCTCCCTGTACCCGCTGAAATAATACATATCAGGGTTGGGGTGGTAGAGGTATTCCACATCGTTGGAATAAGTGCGGGTAGGGAAGGCAAAAATGACCATTACTGAATTATCAGGCATAACACTGCGAAGAGCCGCTCTGCGGCCGGCATGAAAATCTGCCGTGAGATAATCTTTTGGCAGGTCATCCTCTTTTTCTTTGGCCATGGGCTGGCCAAACATTACCGAAGCCTGGACAAAAAACAGCAACAGGGCAACTGCCATGCGATGAAAAGTATTCATACATTTAAATTAGGTAGCTAAAAATACCTTATTTAGGTCAGCGGGGAGTAATATTTACAGGAGTGGTGAATGGGATCATTCTTCCTCATCACCTCTGAAGAATGCGTCCTGCCCGTTCATGAAGTGGGCTTCCCAGGCTTTAACGGTTTCATCACTCAGGCATTCGATGATATCAAAAAGGTTGTCCTTCTTAAGCTTCCAGGCGGTTTCCATGGGATCATCATAATGCTGAATAAACAGGCAATGGTCGGATTCTACCGCCACTTTTATCAAAGTAATAGGAGAGTCTTCTTTTTCTTTCACGAGGTAATAACATCCGGTCTCCAGCAGATCATAAGTGTACATAATGGGAACATTTTTCAATTTCACAAAAAATCAAAACAATCAATAAGGCAGTTTGTACTGGCCAAAACCTGGTGGGTTAGTCAACAGCTATCAAATGTAAAAAATTCCAGAAACCGGATATTCCTCAACCAGTAAAATATTTTATTAAGAATTATTATCAGTTGACTTATAAGGATTTAAAGACATGTCTTTAATAATAATTTAAAGCTGCTCTGCTATAATTTACCTGCTTGAACACTATCAAAGGCGGGTAATTTTCATTTCCACTCTCCGGTTTTTGGCCCTGTTGGCTTCTGTATCGTTGGGGGCCACCGGCATATCTGGTCCATAGCCTTTAATGGTAATACGGCCATCGTCAATGCCTTTGCTGACAAGGTAGTTTTTACAAGTTCTTACTCTTTTCAGCGAAAGTTCACGGTTTAAGGCAGCGCCACCTTCAGAGGAAGTGTGGCCGGATAATAAGATCTCGATTCCTTCATTTTGCTTCATGAAAGCGGCCAGTTTATCCAGCTCTGCTTTACCCGCAGCCAACAGGGTGGAGCTGTTGACCTCAAACTGGATATTATTAAGTACAAGGTTATCGCCTTCCTGCAACGCTTTGTTATTGAAAGTGACTTTGCCGGAACGTTTCAGTTCCAGTTCCACTATTTCACTGGATTCATCTGCAATGACATCTACCTGTTTGGTATCCGATGAATAGCCGGCAGCGCTGCCGTTTACAACCGATAACCCGGCGGGTACATTCTCTATCACAAAATTTCCTTCATTATCAGAAACGGCTGTTCCATAATCCTCAATCCTGGCCGTTGCACCTGCAATAGGCTCTTTGGTAGCGGCGTCAATGATGCGCCCCTGCACTTTGCCCTGGTAAATGATTTTGGGATTGATCAGCAGTTTTACAAAATCAATGGCATAACCATCACCTTGTTTGGAAACCGGGTCATCGATGGCAATGACCAAAGAATCTGCTTTCAGCTTTTCCAGTAATTCCGTGGTAAGGCGGATGGTGATCAGTTTACCTACAGGCCCGGTTTGGTTTACCCGGTTGATCAGTTTCTCTGCTTCTGTAAAACGAAGCCCGTTGATCTTCACCTGGAATTTTGAATTCAGTGCCGGCGCCTGGAAATCATCGATGAATAACTGAAGGGAAGCTGAATCAATGGTTACCCCTTTTAGTTCATTCAAGGGAATGGCAATAGTGACCGGGTTATTATCTGGACGTTTGGTGGAGCTGCAATAACCATCCTGTGAAACCCAGGTGCCGTATTTATAGCTGGAAGGCACCATAATTCTGTCTGTTCCCCTTGCATCTTCTTTTTTTAACTCCCAGGGATAACCATGCGACCAGGTGGAGCGGCCGGAGAAAGGATTGAATTCTTCTTCAAATCCGAAACCAAGGTTGTCAATATCACCCACCCGTATCATGAGGTCGGCTTCAGCCGTATTTTTTAAAACGACAAACTGCTGGCTCCAGTCACCATCATTAGCGGTGGTGCGTTGTGCAGTTGAAACTATACTTAGAAGAAAAGTGGCGGATAATATGAACAGTTTTTTCATGCGGTATTTTTTGGTTTAATGGAATTGCTAAGATACAAGTGTTAATGATTTTTTTGATCTTGCCTTCCTATTCTTTCCTTTACTTTGCAGCAAACGGGCAATCAATGGCTGAAGCGATCATAGAATTAAAACATGTTAATATTTACCAGGGAAATAACCTGGTGTTGCAGGATGTGAACCTGACGGTTAATAAAGGAGAATTTGTATACCTCGTTGGTAAAACCGGAACCGGTAAATCGAGTTTACTGAAAACTTTATACGGCGAACTTTCCCTGAAAGAAGGAGAGGGAACGGTGGCAGGATTTGACCTTAGGGGATTGGACTGGAAAAAAGTGCCTTACCTGCGTCGTAACCTTGGCGTGGTATTCCAGGATTTTCAATTGCTGACCGACCGGAATGTAAATGATAATATGAAATTTGTTTTGAAGGCTACCGGCTGGACAGACGAAAAGCTGATGGATGAAAAGATCATGGATGTGCTGGATAAAGTGGGATTAAAGGCAAAAGGATTTAAAATGCCCTTTGAGCTGAGCGGTGGTGAACAACAACGTATTGATATTGCCAGGGCCTTACTGAATTCACCCAAACTGATACTGGCGGATGAGCCTACAGGTAATCTTGATCCTGAAACATCTGACGAGATCATGAACCTTTTGTTCAGCATCTCCAAAGATTATAATACGGCCATTGTAATGGCTACCCATGATTATATCGTTGTACAGAAATTCCCTGCAAGAATGATCCGAACCGAAAGGGGAAGGGTGGTAGACAATGCTAGTATAAGTATGGAATAAGCTTACGGGCATTTAATGCAGTGTTGTACAGGTCGCCCAATAATCTTTTTCTCAATTTGGTTTCTTCTTCTGCATAAGGCAGGTGGTGGAGTTGTAATATAATAGCTGCAAAAGCTTCCGCATTGGTACCGATATGACAGGCTTCTTCCAGCCCGGTGCCCTGTACCATGGCTTCGTTGACCACACAATGCCTTCCTTCGAATAACGCATGGAGTAATTTTATTTTTATACCTGTATCGCTAAAGGATGGAAGGATATTTATATGTGCTTTCTGCACCAGGTCATTGATCTCTGTATCAGTAGGATTGGCTACTATACAGGTATGCAGGTACAGGTGAGCCAGCGTTTCCAGCTTTTTTGATGGATTTTTTCCTGCCACTACAAAAGGTACTTTTATTTTAGAAAATACTTTTTCGAGTAGCCAGGTGGCGGCTTTTTCATTTTCTGGTACTGAAAGATTACCATGATACAGGCAGAATGAACCTTGTCCTTCTATACCATTTACCTGTTGGTAAGGTGTAAAAGCAGGAAGAAAGAAAGCATTTTCCAGGGCATACTTTTCTTTAAACAGCCTTGTATCTGCCGTAGTGATGCAGGCATAAGGTAAATTTTTAGGTAAAGAATGCTGGTACTTTTTCAATAGCCGGCTCTCGTTCAGATAGTACAATTTTTTGAACCAGGATTTTTCTGTCCGGGCCAGGTGGCGGTAGTAAGCACTTTCATCATTATGCAGCCGGATGACAATTTTTCTGTTACTGGTAGTAAGTGATGCCAGTATGCCGGTGCTATGCACTCCTTCCAGTAAAATGGGGTGATTGTCCCTGTTAAGGTTTTCGATCAGCGAAGCATTGATTCTTGAAGACACGATATATGGCAGCCTGAAAGAAAATCCCCGGTGGACTTTTTTTCGCTGGTAAATATGAATGGATTCGCAAAACTGGTTGAGTTCATTGGGGTTTCCCCGTTCATTGTATGAAAAATAATGCAGGTGAATTTTGATACCTTCTTCGTACAATGCTTTGATACGGTAAAGCATATCAATTGCCCCGCCATAATCAGCAGGCCAGGGTGTATCGAGGCAAACAATATGCAGGTGTCGGTTCATGAATTAAATAGAGATTGGTAAAATGCCAGCAATTTTTTTTCTTCATTTTGCCAGCACCATTCAAGGCGGGCTGTGAGGCAGTTTTCTCTGAGCTTTTGTATTAAAACATCATTTACCAGCAAATTGTTTATGGTTTGGGCAATTCCTGCCGGGGAAAGGTCACTTGTCAGTACAGCTACTTCATATTCCCGGTTTAGCTGTACATATTCTGGATAATTCATGGTTAACTGGGGCAGGCCTGCATGCACATAATCGAAAAATTTATTAGGGAGAGCCAGGTATTGGTTGAGCCCGGTATTTTCAGCAAGGGCTATGCCCAGATATGCCTGCTGTGCAATCTTCCAAAGTTCATCGGGTGGAAGCATTCCTTTTAGTTCCACTTTATCCTGCACCTTGTTATGAATGATGAGTTCTTTGAGTTGCGGCATGAAATTACCATCACCACAAATTACCAGTCGGCAATTGATTTCTTTCATTGCCGGAATCAGCCATTCAAAGGCCCTGGCTTCATTGACGGCTCCCTGGTAGAGAATAAATTTTTGGTTGTTATCATTTTCAGGTACTTCATTTTTCAGCACCGGAACATTGCGTATAGTTTCATAGTGTACGGCATATCTTTTATTAAACTCATCTGCTATGCTTTTGCTTACGGTATAACCTAGTTTGTATTGCGGTACTGCTTTTTCCTCAATGGCTTTCCATCTTTTGAAAACAGCCGGGCGACTCACTACTTCTTTTAGCCCGGTAAAAAGTTCATGAGCATCATAAATTCTTTTTATTTTTTTCCACCTTGAAATATACAGGCAAGGCAGAATGGTATCGAGATCAATCGCACAAATGGCATCCATTCGGCGGTACAATAAATAGAAAAGCAACCGGGCATTGTATTCTGCATAAAACCATTTGCCTTTCTTGAACCAGCAGTTGATACGTTTTTGCTGATAATTTCTTTGTTTCAATGGGAGAGAAGAGGGCAATTTTCTTCCCACCAATGTTACAGCATACCCGTTTTCAGACAGCGTTGTACAGATGCGTTGCATCCGCTGATCGTAGGTCAGGTCATTTGTGACAGTAAAAACAATTTTTTTCAATGCCGGTAAAAAAATAAGGTTTTGCAAATATGCAAAACCTTATACGATAATCAGTTTGTTTTTAAGGTCTCATACTCATTCCTTCAGTGCCATCACCCATGTTATCACGGTTGTTCTTCCGTTTAAACAGGTTAGCATCAAACTTTCCAAATCTCCAGTTGAAGTTGAGGCGCAAAATCTGCGGATCCCTGCGGCGGAAAACTTCCTGGTAAAATAAAGGTGATTCAGAAATGATGTTCTGGCGACGGGTTCTGAAAATATCATTGACATTAAGCGAAATGGAAGCCTGTTTATTTTTCAGGAATTCAAAACGAAGACCTGCATCTACAAAATAGTTGGATTTGATGTATCCCTGTGAAGTGGTGGTCATGCCCCACATGCCGCCACCACCAAACATACCACCACGGCCACCGCCACGTCCACTGCTGGGAGGCAGGATAGTTTTGGACTGGTATTCACCAGAAACCTGCAATGTCAGTGTTTTGGCCAGTTTGAAATTATTATTCAATTTTCCAAACCAGCTTGTGAGCGGATCCTGTTCCGGCTGACCAGCAATACCAATCTTAATCCTGGAATTGAACAGGTTCATATTGGTGGTCATTTCCCACCATTTGGTGATCTTGTTGGTGGATGTCAGCTCAAGACCTGTAATATAACTTGAATTGGCATTGATATAAGTATTCACCAGGATATCTTTTCCATTTACCGGGTCTTGCTCCTGTGCCTGGAAGCGGCTGATCAGGTCAGTGGTGTTTTTATAATAAAGTGATGCAATAAAATTATCCCTGTTTTTAAAGGTCTTTTGATAAGTCAGTTCTAGTGAATTGGTAAACTCGGGGCTCAGGTTAGGATTACCCCTGCTGATATTGAGCGAATCTGAATAATCCGTGAAGGGGAACAACTGGAAAAAGTTGGGCCTGTTGATCTTGCGGGTATAGTTCAGCTGCATTTCCTGGTTATTCTTCAGCTTCTGGCTTAAAAATACACTGGGGAAAAGGCTGACCGGAAATTTGATATTGAATTCCTGGTTCTTATCAGGCAACTTACCATTATAGTCTGAGCTTTCCAGCCTTAATCCCAGCTGATAACCAAAATCCTTGACCTGGTTAGTATAAGTGGTATAAGCCGCATACACATTATCTGTACTGTTATAATTCACAGAAAGCTGGGGATTGTAAATAGCCACAGCATTGTTATCAAAGAAGAAAAAGTCATTGCGGCTGTCTACTTTACGGATCTGCGCCCTTACACCCAGTTCGATTTTTGATTTGTCGTTAATGGGTTTTACATAATCTGACTGGATAACGATATTCTCGTTTTCGCCCTTGCCATCCTGTTGCTGTCTGAATTCACTCTGCAACGTATAACCCGGCACTTTGAAATAATCGGTAGTGATCAGGTTAGTGCTTGAATTCCGGCTCTTGTTGTAAGTGATATCAGCAGTAAGCTCTTCACCCTGTTTGGGGAACAGGTGCTTATAGCTCAGCATGGTTCCAAGGTTATTAAACTTGCTGGTAGAATTAGAAAAACGCTGACTGAAAGATTGGGTTACTGTATTGTAAAGCGAATCAATTAAGATATCGCTGTTGGTATAAGGTTCAAAGCGTCCATCAGAAAAATTACCTGTTACAGATAGTGTATTCCTGTTGTCAATAAAATAATCAAACCCGGTACGCAGGAAACCATGATAACCTTCCTGAACACTTTTATCCGTCTGTTGTAAAAAAGTATTGGGGTTTCCGATGAAAGTGGTACGGTCGGTGGTACCGTTACTGATAGATTTACGCTGGTTATAGTTTACGTTTAAAAAGTAATTGATCTTATCCTGGCGCAGGTTGAAGTTTCCTCCCAAACCAATCCGGGCTCTTGAATCAATATTGGCCCTTATGCTTCCGTTGTAACCCACTCTCTTATTCTTCTTAAGAATAACATTGAGGATACCTGCTGTACCACCTGACGCATCAAATTTGGCAGAGGGATTGGTAATGATCTCAACGCTTTCAATGGCATCAGCAGGAATCTGGTCAAGCTCCATATTAGTAGGACGTCCATCCACAAAAATCTGCGGTGCATTGTTTCGCATCGTTACGTTTCCATCAATGTCAACATTAACAGAGGGCACATTGCGCATAACATCTACAGCCGTACCACCGGCTGAAACGAGGTTCTTATCAACATTAAAAACTTTTCTGTCAATGCCAAGTCTCAATCCCGGGTTAGAAGCCACAACCGTTACGTTATCCAGCACTTTATCTTCAATATCAATTTTTATGTTTCCGAGATCTTTATCCAATGCACTCATCATAGCACTCATATCGCCATTGGGTTTCAGGTCGAAGGATACATTTTGAACAAAAGGTTTGAAGCCAATCACCGAAACCTGTAATTTGAATTGCCCGAATGCAGGAACGTTTTCCAGGCGAAATTCACCGTTTGCTTTGGTCAGCATACCTGCAATAACCACATCCTTTCTTTTTTTGGTGGCTGAATCCATCTTATTCTGCAGCAACTGTACGGAGGCGTATTCAATTGGTTTTTGAGATTTTGCTTCGATAAGCTTTCCGTAAAAGGTACCGGTCATTTGTGCCCTGCCGTTTGCGCCGGGCCTGTTTCCGCCACTTCCGGGAGGTTGGGCTGAAATTGTATAACTTATTAAAAATGAGGCTAAAACTGCGAAAAACTGTTTCATTATTTCGAATTGTAAAGGTTAGACGCTCAAAGGGGGTTTTACTTGCTGACAATAGGATGACAACTTGATGAAAGGCTAATGACAATCATGAAGGGGAAAAGTTTGGTTTATACAGGCCTGTTGATAACTTAAGCTGTTAGCTGTGTGATGATTATCTGTACTATACCAATAATAAAGCCGATTACAGCACCAATGATCTCAACGAAACGGAATTCTTTTGACATGATCTGGTAAAGCAATTCTTCCAGTTTATCGGAGGAGAAATTGGATACTTTATTTATAACAATGTGTTCCAGGTCGAGTTCGGTTTTCAGGTTGCCGGCAAATTGTTTCATCAGTTGGGGAAATATGAGTTCCAGTTCTTTCATAAAAGCCCCTTTCATTTTGTTGATGGTCTTATCACCGATGAACATACTGATGACGGGCATTTCATCGCTGAGTTTATGCCGTAAAAATTCATCAATATGCTGTTCGATCAGCGGCATTACTTTCTTCAGGTTTTCAGGGCTGCTGATTTTTTCTTCTATATCCGTGAAAGACAAAAACTCATTGCTTACCAGTTTGCCCAGTTTCTCTGCAAACTGCTGTTGTCTTTTGGGAAAGATTCCCTGGAAAGTAATACCCAGTACTTTCTTTGGTTCACGGGGATGAAAAAGCATTTTAATGGCTACCCAGTTGGTAACCCAGCCGATGAAAGCTGAAATAACAGGTATGATCAGTAACCAATAGTTCATGTGCATGATATAAAATGAAACCCCGTCTCTGTTGAAACGGGGTCAGTTGGGTGGCTAACCGGGCTCGAACCGGCGACCCTCAGAACCACAATCTGATGCTCTA
>CAZWIM010000040.1:11521-26696 GCA_964634265.1 uncultured Chitinophaga sp. | reverse complement strand
GCACAGGAAGTTTTTGCTGTGGATTCTATCAATCGGACACTTACCCCCCCGGGGAGCCGCTATTATCTTGCACATCCTTACGAGATTACTTACGGACCCGATGATTCACTTTACATCACAGAAAAAGTGGGAAGGGTGAGAATAGTTTCATCAGTAACAGGACTCAGTCGTATTATTCTTGATCACAGGGCCAGTACCTATTTGAATATTTCAAGAAATGGATTCGGAGTAGCGACCTCTATTGGTCAGAATGGAATGATGGGTCTTGCTTTACATAAGGATTTCAAAGGCTCCGGTTCTAATAATTATATCTATATAGCATATTCCAACAATAGCAGTTCACTTCGTATTTCAAGATTTACCTATAACACAACTACCGGCCAGTTAGGTTCGGAATTAATATTGGTTAGCGGTATTCCCGCAGGGGGTGATCACAGTTCAGGCAGGTTAGTATATGGAGCGGATGATAAACTTTATTACTCATGTGGTGATCTTGGAGCCAATCAGTTTGCCAACCGTTGTAATCCGATAGTAGCACAAGACCTCCCGACTGCAGCAGAGATAAGTGCCAATAACTATTCGAAATACCAGGGTAAAATTTTGCGGATTAACCTGGATGGTTCTATACCTGCGGATAATCCCTTGCTGGATCCGGATGCCGGAGGCCCGCAGGTTGCTGTTCGAAGTCATATTTTTTCTTATGGGCATCGTAATCCGCAAGGACTGGCTTTTGAAATGGAGACGAATTACGGAACATCTTATCCCACGTTGAGCCCGGGTGGCAAATTGTACAGCAGTGAACATGGAGTAAGAACGGATGATGAAATCAATATTATCTCATCTGGCAATAATTATGCATGGCCTTACTGGGCAGGATTCAGGGATAACCCTGCACAGAATTACCGGTATATCAACTGGAGTTCTGCCGGTGGAAATTGCAGTAGTACATCTTATAATGAAGTGGTAATTCCTGCCACTGCAACGGTATTGCAGGAAAATAATTTTGCTGCAGGGACATTTACTGACCCCATTTTTTCGATGTATCCTGCTTGTAACGGTGCTTCTAATTGTAACGTAACACTAACTACTGGTACTAACTGGATGCAATATCCTACCGTAGCCCCATCCAGCATTGATCACTATGGATATACGAATATTCCCGGATGGCATCAGTCCTTGCTGATTCCTACTTTAAGAAGGGGTACTTTATACCGCTACAAATTGAATAATACAAGAGATGGAATTGTTAACGATTCTGTACCGTACTTCTTCAGAACCGATCGTTACCGTGATCTTGCATTGAAAAATGGAAATATCATATTTACTGTCACAGATAGTATAGGCTCCACCTCTGGGCCTTCTGGCGGAGGAACCAGTGTTCTTTCCCGACCCGGAACTATTCTAAAATACACCTTTCTTGGTTATCAGAATAACGGCGGAAATAATAAAAGCACTTTACCAACAACCATTGATGTTACAGACGGACCAGTAAACACACCTAATAGCGGTTCAACAGTTACTATAGATGCTTCAAACAGTAATTATTGGGTTCCATTAACCGGCCCCGACGGCAATATCCTGGCTGAGATTTTTGCCAATGGTCAAACACTGGGTACAGTCACTTCCTGTTTTTATAAGCACTCAGGAGCCATCAGAATGCAGGGATCGGTAAAATATCTTGACCGCAACATAACAATCACCCCTCAATTTCAACCCGTATCTCCTGTAAGAATCAGGTTGTATTTTTCTAAGGCGGAATTTGATGCCCTGGATGCGGACCCTTTGAGTGGAATTACATCTATATCTGATATTAAACTTTTGAAAAACCAGGATGCATGCGGAAGCAGCGTTTCTTCAACTACTACACTCATCAATCCTGTGTACGCTGAAGGACATGGAATTAACGGATACGTTGTGCAGGCAAATATTTCCTCTTTTTCCTCCTTTTATTTTGGATCATCAAATCTTATTCTTCCACTGCATCTCTTAACATTTACTGCCAACTATTTTAATGGAACGGTATTATTGAAGTGGGAAACAGAACAAGAGAGAAACACGGATTACTTTGTTATTGAGAGAAATACAGGTGATGGTTTCAGGCAAATTGGAACTGTTTCTGCCGGAGGTAATACATCGGGCAAATCTTTATACAACTATTCTGATTATGAGGTGGCTGGCTTTGGAATATCTTCAGCACAATACAGGTTAAAAACTATGGATAAAGACGGTCAATATATTTATTCAACGATCATATTTGTTTCATTTGCAGATCTTGTTAACAAACTACAGGTTAATCCCAATCCTATGACAGATGGAAAAGCAATGGTTACAATATCTGCTTTTTCAGAACAGAATGCAAAATGGAGGATTATAGATAATGCCGGAAGAATTGCACTTAAGGGTAGTGTGCAATTGCTGAAAGGATTGAATAGCTTTTCAATTAGTACTGGTAATTTATCAGCTGGCATATATTATTTGGAAGTCAGCGCACAGGGTATAAATCAGAAGATTAAACTTCAAAAGCTGTAATGTATTATTAAAAATCAAACTCTGTGCCAGCGTAACGACCCGAAGTAGCTATAATCGGCTACTTTTGTATCAATGTACACCTTAAAAAAATCACTGGGCCAGCACTTTCTGAAGGATGAGAATATCTGCCGGAAGATTGTTTCATCCTTACAGGAGCATCCTTTCCGACAGTTACTGGAAGTAGGTCCCGGTGGTGGCGCCCTTACGAAGTACCTGCTGAAATTAGACGATGTTGATTTTAAAGCGGTAGAACTGGATGAAGAAAAAGTGACTTACTTACTAAATGCCTACCCGGAATTGCAGGGAAAACTGATACATGAAAGTTTTCTGGATATTGCTCAGCCGTTTACCGGGAGTTTTACTGTCGTTGGTAATTTCCCTTACAACATTTCAACTCAGATTTTGTTTAAGATTCTGGAATGGAAAGAGGATGTTGAAGCAGTGGTGGGTATGTTTCAAAAGGAAGTAGCACAAAGAGTGGCAGCAAAGGAAGGAAACAAAGTATATGGGGTACTTAGTATATTAGTGCAGGCTTTTTATAAAGTGGAATACCTTTTTGATGTACATGAAAATTGTTTTCAGCCTCCACCAAAGGTGAAAAGTGGTGTGATAAGACTTTCTCCGCTTAAAGAAGTTCCTCCGATGAAAAGTGAACAATATTTTTTTCAGTTGGTAAAGACAGCTTTCAACCAGCGCAGAAAAACATTGAGAAATGCAGTAAAAAGCCTTTTCGATGCAGCAGATTTGCAGGATGAGTTGTTTAATAAAAGAGCAGAGCAATTGACTGTACAGCAATTTGCTGAGCTTACTTTCAAAATGAAATGAAACAGGTAATAATTACAGGAAAGTCGCATCCGTTGTTGAAAGAGCGATTGGAGGAAAAGGGATATGAGGTACTTTATCTTCCTTCAATTACTTATGATGAACTCATAGATATTATTCCGTCGGCAACAGGAGTAATTGTAACCACAAGGATAACAGTAGACAGGAAACTGATTGACAAAGCGGATTCGCTTGAGTGGGTTGGAAGGCTTGGCAGCGGTATGGAACTCATTGATGTTACTTATGCTGAAACCAAGGGAATACGATGTGTAAGCAGTCCGGAAGGTAATCGCAATGCAGTGGCAGAACATGCATTAGGGCTTTTGCTTAACCTTCTTAATAATATCACTGTTTCATCAGCAGAGATTAAAGAAGGTTTATGGCTGCGGGATGAAAACAGGGGAACGGAACTAAGTGGAAAAACAGTTGGAATTGTTGGCTATGGAAATACGGGAAGCAGTTTTGCAAAATTGCTTTCTTCGTTTGATGTAACAGTTCTTGCTTATGATAAGTATAAAACTGACTTTGCCAAAGACTATATTAAAGAGGCAAGTTTTGAACAAATTTGCCGGTATGCAGATGTAATCAGCTTTCATCTTCCACTTACAACAGAAACACATCACCTGGCAAATGAAAGTTTCTTTAGTTCCCTTCAAAGAAAGCCATGGATAGTTAACACATCCAGGGGAAAAGTAGTGGCTATTCCTGATTTAATTAAGGCTTTAAAAAATAACGTAATCTCAGGGGCTGCTTTGGATGTATTGGAAAACGAAAAATTAATCACCTATTCTTCTGCAGAGAAAGAACAATTGGATTGGCTGCTGGCGCAGCCCAATGTTATCATAACGCCACATATAGCCGGTTATACACATGAGGCTTCGTATAAAATGGCCGATATTTTATTACATAAACTGGGAATTACCGCCAATTAATATTCTTTGCCCGGTTTATCCTTTCTAAGTCAATAATTATTAAGCATGTCAACCGGTAATGTTAAAAAAGAAAACTTGTTTTGCTTTTTCAAATAGTTGTGTATCTTTACAATTCAATAATGCAACGCTTCAGCCCAAGAACTGAGGCGTTGTTATTTTTTTATTTATCAAAGGAGGTGACTATGGCAGACATACAGTATGTGACGAAAGAAACACTGGAACAAATGAAAGCAGAATTGCAGCGGATGAAAACAGTTGACAGGCCTGCTGCCAGTAAAGCTATTGCAGAAGCGAGGGAAAAAGGTGATTTGAAAGAGAATGCAGAGTATGATGCAGCGAAAGAGGCACAAGGGCTTTTGGAAGCAAAAATTGCGGCAATGGAGGGATCAATGGCCAACATCAGGGTGATTGATGAATCAAGCATTGATACCAGCAAAGTTTCAATTTTGACAAAAGTAACGTTAACTAACCTCGGAACTAAAAAACAGGTTACTTATAAGATCGTAAGTGAAAAAGAAGCTGACCTGAAAGCAGGTAAAATTTCAGTTACGTCACCAATAGGCAAGGGTATTTTAGGGAAAACGGTTGGAGAAACCGCTGAAGTACAGGCGCCGGCAGGCATACTGAAATTCAAAATAGAAGAAATTACCGCTTAATAAACCTTGAGCATTAACGGTGGCCCGGCCTTTTGCCGGGTTTTTTATGCATTATAGTTTTAGCTTTGACAATTAGATTAAATGATAAGGCGTATCAGATATTATCTTCTGTCAGTTAAAAATAAAATCTTTGGTGGTATGACTATCTTTTCAAAAATTATTGCCGGTGAAATTCCTTCTTATAAAATTGCTGAGAATGAAAAGTTCTTTGCCTTTCTCGATATTTTTCCGCTGAGGGAAGGTCATGTACTGGTAGTGCCAAAAACAGAAACGGATAAACTGTTTGACCTTTCAGATGATTACCTTTCCGAAATGCTGATCTTTGCCAAACCCATTGCTCATGCAATAGAGAAGGCTTTTAAGTGTAACCGTTGTGGTATAAGTGTAATCGGGCTGGAAGTGCCGCATGCACATATGCATCTGATTCCCATTAATTCTTCCAATGACCTCAACTTTACGCAACACAAGCCGCAAGCCAGCGCAGAGAGTTTGAAAAAGGCACAGGAGAAAATACTGGCAGCTTTGTAATTATTTTTTTACAATCCTGCCCGGATTCTTTTTGATAAAGTCTTCCCAGCCTTTAACTCCTTTAACAACTTTGTTTAGCGGGGAGCCGGTTTGAAAGTGATGGCATAGTGCTACCGCTAAAGCATCGGTTGCATCATAGTGTTTGGGGCTTTCTTTAAATGACAATAGTGTTTGCAGCATTTTCATTACTTGTTCTTTGTCTGCGTTACCATTTCCTGTGATTGATTGCTTCACTTTTTTGGGAGAGTATTCCGTTACTTCTAAACCATGACGCATAGCTGCGGCAATGGCAACTCCCTGTGCCCTTCCCAGTTTCAACATGCTTTGAACGTTTTTGCCGAAAAATGGGGCTTCAATAGCAAAGTCAGTTGGCTGGTATTTAGTAATCAGGCCACTGACAGTATTGAAAATAAGTTGCAGTTTTTTATAACTATCCTTTACTTTTCCCGGTTTAAGCACACCAAGCTCAAGCAGGCTCACTTTATTATCTTTTACAGTAATCAGGCCATAACCCATTACCAGTGTACCGGGGTCAATGCCAAGGATTATTTTAGAAGGCTTTTGCAAGCAGGCTGTATTTTTACAAAATCCCGTCGGATACGGGGCAGTTTAATGAAACTAAACAAAAATATTAAACTCTTTATCAATTACTTCCTTGGACCTTTGTTGTTCATTTGGTTGTCCTGGTCAATATACAGGCAAATACAGCAGCAACCGGGACTGGAGCAGGCATGGCAACGAATTAAAGAATCAATGAACGGGCCGATGCTATGGAACTTATTACTGGTAGTTATATTGATGATCGTTAACTGGTCAGTTGAAGCTGCCAAATGGCAATTATCGGTAAAGCGAATTCAAAAAGTAAGTTTTGGCAGAGCCCTACAGGCTGTATTATCCGGTGTTTCTTTTTCCGTGACAACGCCAAACCGGGTAGGTGAATACCTAGGAAGGGTCTTGTATATGGATGAAGGAAACAGGCTGAAAACAATTTCCCTGACTATTGTCGGAAGTTTAAGCCAGTTGATCATTACAATACTTATGGGCGGTATTGGCCTCGTCATTTTACGTCCCATAATTGAAGGGCAGCAAATTATTTCTGTCTTGTGGATGAAAGTAGTCTTATATGGTGTATGGGGTGTTTTGATTGTTTTAACACTATTTTATTTCCGGTTATCCTGGATAATAAAGTGGATAGATCGTTTGCCGGGAAGTAAGCGGTTTGCTTACCTGGTAAAGGCTTTAGAGGATTTCAATGCAACAATACTGCTTAAATTATTGTCATTATCGCTGTTCAGGTTTGTAATATTTATCATTCAGTATTACCTGCTCTTTGGTTTATTTGATGTGAATGTTTCGGGATGGCAGGCTTTTTGGACAGTCAGTGTCTCGTTCCTGGTAATGGCAATAATCCCGACAATTGCCATTGCCGAGCTGGCGCAAAGAGGAAAAGTGACCATTGCTATTGTAGGTTTATACAGCAGTAATGAATTGGGAATGACATTTGCCACCGCAGGTATCTGGTTCATTAACCTGATATTACCGGCGATAGTGGGGAGTTTATTAATAGTGCGAATCAATAAAATTTTTACTTCGAACAATTATGAGGATAAAAAATCTTAAATGGATAGCCCCGCTGGCACTTGCTTTTTTAAGTTTCTCAAAAAAAGCAACGCCGCCACAGGATAATTTTTGTGGTATCAGGAATATCGCATTCAAGGTGGAAGAAGAAGTGTCTTTTACCGTTTACTATGCTGTTGCAGGCATATATGTAAATGCTGGCACTGCTACTTTCACCAGCAAACTGGAAACAATCAATAACCGGCCTGTTTATCATGTTACCGGCGAAGGCAAAACCAATTCTTCCTACGACTGGATATATAAGGTGAGGGATAAGTATGAAACATATATTGATACAGCTACTTTTCAACCACTCAAATTCATTCGTAATGTGAACGAAGGTGGTTATAAGAAGTATGAGAATATCACCTTCAACAAGACTTCGAACACTGCTATTACCGGTAATGGTGTTTTTAAAGTCCCGGCTTGTGTACAGGATGTGGTAAGTTCTATGTACTATGCCAGGAATGTTGATTTTTCCAAACTGCAGCCTGATGATAAGATTCCATTTTCCATGTTCCTGGACAATGAAGTATTTAATATGTATATCAGGTATGTGGGTAAGGAGGAGATAAAAACCAAGTATGGTAAATTCAGGGCTATTAAAATCAAACCTTTATTATTAAAAGGACAAATATTCGAGGGAGGTGAGAATATGACCGTATGGGTTACAGATGATCAAAACCATATACCGGTAAGAGTGGAAAGTCCGCTGGTGGTGGGAAAAGTAAAAATTGATATGATGAGTCATACCAATCTACGTCATCCGCTTACTTCACTGATCAAGAAGAAATAATTCGACTGATTAGAAAACTAAAAGCCCCTTAAAAAGGGGCTTTTGTTATTAAATATCTTCCAGTTTGAAATAGTCTTTGGGTCTTATACCTTTTTCTGTTTGTTGTACAGTGCAGCATTCGTTTACCGGGTCATGCTCGAAGAAAAGAATATAATCACCTTCCAGTGCTTCTTTTAGGAATGACTTTTTTTCATGTATGGTTGTCAAGGGAAACATATCATATCCCATTACATAAGGGATCGGCATATGACCGGCAGATGGAAGAAGGTCTGCCATAAACACAATGGTTTTGTCTTTATACCTGATTTGCGGCAGCATCATCTTATCGGTATGTCCGCTTACAAAACGAACATCAATATTTTCTGTAAACCGGGTTTTACCCAACTGACCATCTATGCCTTCATTTATATCCACAAACTGCAGTTGCCCGTTTTCTTCTATAGGTAAAATATTTTCCTTCAGGAAAGAAGCTTTTTCCCGGTCATTGGGATAAACTGCCCAGTCCCAATGATCTTTATTGCTCCAGCAAACTGCATTTTTAAATGCAGGCACCAGTTTATCACCTTCTCTTTTGATTGTTCCACCGCAATGATCAAAATGCAGGTGAGTGAGGAATACATCGGTAATATCATCCCGGTGAAAACCGTATTTGGCCAATGATTTATCCAGCGTATCATCGCCGTGTAGATAATAATGACTGAAGAATTTTGCATCCTGTTTATCACCATTGCCATTATCAACCAGTATCAGCCGATTACTATCTTCTATCAACATGCAGCGCAGTGCCCAGGAGCAAAGATTGTTCTCATCGGCAGGATTGATTTTATTCCAGATCGTTTTGGGCACTACGCCGAACATAGCACCACCATCCAGTTTAAAATATCCTGTATTTATACTGTAAAGTTTCATGATAATTTTTTTTCTTTTGCTGCATTGGCATAAAGTAATAACAGCAAACCTATGATAAAGAAACTGGCTAGTGCCACAATGGAATTCCTCTGTGATCCGGTGAGCTCTGTAATAAACCCAAAACTAAAAATTCCAACCACGGCAGCCAGTTTTTCCGTTACATCATAAAAACTGAAGAAGGAAGCAGTGTCTTTTGTCTCGGGCATCAACTTGGCATATGTAGAGCGGCTTAGTGATTGAATACCACCCATGATGAAACCGACGGCTGCGCCTAATGCATAAAATTCATAGATTCCACCTTTTGGAAGGAAATATGCTGCTATGCATAGAAGTATCCATAGGGCTACTAAGGTCATCAGGGTTCTCAGGTTGCCGATTTTTGATGACAGCCACGAGATAGTAAAAGCACCGGGTATAGCAATCAGTTGTATGATCAGGATAGCAATGATGAGATTGGTTGTGGGTATTTCCAATTCACTTTTTCCATATAAGGCTGCAACCAGCATTACGGTCTGAACTCCCATATTATAGAAGAAGAAAGACAAAAGAAACCGTTTAAGCCTGGGCATATGTGTTAACCTGAACCATACCTTTCGTAGCTCTGAGTATCCGTTGGAAAGAATATTATGTTTGAGATCTCCTGTGCCCGCAGGCGCAGGTTTGGGTAATCTTTTTAAAGCGAACTGCCCGAATCCCCACCACCATAAGCCCACCAATAAGAAAGAGATTTGTGCTCCTTTACCTTCCGTAATCCCAAATGGTTTACCCATTACAAATGCAAAGCAGATAAGCTGGAGCAATACGCTGCCGACATAACCGTAGGCAAAGCCTTTTGCACTCACTTTGTCACGGTCTTCTATAGTTGCAATCTCAGGAAGAAAGGAGTTGTAAAATACCTGTGCACCCCAAAAACCAACACAGGCTATGATGATACCTGCGATACCAAGTCCCAGTGTTTGACTTTCGAAAAAATACATCGAAGCACAGGCAATGCTTCCCATGGTGAGGTAAAAGTTCAGAAACCTTTTTTTGGTGCCCCTGTAATCGGCAATAGAAGAAAGCAGCGGAGACATGATGGCCACAATCAGCATAGCAAGGGCCAGTGCATAATTATAAAGCGCTGTATTCTCAAACTGCCGGCCGAAAAATGTTACCGTAGTTTTTGAAACAGCTGCATTGTCTACGGCAACAGATTCAAAGTAGGTTGGAAAAATGGTAGAAGTGATAACAAGATTATAGGAGGAACTGGCCCAGTCGTACATAGCCCAGCCATTTACTACTTTTTTAGGAGCCGTTTGCATAACCAATGCTTTTGGTAAATATAGTATTAAGCCAATAAAATAAAAACCCGCCACGCCGGACGGGTTTTCTTGCTAATGTATAATCAATTATTTCTGTCCGGATCGCCTGTATCGGCCGGGTAATTATAAGTACGAAGCGCATTAAACTTTGCATCTGTCATCTCAAATCTTATTGCAGGCACTGAAAGCACTTTATCGCAGATCCCCTGGCAAACTTCTTCAAACAGGGAAACTGAAATGGTATTAATTTTTTCAGGGTTACCCACCATTTTCACAGTATAGTTTTCAATTTCATCTTTCAGCAGCTGAAAGCTGTAGATGGTTTCGGGCTTAAAATAATCGTTCATATATGCAGCAAGGCGGCTGGCTTCTTCAGCAGTGGCACCTTTATAATACACTTCAGTGTTTCCTTCGGTCACTTTTTCGCCAAAGGTTGCAATATTCAGGTCCTCTGATGCAGTTTTTTTGTAAGCAATGCTTCTAAGGGTTTTAAATTTGGTGTCTGTAAGTTCCATGTCAACCGGTTTACCGTCAAATGCTTTTTCAGAAACCAGCAATGCAATAGGGCTGAAGTTTTCATCACCCATATCTTTTGCTTTTTCTTTATCTACCACCATTCTGAAAATCACAGTTTCGCCTTCCCGCATTAATTGAAAACTTTTTCTGACAGCTTTGTTACCAGCTTCGGTATCTGCGCTGTAAAGGGCCTTAGCCGTTTTTTCAGCCTCTGTTGCTGAAATACCTTCTTTATAATATACTTCAATATGCCCTTCTTTTACTTTTTTACCATAGTTGCTGCAGGCTGCCAGCATCAGTACAGCTAACAGCGGAAGGATAAGTTTTTTCATGTTGACTTGTTTTTGCATATATACAGAAAAACAGGCATATTCAAATCACCCCATGTGGGTATTATCCTTTTATGACACCGGTAACGATGAGTATCAGCAAAATGATACCAGCCAGGATACGGTAGAGGCCAAATATCCTGAAGCCATAGATCTTCAGGTAGTTGATAAAGAAACGGATAGCCAGCATGGCTACTACAAATGCTACGATATTACCAACAATAAACGCAATGAGGTTATCATTACTTTCCAAAATAAGTTCATAGCCCTTTTGCTCAATACCTCCGTTGCCGGTCCATTTTTTTACAAAAACAGAGTAGGCAGTGGCCGCAAACATGGTGGGTACAGCGAGGAAGAAAGAAAATTCGGCAGCGAGATTACGGGTAAATTTTTGCGACATGCCACCAATGATGCTGGCAGCACTTCGGCTAACCCCGGGAATCATGGCAATGGTTTGCCAGATACCGGTGATGAATGATTGCGTATAAGTGATCTGGTCGTCTGATTCGGTTCTGGCATTTTTAAACATAGAATCAATGAACATCAGAACAATACCACCGGCCAGCATAGCTACGGCTACAGTAGTCGGACTTTCCAGCATAGCGTCGATCTTATCAGAGAACAGGAAGCCTAATAGTAAAGCAGGGATGACACCAATCAGCAGTTTTATATAGAATTGCCAGCGGTGAAACTGAAAGAATTTTCCCCAGTACAAAATGATCACCGAAAGGATAGCGCCAAATTGAATGGCCACTTCAAACAACTTGGTGAATTCATCCTTCTGTATACCCAGCAATGAACTGGTAATGATCATGTGGCCGGTAGATGAAACAGGCAGAAACTCTGTTAACCCTTCCACAATGGCAATGATGATAGCGTCGGTGATGGTCATTCAGACAAAAGTTTCGCAAGGTTACATTAAAAAAACGACCCGCTATGGCGGATCGCTTCATATAATAATATCAAAAGTCAGATCAGGCTTGTTTGGGCCTCTTGAAAATGGCAATGATCTCAACCACCAGCCCGGCAAGTATCAGGATAGGGGCAATGGTGATACGGGTGGAACTGTACACTGCCGCTTCATCAAACACTTTGGGGTCTTTGTTGCTGGCTCCGCCAGACATCAGGAACATGCCAATAGCAATCAGCACAATACCCAGCAGCATCCACATATAATTTTCCTTGCTAAACATGGAGGGTGTTCCTTTTTCGTTACTCATTTTTTCAAATTTTGGAGTTGCAATATAGGGAAAAGTCAACAGCCGGCTGTATACAGTCCATAGTTAATTCCGAATCTATATATAACTGTGGACTATAGACTGTCGTCTATGGACTAGTAAAGATCATCCAGCTTCATCTTCAGGTATTTCACCACACTGCGATGGGTGCTGAAGAGGGTAATACCAATTCCTGTAAGGATCATCAATAAAAATAACAGGAACAGGCTCAGGTTGTCATGAGCGGCTTTCATACCGGGAATGTACTTTTCTGCAATAAGGGTGAGCAGCAAGACAGCTACAATCGCAATGATGCCGCTTATAGCACCGTTTATAACAGCCCGGATGTTCATAGGCTTGGCAATAAACCAGCGGGTGGCACCTACCATTTGCATGGTCTTTATCAGGAAGCGATTGCTGAACATAGCCAGCTTGATCGTATTATCAATAAGCACAATAACAACAGCTGCCAGGATAATGGCAATAACGAGTAACACAATACTGATGTTCCGCATGTTCTCATTCATCTTACCGATAAATTTTTCCGGGTATTTCACCTCGCTTACATAGGTCTGTTTTTCCAGGTCGGCTTTTATTGTTTTTAGCGAATCCGGGTTCAGGTATGAGCTTTTTACCTTAAAGTCAATACTGTTGGGAAGCGGATTTTCTGTCAGGATGTTATCCCAGCTTTCATTGCCGTCGCTGTTGTAAATCTTTTTAGCCATTTCCTTGGTCACATACACATAACTTTTGATGTAGGGCTGCTTGCTGATATAGGTTACCAATGCAGAACTGTCTTTGGGATTAAGATCGCCCCTCAAATAAGCACTTATGTTTACATCTTCTTTTAAGTTCCTGGCGATTTTATTCGCATTGATCACCAGCCAGCCAATAGTGCCTAAAAGAAATAACACCAGCGTAACGCCCAAAATGGACATGAAGTAAGAAGGTTTTCCACGCTTAATCGAAGCTTTTCCGGATTGGGACATGAACGTTTGTTTTTCAGATGAATAGGTTGGGCAAAAATAGCAGATAAAGCAGTACAATCAGTATTTTTGCTGCCCAATAAAACGATTGCCCCCGGTTCATATTGCCAGTTGTGGTGGAAGTTATTTGTTAAAGATTTTCGTAAAGCATTGACATCGTTTCAAAACTTATAAAGGCGGCTCATATATATGGAATACAATTTCAGGGATATTGAAAAGAAATGGCAGCAACGCTGGAAAGAAACAAATATTTACAAAGTTTCGAATGAGAGCAATAAGCCCAAGTTTTATGTACTGGATATGTTCCCTTACCCAAGTGGTGCCGGCCTGCATGTAGGCCATCCGCTGGGTTATATTGCATCAGATATTTACAGCCGCTACAAAAGACTAAAAGGGTTCAATGTGTTGCACCCGATGGGATATGATGCATTTGGTCTTCCGGCAGAGCAGTATGCTATAGAGCATGGTATTCATCCTGCAGTTTCCACAGAAGCGAACATCAGCAACTTTCGCAGCCAGTTAGATAAGATTGGGTTTTGTTACGACTGGGACCGTGAAGTAAACACCTCCAAACCAGAATACTACAAGTGGACACAATGGCTTTTCCTGAAACTGTATAATAGTTATTTCGATAAAAAGGAAAATAAAGCAAGACCTATCACTGAACTGGAGGAACAGTTCATGGTTTACGGCTCATCGCCAATAACAATAAACCATGATCCCTTTACGGCAGACGAATGGAAAAATTTTGATGAGAAAAAGCGGCAGGAAATCCTGATGAACTACCGCCTTGCCTACAGTGCCTATGGTGAAGTGAACTGGTGCGAAGCACTCGGAACCGTATTGGCCAATGACGAAGTGGTAAACGGAGTGAGTGAAAGGGGAGGTCATCCGGTAGAAAAAAGAAGAATGCGCCAGTGGTACCTGCGTATTACTGCCTATGCCGATCGTTTGCTGGAAGGACTGAATACGGTCGATTTCAGCGATGCCATGAAAGAAATGCAGACGAACTGGATTGGCAAATCAAGTGGTGCAGAAGTAGATTTTGCAATTAAAGGCCATTCACAAAAGCTGCGGGTTTACACCACAAGACCAGATACCATTTTCGGGGTTGATTTTATGGTAGTGGCACCGGAACTTGACCTTGTCAATGAAATAAAATCAGCCCAACAAACTGCTGCAGTGGATGAATACCTCGCTTATGTAAAAAGCCGCAGTGAAAGGGAACGAATGGCTGAGAAAAAAATTACCGGTGTGTTTACAGGAGCCTATGCCATCAATCCGTTTGACGGAAGGGAGATACCTATCTGGACATCGGAATATGTACTGGCGGGTTATGGCACCGGGGCTATTATGGCAGTGCCTTGCGGGGATGAAAGGGACCATAAGTTTGCAAAGCATTTCAACATACCCATCACCAATATCATCGGTAGCCACTATAATGGAGAAGAGGCCAATCCCACCAAGGATGCCATACTGGAGAACAGCGGTTTCTTAAACGGTATGCTGATGAAAGATGCCATTGATGTGGCCATCAAAGCCATCGAGGAAAAAGGAATAGGTGTCAGAAAAGTGAACTACAAGATGCGGGATGCCGGTTTCAGCCGCCAGCGTTACTGGGGCGAACCTTTCCCGATTACCTGGAAAGACGGAGTACCCGTTGCAATGGATGAAAAAGATTTGCCATTGTTATTGCCGCATATGGATGAAGTGAAACCGGGCAAAGGTGGTGAAGGCCCTTTATCTAATTTGACAGATTGGGTAAATACTCCTGAAGGGCAAAGAGAAACGAGTACGATGCCCGGCTATGCAGGCAGCAGCTGGTATTTTCTCCGCTACATGGACCCGAAGAATGAAAATGAATTTTGCAGCCGCCAGGCCAGTGATTACTGGGGACAGGTGGATTTATACATTGGCGGAACGGAACATGCTGTGGGGCATTTATTGTACAGCCGCATGTGGACCAAAGTACTCTATGATTTGGGATTGATAGGCCATGATGAGCCGTATAGGAAATTGGTGAACCAGGGGATGATA
>CAZWIM010000040.1:0-11421 GCA_964634265.1 uncultured Chitinophaga sp. | reverse complement strand
AAAATTGAGCAGGATACAGAACGTTTTAGTTTCAATACCGGTGTCAGCGGATTTATGATTGCCACCAATGAACTCACCGATCTTAAATGTCATAAAAGAAAGCTCCTTGAACCCCTGCTTATTTTATTAGCTCCCTATGCACCGCATATAACGGAAGAACTATGGAGCCTGCTCGGCCATTCTGGTAGTGTGCTGGATGCTTCCTACCCAGTCTTCGAAGAAAAGTATGTAAAGGAAACGTCCAAAGCTTACCCCGTTGCCATTAATGGTAAGACTAGAGCGGAACTTACCCTTGCCCTTGATGCCACACAGCAGCAAGTGGAAGAACTGGTATTACAGGATGCCACCGTGCAAAAATGGCTGGAAGGAAAACAGCCGAAGAAGATCATTTATGTAAAGAACAAGATGATCAATGTAGTGGTGTAATAGTTAAAACCTTCAGGATAAAAGTGAACAATGTGCATATTCATTAGTTTAGCGGTGTATGCTTTTTCAGTTCGGGTTTTATAGTTCGCTGCTGCTTATTTTCTTTGTTCATGGGCTTGTTTACTCAGGCCTGTTATGGAGAAAGGGTGTAATGAATGAATCCCTGTCGGACAAATGGCTTGCCTTGTTTTTACTGCTTTGTAGTTTATTTATTGCCCCGTGGATGATTGGTTTTGCCGGCTGGTATGATGCCCAGCCATACAGGGACATTCTCTTTTACACTCCTTTTCAGCAGTTATATTTTATTGGTCCCGTTGTATTTTTTTATGTACAAAGCCTGCTCAATCCCTCTTTCCGTTTTGGAAAAAAAGAATGGCTGCACCTGCTGCCGGGTATCCTTTACCTGTTATGGAATAGTATAGTGGTTATTACAGACAAGATTATAGTAAAGAGATATTACCTGATGGATGGATGGGCTGATCCTGATTTTGACACCTGGTACCAGGCCACCGGCCTCTTGTCCATGTTATTTTACCTCGCTATTTCACTTCGTTATTATCTGCTCTATAAAAAAATGATTGTGCAGGTGGTAAGTTATGCTGATAATGTCTTGTTCCGCTGGGTACGTAACTTCCTTATTGCTTTCCTGCTGATGCTGGTATTGCGGATTGCCTCGTCCTTATTTGCAAAATTTATCCCGGCTTTAAACAATTACATGCAGGACTGGTGGTTTTACTTTGGCTTTGCCCTGATTTTTTACTACATCGCTATAAACGGATATGCCAGTTCCATAGAGATAAAAGTACCCTATAAGCTAAACCTTCTTGGATATAAGCCAGTGCTGTTGCTGCAACCTGCCATGGAAAGTAGCCCGGTGACCGAAGAAGCCGAAATTTTAGAAATGGATAATGCACCTTCTTCAGATTCAGCAAACAGAGAACTCATTGATAACTGGAAGCCAAAAATTATCAGCCTGCTTCAGCAGGAAAAAATTTATGAGGATGCTGAGCTTACGCTTACACAAATGGCCAGGCGGCTGAAAACAAATCCTTCCTTACTTTCCAAAATAATCAACCAGGGTTTTGGACAAAATTTTAACGACTGTATCAACCAGTACCGCATTGAAGCGGTAAAAGAAAAGCTGAAAAATGGCGAGCAACAGCGGCAAACATTACTCGGTATTGCTTATGACTGTGGTTTTAATTCCAAAGCAACGTTTAACAGGGCGTTTAAAAAAGCAACCGGCAGCAATCCCAAAGACTGGCTGAACAAGCAATAATTCAAATTGCCAAAAAAATAGTGATGAAAAAGGGGTACATCATAGAAAAAATGGGCGCAGGTTATATGGATTTTATCCGGTTGGATGAAAAAACCGTAAAGCGGCTGACCGCCGGTGGTAATAAAAGGGTTGTATGTATACTCAATGGCTCTCTCACTATTCATGCGGCCATTATGAAAACCAAAGAAGGCATTCATTACATCATGGTAAGTGCAGCTAATCAAAAAAAACTTGGCGTAAAGGCGGGAAATAAAATTATGGCGACCATTGAAATTGATAAAAGCGAATTGCAGTTTCACATTCCGGAAGAGTTTGCTGAAGTGATGGATACAGACCCTGCTGCCAAAAAAGTATTTGACCGGCTGACCGATGGGAATAAAAGGGGCCTTGTGGCGCTGGTAAACATGGTAAAGTCAACGGATAAACGAATTGAGCGGTCATTAAAAATTGCAGAAAAGCTCAAAAGAGGTATTACAAGCCCTCAGATGGTGATGAAAAAGCCATAAAATCCGATTAAAATTTTCCTGTTTTTCATTTACAACCAACTTATTAGAAAATCAGCATCCTCCGTTTTTGATTTGATACCTTTTTAACCTGTCTCAAATCATCTTTTGCAGCGACTGTCCGCCTGCCAGGCCCCCATCTTTGGTGAATTCTTTTTATTCAAAATTATTTTTATGAAAAAGTACTTTCATCAATTCCTCTTCGGATCGTCACTCAATGATAACAAAGCCATGAATACCGGCTGGCTGCTTTTCCGCCTCCATCTTGGTCTAAGTATAGCTATCCATGCAGGCTGGCCCAAAATGAATACCCTTGCTGCACCGGGCTGGTTCAATGACCAGGTGGCAGGCTTGGGATTTACTTTTCCATCCCCGGCTTTTTGGGCCACAATGGCATCATGGGGTGAGTTTGTTGGCGGCCTTTGTATTGCTTTCGGATTGCTCACCCGTTTTAATGCCCTGCAATTGGCCATCCAGTTTTTTGTTATTTCTTATTTGTGGTATGACAGTCCCGAACCTGTTACCGGTATGTATTTTCAGCAAACATTGTTCTTTGGTTTTTTGCTGGTGCTGTTTGCCGGTGGCGGCCGTTATTCTTTAGACAGGCTCATTACAAAAAAGAAAAGGGTTGTGTTGCCGGCAGCTGTAAAATTAGCAGTAGTATCATTGTTATTGTTTACCGGAGTTGCTGCCAAGGCGCAACGAAAACCATTGACGGGTTCGGGTACCATTATTAGGAAGGAGTTTGCGTATAAGAATTTTGATAAACTGGAAATACTGGACCTCAACGGGAATATAAACATTGAAACGGGAAAGCCTTTTACTATAAGTGTTGCCATAGATGATAATCTTGCCGGTTTGCTGAGTGTAACGGAAAGCAACGGTGAACTGAAAATGGAACTGGCGGGTAACGAAAATAACAGGAAGTACATTGAAAACACCAACATACGTATCAGCATTACCATGCCAGAGCTGTCAGTGGTAAAACACCGCTCCAACAGTAATCTGGCAATTAACGGAATTACCGGCCGCTATTTCAGGATAAAAAATACAGGAAACGGTGATGTTCGCCTTGCGGGCAGTATTGATGAACTGGATATTACCTGCCAGGGTAATGGTAATGTTAATGCAGAAGCATTGCCGGCGCAGTCGATTAAAATTCAAAAAAGCGGAAACGGGGATGTCTTCATAAAAACGGATAAACCATTTTCAGCGGCAGGCAGTGGAAACGGTGATATTATTAATAAAGGAGAAGGAAAGCCGGATGATCAATCAAAGCTGGATGGCAATGGACGGATTCAATATAAAAATCAGGATAAGCCAACGGAGATACCTTATAAAAAGGTAAAACTTGCAATAACGAACGAAACAAAGGATTGGGTGGAGCTGACTATTAAATACCCGGTCAACGGCTCTTATGGAGTGGATATAAGACCGGGTATGAGTGTAAGGGAATCTTTGCCTGCCGGAACCGGTATTTACAAAAATGGCAAACTCCTTTATGTCGTAACAGAAGAAAAAAAACAAGAGTTTATTTATAAAAACTAAACCAACATTATATGAAAAAGCTTTTACTGATTGCCGGTTTGCTGGTAACACTGTATAGTGCAGCACAACAAAAGATTTCCATTGAAGATTTTAAGCCCCTCCAGGGTAAATGGAAAGGCACCCTTACCTATCTTGATTATAAGAATAATAAGGAGACAACCATACCCGCCAATACACTTATTGAAATAGCCGGGAATGACTCGTTTGACCAGTATGTTTTTTATTCAGCTGAGCCCGACAAGAATACGAGGACTAGATATGAAATAAAATACAAAGGCATGATGCTAAACGACAGAAAGATAACCGGGCGAACCCAAATGCCGGATGGCAGCCTTCAGCTTACAATGGAAAGTACAGGTACGGATGGAAATGATAATAAAGCTGCAGCTTTTCAACACATATTGATCATATCGCCATCAACCTTCTCAGTCACCAAGATGGTCAAGTTTAATGAGGAAGAAGGATACTTCAGGCGGCATATTTATTCCTTCAGCCGCTGATAATATTTATTAACGGTAGGTCATGCGAATGGTTTTGGATGTAATTTGACAGTCCAAAACCATTTTTTATGCGCCAACTTTTTTCATTCATAGCCCTGGTATTTTCTCTTCAGTCATTTTCCCAGGACCAGGCCTATTTCCTTTCTCACCCCACTCTTACACCCGATGGCAACACCGTCATCTTTGCTTTTGAAGGTGATTTGTGGAAAGCCGACGTAAGTAACGGTCAGGCCACCCGCCTCACAGCCATGCAGGGATATGAAACCTCGCCAAGGGTATCACCGGATGGTAAGTGGATTGCTTTTACCGGCAGGCAGTTTGGCAATGCAGATGTTTATGTAATTCCCATCAGCGGCGGAGAGGTAAAACAAATTACCTGGCATAGCAGCAACGATGAAGTGACCAGCTGGAGCTGGGACTCGAAATCCATTTACTTCAACAGTAACCGCATGGGGCAGGTTACCGGTTATAAAGTGGAAGCAGCAGGCGGAACACCGCAACGGGTTTTTGGCAATTATTTTTTCCAGTATGATCACAACCTGGTGGAGCATCCCGCCAGCGGCGAAATATTTTTCAATGATACCTGGGAGAGCAGCAACCAGGTGCAGCGCAAAAGATATAAGGGACCTTTTAATCCTGATATTCAGTCGTACAACCTGAAAACAAAACAGCATAAGAAGTATACCAACTGGGAAGGAAAGGATTTTGGGGCAACGATTGATAAGAGCGGCAATATATTTTATGTGTCAGACGAAGGCAACGGGGAGTACAACCTGTATGTACTGGTAAACGGTGACAAGAGGAGGTGTACCCGTTTTACCTCTTCCATTAAAACCCCGCAGGTTAACGCTAATGGGGGTAAAGTAGTATTTGAAAAAGATTACCAGTTGTGGATGTATGATGTAAAAACTGGTAATGAAAAAAAGCTCAATATTTCAATTGTCCGCAACAATGTATTGCCAAAGGAAAAAGATTATGATGTCAGGGGAAATATTGCGGCCTATGATATATCACCCGATGGCAAGAAACTGGTTTTTGTTTCAAGAGGTGAGCTTTTTGTAAGCGACATGGAAGGAAAATTTGTGCAACAGATCAACCGCGGCGGCGCTGAAAGGGTAAGAGAAGTAAAATGGATGAGTGATAATAAGACGATCCTTTTCAGCCAGACCCTTGACGGTTATGTCAACTTATACACTATAAGGGCAGATAGTTTTGCAGCGGCCAAACAACTGACCAGTGATAAAAGAAATAGCCGCAATATTGTTTTTAATAAAAAGAGAACGCAGGCTGTTTACCTAAGCGGTAGGGATGAAGTAAGGTTGCTTGATTTGAAAACTTTGCAAAGTAAGACCATCGTAAAGGACGAGTTGTGGGCTTTCCAGAACAGCGATCCGGGATTTTCTCCTAACGATGAATATGTGTTGTTCACAGCTAAAAGAAATTTTGAGGAAGATATTTTCATTCATCATATAAAACAGAACAAAACCACTAACCTGACTAACACAGGTGTAACGGAAAGTGGCCCCATCTGGTCGCCGGATGGAAAATATATTTATTTCACTTCACAGCGGCTGAAGCCGTCCTATCCCTTTGGCATGGCCAACGCAAAAGTGTACCGCATGTCTTTGGAAAAACTGGATGAGCCTTACAGAATTGATAAATATAACGAATTGTTTAAAGAAGAGAAGAAAGACACATCAAAGAAAGCAACCAATAATACAGACTCGGTGAAAGCAATTTCCATTGACATGGATTTGCTGATGGAGCGGTTGGAGCAGATCAGTCCTTCGTTGGGGGCACAGTTTCTGCAGGCCGTATATCAGAAAGGGGAGAAAACAACTGTATTGTATACCAGCAATCATGGTGAAGGCCGTAATGCACTCTGGAAAACCGTCATTGAACCATTTGAGCAAAACAAAACAGAAAAGATAGCAGGAACAGATAACAGTTTTGGTTTTGATATAGTGGAGGTGAGTGATAAGCTGTATGTATTATTCAACAGTACATTAAATAAGCTGAACCTGGATGGCAATAAAGCCGATCCCGTTTCAATCAGCTATACGTTCAGAAGGAACCTGGCAGAAGAATTTAACCAGATGTTTTACGAGGCATGGGCAGGAATGGAAGAAGGTTATTATGATGAAAACTTTCATGGCAATGACTGGAAAAAAACGAAAGAATATTACAGGCAGTTTTTACCTCACCTCAATAACAGGGCGGACCTGCGGGTTTTGCTCAACGATATGCTGGGTGAACTGAATTCTTCACACCAGGGCTTTGGCACTTTTGGAGATGATGAAAATGTTCCTTTACAGAATCAAACGATGGAAACCGGGATCATCTTTGAAAATGATGATCCGTACAAAGTAAAACATATAGCCCGCCGCTCAGTTGCCGACAGAAAATCAATTGATATAAAACCGGGCGATGTGCTGGTGAAAGTGAATGATGAGCAGGTTGATAAAAATAAAGACAGGAGTTATTACTTCACTTTGCCTTCAAGAGACAGGGAGTTACGTTTAACCTTTAGCCGCAATGGCCAGGCGGTCAACGTAAAGATTCATCCGCAGGCTACCTTGTTCAATAATTTGTATGATGAATGGATTGATGCTAACCAGAAAAAAGTGGATGAAAAAGGTAAGGGAAGAATAGCCTATGGCTATATGAAGAATATGGGACAAGGAGAATTGGAACAGTTTATCATTGACATGACGCAGGAGTTGAACAAAAAAGATGCGCTGATATTTGACCTTCGTTACAATACAGGTGGTAATGTGCATGATGAGGTGTTGAAGTTCTTATCGCAAAAAACATATTTGCGCTGGAAGTACAGGGAAGGTGCTTTGACACCACAATCCAATTTTAGCCCGGCTGATAAACCAATTGTATTGTTGATCAATGAACAATCGTTGAGTGATGCAGAGATGACTTCGCAAGGCTTCAAAGCACTGAAGCTGGGCAAGATCATTGGTAATGGGACATACCGCTGGATCATTTTCACCAGTGGTATAGGGTTGGTAGATGGTTCATCTGTTCGTATGCCGGCTTGGGGATGTTATTCTTTGGATGGTAAAGACCTCGAAATGACGGGGGTTCAGCCGGATATTCTGGTCATAAACAGTTTTGATGACAAGCTGAACGGAAAGGATCCCCAGTTGGAAAAGGCTATTGAGGAAATTTTGAAACAGTTGAAATAGGATCAATAGTCCAGATCATTTTACAGGTCATAAAGCAAAAGGATACTCTAAGAGTATCCTTTTGCTTTTCAGTTTGTCGGTAACCGGTAGACCTGATCATTTCGGGCAGGGGCCAGTTATTATTTTTTTAATCAATAATTTTTTGCCAGTATAAATTAAAATTGTAATATCGGTATTCATTTGGTTAAGTCTTCTGATGGGTTGCTCGTCCACACCCTATTTAATTAGTTAGTCTATTCCCTTTAATAATTATTTAATTATCACCAAAACCTGCATTATGAAAGGTAAACTTTACCTCTTAAGTATTGTTGTTTCCCTGTTTTTTGCTGTTTCTTTTGCTCAGGCACAGGTTGCTTCCAAAGCACAGGTGGCTAAGCAACTAATGTCTGCTGTAAAAGAAGCTGACCGTCCGACGGATAGCGAAATATCTGCTATGAAGCTGTCCGTTGAAACATACAGCCGGAACAATGGTGTGTCGCATGTTTATTTTCAACAACATGTCGGCGAAATCCCGGTGTTTAATGCCATCATGGGTGTGCATATAACAAGGGATAATAAGTTGCTGACATATAACAGCAGGTTTACCCCGCTCAAAGGCAATGAAAGTATTTCTTCTAATCCTGCTTTAACCGCTGACCAGGCAGTTATTGCCGCTGTAAATGCACTGGGTTTAAGATTGGCAACACCACTTGTGCAAAAGCAACCGGCAACAGGTCCTATTCGTTATACAGTTTTTGACAAGGGCAATATCGCCTGTGAAGACATAAAGGTTCAGCTCATATACCAGCCGGTTGAAAAAAATGGCCTTCGTTTGGCCTGGCAGGTAGAGATATATACCGCCAAAGCAACAGATTACTGGGTAGCGAGAATTGATGCAGGCACAGGACAATTATTAGATAAAAACAACCTGGTTGTTTCTTGTGATTTTGGAATGGCCGATAATAAAAAATGCCGTCACGGATTTTTACCACATAAAAGACCTGAAGACAAACCTGTATTCCAGGTTCCCTTCTTTATGAAGAATGCCGGTGGTAAACCTGCTGAAAATAATAAGAAGTTCAGTCCTTTTTATAACGATGGAAGCAGCTACCAGGTATATGCTTACCCGGTGGAAAGTCCAAATCATGCCATACCGGTTCCTCCTGCTGATGCAAGAACTACCGTAGTAAATCCATCAGTTACGGCTGCCTCTCCTTTTGGATGGCACGATACAAATGGTGCAGCCGGAGCAGAGTTCACCACCACACAGGGTAATAATGTGCATGCCTACACAGATTTAGATGCGAATAATACACCAGATGCAGGTTCAAGTCCTGATGGAACCGCTTCATTAACCTTTGTTTTTCCCTTAGACTTAACTCAGCCTCCCAGTGCTTACAGGCCAGCTGCAGTTACCAATCTTTTTTACTGGAATAATTTCTTCCATGATTTCATGTACGGATACGGCTTTGATGAGACAAATGGAAATTTCCAGGTGAATAACTATGGAAATGGAGGATTAGGAAATGATGATGTTAGGGCAGAGGCGCAGGATGGAAGCGGTACCAATAATGCTAATTTCTTCACACCGGCTGATGGTCAGCGCCCCAGGATGCAGATGTATGTAGGTACAAACCCTACGCCGGATGTGGATGGAGACCTGGATAATTTAGTTATTGTACATGAATATGGTCATGGTGTTTCGAACAGGCTGACGGGCGGCCCTGCCAACGTAAGTTGTTTGAATAACCAGGAACAAATGGGTGAAGGTTGGAGTGACTGGTATGGCCTTATGCTGACTATGAAACCTACCGATGTAGGTACTACGCAGCGTCCGGTGGGAACTTACCTTTTTGGCCAGCCAACAAATGGTCCCGGCATCAGACCGGCTCCCTATTCAACAGATATGTTGGTGAACCCCACTACTTATGATGATATTAAAACATTGGCTGTTCCGCATGGTGTAGGTTATGTATGGGCCAGTATGCTCTGGGATCTCACCTGGAAACTGATTGACAAACATGGAATGACCAACGGTTTCAATATTGCGATGAATATTGTAACGGAAGGCCTGAAGCTGCAACCCTGCAGCCCCGGATTTGTAGATGGAAGAAATGCAATTATAGCGGCTGATCAGTCATTATATGCAGGAGCAAATCGTTGTCTTATTTGGGAAGTGTTTGCCCGAAGAGGATTAGGTTTTAGTGCTTCGCAGGGACTATCCAGCAGCAGAAGTGATGGTACCCAGGCATTTGATTTGCCGTCAAATTGCTTTGTAGATGCAGTGCCAACAACTGTTTCCGTTTGTGCACCAACAAACGCAGTTGCTACTATAAATGTCGGTGAAGGGTATAGCGGTCCTGTAACATTAAGTGCCTCAGGTAATCCTGCAGGAACAACTGTTTCTTTCTCTCCCAATCCTGTTACAGGTCCTGCTTCCAGCACAATGACAATTGGTAATACAGGTGCTGCTGCTCCCGGTACTTATACGGTTACAATTAGCGGTACGGATGGAGTAGCTACTTATAATGATAATTTCTCATTGACAATTCAGGCTGCTGCACCTGGCGCCACAACACTTACCACACCGGCAAACGGTGCTGTAAATGTTGTTAGTCCTGTTTTGAACTGGAACTCACTGGCAGCCGCAGAAACCTATGATGTACAGGTTGCAACAGATGCAGGTTTTACAAATATTGTAGCCAGTGCAACTGGTTTGACCAATCCTACCTATACTCCGGCAGGTTTGATTAACCTGACTACTTATTATTGGAGAACAAGAGCAGTAAATATTTGTGGTACCGGGGCCTATTCATCAGTATTTTCATTTACTACCGCTAATGTTATTTGCGGCACTACTGCAAGTACAGATGTTCCGGTAACGATTTCCACTTCAGGAACACCAACTGTTACTTCTACACTTTCAATAGCAGCTTGCGGTACAATAACAGGGGTAAAAGTTCAAAATCTCAATATAACACATAGCTGGGTAGGGGACCTCAGGGTAACACTTACTTCACCATTAGGAACAGTAGTTACACTCTTCGACAGGCCCGGCGTTCCAGCTACAGGAGCCGGTTGCAGCGGAGATAACCTGGCTGTAGGATTTGATGATGCAGCCATTTTAACGGCCGCCAATTTTGAAAGCACCTGTGGAAATCTTCCGGCAATCAGTGGCACATTCCAGCCAGTTAATCCACTTTCCGGATTTAATGGAGAAAATATGGCAGGAACATGGATTTTAACTGTTTCCGACCTGGCATCTGCAGATGGAGGTTCTCTTGACAGCTGGCAATTAGAAATATGTTCCACACCTTGTGCTCCGCCAACTATTACCACTACTGGTTCACTTACAACATTTACTGCCTGCAGTGGCAATACATCAGCAGAGCAGTCCTTTACGGTATCCGGTACAGATCTTACAGCGAATTTGGTGGTAACAGCGCCTGCTGATTTCGAGGTTTCCACAACTTCAGGCAGTGGCTTTGGAAGCAGTGTTTCATTGGTGCCAGCTTCTGGTAGTGTGCCAACTACTACCATTTATGTAAGGATGGCGGCTACAGCAACAGGTACGCCTTCTGGAAATATAGCTTGTTCTTCAACTGGTGCTACAACGCAGAATGTAGCGGTTAACGGTACGGTAAATCCAATCCCTGACGTTGACCCTGTTAGTAACCAAACAATATGTAATGGCAGCAATACTACTGCAGTGAACTTCACTGGCTCAGTTGCCGGTACGGTCTATAACTGGACGAATAATAATACAAGTATAGGCTTGGCAGCCAGCGGTACAGGCAATATTGCCAGCTTCACTGCGACCAATGCTACCAATGCACCTATTTCTGCAACGATAACTGTAACTCCAAGCTATACAAATAACAGTGTTACTTGTATTGGTTCACCAGTTACATTTACCATTACAGTTAATCCTCTACCTGATGTAAATGCAGTTACGAGTCAGACGGTATGTAACGGATTACCGACCGGTG
>CAZWIM010000039.1:0-26758 GCA_964634265.1 uncultured Chitinophaga sp. | reverse complement strand
TAGATAAACTAAAAAAAATTGCCAACTTGTTACCGGAATTGTGAAGTAATACACTCCGGCAGGCAGGGTTGCACTGCAGCTGGTTACATAATAAAAATCCCGGCCAATGACCGGGATTCAATATTCAATCAACAATCTAAAATCTTAGTTTCTTAAGCTACCGCTTTCTTCACCAGATCTGCTGCTTCGCTGAGCAGTATGGCTGACTGCACTTTGAGGCCGCTTTCGTCAATCAGTTTTTTGGCTTCAACCGCATTGGTGCCCTGCAGGCGCACAATGATGGGGATATTGATATTACCTAAATTTTTGTAGGCGTCTATCACACCCTGCGCCACCCGGTCGCAACGAACGATACCACCAAAAATGTTGATGAGGATGGCTTTTACTGCCGGGTCTTTTAAAATGATCTTGAAACCGGCTTCCACGGTTTGGGCATTGGCCGTACCACCTACATCGAGGAAGTTGGCCGGCTCACCACCGCTGAGCTTGATCATATCCATGGTGGCCATGGCAAGGCCTGCACCGTTAACCATACAACCTACATTGCCATCCAGCTTTACAAAGTTGAGGTTGAACTGACCAGCTTCTACTTCGGTAGGATCTTCTTCGGTGATATCTCTTAGGGAGGCGAGGTCTGCATGACGCATCAGTGCATTTTCATCAAGGTTCATTTTACAATCCACCGCAATTATTTTATCATCGGCTGCTTTGAACAGCGGATTGATCTCGAGCATGGAGCAATCCAGTCCTGTATATGCGTTATAAAGATTGGTGACAAACTTTACACAGTTCTTAAAAGCTTCGCCACTGAGGCCGAGGTTGAAGGCGATCTTTCTTGCCTGGAACCCTTGCAGGCCACCGGCAGGGTGTACCCACTCTTTGAATATTTTTTCAGGAGTGTTATGTGCTACTTCTTCAATGTTCATACCGCCTTCGGTGCTGTACATAATTACATTCTGGCCCTTGGTACGGTCGAGGAGTATGGAGAGATAAAATTCTTTGCGTTCGCTGGGGCCATCATAATACATATCGGCAGCCACAAATATTTTGTTGACCACTTTACCGGCGGGGCCTGTTTGCAATGTTACCAGTGTGCCGCCGAGTATTTTGCTGGCAAAGTCCTGCACATCTTCCAGCGACTTGGCCACTTTTACGCCATTGATACCATTTTCTTTGATGGTGCCTTTGCCACGGCCACCTGCATGTATCTGTGCTTTGATGACGGCAAACTTGCTGCCGGTTTGCGTTTTGATCTGGCGGTAAGCTTCTTCGGCTTCATGTACGGTGCTGCAGGCAAAACCTTCCTGCACGGGAACATTGTACTTCTTTAATAATTCCTTGGCCTGGTATTCGTGGAGGTTCATTGCGTAAAAATTTTCGGCGAAGATAAGCGTTTTAGTCGTGAGTCGATAGTCGTGAGTCGGGAGTCAGGAGTCGATAGTCGTGAGTGGTGAGTCGTGAGTTTGTGCGTTCAAATTTCTATCTTACGGTTATGAACCGATTGGTCGTTTTCGGAATAGTTATTTTGCTGGTCTCCTGTCAGCCGGTGAAGAAAATACAATGGCCGCAAAGAAGTTCATCCCTTGGCGGATCGGCCTTTTACCAACAGGCGGCAGCCATGAAATGGGCGGCAAGGGATTCTTTGGCGGTAAAAGAAATACTGGCGGGGAATGTTCCTTCCTTTTTGAAAAAATTTGTCCCGGTCCGGGTGTCGGTTACTGATTCTGCTACCGGGAAAATGATAACGGCTACATTCTTTGCTTCACCTGACTATCTGAGTTTGGGCACGGATGATGATTGGGCACGGATAAATATTACCCCGATGGCGGCACAGCAGCTTGCAGACAAACTGGATTGCTTTTTACCCACCCGGAAAATGGTGGATGATATTTATAAAGCATCCAAACTGAAACTGGAGCCGGTACCGATGTATGCCTTTCGTGACAGCACACCTACTATGTGGCATCATCACCTGATCATTGAAGGGCAGCGCAAGGGGAGAAGCGGTTTGATTGCCGGTATTAAAAAAGATGTTGTTATCAGCGGAAAGATAAGCCGTGATGGACGGCCCAACCGGGTAGCTATTTACGGCTGGCATAAAAAAGATGGTAAACCTATTCAGCCTTTGTACACCGGTCATATCAACTGGTGGGTGGACTACAGCCAGGGAATACGATTGATATACCGTAAAATAAAAGTGGAAAATAAATGGATGGATTATACGGATGTACTAAAAGACCCTGTATTGCAAAAATTGTTGTGTGATGAAGTGTACTGCGATTTCTTCCGCTACAATTATTAGCCCCCGGAAATTTTTCTTACGTTTGCTGCTTCCCTTTTTCAAAACCGGGATTGATTGGCTATGGGAAAAAAAGCATTGAAACAACTGAACGAAGCGGCTAAGTTTCTGAAGAAACAATATGCAGGTGTTCCTACCGTGGGCATCGTTCTTGGCAGCGGGCTGGGCAATTTTACAGAAGAGATAGAGGTGGAAAAAGAAGTGGCCTATGAAGATATTCCTCACTTCCCGGTGTCAACTGTTTCGGGACATAAGAGTAAACTGGTGTTTGGAAAACTAAGTGGCAAAACAGTTGTGGCCATGGCCGGCCGGTTTCATTTTTATGAAGGATATGAGGCGCAGGATATTGTTTTTCCTATACGGGTGATGAAGTTGCTGGGTGTGGAGACATTGTTATTGTCGAATGCAGCAGGTTCAGTCAACCCGGATTATAAAGTAGGCGACCTGATGATCATCAAAGATCATATCAGTTTCTTTACACCCAATCCGCTGATCGGAAAGAATATGGATGAACTGGGTCCCCGCTTTCCGGATATGAGTGAGCCGTACAAAAAAAGCCTGATTGAAAAAGCAAGGGCTATTGCTGTTGCGCATCATTTCGATGTGAAGGAGGGGGTGTATGTAGCAGTTACCGGTCCTACGTTTGAAACAAAGGCAGAGTATGTATTCATTAAAGTAGCAGGCGGAGATGTGGTAGGTATGAGTACGGTGCAGGAATGTATTGCGGCGAATCATATGGGTATGCAGGTGTTTGCCATGAGTGTGGTGACGGATGTGGGTTTGCAGGAAGTGCATGCCACCATTTCTCATGAAGAAGTGCTGGAAGCAGCCAAGCAGGCAGAGCCTAAACTGGCAACGATATTTAAGGAACTGGTGGCAGCTATTTAATTAACAGTTTACTGCCGGTTTATACCTTTGCAACGTTTATCTTGCGAAGGTTTTTTTATACACTCCATTCAAAATCAAGACCTGGTAAAAAAGTTTACATATTTATTCATTGCTGCATTGATGCTGTGTTCGGTTGATATGCTGGCGCAGGACCCAACGATGCAAAATATCGGCAACCGCATCCGGCAAATTGGTGGTGGCGGCAGAACAGGAGGTGGTACAGACAGCCTGAAGCAGCGAAATAAGAACGAGGATTCCATCACCATTTCTTACCGCTATCTTGATTCAGCAGGTGTTTACAAACTGGATTCTTCAGTAGGCGATTTTACCCGGCGGTTTCCGCTTCCGGCCACACATATTTTCTTAGGCAACCTGGGGAATGCATCCCGTTCTTTATTGTTTTCACCGGTGATGTCGGCAGGGTTTAATGCCGGCTTTACTGCCTTTGACATTTACCAGTTTAAAATGGAAAATGTCCGGTTTTATAATACCACAAGGCCATACTCAGAAATCAATTACCAGTTGGGCAGCAGGGTGGAGCAGGTTATTGACCTGGTGCATACGCAAAACCTGAAGCCGAACTGGAATGCCGCTTTCCGTTACCGGCTGATCAACTCACCGGGTATTTTTAAAAACCAGAAGACGAATCATAATAATTACCTGCTCAATTCTTTCTTCCAGTCAAACAACAAGCGGTACAGTAATTACTTTGTGTTGCTGGGAAATAAAATGCAATCAGCAGAAAACGGCGGTATCAGCGATGCCCAGGATTACCTGAATGATCCGATATATAAAGACAGGTTTAATATTCTTACCAAGATCGGTGGCGATGATCCTTTTTCTTCCAACTTCTTCACTACAAAGATCAATACAGGAAACAAGTACAATGAGTTCAGTGTTTTGTTACGGCAGCAATTTGATTTAGGCAAGAAAGACTCTATTGTTACGGATTCAACGGTGATCCCTCTTTTCTATCCCCGGCTGCGGTTTGAACATACGTTCCGGTTGGATCAGAATAAATACATATTCCAGGATTACCTGGGCGATTCTGTGTATTACAAAACATATTACGATACGGCATTGCGCCGCCCCATTGATACTTTTTTGGTAAGGGAAGCCTGGAAAGTGATCACTAATGATTTTTCTATCTACCAGTTTCCGGATATCAAAAATCTGAAACAGTTTATTAAACTGGGCATCACGGTTCAAAACTTTACGTGGGAGTTTACCAGTGGAAAGAGTTCTTTCTATAATTTATCCGGTCATGCTGAATACCGGAATAAGAGTAAAAACCAGCAATGGGATATTGAGGCCAACGGCCGCTTGTATTTCACCGGTTTCAATGCCGGTGACTACGAGGCGCATGTCAGTTTACAACGGTTTGCGGGAAAGAAATTAGGTTATATACAATTGGGTTTTGAGAATGTGAACAGGACACCTTCTTTCTTCTTTGACAGCCGCAGCAGTTTTTATTTAATGAAGACAGTGCAGGATTTTAAGAAAGAAAATACCACCCATTTATTTGCTTCTTATTATCTGCCATCGTTTAAGTTCAGGCTTACCGGTCATTATTACCTGGTGACCAATTACAGTTATCTCGAAGATTTCTATTTACTAAAGCAGGAAAGTACTTTGTTCAACATATTGCAGATTGCTTTGCAGAAAACGATTAAGATCGGCAAGCGGTGGAACTGGCATGCCGATATTTATTTTCAGCAAAAGATCGGCGATGCCCCGGTGAATTTACCGGTCATTTATACCCGCAACCGGATTGCTTATGAAGGTAATCTTGGGTTTAAAAACCTCGATTTTGCCGGAGGTATTGAAATTCGTTACCGGGCAGCCTATAAGGCCGATGGCTATTCGCCGGTGCTGGGAAAATTCTTTTACCAGGACAGTATCAGCATCCGGAACGAGTTACCGGATATATCAGCCTATATTCATTTCCGCATCCGGCCGTTCAAAGCATTCATCCGTTTTGAGAACCTGAATACGGCCCGCAATCTTGAGGGGTTCAGTTTTACCCGCAATAACATGGTGGCACCCGGCTATGCACTACCCGGTCTTCAAATCAGAACGGGAGTTTACTGGAGTTTTGTTAATTGATTATCAAATGATAAAGATCATTGCCCGGGGCTGTTTTCAAATCCGGGATTAATATTACTTTTGTTAGGTTCATGAAAAAAGGCATTGCCGCCATATCGTTTCTATTCTACTTTGCTGTAACCAGCGGTATTGTGATCAACTCACATTATTGCATGAAGCGGCTGGTTTCTATTCACCTGTTTGAAACAAAGGCAAAGGTTTGTGGTCTCTGCGGAATGGATGTTCATGATTCTGATGGTTGCTGCCGGGATGAAGTAAAGGTGATCAAACTGGTGCAGGACCAGGTGAAGATACCAGTGACACTGTATGAGATACCTTCTGTTGAAGCAATCGCTCCTGTGATTGCTGTTTATAATTTCTCTCTCTTTCAATTAAATGAGGGGCAACGTCATTTTAATAATCATTCTCCTCCTATATTATCTGCACAGGATACTTATTTGCAGAATAACGTTTTCAGGATTTGAGATCCGTTAGAGATTTTCTGTTTTATACTAAAGGATGATTGACTATACTAAAAAGGTCATCCGGTGCTTATTAACTCAAATTATTTATTACAACTCAAAAATGATAATATGAAAGCGTTGAAATTATTTTCTATTGCCGCTCTTTGCTTAGCTATTGCTGCAACAGCAGTTGCTCAAGCCAAGACTGAAACATTCAAAGTGTCCGGCAATTGCGGTATGTGCAAAACCAAAATTGAGAAAGCAGCCAAAGAAGCCGGCGCCAATGAAGCCGATTGGAATAAAGACACCAAAGAATTGACCGTTAAATATAGCAGCAGCTCAACAAACACAGCCAAAATACAGCAAAAGATAGCTGAAGTAGGCTACGATAATGCTGGGTTTAAAGCAACAGATGAAGCTTATAATAAATTACATGGCTGCTGCAAATATGATCGTGGCGCCGCTACCGAAGATGTAATGGAGTGCTGCAAAGGCGGTAAATGTGATAAAGAAGGCCACCATGGTAAGGACGGCGAAAAAATGAAGTGCGGCAAAGAAGGCCATGATGGCAAGGATTGTTGCAAAAAAGAGGCGGATAAGAAAATGGATTGTTGTAAAGATGGCAAATGCAGTAAAGAAGGCCATGATGGCAAAGATTGCTGCAAGAAGTCATAAGTATCAGAAATGAAGAAGTTATTCGTCATCGGAATATTCACTCTATTTGTTCAGCAGGCTAATGCCCAGTTCAGTAAAGCTGATCTGCAGGCAACAGGACTTACCTGTGCCATGTGCAGCAATGCGATTAATAAAGCCCTGCAAAAAGTGAGTTTTGTGGAGTCTGTTGTGTCGGACATCAAAAATTCTTCCTTTGCCATTGTTTTCAAAAAAGATGCATCGGTAAATATCGATGCACTGAAAGAGGCAGTGGAAGATGCAGGTTTTTCTGTAGGCAGGCTCCGGCTTACGGGGGTGTTTAATGAAGTAAAGATCGCTCCTGATAAACATATAAAAATCGGTAATAGTCATTTTCATTTTATCTCGGTAAAAGAACAGGTATTAAATGGAGAAAAAACAATTACCGTAGTGGATAAGAACTTTATTTCAGAGAAGCAATTCAAAAAGTACAGTTCATCCACAAAGATGGATTGTATCCGAACCGGTAAAGCAGGTACTTGCTGCAGGAGTGAAGGCCTTGCTGAGGACGAAAGAGTATTTCATGTGACCATTTAATCTTTTTGTTTCTCCCTCTTTAATGAAGAGGGAGAAACTTTTCAACTGAAAGGCTATGACAAACTTGCAAAAACAATTTATTGTTTTGCTGATCGCTTTTTGTCCCATGCTGGCAAAGGCACAAATAAAGTATGGCGCTGATGCACCGGAAATTGCCTTGCCTGCTGTGAACGGCGACACATTGAAGCTTTCTTCACTCAAAGGAAAAGTAGTGCTGCTGGATTTCTGGGCATCATGGTGTGGCCCCTGCCGGGTAGCCAATAAAGGATTGGTAAAGTTGTACAGCAAGTATAAGTCAAAAGGCTTCGAGATATTTGGTGTTTCGTTTGACAAGGACAAATCAGACTGGAAAAAAGCAATAGCAAAGGATAAGATTACCTGGTTGCAGGTAAACGATGATGGAGGATGGGAAGCACCGACAGCCGTCAGCTGGATGATTGATGCTATCCCGACTTCTTACCTGATCGATCAGAACGGGAAACTGATAGCGATGGATCTAACAGGAAAAGAATTAGAGAAAAAGCTTAAGGAAATATTGGAAGACTAACAGGAAGTAAGCATGAGAAAGTTTTTCATACTGGTATTATTGTTCACTGCTTTTCAAATGAGCGGACAGGAACTGTATGTTTTTTCTGAACCAGCTAGTAATATGCCGGCAAATGCCATAAGTACAAAGCTGACGAGCCATTTGGTTACGAATGACAGGATATACGGACGCTTTAGTCACCGGCTTATGCCACAGGTAAACGTTGGAGTAAGCAAGAAGTTTATGGTGGCGGCTGGTGGTACGTTTTCTAATATGCATACACCCGATTTCCGGTATGAATCAGTAAACCTTTATGCGAAGTATCGTTTTTTGTCTAAAGATGAATTGCATAAACATTTTCGGATGGCGGTGTTTGCTGAAGCATCTTCCACCAGGGCTCCATTTCATTATGATGAAATAACCCTGATGGGAGATAAGAGCGGCGTGAAACTGGGTGTTGTCGCCACACAGTTATGGCATAAGCTGGCTCTTTCCGGCACAGTGGCACATACACAGGTGCTGGACGAATCGAGAACAAATAAAGTACTATATATACCTGCCCGGAATTATCAATCGATGAATTATGCTGTATCTGCCGGCTATCTCGTATTGCCAAAAGAGTATAAAGATTATCGCCAGACCAACCTGAATTTATATGCTGAGCTGCTGGCACAGCAAACACTAGACAGGAGTACTTATTTTGTCGATCTCGCCACTGCCATGCAGTTGATCTTTAACAGCAATGCGAAATTAAACCTTGGTTACCGTGTTCAGCTGGGCGGTAATATGCAACGCATGACTTCCAATAGCTGGTTGATCAGTTTTGAACGAACATTCCTGGGTGCTTTGAAGAAGAAGAAATGATGTAGTTCATTTAAAACAAGAAAAATGTCAATTAAATATATAGGTGTAGTCCTGGTGGCTATCATCATGCTTTCTTTTGGGAATGTGATGGCACAGTCATCAAAAGACTCCACGGCTATAATTTTTGTGGCAGGTGCCTGTGAAATGTGCAAGGAAAGAATTGAAAAGGCGGCTGTGGAAAGAAAAGGAGTGAGGTCAGTTGTGTGGGATGTGAATACACAAAAACTGTCATTGGTTTATAATCCTGCTGTCATTACTGTGGAAAAAATACAATGCAGGATTGCAGACAGGGGGCATGATAATGATTTTGAATTGGCAAAAGATGCTGTTTATAAAGCATTGCCTGCCTGTTGTAATTACAGGGAAGTTAATGCTGCAAAAGTCAGTAACGAAGCAAAACTTCAAGGTGTTTCCCCTTTTGAACCAAAAATTATCAGGGGAGTTGTATTAGAAGAAAGCAAGCAAGGAAATTTCATTCCATTGGCAGGTGCATCTGTAGTATGGGTGGGTACTAATACCGGTACTGTTTCTGATACCTCCGGTGTTTTTTCTATCAGTCAGATCAAAGGGGTAAACCGTCTTGTAATTAGTTACACAGGTTATACACCGGATACTATATCAACACTGAATGCAAAAGAGTTGAAGATCATCCTGGCATCCGGTAAACAACTCAATGAGGTTACAGTTTCTGCAAAGCAACGCTCTACATACTTATCATCATTGAACCCGATAAGGACACAGGTAATGACCGAAAGGGAATTATTCAAGGCTGCCTGTTGCAACCTGAGTGAAAGCTTTGAAACAAACCCATCTGTTGATGTTTCCTATACTGATGCTGTGACAGGTTCCAAGCAAATACAATTGCTTGGATTGAGTGGTAACTACACACAGCTTACGGTTGAAAGTCTGCCCGGTCCAAGGGGTTTGGCTACTCCCTTTGGACTGAATTTTATTCCGGGGCCTTTTGTAGAGTCCATTCAATTAAACAAAGGAGTAGGCTCTGTAGTAAACGGGTATGAGAGTATTGCAGGTCAGATTAATGTGGAATTGAAAAAGCCTCAAACAGCGGAGAAGCTTTACCTGAATGCATATATCAATGATATGACGAAGACAGACCTGAACCTGGTATTGACGGAGAAATTTGGAGATAAATGGAGTAATTCTTTGTTATTGCATGATAATTTTCAGACAAAGACCAATGTTGATTACAATAAGGATGGCTTCAGGGATATGACATCCGGAAACCTGTTCACTGCTGTCAACCGCTGGAATTATAACGGAACCAAAGGATTTGAATCGCAGCTGGGATTCAAAATACTGATCGATGGCCTTACCGGTGGTCAAACAAGCTTTGATCCGGATAAAGATAAGTTCACTACCCGCAGTTATGGATTGGGTATCAAAACAAACCGGTATGAAGTGTATGCAAAGGCAGGTTATGTATTCCCCGAGAAAAAGTATAAGAGTATCGGGTTACAGTTGTCCGCTTTTGATCATAAGCAGGATTCTTACTTTGGTATGACCTCTTACAACGGTCGGCAAAAAAATATTTATGCCAATTTGATCTACCAGTCCATCATCGGTACTACGGCGCATAAGTTCAGAACCGGTCTGAGTTTTTTGTCTGATAATTACAATGAGTTATTCAATGCTACCAGATATGAAAGAGAGGAAACAGTGCCGGGAGCTTTCTTTGAGTATACGTTTACCCCGGTGGAGAAATTCAATATTGTGGCGGGTATGAGGGCTGATCATAACAGTTTGTTTGGCTGGTTTGCCACACCCCGATTACATGTTCGGTATGAACCGGTAAAAGGGACTACCTTCCTCTTAAGTGCGGGCCGTGGTCAGCGGACAGCCAATATTTTTGCGGAGAATAATAGTGTGTTTGTCAGTGCCAGGCAGATGAGTATTATCAATTCATCTGCAGGTAAAGCTTACGGGCTTGATCCTGAAATAGCCTGGAACAAAGGAATAAGTATTGATCAGAAATTCAGGTTGTTTAACCGTAGTGCGAATTTTGCACTGGACTTTTTCCGAAATGATTTTCAGCAGCAGGTTATTGTAGACCTGGAAGATGCAAGACAGGTAAAATTCTATAACCTGGATGGCAAATCATATTCCAACAGTTTCCAGGCTGAAATGAACCTTGAGCCGGTAAAGAAACTCGAAGTTAGATTAGCCTATCGCTTCTTTGATGTTAAAGCAACATATGGCAGCCGGTTATTACAGAAACCCTTTACAGCAAGGCACAGGGCTTTCATGAATCTTGCCTTTGAAACAGGAGGCTGGCAATTTGATTACACCTTTAATTTTAATGGTTAAAACGTATAACAAATACTTCGGCTAATCCACCTGTTTATCAGAGAGGTTTGGAATCTCCTTCCTATATCCTGGTGAATGCACAGGTAAGTAAAACAGTAGGGAAAAGCACCCGGTAGATTTTTATATTGGCGGAGAAAACCTCACTAATTTTTTGCAGGGAGATGTGATAGTGAGTGCTGATCAGCCCTTTGGCCCTTATTTCGATGCTTCGCTCATTTGGGGGCCTGTTACCGGAAGAATGTTTTATGCCGGTTTCAGGTATAAAATAAAATAGAGGCAACATATTTCATTTTCGATAGGCCAAATTGATTATATTTGTCTAAACTAATTTTTAGCCTTGTCTAAAAATTAGTTTAGAGGTGTTGAATAATGAAACAGAAACTGGCAATAATACTCTGGTTGTCGTGTATTGTAATTACCGTTAAAGCGCAAAGAACGGTGAATGGCAGGGTCATCAATGAGCAGACCCGGGAGCCTGTTAGCGGGGCTTCAGTAATGATGACTGATTCTACCGGGTTTACGATAAGTGATAGCAAAGGAAATTTTTCAATTGCCGTAAAAACCGGAGCAGTCTTGCAGGTAAGCAGTGCAGGCTTTGAAAGAAAAAAAGTAACAGTTGGAGAAAGTGATTTTATACTGGTACCGGTATCTCCCTTACAGGTAGAACTGGATGCAGTTGTTATTACCGGTACGATGAAGGCTGTCAAACGTTCTGAAAGTCCTGTTGCTGTGGAAGTGTACACTCCCCAGTTTTTAAAGAAAAATCCTGCTCCAAGCATTTTTGAATCCTTGCAAAATGTAAATGGTGTTCGTCCGCAACTCAATTGCAGTATCTGCAATACAGGTGATATTCATATCAATGGACTGGAGGGGCCTTATACGATGATTACTATTGATGGCATGCCGATTGTCAGCAGCCTTGCATCGGTGTATGGATTGTTTGGAATTCCAACACAGTTGATAGAACGGGTTGAGATCGTCAAAGGTCCTGCTTCGGGATTGTATGGTTCCGAGGCAATAGGAGGGTTGATCAATATCATTACTAAATCGCGGGCTAAGGCACCACAATTTACGGCCAACCTTATGTCAACCAGTTGGAGGGAGTATAATGTTGATGCCGGGGTCCGGCTCAGGGCAGGTAAGAAAATCTCTTCACTACTGGGCGTCAACTATTTCAATTCCCAGCATCCGTTTGATAAGAATAATGACCGGTTCACTGATGTGGCGCTTCAGCACCGTATTTCTGTTTTCAGTAAAACAAATTTTACAAGAAATCATAACCGTACTGCTTCACTGGCAGGCAGATATTTTTATGAGGATCGCTGGGGCGGTGAACTTAACTGGAATAAAAATTTCAGAGGTACTGACAGTGTATATGGAGAAAGTATATATACCAGCCGCTGGGAACTGATCGGTAATTACCAGGTCCCTTCAGCTGAGAAAATATTTTTTTCTTTCTCAGCAACCGGTCATCAGCAGAATTCATACTATGGCACCACTCCTTATATGGGTGATCAGAAAATTGTCTTTGCACAACTTACATGGGATAAAGTTATCCGGAATACTCACTCCTTGCTAGCCGGAATCACAAGCCGTTATAATTATTATGATGATAATTCTACCGCAACGCTGGATACATTAACCGGTAATAACAAGGCAGATAAAACATTTATTCCCGGTATTTTTTTGCAGGATGAATGGAGGCCGGGTTCAAAGCATTTGCTGCTGATGGGGCTGCGCTATGACCACCATCCTGTTCATAAGGGAATAATCACTCCAAGGATTGCATGGAAATGGTCAGTCAAGGACAGACAAGTTTTTAGGTTGAATGCAGGAACTGGTTTCAGGGTGGTAAGTTTATTCACAGAAGAACATGCAGCACTGACAGGTGCAAGGGCAGTAGAGATAAAGGAATCGCTAAAACCCGAAAGAAGTTTTAATGTAAACCTGAATTATACCTGGTATAAAAAGTGGAAACAATTCGGACTAAACCTGGATGGATCGGCCTGGTACTCGTATTTTACCAACCAGATCATTCCAGACTATGATTCAGATCCCAATAAGATTATATATAAAAATCTGGATGGATTTGCCGGGTCAAAAGGATTTTCACTGAATGTTGAACTGAGTCATGCCAATAGGCTGAAAGGCTTAATGGGAATCACTATCCAGGATGTGCAAAAGACAGAAAAGGATGAACAAGGTAAGCACTCAACTGTTCGTCCTGTATTAACAGAAAGATGGAGCGGAACATGGGCTATTACTTATACGATTCCAGCATCAGGGTTGACGATTGATTATACAGGCAATGTGTATGGGCCTATGCGGTTGCCATTATTATCTGCCACTGATCCACGACCGGAGTTTTCTCCTGTATGGAGTATTCAGAATATTCAGTTCAGTAAATTAATTAACAGGCAACTGGAGATTTTTGCCGGGGTAAAAAACCTGCTCAATTGGACACCAGCAAAGAATACTCCCTTCATTATTGCCAGGTCTCATGATCCCTTTGATAAAAATATAGAATATGATGGAAACGGAAATATTAAAGCTACGACTGAGAATCCGTATGCACTTAGTTTTGACCCGTCCTATGTATATGCTCCTAACCAGGGAATGAGATTTTTTACGGGGATCAGAGTTAGTTTTAATAAGTGAATGTTATTATCGGAAAACCAGAACAAAGATGGTTTGTTTTTATTGTAACTTAATACAGTTAATTGGAGAAAAAATAATTTATGTCACCGGGTAGTTTATTACTGACAGGAGTAGTTGTTGTTGTTTTCCTGGCCTGGATTTTCTGGCCGGAAAAGGGATTACTTTCAATTCTGATAAAAATGCGGATGAACACACTGAAGGTTCAGTTGGAAGATGCATTGAAGTTTCTGTTTGATTGTGAGTATAAGAATGTGTCCTGTGATCTGCATGCAATTGCCGGTAACTTGCATATTTCTTCCAATAAAGCGGTTGCTATTCTTGAACGTCTCCAGGAAATGGGACTTATTGAGCCCCAAAAAAATACCTATCAGCTTACAGATGCCGGAAAGTCCTATGCACTTCGTATCATCAGGGTACACCGTATCTGGGAAAGGTACCTGGCAGATGAAACAAGTATGGATCATAAGCATTGGCATAGCGATGCGGACCTGAAAGAACACCAGTTGACCGCTGAAGCGGCAGAAAAAATTGCCGGTCAAATTGGTAACCCGGCATTTGATCCGCATGGTGATCCCATACCCTCTGCTACAGGTGATTTGCCAAACAATATAGGCGTAAATCTTTCTGCATTGAAAGAAGGCGATACAGGCAGGATTATTCATATCGAAGATGAGCCCGGCTATATTTACGAGCAATTAATGGCACTGGGGTTATATCCGGGTATGCAGGTATATGTGATGGATGTATCGGACGGAAAAATCACATTTGCTGCACATGGCGAAGAGATAGTGCTTACACCTTTATTCGCGTCGGCTATTACTGTAGAACAATTACAGGAAACAGTTGTGTTAAATAATAAGTATGAGTTATTATCATCTCTTGAAATTGGTGAAAAAGCAGAAATAATCGGAATATCCCCGAATTGCCGGGGGCAGCAACGAAGAAGATTACTTGACCTGGGTATTGTGCCGGGTACTGTTGTTACTGCAGAAATAAAAAGTGCATCCGGTGACCCGGTTGGTTACAGGATTATGGGCGCCACAATCGGGATCCGGAAAAAACAGGCGGGATATATTTTTATAAATAAAAAGCTTATACAAGAATGAGTAACCAGCATAATTGTGAAAATTGCCCGGTCCATCACCGTGAGAACCTAATCCGGCTGGGTATTGCGATGGATAAAGTGGATTATGTTATTGCCCTGGCCGGGAATCCGAATACAGGAAAAAGTACAGTATTTAATAATCTGACTGGCTTGAGGCAGCACACCGGAAACTGGCCGGGCAAAACTGTTACCAGGGCAGAAGGCGGCTTTTCCTATAATGATAAACGCTATAAAGTAGTTGATCTTCCGGGTACCTACTCTTTACTTTCCACCAGTACGGATGAAGAAGTAGCGAGAAATTTTATTTTGTTTGGCCGTCCGGATGTGACAGTAGTCGTGGTGGATGCAACCCGGCTGGAAAGAAATCTCAATCTTGTACTGCAGATTCTTGAAATAACTGAAAGGGCTGTCGTCTGCCTGAATTTAATGGATGAAGCAAAGCGAAATAATATTGAAATTGATGAAAGGACTTTGTCAAAAGAATTGGGTGTTCCGGTTATTCCTGCCGCAGCCAGGCAAAAGGAAGGAATGATGGAATTACTGGCAGCAATTGAAGAAGTAGCATCCGGCAGATATATCTGCAAGCCACACCGGATCAAAAGCCGCTCTGCCAAACTCAATCATGCTATAGATAGCCTTGTTGCAAAACTGAAGCAAGAATTTCCGGGATTGCCTAACCTTAACTGGGTTGCTTTAAGATTGCTCGAAGGTGACCAGGGTATGATCGATGCAGTAAACTCTGGTGAATTAGGAACATTAAGCCCTGCACTTTTATCTGTGGAAGTTTAGAAAATAATTTTGAAAATGGAAGGGAAAGAAAAAAAATCAGCTGAAGAGATTTTATCACTGGCCAATACTTTACGCTGGGATTTGGGCATGAACCTGCATGATACAGTTACTGAATCAATATATGAAGGTGCATCCAAAATTGCCAAAAAGACGGTAAGGGTGAAAGATGAAAAGGCATCTGTGCATTGGGAGGTGAAACTGGACAAGGTGGTAACCAGCAGGTGGCTGGGATTTCCCATCATGTTCCTTTTGCTGGCTGTTGTTTTCTGGATTACCGTTGCCGGAGCCAATATTCCCTCCGGCTGGATAGCATCATTCCTGGTAGATACGCTTCACCCCATTTTAAAAGATGGTGCTGCTTCAATCGGGTTTCCCTGGTGGCTGAGCGGTGCGCTGATTGATGGTGCATATTTATCAGTTGCCTGGGTGGTATCTGTAATGCTGCCTCCCATGGCTATCTTTTTCCCCATGTTTACTTTACTCGAAGATTTTGGTTACCTGCCCAGGGTGGCATTTAATATGGACAGTCTTTTCAGAAAAGCTGGGGCACATGGCAAGCAGGCACTCACCATGAGTATGGGTTTTGGATGCAATGCTGCCGGTGTGGTGGCAACAAGGGTAATTGACAGCCCAAGGGAAAGATTGATTGCCATAATTACCAATAATTTTTCCTTGTGTAATGGACGCTGGCCCACACAGATTTTGATTGCCACGATTTTTATTGGCGGATTAGTTTCATCAAAATGGGCTGGCGTAGTTTCTGCCGGTGCTGTTGTGGGTGTAGCAGTATTAGGTATTTTGTTCAGCCTTATTGTTTCGTGGGGACTGAGTAAATCTGTTTTGAAAGGAGAAGCTTCTGCTTTCAGTTTAGAACTCCCGCCTTACCGTCCTCCCCGGATATTACAAACACTTTATACATCTCTTATCGACCGTACTGTTTTTGTATTATGGCGGGCAGTCGTTTTTGCTTTACCTGCGGGTATTCTGATCTGGCTGGTGGCAAATATCCATATCGGGCATTTGAGTTTGGCTGAATGGTTTATTAACTGGTCAGACCCTTTTGCTATGCTGTTTGGATTAAATGGAGTGATCATGCTGGCATATATTATTGCTATTCCGGCCAATGAAATCGTTATTCCGACTGTCTTAATGTTAACAGTTGTCAGTTCGGGTATTACGGGTGTGGGTGCCGGTAATGGAGTAATGTTTGAAATGGATTCTGTTGCTGAAACAGAAAGGGTGTTAAGGGCAGGCGGATGGACATTATTGACAGGAATCAACCTGATGTTGTTTAGTCTTTTGCATAACCCCTGTTCCACTACTATTTATACTATTTACAAAGAAACAAGGAGTCTAAAATGGACATTGCTCTCCACCTTCTTGCCGATTGTAATGGGATTTACAGTTTGTTTTTTTACAACCCAGTTGTGGAGATTACTGGTGAAATAAGTATCCATACTCTTTTTGAATAATACTTTATCGAATAGAGGCCATTTTGTATCTTTAAACCTTGAAGCGTTTAGGTACTATATTCATTCTTTCTGTTTATATGTTCTCTTTTATAGAGTTCCACAACCTGTTGAAGATACCTGTATTGATTGAACATTTTAAAGAACATCAGCAACTTGATGCTGAAATCAGCTTCTGGTCTTTTATCAAACTTCATTATTTTGATCCTATAGTGGTGGATGATGATTACCAGCGGGATCAGCAGTTACCATTCAGGGATACAGATTGTTGTTTGATTGCAGCTGCCAGTGCTTCTGAGTGTTTACCAATTGCTGTGGAAATTTACCCTCCGGCTGAACAAGCAAGGGAGTTTCATGAGTATGATGACAATAATAAACCCCAGTTTACTTCTTTCGATATTTTCCAGCCTCCCCGTTGTGCCTGAAACGATATGATCTGATTTTTTAAGGCACAAATTTTTTTTCATGCTAAATACAACTATTCGCTTTTCCGTAAGGAACAAGCTTATCATCGGTTTATTGACCATAGGATTGATTATATGGGGAGCAATAGACCTCAGAAAATTACCCATAGACGCTTTACCTGATATTACCAGTAACCAGGTACAGGTAATAACGGTCTCGCCATCACTGGCGGCACCGGAGGTAGAACGGTTGGTCACCTTCCCGATAGAACAGGCTACAGCCAATATTCCGGGTATTACGGAGATGCGTTCTATCTCCCGATTTGGATTATCGGTTGTTACTGTTGTTTTCAATGATCATACAGATATCTACTGGGCAAGACAACAAGTATCAGAAAGGCTGGGGCAAGTAAAAGATCAGATTCCGGCTACAGCGGGAAGACCGGAACTGGCGCCGGCAACAACAGGCCTGGGAGAAATATATCAATACGTACTTCGCCCCAAAAAAGGCTATGAAACAAAGTATGATCTGACTGAACTCAGGTCAATTCAGGACTGGATAGTCCGAAGACAGTTATTGGGTACACCGGGAGTGGCCGATGTCAGCAGTTTTGGCGGCTACCTGAAGCAATATGAAATAGCTGTTTTACCGGAAAGGCTGAAAAGTATGAACGTTACCATTGCAGATGTTTTTTCAGCGTTGGAAAAAAATAACCAGAATTCCGGAGGTGCCTATATTGAAAAAGGGCCTACCTCTCTTTTTATCCGTACGGAAGGATTGGCAGCAACTACAGATGAAATTGGAAAGATACCAATACGTTATACTGATGCAGGTATACCGCTGTTGATTAAAGATGTGGCAGAGGTAAGGATTGGCCATGCAATCAGGTACGGAGCAATGACCTTTAGTGATAAAGGAGAGGTAGCTGGTGCAGTTGTACTGATGCTTAAAGGGGCCAATGCAGAACAGGTGGTGCATAATGTCAAACAACGCATAGAGCAGATTAAAAAAACGTTGCCGGAAGGGGTGATCCTTGAAACTTTCTATGATCGTACCAAGATGGTGGACAATGCCATTGGTACAGTAAAAACAAATCTGCTTGAAGGTGCATTGATTGTGATTTTTGTTTTGGTCATCTTTCTTGGAAACTTAAGAGCCGGATTCATTGTGGCATCTGTTATCCCTTTATCAATGCTTTTTGCTGTGATACTGATGAATGTGTTTGGTGTCTCCGGCAACCTGATGAGTTTGGGTGCACTGGATTTTGGATTGATCGTAGATGGGGCTGTCATCATCGTGGAAGCAGTATTACACAGGCTTTCGCACAATAAACATTTTGCCGGCCTTACACATATCACTCAGCCGCAAATGAATGATGAAGTGGAAAGCTCAGCCGGGAAGATGATGAACTCTGCTGTGTTTGGTCAGATTATCATTCTTATTGTATATCTCCCGATTCTGACGCTGACTGGCATCGAAGGAAAAATGTTTAAACCGATGGCGCAGACAGTTTCATTTGCACTGATCGGCGCATTCATTTTATCCATTACGTATGTTCCGATGATGTCTGCACTTTTCCTGAGTAAAAAGCTTAGTCATAAAGACACATGGGCTGATAAGATGATGAAGTTTCTGCAAAGGCTTTACAAACCAACACTGGAGCTGGCCTTGAGATTTCCTAAAATGGTGGTTGGATCAGTACTGCTTTTATTCGCCATTGCGCTTCTCGTCATGAGCCGTTTGGGAGGTGAATTTATTCCTAAACTGCAGGAAGGTGATTTTGCAGTGGATGCAAGAATACTTACGGGCAGTTCACTGACTGAAACGATAAAGACCACACAAAAGGCAGTTTCTATTTTGGAAGATCGTTTTCCTGAAGTCGAGAAGATAGTAACGAGGGTAGGTGCCAGTGAAATTCCAACCGACCCTATGCCGGTAGAGATGACAGATATTATTATCACTTTAAAACCCAAGAGTCAATGGACATCTGCTTCCAGTTATGATGAATTGGCTAACAAGATGAGTAAAGCCTTGCAGGAAATCCCGGGTATGACAAGTGGTTTCCAGTTCCCGGTGCAGATGAGGTTCAATGAATTGATATCCGGTGCAAGGCAGGACATCGTTTGCAAAATTTTTGGAGAGGATCTTGATAGCCTTTCTGCTTATGCACATAAAATGTCAGGTATTATTAATACTGTACAGGGGGCCAAAGATATTTATGTGGAAGTGGTGACAGGTTTACCGCAGATCGTTGTGAAATATAACAGGGATGCGATGGCACACTACCAATTAAATGTTGCAGATGTTAACCAGGTAATCCGTACGGCTTTCGCTGGTGAAAGTGCAGGCCTTATCTATGAAAACGAGAGAAGGTATGACCTGGTGGTGAGAATGAAAGATGAAGTGAGGCAGGACTTAGCAGATGTTCAGCAATTGCTGATACCAACGCCAGGCGGTTTACAGGTTCCTTTGTACCAGGTGGCTACGGTGGAAATAAAAGAAGGACCCAACCAGATACAGCGGGAAGATGCAAAGCGAAGGATCATTGTTGGCTTCAACGTAAGGGGAAGGGATGTTGAATCGGTTGTCAAAGAATTAAGTGAGAAAGAGAAGAAGCAACTGGGACTGCCCTCCGGTTATTATGTAAAGTATGGAGGACAATTTGAAAACCTGGTAGAAGCCAAGCAGCGCTTATCACTGGCTGTTCCTGCTGCCTTGTTACTGATATTGGTGATGCTCTATTTTGCTTTTGGATCGTTGAAGTATGGTATTCTCATTTTTACTGCCATTCCCTTATCAGCTATCGGTGGTGTGTTAGCATTATGGACAAGGGACATGCCCTTCAGTATATCAGCAGGTGTTGGATTCATCGCCTTGTTTGGAGTTGCTGTATTAAACGGTATTGTTTTGATTGCAGAGTTCAACCGGTTAAAACAACATGGATTAAATGATATTAAACACATTGTTATGGAAGGAACACAAATTCGTTTACGGCCGGTGCTGATGACAGCCGCAGTGGCATCTTTGGGCTTCATGCCGATGGCCCTGAGTAATGGCCCCGGTGCTGAAGTGCAGAGACCATTGGCTACTGTGGTAATTGGTGGATTGATAACAGCAACTTTTTTAACCCTTGTGGTATTGCCGATACTTTATACATGGTTTGAGAAGAAAAGAAAGCGCAGGCATAAAGCAAAACCTGCTGCTTCAATATTGTTACTTGGTTTGCTGCTTTCACAGGTCACCGATGCGCAACGGAAACTTACATTAGACGAAGCGCTGAAAATGGCAACGGAAAAAAACCTGTCAGTACAAAGTGCAAGAATGGAAACAGGGTACTGGAAGCAATTGCAAAGTGCTGTATTTGATCCTGCTAAAACAGTGATAGGTACTGAATACGGCAATATCAACAGTTTTAATAACGATACCCGTTTCTTTATCAGCCAGACTTTCGGTATGCCGGTTGTTTATCGGAGACAAAAAGACTGGTACCAGTCAAATGAAGCAGCACAGCAACAAATGGTAAACTGGAAAGAAGCAGAGCTGCGCCGGGAAGTAAAAAAAGTATTTTATCAGCTGGCCGATCTGTTGGAAAGAAAAAAGATATTGCTGCGGCTTGACTCTGTTTATAGTCGTTTTCAGCAATCTGCTGCATTACGGCTTAAAGCAGGCGAGAGTAACCTGCTGGAGAAAACTACTGCAGATGCACAGCTACAGCTGCTTTCCCTGCAGCAGCAGCAAACAGATGCAGATATTTTGATTGCCCAACAGTATTTGCAGTGGATATTGAATACAAACGAACTGTTACTCCCGTCTTATTCAACTGTCAAAAGAGAAGGAAGTGCGGGCCTGGCGGATACGTCCGCTGTTATTCAGCACCCGCAGGTACAATACAGCCGCTTGCTGGAGAAAACAACAGAGGCACAAACAGCAGTTGAGAAATCAAAGTTGAGCCCAGATGTAACAATTGGTTATAACAACGTGTCAATTATAGGGTATCAAAGCCCGGATGGAGTGAGCCAGAAATACTATGGGGCTGGTGACAGGTTCAACATCTTCAGTTTATCGTTGGGAGTTCCCATTTTCAACAAAGCAGTAAAAGCAAGGATTAAGGCGGGGCAATTAAATGAACAGGTCAGTAAACTGGTAACTGAATCTGCCACCCTGCAGTTAAAAACAAAATTGCAGCAGGCTGCTGAGGAATTCAGAAAGCAGGAGAGAGGCCTTCATTATTATGAGCAAACTGGTGAACAGCAATCGGAGCTGATCATCAAAAATGCAAAGCTTGCTTTTGAAAAAGGGGAGATCAGCTACCTGGAATGGTCTATGCTGATGAACAATGCAGTGAATATCCAGCTGGGCCACCTGCAAACTTTATTTCAATACAACATGGCCCTGATTGAATTAGAATATTTAAACGGAAAATAAAATTTTATGCGTTTTATCATAGTAGTATTGCTGGCAATTTTGTTGTTTGCCTGCTCCTCCAAAAAGACTGAGCCTGCAGCAAAACAAGAAGAACCGGCAGATAACATTACACTCACTGATGAGCAGTTGAAAAATGCCGGGGTAGAAACCGGTGTTGTACAAAAACTGTTGCTTAACAGTGAACTCAAAGTGAACGGCCTGGTAGATGTGCCTCCGCAAAATATAGTTTCTGTCAGTTTCCCTTTGGGCGGTTACCTGAAAACAACAAGACTGTTGCCGGGTATGCATGTAAATAAAGGGGAAGTAATAGGAATAATGGAAGACCAGTCGTTGGTGCAGTTGCAGCAGGACTACCTCGTGGCGGTAGCCAGGTTACAATACCTGGAAAAAGAATTTGAAAGACAAAAGCTGCTGAATGAGAACAATGTGAATGCAGATAAGATCTATCAACAGGCACAGGCAGATTATACTTCCCAAAAAGTTTTGGTAAAGGGATACAGCGAAAAACTAAGGCTGATCAGTATTAACCCTTACAAATTGAATGAGAATACTATTTCACGCAGTGTTCCGGTATATTCACCCATCAACGGGTTTGTTTCAAAAGTGAATGTGAACATCGGCAAATATGTAAATCCTTCTGATGTTTTGTTTGAGCTGATCAATCCCGATGATATGCATGCAGCCTTGACTGTCTTTGAAAAAGACATTGCTAAGGTAAAACCTAAGCAACAGGTGCTGGTAACTTTTGTAGATGAGCCCGGCACAGATTATGCCTGCGAAGTATTACTGGTGACAAAAAATGTGGATGAGAATCGCAGTGCTCTTGTGCATTGCCATTTTGAAAAGCAGCCGGAAAGATTATTGCCCGGTATGTTCCTCAATGCAAGAATAAAAGTAAGCAATGCGGAAGCTTTAGCTGTACCTGAAGAAGCAGTTGTTCGCTTTGGCAATACACAATATGTATTGGAGCTGACAGGTAAGAATACCTTTAGCCTGGTACAGGTGGAAACAGGTATAATTGAAAATGGTAAGGTGGAAATAAGCAGCAAAGCCGTTGACCTGTTAGGAAAGACTATCATAACTAAAAACCCATACCCGGTTTTGTCAGCCATGAAAAATACGGCTGAGGAAGAGTAGGTTTGATAAAATAAGAAGAGGGTGTCTCAAAACGCTTGTCAGCCTTTGTCATCCTGAGTTTATCTAAGGATGTCGAAGGCAATGGTTTTGATTGTCAATATTTCGACAAGCCGCCTGTCCGGTAGGCAGGCTCAATATGACAATCAAAACACATTTGAGACACCCTCTTCTTATTGTAAAATGTGAGTAAAAACAAATTTTTTTTGCTGATGCTACCGTTAGATTTGCTGCCCCAAACAAAGAACCTATGGAACTAAAATATTCCCAACATATTGCTGCTGTATTGAACCTGTCTTTAAAACAGATCAGCAGTATTTATGAATTACATACAGAAGGATCAACTATACCATTTATTGCCCGTTACCGCAAAGAAGCTACAGGAAACCTGGATGAAGTGGCTATTGCCAATGTGATAGACCAGATAAAATACTTCAATGAACTGGAGAAGAGGAAGGAGACTGTTCTCAAGACCATTGAAGAAGCCGGTAAGATGACACCGGAACTTAGGAAAAGAATTGATGATTGTGTGAATGCAACAGAACTGGAGGATATTTACCTGCCTTATAAGCCCAAACGCAAAACCAAAGCAACATTTGCGATTGAAAAAGGACTGGAACCCCTGGCTACATTATTATTTGAGCAGGGAAATGACAATCCAGAGGAAGAAGCTTCAAAATTTATCAATGAACAAGTGAAGGATGCAGCAGAAGCTTTGCAGGGTGCAAGGGACATCATGGCCGAATGGATTGCAGAAAATGAACAAGCAAGGAACCTGGTCCGGAAATTATTTACTGAAGAAGCGGTTGTTTCCTCAAGGGTGCTTACAACAAAGAAAGAAGAGGAAGAAGCACAGAAGTACAGGGACTATTTTGAATTCAAAGAACCGCTGGCTCAAAGTCCTTCGCATAGAATTTTAGCTATACGTCGTGGTGAAAAAGAAGGTTTCCTTATCATGACGATCAATATTGATAAAGAAACGGCGCACGGAGAATTGAAAAGGGTTTTACTGAAATCATCAACACCGGCTGCCAAACAGGTAGAGCTGGCGATAGAGGATGCTTATAATCGTTTATTGCAGCCTTCTATCGAAACGGAATTCCGGATGGCCAGTAAAACAAAAGCTGATGAGGAAGCCATCAGGGTTTTTGCAGAAAATCTTCGCCAGTTATTATTGGCTTCACCATTAGGACACAAGAAAGTGATGGCGATTGATCCGGGTTTTCGCACCGGTTGTAAAGTAGTTTGCTTAGACGAGCACGGTACTTTCTTAAAGTACAATACCATCTTTCCGCATGCACCGCAAAATGACTGGAACGGTGCTGTGCAAACTATCAAAGAGCTGGTGGCAAAGTATGATATCGAAGCAATCGGTTATGGTAACGGAACAGCCAGTAAAGAAACGGAACAACTGGTCAGGGGAATTGATTTTGGTAAACCTGTTTCCGTTTTCATGGTAAATGAAAGCGGTGCTTCCATTTACTCTGCCAGTGAAGTGGCAAGAGAAGAATTTCCTGATGAGGATGTGACGGTGCGTGGCGCTATCAGTATCGGCAGAAGATTATTGGATCCGCTGAGTGAACTGGTAAAGATAGATGCAAAAAGCATTGGTGTAGGACAGTACCAGCATGATGTGAACCAGAACCGCCTGAAAGAAGCATTAGACCAGGTGGTGGAAAGCTGTGTGAACTATGTAGGCGTCGATGTTAATACCGCCAGCAAACATTTACTGATGTATGTATCCGGTCTTACAGCAACAGTGGCAAAGAATATTGTTGAATATCGTACAAAGAATGGCGGTTTCAAAAGCAGGGATGAGTTGAAAAAAGTTTCTATGCTTGGCCCGAAGGCATTTGAACAATGTGCCGGGTTTTTGAGAATTCCCAATCCGGCCAATCCGCTGGATAATTCAGCCGTTCACCCGGAGAGTTATCATGTGGTGGAGGCCATGGCTGCTAAAACGAACAGCACTGTTCCTGAACTGATAAAAAATCCAGAAATAAGAAAGCAGATCAAAGCAAAGGATTTTGTTTCCGAAACAATTGGTCAGTATACGATTGAAGATATTCTGAAAGAGCTGGAAAAGCCGGGAAGAGATCCCCGTTCACCGATTGAAGAATTTCGTTTTGCAGAAGGCGTAAGCACCATGGAGGATCTGAAACCCGGTATGAAAATACCTGGCATCGTAACCAATATCACCAACTTCGGTGCATTTGTAGATGTGGGAGTGAAGCAGGACGGGCTGGTGCATATCTCACATTTGGCCAACCGTTTTATAAGCGATCCAAATGAAGCAGTGAAACTGGGACAAAAAGTAATGGCAACTGTGCTGGAGGTGGATATGGCAAGAAAAAGAATTGCCTTGTCGTTGAAGGATGGGGGAGAGAGAACGGAAGTACGAGGTCACAAGCCAGATGCTGTTCAAAAGAATAAATTCTCCTCCCCTAAAGGGGGTGCCGGAACGGCAAGAACGAAGTTCGGGGAGGGGGCACCGATGAATCCCTTCCAGGCGAAACTGATGGAGCTGAAGAAGAACTTCAAAGATTGAGCAATAGCCGCTATATTTATTGTAACAGATATTGCTGATGAACCTGGCTGCATTCCATCCCTTTCCTGAATTGTCTACTGAACGGTTGCTGCTGCGGCAGCTTCGTTTTGCAGATGTGCATTCGCTGGTGGAGCTCCGTTCCAACAAAACAGTGAATAAACACCTCGATCGTCCTGCAACCATGCAAACCGAAGAGGCTAATAGTTTCATTGAGCTGGTTAACCGACGCATCAGCAACAAGGAATTGCTTTATTGGGTGATTGCTTTAAAAGGCACCGGGAATTTTGCAGGAGCTATTTGTCTCTGGAATATTGAAGCGGATAAAGACCGTGGAGAACTGGGTTATGAGTTGCACCCCGATTACCAGGGGCAGGGTATTATGCAGGAAGCCTTGCAACGGGTAGTTCAGTTTGGATTTGACACCCTGCAACTGGCACTCATTCTTGCCCTGACAAAACCAGCCAATAAAGCTTCTGAAAAATTACTGGTAAAAAATGCTTTTCGCCGCGATGAAGATCACACTTACATGAGCAGCGAAAATGCAAAAGACTACCTGGTGTATTATAGGACTTCTGGTGATAAGAATGATGATTTATAGTCCTGCCTTCGTAGGCAATAAGTCTCTCCACTAAATTTCTTATTGTTATTTCGGTGTGCCGATGGAGGCTCATCGTGGAAGGAGTATTTGTTATCTAATTTTTGGTCACCACAAATCTGAAGCCTAACCAAATCTCAGGTTTGTTATAGGTGATTTGCTTATCATTGAACGACTCCCTCGCCGAATGCAGGTATGAGCCTCCCATTGAAACATATTCAATTGAAGTCATTTCCGCAGCATTACCTTGTAAATTGTAAATTCCGTGGCTGTCAGGTTTAAATCTGTCACATCTGACAAGTTTATTTATCGACACTTCGGTACCAGTAACTGTTTTATTGTCGCAATTTATCCCATTAAAGTTAAGGGTGTACCTGCAATCATCTGCACAATTTGAGACACATACGCTGTCCATATTTTTAATTAAAGATTTGTAAATGTCTGGCGCAGGCAACGAAATACTAACCTTACATTCAGGGAACCTCTGTATCATTGTGTTGAATTTATTTTCAAGCCATTGGCAATATTGTTTGGCCTGGTCATAAGAAATGGCAGTAATTGGCATGAACATTATAGATTTTATTCTTTGCGTTTCACTTTTGCTTCCTTGCTTTTTAAATTTTAGCCAAACACCTGTAGTTTGTTTGTACAATTTAAAATACCTGAAGTTGCCTTGTTTCGAAAGGTCGTCTATAAGTATTTTAAATGGGAGGGCTGAAAGTAAGGTTGAGTCAGGCAATAGTTTGGCATCATATTGATTGCTGGCTACAAATTCTAAATATTCTCGTACAGTAAGTTCTGTTGCTCTGATTGAAAGTGAATTGTCAACAAATATAGTTCCCGGGACTTTGGCACAGTGAACTCGTCTGGAACAGCTGCATAAACACAAAGCTGAAAATAATATTGGTGTTAGAAATCGTAGAGGGATCATAATAAGGCTTTGAAATAA
>CAZWIM010000038.1:4212-27547 GCA_964634265.1 uncultured Chitinophaga sp. | reverse complement strand
TGATGTGGTGAATGAAGTGGGCGAGGGAGTTGTTCTTCAGGGAATTGATACCAAAATGGTCAAGCTGCTGAACGAAGTTATCTTTACCGTATTAAATAATTCTAACAGGGGTGATATCCACATATCTTCTGAGCGATATAAAGACCATGTGGAATTGCGTATCACTGATAAAAGCAACTACAACGGGTATAGTCTTTCCTTCAGCATTGGCGCTATTATCCCGGATGCATCCCGGATCGGCGCTGATATCATGCTGATGAATCACCAGCAACGGGAAGCCACTGTCGTATTTTCCATACCCGGTAATTTCGCAGCCTGAGTACTATTTACCAGCAAGAGACTGTTGTAAGAATTCCTTTTTTCTCCGGGCTACTTCTACCCGGGAGCCGTCGCTCATTACTAATGTGCCTTGCCTGTCATAAGCGTCTATATGTGCCGGATTGACCAGGTGTGATTTATGTACCCGCAGAAATTTATGCCCCTGTAATATTTCATCGTACTCTTTTAATGTTTTTGCAGAAACAAAAACTTTATTGCCAGACAGGAATATATGAGTATAGTTACTTTCTGCCTGCAGACGGATGATCTCGTCCAGTTGTACATACTTCACTTCTGTGGCATCTGCCAGCGCCAGTTTGAATTTATCCTTGTTACCATGTGAGATATTCTGAATAAAATTCCGGAATAAGAGTTGCCCGGCAGGAGCATAGATCCGTTTGGCTTTATATCTTTCAACCGCTTTCTTTAATTCTGCTTCATCAACCGGTTTTAATAAATAATCCAGTGCACTAAAACGGATGGCCTGTATGGCGAATTCATTATAAGCAGTGGTGAATATTACTTCAAAATTCCAATTGTCAACAGTAGTCAGTAAATCAAAACCACTCTGATGCGGCATCTGTATATCCAGGAATAATACATCCGGCCGGAATGACTGGATCAGGGGAATGGCTTCCTGCACACTACGGGCTGTTTTAACGGCACTGATATCCGGGCAATACTGGCCGATCAGCCATTGCAGCAGGTCAATCGAAGATTGCTCATCATCTACTATCATTGCTTTTATCATGATTCTTCGGGGTTGTAATATGGAATAGTAATGATCACTTTGGTTCCGGTTGCTTCATTGCCAGTATATATGTCTTCTATTTCCAGGCTGGCCGGCTTACCGGTTTTTTGTTGCAGCAATGCCAGTCTTTCCCTGATGATGCCAATACCTTTACTTTCATGTACCATTGCCGTGATCTTGCCTTTTTGAATTGATTCAGCTTTTTGACGGCCAATACCATTGTCTTCAATCACACAGGTCAGGTATTCATCTGAGTTATTGGAAAAACGGATAGACAATTTTTTTGGACCTTCTTTATGCAGCAGTCCATGCCAGATAGCATTTTCTGCAAAAGGCTGTACCATGAGTGAAGGAACCAATACCTCATCGTTACTTAAACTGTCATCAGCTTTTATTTCATAACTAAATGACTGATCGAAGCGAAGTGACTCCAGTTCAATATACATCTGCAGTATTTTCAGTTCTGCATCCAGCGGTATGAAATTTTTGTCAGCATAATTCAGCAGGGAACGTAAGAAGTTTGAAAATACAGTCAGGTATTTATAAGCTTTGGTGGCTTGTTGTGATACGATGAGGTGCTGGATGGAGCTTAATGAATTAAAAAGAAAGTGAGGGTTCATCTGCAGGCGCAGGTTCATGAATTTTGATTCAGCCATTTTTACATTCAGTTCCATCAGTTCGAGCTGGCTCTTTTTCATAGCATCCATGGCCATAGCCCTTGAAATTTTGGTAGAACACAGCGATGCTATAGTCTGTAAGGCCTGTAAGTGTTGTTTGGTGAAGAAATGTTTTTCGCTATGCTCTGAATCGATGATACCGATTACTTTTTCTTCATGAATGATCGGAACAGTGATTTCGGAAAGACGGTTTTCGTCATCAACGATGTAACGGTTGTCTTTGGTAGTATTATTTACAATGAGGGCTTTACCTGTTTGTGCCACATGTCCTACTATGCCTTTGCCAAATGGTATCTCAATCGGGTTAGCTATTTCAAATGGTTTGGGACTTTTGGGACCGTAGGCAGCTTTTTGCACCAGTGTTTTCCTTTCTGTATCTGCCAGGTAGATCACACAATCTTCAAAGCCCAGTCGTGATATGCAATTCCGGGAAATATCCCAAAGTATATCCTCAACCGAAGAATGTTCGTAGGAAGAGTTGGCAAAGTATTCAATTGTCTTATTGATCTCCCGGGTGTTTTTTCTTTTTTGATAAAAGCGGTAGAGGGATGCCAGTATTGCTACACTGAGTAAAACACAAAGCAGCCTGAACCATGTTTGCTGCCACCATGGTTTCTTTACAATGAATGATACAGAGAAAGATGATTCTGCCCAGGTCACCCCGTCTGTTGAGGCTTTTACCCTGAAGTTGTATGAACCCGGCGGAAGTTTTGAATAGCTTGCCTGCCCGTTAATAGAAGGTATGCGCCATTCCTCATCGTAGCCGCTGAGCAGATACTGCATCTGGCTTTTTTTTCCACCGCTCAGTTCGCCTGAAGTAAAATAAAAATGGAATGCAGAAGTAGTAAAAGGAAAACGCAATGATGCCGGCTGCGTAAAATAAAAACTGCTGTCAGATGTTTTTAAACTATACACAACCGGTTTAAATGATGCAGATGATAAATTTATCGTTAATGGATTGAACCAAACCAATCCTTTATCAGTTCCCCAGAACATTTCGCCTGATTTGCTTTTGTAAGCACAGCGCATACGAAAGCCTGAATGACTGAATCCGTTACCTTCTTCGAAAACCGTAAAAGTTTTGGTGCCAGGGTGAAAGCGCAAAACACAGTTCAGGTTTCCTATCCACATAAAACCTCTTGCATCTTTCAAAATACCCTCGCAACGGTCGTTTCTCAGTCCATTTCCCCGGCTGTAATTGGTAATTGAATTGTCCGGATGAATTACGGATAGCCCGCCTGCAGTACCTGCATAAATATTGCCGTCGTTATCTTGCTCTATGGCATCAATACGGTTGTTTATTAACCCGTTTTTCAGGTTATAATGTGCTTCCTGTTTTAATTGAAAGTTATATCGGTAAAGGCCGGTTTCTGTTCCTATCCAGATGGACTTATCCCGGTCAGAGAATAAGGAAAGGCTAGCCCCATTATGTAACAATTGTGATGTATAGCCTTTTATCTTCTTTGAATAGAGGATGGTGCCACCAAGTGTTGCCACCCACATGTTGCCGTTCTGGTCTTTAAGGATGGAGTTGATCCAGTTGTAATTAACAGAATCCCTGATTTTACTATTAAATACCTGCAGTATGTTCATCTGCCTGTTCATGAGAACAACGCCATATCGTGTAGTGCCCACCCATAGCAATCCATCTTCATCTTCATAGATATACCTGATCGTTTCCCGGCCACTAATATTTTGCCCGTTTATTACAAGTGGCACATAGGTGGCTGTTTCTTTGTTTCTGTTCCAGCGGATAAGCCTGTCCTGTGCGCCCAGCCATAACAAGCTGTCCCCGGATGAGCATACCCATTGAATATATCCGTCAAATACTTCCCCTTTTTCATTTATGAAATAGGGCCGGGAGGATGCAATCACCTGTTTGTTGTTATAATAATGAAGCCCTGAAGTTTGCGTAGTCACAAATAAATAGCCGCTTGTGTCATAGGTAATGTTATAGGTGTTGTTTCCGCCAATACTTCTGCTATCCAGCGGGTCATGCCGATAATTTTTTAAACTGAGTGTGGCGAGATTGAGATAGTAGAGGCCTGAAAACCGTGAGGTGATGATAAAATTATTCTCATCAATCCTTGTCATCTTCCGCAAATCACCTTCAATAGGTTTGCCATACTGGTCCCTTAAATTGCTGTAAGTTGCTATTATTTTATTCTGAGCAATGCTGATGCGGTAAAATATATCACCTCTCAAGGTAAAAGCGAGCAGTTCGTTTTCATTGATAGCAACAGCATAAGCAAGATCGCTCAACGGTATACTGACCAGCACTCTTGAAGAAGCATAGTCTGCCACTACAAGCTTTCCCTCACCATAAAAGGCAACTTTATCCCCGTATAATTTTTTGGCAAAGCTGTAATCTTCAGGGATAATTCCCTTTTTGAAGAAAGGAGTTTGTACAAAATGTTTTTTTGTCTTGTCTTTTACAGTGTAATGGTTTTCTCCTTTTATCACAACCAGCCCACGGCTAACCGTTGAAAAAATATCTTTTACTGCCTGCTTATCATTGGTGTCACCCACTGTATACAGATGAAAATTTCTGTTTTCATCCAGCATGGAAATAAATGGTGCCTGTGTACGTAACCAGATTTTGTTGTGATGGTCAATTTCAATCCACTGGATACTGTTGGCAAACAATCCCGGGTTGTATTGTTTATAAAAAGAAGTAATCCTGATTCCGTCAAAGCTGCTCAACCCTTCGGAAGTACCCACCCATAAAATACCATCCCGGTCCCGGGCGGCAGTTATCACATTATTATCGTTCAATCCTTCTGCGGTACTTAAATGGTAAAATGCAGGCGATTGCGCCTGCATTAAAGATGCGGTGAGAGAATAAAAAAATAGTATCGCCAGGATCTTTTTCAAGGCATTTAAGAAAGCTATAAATTAATCATTTTTCTTTTGTGGCTGAACCAGTTTTTTCAGTTCGTTAATTTGTTCCTGTTGCTGAAGTATATATAACGTTAGTTCCTCTACTTTTTCCATTAGTTTTTTGCTTATATCAGTCAGTTCTAAGCCCTCTTTTTCAATTTCTGCTGCGGAGGGAATTCCAGGTAAATGTTTGTTAGCCCGGATAAACTCATTTACTTCATTTAAGGGCCTTAGCCTGTAATTTTTTTCAAAAACATAATCTGGCCAGTTGGCAACAGATTGTGTGGTAAAACCAGTTGCAATTACATTTCCTTCTATGCTAAACCGGTATCCTCCCGGATGAAGACCAGTTCCGAAATTAAACTGACCGTTTTCATTAATATACACACTATGGCCGGCACCCTGTGCAGGGCGAAGTACCATTCTGCCATTGCCTTGTATTGTTTTTTCGATAATAAAGTCACCGGTATTATCATCTACGTAAATATTTGCATGAGTAAGATTACTTTTTTGCAATGTGACCCCAGGTTGGTCAGAGTTTATTAAAAGATATCCGTCGTTCGCATCACCAATTGTAACACTGCCACCTTCATCAACGTTCATGCGATCCACACCGTTGGTTCTTATAATAACGTTACCTGTACTATTTGATAAATTGGTTCCTATTTTGATATTGTCACCTGAAATTTGCAGGAACCCTTTATCTATGTCATTATTCTGTAATTGAAGAATGGGATTTGCCCCATTGATGGTTAAGGCAGATGAGGGAGCCGTAGTGCCAATACCTACCTGACCGTTTTCAGTAATTGTCATTCTGTCCAGCAGTTTAGTTTGGAGTACCAAATTACCCGTTGTATTAGTTGAGTTAGTTCCTATTTTCAGGTCATTACCAATAACCTGAAGGAACCCTTTGTTAGAGGCATTATTTTGGATCTGTATGTAAGGATTTGTTCCGTTGATTGTAAGTTCTGAAACTGGTGTGGCAGTTCCAATACCCATAAGGCCATCTTCATCAATCCATATTTTGTCGACATTTTTTGGGGAGAAGATTATCTTACCAGTATTACCCGGGTATGTTCCGAATTTAAAGTTATCGCCGCCAAGTCGGATAAAGCCTTTTTGTACCTCATCATGTAAAAATCCGAAAATAGGGGAGGTGCCATTTAATTTAAAGGAAGCATCAAAATTTGAATTGGTGCCAATTGAAACCCTTCCAAGATGATCAATATTAAAATGATTATTATCCTTTGTCCCCAGTATCAGTTTGCCTGTTGGGTTGTCGCTGGCGGTACCTATAGTTAGATTTACTCCGTTGGCCTTGATGAAGCCATGTGCAAGACCGTTGTTCATAAAACCAATATCCGGGTCAGTACCGTTGATGGTTAGTTTTGAGGCAGGCATATCTGTACCTATTCCTACATTTTGCGCCTGCGTTATTCCGCTGATGAAGACTGCCAGTACTACAATTATTTTTTTCATGATTTTCGATTTATAGCATGAAAGTAGCGTGGTGGTCAGGCTGAATGTTAGACAAGGTTAGTTTACGGTAATAGTTTCCTATTCTCCGGTTTTTCCAAAACAAAAACCCGCCATTAGGCGGGTTTAAATATGCTAAATGTAAAAACAATTAATACCTGTAATGCTCTGCTTTGAAAGGACCATTTTTGCTGATGCCGAGGTAATCTGCCTGTGCATCGGTCAATTCATCCAGTTGCACACCAATTTTTGAAAGATGTAAACGGGCCACTTTCTCATCAAGGTGCTTGGGCAGCACATACACTTTGTTCTCGTAGTTCTTGTGGTTTGTCCACAACTCGATTTGTGCCAGTGTTTGGTTAGTGAATGAATTACTCATGACAAAGGATGGGTGACCGGTGGCACAACCTAAGTTAACCAGGCGTCCTTCTGCCAGGATGATGATATCCTTACCATCAACATTGTAAATATCAACCTGCGGTTTGATAGTGTCTTTTGTATGGCCGTAGTTAGTATTCAGCCATGCAATATCAATTTCAATATCGAAGTGTCCAATATTACAAACGATGACTTTATCCTTCATCAGTTTGAAATGGGTGCCGGTGATCAGGTCGCGGCAGCCACTTGCTGTTACAACGATATCGGCTTCTTTCACCGCATCGATCATTTTCTTTACTTCAAAACCATCCATGGCTGCCTGTAAAGCACAGATAGGATCAATTTCAGTAACAATAACTCGGCAACCAGCACCAGCCAGTGAAGCTGCAGAACCTTTACCTACGTCACCATAACCACCTACTACAGCTACTTTACCAGCCAGCATCACATCGGTGGCACGGCGGATAGCATCCACCAGTGATTCTTTACAACCATATTTATTGTCAAACTTTGATTTGGTCACAGAATCATTCACATTGATGGCTGGCATCGGTAATGTGCCTTTTGCCACTCTTTCATACAGGCGATGTACACCGGTAGTGGTTTCTTCACTGATTCCTTTTACATGCTGTACCAGTTCAGGATATTTATCCAGCACCATATTGGTAAGGTCACCTCCATCGTCCAAAATCATATTCAGCGGACGGTCAGCGCCACCGAAGAACAAAGTTTGTTCTATACACCAGTCAGCCTCTTCGATTGTCTGGCCTTTCCAGGCAAACACACCAATACCCGCAGCGGCAATGGCAGCTGCAGCATGATCCTGAGTAGAGAAAATATTACATGAGCTCCATTTTACTTCAGCGCCCAGTGCCACCAATGTTTCAATTAACACGGCAGTTTGAATAGTCATGTGCAGGCAACCGGCCACCCTTGCACCTTTCAATGGCTGTGAAGCGCCGTATTCCTGGCGAAGGGCCATCAAGCCGGGCATTTCAGCCTCAGCAAGGCGAATTTCTTTACGTCCCCATTCAGCAAGGGAAATATCAGCAACCTTGTAAGGAAGACTGAAATCAATGGATTTAGATACTGTTGACATTTTTTTCTTTTTATGATGGGCGCAAAGGTAATGTTTATTGCTGTATAAAGCCTTGCCAATCTGCCTTCTGCTGCCACTTATTATACACATCAAAGAAGCGGATGTTGTTTAAGAAATTTAGCATTACTAGTCACTGGTTTTGAGCAAATAAGAATAAATTTGAAAAGAGAAAACGATCTATGTACAGTTATGACACTCTTTCTGAGGCGGTAAATGACCTTCGTAAAAGGGGATTTATCGTTGATTTCAACCTTCAGGAGAATTGCCTCGTCTGTCACAGCGGTAAGTTTAATATCGAAGATTTTGAAGTGGCAGAAGTGTATCGTTTTGAAGGCAACACTGACCCGGCTGATGAAGCCATTGTTTTTGGCATTACATCTAAAACAGGTATAAAAGGTGTGCTGGTTAGTGGTTACGGGGTTTCGGCCGAGGGTATGAGTGCTGAAATGGCAAAGAAATTGAGTTTGCACAACCGATAAATTGTGTTTATGAAAGATAAGGTTAAGCTATTTCTGTTTAGTTTATTATTTGTTGTTCCTGCAGTTATATATGGGCAAAAGGATAGTGTTTGGCTTAAATGTCCGTTAGATGAGGCCATTATTGTTCCACCTCCTAAAAATGTAATGAAGTTTGACGAACCCGATCTTTGTGTCGGACTGGTAAGTGTTCCCGACACCACTGTAAAAGCCTGCATTACCGGAAGGGTTTCTAATGTGATACAGAATGAGGATGAAAAATGGGATGTTGTTTTCTATTACCGCGACTATTATTTCTGGTATTCCGGTTTATCTAAAGTGATTGTAAAAAAGAATGATAACCTGAAAGTCAGCCAGCCGCTGGGTTATATTACGCCGGGTGATAAACTGGAACTGTCTATTTACAAATTTGAAACTCCATTAGACCCCACCCGGTTCCTGGATTGTAAGGTGGTGATGAAGACAGATTAACCACACTTCATAACTTCTTTTCCATTACGTAGTCATTCATGTAATAACCATTACCGATATCAAAGTCGGTTTCCTGAATTACAACAAAACCTTTTTTTTCATAAAAAGCTTTGGCTTTATTGTTTCTGTTTACCTGTAATTGCAGAGAAGCGGTACCCAGTTCTTTTACCCCCTTTATTATATAATCAAGCAGGTAGTTTCCGGTTCCTTTACCTTGCTGCGAAGGCAAAACGTAAATTTTATGAAGCTTCGCCACATTATTATCTAAAAGCTGGTAAGAAGCAAAGCCAACAGGCTCTTCGTCGTTATACACGATAATAAAAATGCATCCATCCTGCATTTGTTTTTCCAGTGAAGAAGGACTGTACATCATTTCCAGCATGTAATCGATCTGCTCACTGGTCAGTATGCTACGATAAGTTTGCGGCCATACGTTGAAGGTAAGTTCCCTGATAAGCGGTATATCTGCAGTAGTAGTGTGACGTATTGTATGCACAGTAATTATTGTTTTGGTCTGAACAAGATATTAATTAAAAAAAGGTTTTGCCATGGCAAAACCTTTTTAGTTTGTTTATAATAACCGGAGTGCAAGTTATTGTATTATCATCTTTTTTGTAGCGTTGAATCCTCCAGCTTCCATCTTATAGAAATAAATACCACTGCTAAGTCCCTTGTTGCTGAAACTGATGGTATGAGAACCGGCGCTTCTTGTTTCTGATAGAAGGGTTTTTATTACACGACCCTGCAGATCCAATAACTGTAAATTTACCTGTTGCCTGGATGGAAGTGAAAATTCAATAGTTGTGCTGTTGGTAAAGGGATTAGGATAGTTTTGTCCAAGGAAATATTGCCCCTTATCATATAATGTGGCTGCAGCGATATTGGAAAACTTAGAGGCGCCGTCAAAGTCAACTTGTTTCAACCTGTAATAGTAACGGGAAGGATTCAGGTCATTGTCATCATAACGGTAATCAATTCGGCCGGTGCTGTTACCGGCACCTTGTACAAATCCTAGATATTGCCAGTTCGATGCATCGGTACTTCGGTAAATTTCAAATCCATGATTGTTAATTTCTGTCAGTGTTGCCCACTTTAAAGTTATTTTTTTATTATAGCCATAAGCTGAAAGATCAACGAGGGTTACGGGTAAAGGACTGCATTGAGCGGACATTACAGATAATGTTTGCAGGTCACCGATGCTATCACACCCTGCTGCATCCGTTATACTGGTCAGGTTGAACTGGGTAACACCCACCCCATTGAATACCAAATCCACCCAGTAGTTCGCATCATTATAAGAGTCATTAGGGAATATACCACCGGGTCCATATTTGAAAACGCCATTTGGACCGTCAGTACCGGACTGCAGAGCAGTAAGAGGTCCGTTACTTACACCACTTCCCTGAAACCCATAGGCTGTAAAAGCATATTCGCCGTTTGGCGTATGGTAAGATGCAATATAAGTGGTGTTTGCTGCGATTGCAACAGGACTTGTAAAGGATGCTTCCTGCCAGCCGCTGTTACTGATGTTTGTGAATGTACATGTTGCAAGTAACGTACCATCTGCCTTCCATAATCTGCCGGTATAAGTAGCACCATTTGGCTGTTGTACCCTTTTATAGAAGCGGATCTTACTAATTGTTCCGGCAATGGAAGACCTGAACTTTACTCCCAGTTCAACAGCACCAGGATCATTAACGGGAGGTTCGCCACCTATAACACTATTATTCCAGATGCTTACGGGAGTGGAGGCCGGGGCCTGGATGGTTGAATTGAATGGAGTACCGTTTACAACATTGTTATAAGTATTTCCGTTGATCACCAGGCTGAAAGGGCCAGTTCCGCTGTTGCTGTTAAATACTAGGTTTAAGTTCTGACCCGCACAGAAAGGAGGTTGTGCTGATAATACCCCCCCTGGCAATGGATTAATGGTAACAGAGGCTGTACTTATATTAGGAGCAGTGGTATTACAGTTATTATTATCAGTTACACTGGTAAGAACATAACTAAGCGAATTTGCAGTTGGCGAAGACTCACTGAATAAAACATCTACCCAGTAATTCGCTGTATTCCCCCCGTCGGGGAAGCCACCTCCATATTTGAAGACGCCATTAGGACCATCAACTCCTGCCTGTAATGCAGTAAGTGGTCCATTGGTTACTCCAGCACTGCTGAAAAAGCCCGGGCTTATAGCAAAGTAACCTCCTTGTGAGAAATAAGAAGCAATGTATGTAGTGTTAGCCTGAATTGCTACCGGGGTTGAAAATCTTACTTCTTGCCAACCACTTGCTGTTTCAGATGTAAATGTAGCAGTGGCAAGCTGCGTTCCACCCGATGTCCACAGTGAACCAATATGAGTACCTGTATTGGTGGCACCTTTGTAAAACCGTATACCAGTTATGTAGCCACTGATTGATGACCGGAATTTTGTTCCAATCTCAATAGGCAGGTTGTCGGTTACACTGGGACTCGTCGGAGAACCGGTATTACCCCATATGCTTATTTCTGACGTATTAATTGTCGCAAAGGTTTGACCCGGGTTTACATCGTTATACGTAACGCCGTTTACAACTAAATCGAAAGGAGCCTGACCTGTAGCAGATTGAAGTGTAAGATTTACGGGTTGGCCCTGACAAACCGGGGAATTGGATGTTATAACAGCAGTAGGAGAAACACATGTAATGTAATTAGCGATGTAATTACCACTTACTGCATCAAAGAAAGCATAGTCAATTCCTTTGATTGTCTGAACAGTATGGTTTACAGAATTCCCGTTATGTATGATGGCTGATAACACACTGTTATCCGGTCCTTTCATAGGGAGCATAGCTTTAAGATTATGCAGCCCTGCATTATTTGTAATCGAAAAGGATAACTGAGTTCCATTCCAAGCAATTGAACCAAAAGAGGAATTGTTTCTTCCATCCAGCCAGTTCAGCATTTGTTTTGCAGAAATAACCGGTATTTGTCTTGCCTGTGCAGAAGCAATGATAGCATCAGAGCCAGCAGAAGTGCCAGCATCTGTATGCATATTAGCACAAAAAACACCATAGTATCCTTCAGGGCCAATCGCTTTATCAAGCAAAGCGTTGCAAAAACTGCTATAAGTGATGCCTGATTCATCAGTCATTTGTGTAGCTACCTGGTAGCAGTCGATCAGCGAGCCGTCCGTTTTTGCAAATCGCATTGGTAAACCTGAGCCGGTAAACATACCCGGTCTGTTCAGAACCCATGAACCGGGCCAGTAATAATAATTAACATCAAGACGAATACCGTTTGCAGCTTGTATTTCTGCTGCGGAAGACCAGTCGCTCCATGCAATGCAGTGAGTACGGTTTGTTACAGGTGCTGCTAAACCGGGAAGTGCAGAATTGAATTGTACGGTTTGACTGGAAAGATCTGTTTGGAATGAAGAGGGGGTCCAGTTATTGCATCCTGTATTCAAATGAAGCCCTATTTCAAAACCGAGAGCTTCGAATGTAGTAGCCTGTGCACTGCTAATCGGTGTGTTCGGGTAAATGTAAGAAGTGCCTCTAATGGCTGTCCAGTCTGCTACAGCAGCTGCAGAATTGGATGAGCTTAAGGATACATATTGGTTAAACCGTTCGGTTGTTCCATTATTTCCATGATCGTCACCTGTCATTACTATAGTTGCTTTTAGCCCTTTTGGCAGGAACCAAAACCGCGGCAGTGGTTTACGATGAAGGTTATTTGAAATAATTATATTGGTAAGTAACCGCATTTGTTCATCAGCCTGGGGGATTTCGACTTTATTTAAATCAATCCAGTCAGGCTGTGGATCTCCTGCTTTATTTCCATAAAACAGATCATTAGAGCGGATAGGGGAACTGTCGTCTCTTTCATCCCCGGACCAGGATGGATTGCCTTGTCTTGTTAGTACAACTGATTTGGCCAGGTCATAAAGGAATGCAACAGCCGAACCACCATTGCTTCCTACTGAATTGGATGTAACTGCAGGGTAAGCAGTTGGAGTAGAAGCATCAGAATAGAAAGTAGCAAGACTGCTTGCCCCGTTAAGGTTATACAGGTCTCCTGTTCCATGAAACTGTATGCTCTGATTGACAATACCTTTTCCCGGGCCATCCGCCGTGTTTACCAGCAAGTATTTATCAGAAACTGTGTTTCCTGCAGATGATATACCAAGCAAAGATGATAATTGTACATCTGGCCTCATTGCTATTAATGTACCTCCGGCATTAACCCAGTCAGTAAGCATTGAAACTTCCAATGCTTGTAACGGTATTTCACCCAGTATTACTACATCGTAACCATTTAATACAGTTGAATTTACTGCGCTAATATCCATTGCTGCAAACTCATTAAGGCCTTCTGCTCTCAGCATTTCCACAGGATACCTGCTAAACGGATTAGATGATTTACTGATAACCAAAATCGGACCTCCCGGACCATCTTCCGGAGGAGTGGTATTAATCACATTCAGTTGAATAGCATTGGATGAAGGCACTGTTCCTGCACTTTCCATATTGCCACTGTCATCGAATCCCCGGCATTTTATAGTTACCATTCCGGTAGTTCCAGGAGTGAATGTATAACTCCATTGGCTGGTTCCACTGGCAACTTGCCAGGTATTTCCACCATCTACTGATATTTCGATGCCGGCTACAATATTGTTATCAGTTGCTGTGCCGGTTATAGTCAAGGGAATTCCTTTCAGTACAGCAGCATTATGTGCAGGACTTGTAATAACTGAAACAGGGGCAATATTATCTGTGGATGCAGTGGCTAAGATTAAACCGGGTTGCAGAGAACCAGGTTGCACCATCATATCTGCAAAAAGATTAACAGTAGCTTGCTGCATTCGTATATCCTCAGCAGAATTGTAACCATCATGTACCGCATCAAGTCCCCACGACCATTGAACAGTGCCGGCGCCAAAGACCCATGCTCCTGATGAATGTTTATAGAGTGAAAGTTTATGGTTCTTACCATAGGCAGAAGTTGATGACATCAGTAACCTGCCCGGTGGATAATGACCATTAGGTTGCTCCCAGTCAAACTCATACCCTAGTGTATTGGGTGCCAGAGTAGCCACTTGTCCATCGGAAAGTGAAGTGATACTGGTGTTTCTCCAGAACCTCAGATTTTTGAAAAAATAGGGAACCTGTATATCAGCATAACCGTCTTGCCAGCTTATCTGACCCGATAAAGAGTTTTCCGGCAGGCATCCATCATTGGCGGGATATGTGGGAGTACATCCATCTCTCCACAAACCCGTCCACAAAGGAGAAGGATCGCATTTTATACCACAGGTGTTTTCGCCCATGGTACCCTCTTTATAGCATACTAGTGTACGGTAGGGTGTGTTTGAACCATCAATACTGTTCTCCCATCTTGTTTTCCAATAAATTTCATTGCCACTGAAAAAAGCAAGATGTTTCCCATTGTTTCTTGCTGCGGTGATATTGTCTCTTTGCTCTTTTGACCAATACTCATCATGACCCACAGATAAAAACACCTTATGATTTTGCATAATGTTTGGATAACGGGCAATATCGATATTGGTGGCATAATTCAAATTGTAGCCATTCCTTTCCAGCCATCGGATCATTGGGTATTCAGCATGAAAAAGCCAGTCTTCAGAGGAACTGCTTCCTCCACCGCCTGCACGGGTAAGAAATGGCCTGTTGTAGCTCACTTTAGTTGCATGGCCACCGGGATATGAAGTGGAGCCCACATACAAACTATTGCCACCATATACATTATAAGCCTGCCAGGTAGCATCTGATGTTTGAAAAAGAATGTCTGCAGTACTGTTATCATCTCTGACGACAAATGCAATATGACTTGCGCCATTATTATCTGTCCTGGTAAGCCTTGCAATGTAAATACCAGGAACGGCGTTTGCAGGAACAGCCCATGATGCACTTACTGACCAGTTGCCACAATCAACAAGACCAGAAGAAGGATCAGTAATAGGTGAGGGTTGAGAGGTTCCTGTGAAATTACCTAGATCTGTTATTAGCCTGGCGCCATTTCCCTGGTAATACCCCAGGCGGTAAATTTTTATGTTGAAAGTTGCTGCATCGGTAACGTTAATCTTAAAATCAACCGTTGTTCCGTTGTCAACACTTAAATCTGTAGCAAAGCCCTGAATTGTCAGGTCGCCTGCCCCGGATATGTCCCATTCAGTTGACGGGTTTCCGGGTAATAAGTTTTCAGTTACAATTATATTTTGTGCAAAACTTCTCTGGTTTATTGCAAAAATTATAAAGGCAACGATTGCAATATTGCTCAAAGCAATACGCCTGATGGTACGAAGCATATTAATTCTTTTAGTGGCTTAACTATCTGTGGAATTTCCGGATGGATTGTAAATACCGGATTTATCAGAGGAGATGGATACGGATATGTCTTACGACAATAAACTTATAGAGTCTGAATAATTGTTCGGATGTAAATGTAGAGTAAAATTACGCAAACTCCAAGCATATTTACGATATGCTTGGAGTTTTTTTTATCACAAAACCGGAAAAGCAGGGCGGAACCTTTAATATTAGTTAGTTTTCTTTTTTCCCAAAAATCCGTTTGAGAATACCCTTTTTCTTTTCGGGCTCTTCTGTAGGTGCGCCGATGGGTTTAGTATTGTTTTCTTCTTTGCGTATAGCTGTTTTAGCAGCCGTGTCTTTCTTTGCAGGCTTCTTATCATCTTCTTCCAGGGGCTTTGACTCAGGTCCCAATGTGTCATTTGGTGTGTAATCATCGTTGTAATCCTGCTCATTACCTACACCCTGGTCGTCACCCTCAGCACCGGGGCTTGGGTCTGAGTCGCTGATGATAATATCGGCGCTGTTTATTTCATTTTCCAGTTCAGCAGGTTTTACGAAGCGGGCATCTCTTTCAATACCCAATTTTTTGTCTGCTAATACTTTCTTGAAAAAGTATTCAGTGATCGGGCGGGCTATACGGTTACCATCACCAAGGTTTCTCATGAACTGGTATTCAAAACCAACCCAGGAACCGGCCAGTAATTGCGGTGTATAACCAATGAACCAGGCATCTGCATTATCGTCAGTAGTTCCTGTTTTACCACCCATTTCTGCAGCACCTACTCTTGAACGCATACCACCAGCGGTACCTTTATCTACTGTTCCCTGCATCATCCGGGCCATTGTATAGGCTGTTACTTCACTTACCGCTTCTTTGCGGTTTACACTATAGTCAAACCGTTTGATCACATTTCCGTTACGGTCTTCAATACGACTGATACTGTAAGGCTTGGTAGAAAAACCCCGACCTGCAAATATGGTATAGCCCCAAAGCATTTCATACATTGAAAGATCACAAGTACCCAAACAAATAGATGGGTAGGGGTCTATTTTTGTTGGTATGTTGAGACGGCTTAAAAAGTCAACAAACTGTTTGGGACCTACTTGTTTCATAATGTAAGCAGTAGCACAGTTCTTTGAATAAGCAAGGGCATTGGCCATGGTCATAGTTCCGCCGCCACATTTTCTGCCGGCAGGAACCCATGCATTACCCCCAAAATTCTGCGCTACATTTTCCACTTCTGTTTCTGGTGTAAAACCCCGTTCCTCCATTGCCTGTGTATACAAAAGCGGCTTTATAGTAGAACCAACCTGTCTTTTTGTTTTCAGGTTTACATGGTCATTCTTATATGTTTTGAAATGAATTCCTCCTACCCAGGCCCTTACTTCTCCTGTTACCGGATCCATTGCCATAAAGGCGGCCTGCTCCATTTGTAAATGGTATTTAATGGAATCAATGGGTGACATAACAGTATCTTTTTCCCTTTTTGTATTCCATGCAAATACTTTCATTGGCACTTTTACATCAAAACTGGCCCTGATTTCCTTATTACTTAAACCATCTTCTTCCAGGTTCTTCCAGCGGTCTGATTCTTTAATGGCTTTTTCCAGGAATTTTTCCCGTCCTTTCCAGATAGAACCGGTTTTCATATCCTGTCTTGCATTAATGCCCTTTTGCAGCATAGCCATATGTTGTGCCATTGCTTCTTCAGCATATTCCTGCATTTGTACATTGATGGTAGTATAAATTTTCAGGCCATCATCATATATATCATAAGAGTCGCCGTTATTTTTCTTTACATCCTTCAGGGCTTCTTTTATTTCTCCTTTTAAAACTTCCCGGAAGTAAGGAGCATAACCGGTGTTCTCATCCAGTTTTTTATAATTCAGTTTTATGGGTGTTGCCTTTAATTTAGCGGCTACAGCAGATGTAATCTTTCCGTTTACTTCCATTTGACTAAGTACCACATTTCTCCGGTCAAGTGAAGCTTTGGGATTTCTGATGGGATTGTAGATACTGTTTCCTTTCAGCATGCCAATAAGCAGGGCCGCTTCTTCTACATTCAGCCTGTCAGGTTCTTTTTGAAAGAAAGTTCTCGATGCATTTCGGATACCGTAAATATTATTCCCATATGGCACTGCATTCAGGTACAGTGTAATGATTTCCTCTTTGGTAAAATTCTTTTCCAGTTTGACAGCTATGATCCACTCTTTTAATTTTTCAATAACCCTCCATGCCCTGTTTTTACTTCCCTGGTCGAGTAATGCTTTTGCCAGCTGTTGGGTAATCGTACTGCCGCCTCCCTGTGATCCCAACGTAAAAATGGCTCTCAGGGTTGACTTGAAATCAATTCCGCTGTGACTATAAAAACGTTCGTCTTCTGTAGCTACAAGGGCATCCACCACATGGCGGGATATATCCCTGTACTTCACGTTACTCCTGTTTCCTCTTTCTGTATAATATTTGCCCATCAGGGTGCCATCTTCAGCATATACTTCAGATGCCTGCAGAATGGAGGGGTTTTCCAGGTCAGACAGGGAAGGCATTTTTCCAAAAACACCAAAGTTGGCCAGTATGATCAACAGGATGAATGCAGCGAAACCACCAAAGAATATTCGCCAGAAGATCCGAACAGCTTTCTTCATTTAGTCGGGGATTGTGATAAAATTGGTTTAATAAACCGGATTCGAAATTAAGAAAAACCTATACGGCTAAAAGGGCAGACTCATTAATTTTTTGCCAAAACAAACGCAATAAACCGTGCTTCCCTTAAAATTTGCCGGGGAAATACTGGTTGAGGAATGTTTTGTACCCCTCAAGGTTTTTGTTTTGTTTCAGCAGGTCAAAATTACCATTGGTAAGTATGCTGAAACTGTACTTGCCCCCTTTCAACCAGGGGATGATCTCATCTGCAGTCCTTGGTTTGGTTTTGTCAATATAAGCAATGGCATCTTGTGCATTGGTGAACGGGGCGATCAGCAATAACCTGTTATCTGCATCCAGTTCAAACAAGTCTAACGAGAACTGTTTGTTGTAAAAATTGTCACGGTGGTAGCGGGCAAATGCATTCTTTGCTTCATTGGAGAAAACCGGGTCAACTTTATTTAGTATCAATACTACATAGTGGGCCTCATTGGGTGCATGTACAAAGGGTGCATCGGGTTTTACCGCCGGTTTTATTTGAGAAGAATCTGTAACCGGTTTAACAGGAACAGTTACCACCGGTGGTTTTGTAGTGGCTGTATCTGTTTTTGGCTTTGGAGGCTGAATGATGGTGACTGGCTGGCGTCCTGCGGCGGTGTCTGATGGCATGCGGGTAACTACCATTCTTTTTAACTCATCTTCTATTTGCGCCCTGCGACCCAATACATCCAGTAATGTGGCAGCTTTGGCAGCTATGGGTGTATTGGCAAATTGTGAAATGATATCGCCCAGCACATTTTTCGCAATGCTGTCCTGTCTTTGTTTAATGTAATACACTGCTTCAATGTATAGTAGCTGGGGCGTCCAGTAATTCTTACCATAAATGCTGTCTGCTGTTTTCTTTTGAGCAATGGCATCAGCAAATTTTCCTTCAATAAACAGGTCGTAAATCTTTTCGTAGGTTTTGGTAGCAGCGTTGCCAGGTGTTTTGGCATCAGGATTTTCGCCGGTGGTAAGGATCTTTGCAAAAGAACTGGAGCTATAATTATTAGTGAGCAGCTGCTTTATCTCAGCAGCTTTGGCTGAATTACCGTTTTTATTATAGCAATAATACAGGTTGAACAATACTTCGCTCATTTTGGCAAATTGAGGGAAGCGGCTGCGTAATTGTTCCAGCGTTTCCGTTCCTGCATTACAATCCTCAATATTCTGAATATAAGCTTTGCCGAGTTCAAACAATGCCTGCTGAACAGAATCATTGGATAGTGACAAAAGCTCAGGTGTTATCGGAAGTTTGTTGTACAAACCTTCAAAGGACAATTCATCATCTCCGCCGCCTTGTGTGGGTTTGCCGCCCCCCTGGTTTTGATTACCGGGTTGGTTGCTGTTGATGATGCCTGCTAAAACGGCACTTCTTCGCCAGTTATCTACATTGGGACGAACACCCCATCTTGCCTTGAAATCAGTTACTCCTCTTAGCCTGGAAGCTTCATTATAAAAATACCATTCCCCTTTAGAGTCACCGGATGGAAAGAGAGGCGGAGGTGCTGTGGTTGTAAAAGGCGAAGTGGCAGAAGCAGGTTGTTCCTCTTTCAACCCTTTTTCCTTGCGCAATTGCTTTACCAGTTTCTTTACAAAATCTTTTCTTTCCTGTTCAGGTAAGGCAGCAATTCGTTGCAGGCTGTCCTGTCTTTCCAGTATTTCATAATTAAGCGCAATGACTGCAAGTGATTCTTTCCGGGCTTTTATTTCATCCGGGTTTTTCAGTTTGGGGTCGCCCAGCCTGATACTGTCGTAATAGTTATAGGAAAGCCTGTATTTTTTTTGCGCAAAAGCCAGTTCTGCCAGTTGAAGAAAAGCTTTATTACGCTGTTCGTCACCATTGGTGGCAAACTGGGTGCTTTTCAATAATAAAGCCATCGCCCCGTCAATATCTTTTCCTTCCAGCTGCATCTGGGCTGCCATGTAGTAAATAATATCCCGGTAGTCTTCATACTTATCCTGTTTGGCCATCCGGGTAAGTGCTGCCACATTTTTCTCAATAGTTTTATCACCGCCATCCCTGTTTACTCGAATAGTGGCAAGGCGGGCATAAATATCCAGGATGGGATCAGTGGTATGACTGCTTACCTTGTCGTAATAATCTTCGGCCTCTTTGTATTTTCCTGCCAGTTCATAAAGTTGTGCGGCAAGGTATTCCCAACGGGCTTTTTCCTGTTGGTTACCTGCATTGCTCAATGCATTTACCAGGTGACTGGCTGCACTATCCCACATATTTTGTTTATAAAACCAATAGGCCTGTACTTCATGTAGGTCATTCACTAACCGTTTTGGGAAATTAGGGTCATTGCGAAGTGTTACAATCAAACTGGCGGCTTCAGCAAACTGATCCTGTGCCAGGAAATTTCTTATTTGCCAGATAAATGCATCATTGCGGCTGGGTGGTTCAGAAAGCAATCTTTTAGGAAGGCTTCTTTTTTCTTTGGTGGAAATACTGTAAGCCGAATTGCCATCCCGGGCACTGCCGATCGTCAGGTAATAACCATCCTTTTCTTTTGGGGCAAAGGCATAGTTAATGAACTGGAACATCAGGTAGGCAGAATCAAATTTCTTTTGCAGGTAAAAAGCGGCTCCCCATAAAAGGTACAGGTTGTCCACCCAATCGTTGCGCAGGTCATGCAGGGCAATGCCTGTAGATGCCTTGTATGTAATGGAATCTAGCTGTATGGAATCTGCCGCAGTGGCATCCAGGGAATAGTTGTAAAAGGGGAGAAGCTTTGAATAATCATCTTTATACGTTTCTTTGGCCCTTTCCAGTACTTCGTTCAGCTTGTTATTGGCGTTGAAGAAATAATTGTAATGGGTTGCGGTGTTTTGAATGAACCGGCGGGGCAGGGTAAATTTTTTCTGGTCCGATTTTTCAGATCGAAGCACCCTTTCATCGTACTCCTTGGGCTTCTTGATGTCAAAAGAGATTCCCAACTGGCTGAATGAGGGAAAACTGACCTGGAAGAGGATAAGGAGGAGGATCGCAGTAGTCGTATATCGGTTCAATCGCATTTTCCGGCGCAATCTAAAGTCTTAATAACTGAAATTCAAATATTTTAGTATAAATCTAGGCCATTTTTTTCAACAGAAATTACAGGCAGAACTCCTGAAAACCAATACCCAATCCTTACCTTTAATTCCCAAATTTTTGGTTATGGTAAAATTAGATGCCGGCACCACCTTTCAGCGGCTGCGAAACCGCTACAGGCTGGTGGTGATGAATGATGACACTTATGAGGAGGTGGTGACGTTTAAATTGTCCCGTTTGAGTGTTTATATCATGTTGAGCACAATATTTGTGTTGTTGGTTGGACTAACAGTAGCCCTCATCGTTTTCACACCTTTGAAGTATTATATTCCGGGAGCCAGCACTGATTATAAATCTGCTATGGAGCTTCGCCAGCTGAAGTATCAGGTAGATGAGGCTAATAAACAGATCCGTTTATTACAGCAATTCGATGCAGGTTTACGAAACGGGCCATTGAAAGGAAACAACACCGTTACGCTGGATACAACAATTTTGAAAGTACCCAAAGCAGAAATTTCACAGGATTAACCAACATCGCCATGTTTAATACCAAAAACAAAACCGACATGCAACCAACCAACGGCAACGGAAACGGCACTACCCTTATTGGTGCCGGCACCACCTTAAAAGGTGATATCAGCAGCAGCAGCGATCTGCGCATTGATGGCACCATTATCGGCAATATTACCAGCGCTGCCAAGATTGTTATTGGCAGCAGCGGCGTAGTAGAAGGTGATATCACCGGCAACCAGGCTGATATTGTGGGAAAAGTTTCTGGCAATATCCGTGCAAAGGAATTGCTGCAGTTGAGAGGTGAGGCCGTTGTGAACGGAAATATTTATGCAGGTAAATTACAAGTGGAGCCTTCGGCCACTTTCAATGGCCAATGCCATATGGGCGCCAATATTGTGGAGATGAGTAACAATGAACAACAAGCAGCCGCCAGATAGTAATAAACAATTCTTCCTTCGTTATGCCAGCCTCGGTTCGCAGTTACTGGCTGCTATAGGACTGGGTGTTTTTTTAGGACTGAAAGGAGACCAGTGGCTGCACACATCACCTGTACTGGCCTGTGTCTTACCTTTGCTCATCCTGTCAGGAATTTTCTACAGAATTTTTCGGGAAACAAGCAGGAAAAAGAATAATGAATAAGAGCTTTTTTGACGTAGCCAAACCGTTGATCGGATTATTTACCGTTATAACAATTGCCGGTGTGGTCGGTAAGGATTGGCTTGGGCAATACAGTATTGACTGGCGGGTGGTTACCGTAGGAAACTTTTTATTGTTTGACGTGGGTCTTGCCGGTTTGTTCATCATGATGAAAACATTGAAGTCTTCCAATCCCCAGGCATTTGTAAGGGCGATGTATGGCAGTTTCATCATCAAATTCTTTGTGCTGGCTGTTGCTGCATTTGTGTATATCATGGTTACTAAAAAAGCAGTTAATAAAGAAGGGCTGGTTATTTGTGCAGCCTTATACATTGCTTATACCTTTTTGGAAATAAGGATATTGACCAAACTGCTGAAAGAGAAAAATGCCTAAGAAAGAAGTACCGGTTGGTCACCTGCAACAATACCTGCCCGATGGCACGGGTGATGCTGTGATGAATTACCTGCACCAGTACAAAGTACATCTTACCATCACTAAAGAAAGAAAAAGCATCCTTGGCGATTACCGCCACAAAACACATCACAACAATCACCGCATAAGTATCAACGGAAGCCTGAACAAGTATGCTTTCCTTGTTACTTTATTGCATGAGATTGCTCACCTGCTCACTTTTGAACAATATGGAAACCGGGTGCAGGCACATGGTAAAGAGTGGAAGATGATTTTCGGGCAACTGCTGCAGCAATTTTTGCAGCATCATACTTTTCCTGCGGATATTGAAAAGGAGTTATTGTTTTCGTTAAAGAATCCTGCCGCCAGCAGTTGTGCAGAAGAAGGATTGCTGCGGGCACTCCGCAATTATGATGCAAAAAAGGAAAATCATCATTTAGTGGAAGAACTGCCTGCCGGAAGTATTTTTCGCCTGAAAGATGGCCGGGTGTTTAAGAAAGGAGAAAGAATTCGTAAACGATTTAAATGTGCTGAACTGCAAACGGGCAAACTCTATCTCTTCAGCCCGGTGTATGAAGTGGAGTGGATGCGGGGCTGAACTATTAAAACATCCTGGTCTTTTTCATCATTAATTATTGCTGCAGTACCTTTGCGGCCACAAAAATTAATTATATGAAGAAAATCATTTTAGGCATTGCAGCATTGACAGGAGTTTTGATCGCTAATGGACAAACAAATACCGGCGACTGGATGGTGGGTGGCAACTTTCGTTTGAACACAGCTGATGACAATACGCAGATAAGTTTTACACCCAACGCAGGTGTTTTTGTAGTAGACAACCTGGCCATCGGCGGCAATCTCGGTCTCAGCTATTCCAAATCAGGTAACAACAAATACACTTCATTTAATGTGGGACCCTTTGTCCGTTATTATTTCACCACCGAATCGCAGGCAGTGCGTCCGATACTGCATGGTGCATTTAATTACCTGAGTACGAAAAACAAGATTGGTAACACCGCTTCTTCTACCAACACCGGTACCAACTTTTTTATTGGTGGTGGCGCTGCCGCTTTTATCAGCAAGAATGTTTCTATTGATGCATTACTGGGTTATGACCGTACGAAGTACAAAAATTTTGATGGCAGTGGTGGTTTTGCTTTCAACATCGGTTTCCAGGTGTATTTGCTGAAAGACCAGGTGGATAAAGTGAAGGGGAAGAA
>CAZWIM010000038.1:0-4112 GCA_964634265.1 uncultured Chitinophaga sp. | reverse complement strand
ACAACTCCTTAATCATCCACAATGGGCAGCCGAAGTGACCACTGTTGCCCATGGGTCCATCGAGGTAAGTAAAGCCCATGCGGGCATACACTTTTAATGCGGCTTTCAGTTCGTTCATGGTTTCGAGATATACTTTTTTAAAGCCGTTGGCTTTGGCCTGCTCGAGGCAAAGTGCAATGAGTTGTGAACCGAGGCCGGTGCCCCTTGCTTCCGGTAGCAAATACATTTTTACCAGTTCACAGGTATCAGCAGGCAGGCCATCAGTAGGATAGATGCCGCCGCCGCCAACGATCTTGCCATCTGCTTCTGCAATGTTGTATACGGATCTTTCTTTTTGAAATAACTCATATAAATGATCGGTGGTGGGATCGTAGTACACAGTGCCGGGGTGATTGGCGCCAAATTCTTTCAGCGTATCCCGGATGATGGTGGCGATGATAGGATTGTCGGCAGGTTGTATGGGGCGGATGGTTGCGTTCATGCTGTAAAGATAAATTGCCGGGGGGTACTGGGTACTGGTTGCTGGATTCTTGTTGCTGGTTGCTGGTTCGGGATGAGCTCGGGCCGCTTCGATATGAGCCGGATGTGTTCAGATATGAGTGGGAGTCGCTTCGATACGGAAGGGAGTCGTTTCGATGCGAAAGGGAGTTGTTTCGATATGAAAGGGAGTTGTTTCGATATGAAAGGGAGTCGTTTCGATGTGAAAGGGAGTCGTTTCGATGTGAAAGGGAGTCGTTTCGATGCGAAAGGGGGTCGTTTCGATGTGAAAGGGAGTCGCTTCGATACGGAAGGGAGTCGTTTCGATGTGAAAGGGAGTCATTTCGATGCGAACGGGAGTCGTTTCGATGTGAGCCGGATAAGGGCAGAAATGCCGGTAACTGACTGATTTTAAACGTTTATAAAGGGAAGGGGCCTTTTGGAGCCGAAAAGCAGGTAAGAAAGTGCGGAAAATTGCCGGTTTGTGCTTCCTGGTTGCTGTCTGAACGGGGATTGGGGGAGATTGGGGGGATTTTGGGGAAAGGGAGATAGCCGGAGGCTATAGAATAGGGCTTCGAGACTGGAAGTAATGCATAGCTGAGAGTGAACGTTTATTGCGTATTCTTAAATGTTAAGTCATCAAAAATATCGTCGATTAGCGTTACCCTTTCAATTTTATTAACCCAAATGTAATAACGCAATTGATCAGCTAAAATTTTTGCACCGATATTGAATTTCACGAAGTTTTCATATGTTGGTTTAAATGGTTTAATATATTCTCCAACAGATTTTCCATCGTCCCATTCTAATGTATATGTCCATTTGTTAGGATGAGTTCTTTCTAGGATGGCGAAAGCCTTATCATTATTTGAGGGCACTATTCTTTGCTTAGCATTTACAAAAAAACGTATACAATCTTCATGATTATAAAAAAATCTATCTACCAAATCAATATACTTTGGACCTATGCGATACCCTCCGGGTTCAATGTTATTTCTTTCTTCAAAATTTAGGTTATAATAAAACTTCATTAAATCAGCCAAACCCACAATAGGACTTAGTTCAATATTCCTTAGTACAGTATTAAATTTTAATAATATTAGTTCTTCTGCCTCCATTATTGATTCAAATATTTCATCTGTAAACTCATCATAGTCTTTCACTTTACTTTTTTTTAAACCAATAACATTAGATATATGGTGCATAAATTCTTTTGCCTTTTCAGTATCAATCATACCTGGGTTTAGTAGTAAAAATCGATTTGGATAAACGTCTTCATTGAATTCAACCAGATGTTCAAAATCCGGGTCTTCGATTATATTATTTGTTCTTTTATATGCTTCAAATAAATTATCAAAATCATTTTCAACGATTTTGTACGCTTCTTCGAAAGAATATGCTACTTGAATTTCAATTAATTCATAACATTCAGGTAGCGCTATATAATTATCAAGAGATATAATCCCGGATCTAAAATTGTAAAGTTTATGAGGATAGTTTTTTATATTCATATACATTGTTAAGGTGTAGCTATTTTGTGATTTATCTGAGGTTTATATATCAGATTTGATAAATAAACATCTATTTTCTTCCCAGAAATATATTCCCTACGCAATCCTAAATTACAGAATCTACTGGTTGGCTTGTCGATTTTTTAAACGAAGTATAATAAATAATAAAGGGTTCAGTCTGGTAATTTTAGCCAAAGAATATAGAATGTTCTGTGATATTGGAAGTTTTGCATATTTGAGTGCTTTACTAATCTAATAGCACAACCGATACTCCGAAATTAGGGATAGATGGATCAAATTTTTGTCTGATAATATCGATAAACAGATCAATTTTTGAGCTCACAACTAAAGCCCTGTTTTCCAAATATTCAGAAAGTATTCCTATAAGCTTGACTTCGTATGGCTCTGTGGTTGGGTCAAATAGCCACAACCCACTACCACTTATTCCTTGAGGCTTAGGAGCCTTTTGAATTTGTCCAGTTAAAGAATTACGTAGCTTATTGATTGGATATTTTGCAATAAAATGAAATGTTGATGGAAAACTTGGACTTTTTAATTCTTTAAGAAACGGAATTGTACGAACAAGTAATGGTATCCCTTTTACAATTTTATTCTTGTTGTCAATTGTCGTCTTTGAGCCGGGGAAGCCTGCAATCCATAAGATTTCTTTTTTTGATAACTTATGTCCAGTACTTATTTCAGAAATTTTTATGAAAGAATATCCACGGTCTTTTAAAGGCTGGATATTTTCTTCATGTAATTTAACAATGCCAATATCAAATGGATCATCAGATCTTCTATTACTTGAGGGCATTCTAGTAAAATAATATTGCCCACCCAAAGTCATAATCTTATTGTTGTCAATTAGCAAAAAGGTTTTTCCCATTTTAGCGTCTGCGATAACATGTGCATTTGACAAGCAGTAATATTTGCCATTGTGTTCAAATAATATCCCGCAACCATTTGCGACAGGCAGTTCCCTTGTGTTCTTTTTGATTACAAAAAATTGGCAGGTTGCCCTTAGCGTTGTTTCGATAGCTTTTTGAGAGGATGAATGGTCAAGTATGCTTTTGTGATTTTTTTTCATCAATTAGGAGAATTGTCAGGATTTCTAGCTTCACTATTGCAACTCAACGATAATTGAATTATTTAGAAGTCCTTATTAAGCATTTCCAAATTATTTTCAATAAAATCTCTATCTAAATTATATTTTTTAATAAATGAAATCAATGTCATAGATCCTTTCCTTATGTTGCAAGTTCCGCACACATAAACCATATTTTTTGGCACAGAAAGCCCGCCTTTTGAAATTGGATAAATATGGTCAGCGTGGCTGTTACCCAACAATTTCTCTCCACAATATGGACAATATTCGTTTTTATGAATTTTATACTTTACTTCATCTGCAAGGTCTCTAGACTTTTTAGTGACTGTAGCTGCAAGACCCTTTGCTAAATCTAACTTCTCCTGTATTTTTACTTTTTTTTGAAGAAAAGTTTGATAACGTTGGATTTGATTTTGAAGTAAAGTTATTGTATGTGTGTTATAGGTCTCTGTGCAATAGGCAACTTCACCTAATTTGATCTTGATGTTTAGTTCTGATTTTGTCGCCAAATCTTGCAGTTTGCTTAATTGCAATTTAGCTGTTTCTGTAAGTTCGGTGCTCTTAAATATTCCTAATGTGTTTTTATAATTAGAACGTTGATTTTTTAATACTTCAATTTGTTTCTTAATGGGAAGAACTTCTTCTGAGTACAACTTGTCAAAATTTTGTTTGTACAATAAATATTTGGGCCTGTTGACTTTCCAATCGTCATATTTTTTCAATTCGTCAGTTAATCTCTGGTTCAGAAACTCAATATCCTTTCTGAGAGTCCTAATTGTAATTCTTTTTAGATCTGCATCAGACCTATTTCCAAGTGGTACTTTCTTGAATCTTTTGTAATACATCTGAATTGAAGCTAACTTTTAAAAGTGCTAATATTTTCCAAATTTAAATAAGTTTAAAATAGCTCATTAGAATTACCAGGCGTACAATGGTGCGACGCAACAGACGATGATACCTGCCTCCGTGTAATTCTTCAGTATTTCGGTAACAGTTTTCTAAATTAGGTAAACTGTTAC